>NZ_JAFVUX010000003.1 GCF_017502485.1 Helicobacter sp.
ATCGCTAGAATCTACTTTTTGATTGTGGATTGCTTCGGCTTCGCCTTGCAATGACGAATGGGGCTGGATTGCTTGGGATTCTAAGGGGAGCTGGATAGAGTCTATAAGCTTGATAAAAATCCCTACAATTTCTTTGTAAAACTCTTTGGTAACAGGCTCTAGGGAAAAGGCAGATTCTAGGGCTTGCTTATCTTTACTTGTAGAATCTATGAGAGCTTTTAGCTGCTTTTGTGCGGTGTGAGTGGGGATAGAGCTACCTAGCACGAAGCTTTGGCGGCGGAGATTGCTATGGGTGGGTTTATTAGCCTCAAAGTCAAAGCCTGTGGTGATAAGGCTTAAGCGGAACTCTTTGGTATCGCTTGGGTCATAAAAGCACGCTAGGATATGGGAGGCGTTATTTTTAGCGATTTTGGCTAGCTCTTTATTTAGCGTGTGTGCTACCTACTTCAAATGCGAATACTTGCAGGATATTGCTAGATTCTAGCTCTATGTCTTGGCAGATTGGGGGTGTAGGCGTGGATTATATGCCCATCTTTGTAGGGCGTGGTGGGGGAGTTTAGCAGCTGGGCTTGTGGGAAGGCTTCTTGGATAAAGTCTTTGAAATACTCTGGGTTGTAGGGGGATTTGATAAAGTTTTGTAGGGTCATTGTTTGCTCCAAGGTTTATGGGGTTACTTGTAGGTGATGGGCATTTAAGTGCTAGGTCGTTTAAGTGTGCTTAAAAGACCTAGCAGGTAGCACTACAATCGCGCTAGATTCTAGCTATAGGGTATTAAACAAATCTGTAGAGAGATATCTCTCGGCAGTGTCATTAAGCATTGTTAGCACCTTTTTGCTTGGATTTTCTTTGGCGATCTTTTGGGCGATGGCGACATTTGCCCCGCTTGATATGCCCACCATCACACCGATTCTAGCGAGCTGCTGGGCGCAAGCGATTGCTTGCTCATTTTCCACACACACGATAGAATCTATCACGCTAGTGTTTAGGATTTTGGGGATGAAGTTTGCTCCTATGCCTTGGATCTTGTGTCCAGCGGCGCACCCTTGGCTAAGTAGCGGGGAGGCAGCAGGCTCGACACCGATGATTTGCAAGCCAGAAACCTTCTCTTTTAGCACCTCGCCTACACCACTAATGCTCCCACCTGTGCCAAAGCCTGCGACAAAATAGCCAAGATCACCATTAAAGCTCTCATAAATTTCCAACGCTGTGGTGCGCCTGTGCGCTTCTTTGTTGGCTAGATTTTCAAACTGGCTTGGCATAAAAGAGTTGGGGATACTCTCTAGCAGTCTGCTAGCTTCATCAAGCGCACCTTTCATGCCTTGTGCGGCTGGGGTCAGCACAAGCTTCGCGCCAAAGAGTGCCATCATCTTGCGGCGTTCTATGCTCATAGATTCTGGCATTGTGATAATGATCTTTAGTCCAAGGCTAGCGCAAATCATCGCAAGAGATATGCCCATATTGCCACTGGTGCATTCTACTATGATGGTGTCTTTTGTGATTTGCTTGCGATCAAGCGCATCTTGTATCATCGCAAAAGCGGCGCGATCCTTAACCGAGTGGCTTGGGTTGAGAAACTCGCACTTGCCATAGAGATTTGGGGCAAATTGATGAAGGTGGAGAATGGGCGTGCGACCGATTAGATCCGTGATAGTATGGGCTATAGGCATAAAAATCCTTTGTGGTGAAGTGGGTCTCAAGCTACCAATATTTGTAGCATATTGTCAAGCAAGTGCCAGAATCTAGCCCATCTCTTGAGTCCCACTTGTTACCAAAGTGCCTGCACTTTGGTGCTAGAATCTAGCTTTTATCGCTACTTAGGCTAGTTGCTCGTGCGGTAGCGGAACTGACCCTTTTTAAAGACAATATCAAGTCCCCCGATGCTATAGAGCCACTTGTTTTCTATGGTATTTTTGATAAAAGCTGCAAGTTCGCCTCTAACCCCCCTGCCAAAGACCATTCCCACGCCATCTGTATGCCCTATAGAGCAAACCGTGCCTTTATGGTGGAATACAAAGGGGCGTGTGAAGGGCTTATTAGCAAGCTTAGCGATAAAAAGCTCAGTGATATAGTCACCCATTTGTGCGGATAGTTGAGCGGTGGGAGCGTGGATAATGTCTTTGTCCCTAGCTTGCGCGCTATCGCCCACGACATAGATGTTTGGGTAGGCTTCACATTGTAGCTGGGCATTTACGGGGATTCTACCCTTTTTATTTGGTAGGATTGATTGCTCAATGATCTCGCTACCTTTAACCCCAGCACTCCAAATAATCGTATTCCCTAGAATCTCTAGTGGCTCATCTTGCCCTTTATAGCGAGCGATCACGCGATCATCACGCACTTCTTCAATTGTAGCATTTGAGACAATGCGCACACCAAGCTTTTTAAGCTTGGTTTCTGCTGCTGTGGCAAGCTTGTCATTAAACACGGGCAAAATATGCTCCGATCGCCCTATGCAAGTGATCTTAGGCAAGGAGCGATCAATCCCACAAATAAGGCATAGTTCATCAAGTTGTGTAGCGAGCTCAGCGGTAAATTCTATCCCTGTAAAGCCTGTGCCACACACGATTACAGAGAGATCTTGGACATTTTTTGTGTGGGTGTATTCTTTGAATTTATTTTCGATATTCTTCATAAGTTTTAGTGCGGCATTGAGTGAAGATAGGCGGTAGGTGTTTTTACCCACGCCCTTAATGCCCAAATGATCTGGGCGAAAACCAAGAGCTATGATAAGGTAGTCGTACTCATAAGCTCCGCCATTGCCTATGATTTTGTTCTCCTGTGGGCAAAGCTCTATAATTTTGTCTTTGATGAAGCGGATTTTCTTGGGATCTAGAATCTTGCGGTAGAAGATTCTAGCTTTGCGCGAGCTTAGAGTACCTATGGCAACTTTGTGTAAAAGTGTGGTTTGGTAGTGATAGTCGTGCTTGCTAATAAGCGTAATGTCTGCTTGGGTTTTGAGCTTGCGCTGTAAGCCTAGAGCAGCCTTAAGCCCACCATAGCCACCACCGATGATAAGAACTTTAGGGCGTGATTGTGTCTCTTGCATTAACACTCCTTAACTCTAAAATCCCACTATAGTAACCCAAAAGCCTTTATAAATAAATTAAAAGATTTTTTACTTTTTAGGATTTGGTGGTAGGCTTGCGTTTGGAGTAAGGATCTAGCTTAGATTCTAACCCAGCTAGAATCTAGTTGAGAAAAGTTAGGGCTACATACTAGAATCATATTGTGTAAGGAAGTGCGGGATTGGTAAAGCCCATAGAAATATGGGCAGTATTGATTATAGTGCTGCTTTAGCCTGCTGGACAACCGAAGCAAAAGCCTGAGGGTCGCTGATAGCCATATCTGCTAGGATTTTTCTATCAAGCTCAATATTAGCGCGTTTTAATCCGTGGATAAATTTAGAGTAGCTAATATCATTGATTCTGCACGCAGCATTTATGCGCACGATCCATAGGCTTCTAAAATCTCTTTTTTTCTGCTTTCTATCACGAAACGCATAGCACAAGCTTCTCTCTAGTTGCTCTTTAGCCTTGCGGAAATGTTTCCTACGCCCGCTGTAAAATCCGCGTGCTAGTTTTAATATTTTCTTGTGTCGTCTGCGCCTGACAACGCCTGTTTTAACTCTCATTGTTTCTCCTTGACCTTATATGTAGGTGTAGCTTTCGCTAATCTTTCCCTATTGTAGGGGGACTTGAACTTATGCTTGACACAATAGATTCTTTACAGAATCTAAATTCGCGCTATGCACGAAATGGGGGGACTTAAGCCGTGCTTTACGCTTTGGCGACTTTTTTGTCAAAATATGACTGCGGAATGCCGAGCCACGCTTGACAAGATTTTTCTTACACTTGAAGCGTTTGGCTGCCCCGCGATTTGTCTTCATCTTTGGCATTGTCTTCTCTCCTTTCATAAGATAGGCATAAATGCTTGCAAAACAACATAAGGGCGGATTCTACCACGAGTTTGCTAAAAACTTCTTTATAGTTTGGTGGTGTTATTTAGTGTGCTTAGGTAGATTCTAGGCTATGGGTATTGCTGGCGCGAGTAGCGACCGCCTTGTTTAGGCGGCGGGCTTTAAGGCTTTGCGTGGATTTTGGTGTAGTTATAGGGCGATAGGTTTTCATCAAGCTCAAGTAGTCGCTTATTTGGCGCACGATTTACATCTTTTTCATCAGGCTCATTGTAATAGAGATCGCCTTTTTTATGTCCTTCCATATCTACTGGGTAGCGCAACTCGCCGGGTGCGTATTTTTGCATATCCTTAAAGCCTAGGTTTGATGGTGTGATATGGATATTATCTTTTGCTGCAAGAGAGACAAGTAGGGCTTGTGCTTCTTTTGCCATAGCGATTGACTGCCCCATAATCCTAGCCGCTTCTGTTGGGTTGTGGAATCCTGTGGAGTTTTCCGCATTGACAAAATCTGCTCGCATTTGTGATTTGCGGTGAAGATCAAGCACTGTATTAAGGGCTTGAGAGATTTTCTTGTCATCTGCTATGCCATCAGTTTGGTATTTAGTTAGTCCTCCCATTTGCGCACGCACCTTGGTAATATCTTCTATTAGGCTTACGATCGCATACTCTGCACTTCTTTGCATAGAGGCAATAGAGGTTTGGATATTGAATACCTGCTTTTTAAGATACTCTTCTGATTGTCTATGGCAGGTTTTACACGATGCATTAATATCATTAAGTGGAGAGACAAATTGATGGCTTGTAACTTTCTTTGCACCATTGCGTGTGTATGGCATATGGCAATCCGCGCAAGATATACCATTTTGCGCGTGGATTCCACCGCTTGCTAGCTCTGTCTCTGGGTGCTGGATTTTAATCATAGGGGCCTTAGTGTCTTTATGCACCCAATCTTGCGGGAATTTGTCCTTGATTTTTTCATAGTAGTCATCAAACATTTCAATCTTAAATGGCTCACCCTTTTTCCACTCACTCCAAGGGAAAACAAGCATTGTTCCATCTACGCTAACTTGTGTAGGCTTATTGCCATTGCGCCAATAGTCAATTTGCTCATAAGTTTTTTGTGTGCCATCAAGCCATTTGGCATTTGGATCATTGGCAATACTCTCACCTATTGTGGTGACTTTGCCAGCAGGGGCGAAGTAGTATTCAACATGGCATTGTGAGCAAACAAGCGTGCGCATCTCTTGGCGCGTGGCTTTCACGCCTTGATTCTCATCAATCTCATAACCCCTCGAGACAAGCGCATTGACAAGAGCTGGGCGAGTGATGCGCAGGCTCATATCTTTAGGTGAGTGGCAGTCTGCACAAGTAAGCCCCATTCTCGTGCCACCGTGAAGCCCTAGGTGCTCTGGGCTATCTGGTGCTTGCTCATTAAAGACTGGGACATTTTTGATCATTGTCCAATATTTTGCGCTATTAAATGCTAAAAAATCGCCTTTAGAAACATTTTCTAAAAGCCAAGGACTCCAGCCACTATGGCAGTTCATACAAGCTGTGGGCTGCCCACCAAATGCTTTAAGCCCAGAAGCATTGAGAAAGTCTTTGTTATTGCGAGCTGTTTTCATCTGGTCAGCTTGGATATAGAAGTGGTGTCGCTCTTCATTGAAGTCTTTGGAGAAGGGATACCCAGCCCACATTTTTACAAGCTGTGGGAATCTATCAAGCTTGTTGTAGGAGAGATTCCCACCAAAATCAGTGGATTTGGGTGCAAGTGCCGCACCGCTTAAGTACATATCCAAATAGTCCGGGAATTTCTCCCCCCAAGTGCTTAGGCGCGGATCGCTATCACTAAGCCCAGCAGAAGCCCCTATGTTAAGCGCAGTTTGCTCGCCTTTTTTCCGTCCTATATCTGCTGTGATATACGCGACCAATGCTCCTATAAGGATCGTTACAGCTAGTGCAATCCATAATGTCTTTTTACCCATTTAACTCTCCTTTAATATGTGTTAAAAATCCCGTAAATGCCCTACATTATGGTGACAGGAGATGCAATCCAAGCTATTATTGACTGGATTTTTGCTCTCTTTGCCACCTTTGGTAGGATTAATTGCGTTATGTGCGTAGTTGCCGTGACAGCGCATACAATTTTCCTTGACCCACGCTTTGGTGTCTGCATTCGCAGTAAAGTTTGTCGGTAGATGCTTATCAAATGTAAAATGGTAGGCGTGATCTAGTCCTGTATAAGCCTTAGCTAGCCATTTGCGTGTAAATGAGTGTGGCAAATGGCACTCAATACACTCTACGCCTTGATGTGAGCTCTTCGTCCAATCGTGATAGACCTCATTCATCACATGGCAATTATTGCACGCAACAGAATCATTTGAGAGATAGCTTAACGCATTTGCATTGTATAGTCCATAAATACCATTACCGATGATAAAGCCAAATACACAAACTAGAGTAAATGCGAAGAGAGATTTTTTGCCCATTTGATCTCCTTGCTAACCCAACACAATCCTAAGCTACTCTGCAATACAAGTTGTGAATACTTGGGATTGTATAGAGATAGTCCTTATGAATTCCTAAAAACATCTAAAGTTAGGAACTAGTGAAAGTATATGGGGTATATTATATCTGCAACGCTCTTTAGCTATACTTCCGTGTTTGCAATCTTTAGAGGTGCAATCATAAAGGACTTTTATGCAAAAGCTTATCATTATTGATACATTTGGGTTTTTTTTCCGTAGTTTTTACGCGCTTCCACCTTTGCAAAATTCTCAAGGTTTCCCTACGGGGCTGCTCACAGGCTTTGCCAATCTCATTATGAAGCTTTATAAAAGTAATCCACAAGATTATATTGTTTTCGCCCTAGAAGGTGGAGGGCAAAATATCCGTAAGCATATTTATAAAGACTACAAAGCAAATCGCCAAGAAACTCCCCAAGAGTTGCTACTGCAGCTTCCTGTCGCCATTGAGTGGATTGAGAAAATGCAGCTTGTGAAAATTGCAAAAGAGGGTTATGAGGCAGATGATGTAATCGCTTCTTTGGCTCATCTAGCCAAGGTTAAAGGCATACAAACCCAAATCATCAGCCACGACAAAGATCTCTACCAGCTTATTGACGATGATGTATTTTTACTTGATCCTGTACGACAAGTAGAGATTAGACAGGAGCAGTGCCAGCAGAAGTTTGGCGTGCTACCGCATTTGTTTATCGACTATCAAAGCTTAGTAGGGGATACAAGCGATAATGTCCCGGGCATTAAAGGCATAGGCGCAAAGACTGCTTGCAAGCTTTTGGAGCATTTTGGCTCGCTTGATGCGATGTATGCGAGAGAAAATGAGCTAGAAGAAGTCATTAGCAAACGCCTAGCTCAAGCTATAAGAGAGCAAAAATCAAGCGCACTTCTTAGTAGAAAGCTTGTAACGCTCGTAAAAGACTTGCCTTTAGATGTAGATTTTCAAGTACTTGCTATGCCAGAGAAAAATCCCTTGCATTTAATCATCGATGAGCTAAGTCGCTATGAATTTACTAAAATCGTCCAGCGACTCTCAGGCGAGCCTATGAATGTTAAACACGAAGTGACACTAAAGCCTAAATCTCTAGAATCTACCTCTACAACATTTACCTACAAAGCGCATACCTTGTGGAATCTAGAGCAGATACAAGCCCTACTTACGCCTCTGCCTAAAGATACAAAAATCGCCTATGATTGCGAGAGCACAGGGCTTGATACAAGAAAGGCGGAGCTTGTGGGCTTTAGTTTTTGCTTTGATGGCAAAAATGCTTACTATGTCCCTGTGGCACACACCTACCTAGGCGCGCCAAGCCAACTCTCCTTAGCAGATACAAAAGCGGCATTAGAGCTACTTTTCTCCTACCCACTTATTGGACATAATCTCAAATACGATTTGCAGATTGCCAAAAAGCTAGGCATAGAGCCAAAGCGCGAGATTTATGATTCTATGATTTTGGCGTGGCTTTATGATAGTGCTAGCAAGGTGGGCTTAGATGAGCAAATGCGCAAGTGGTTTAGTTACACAATGCTCCCTTTTAGCGAGGTGCTTGGTAGCAAGCAGAATTTCGCTGAAGTGCTAATAGAATCTGCCACAGAGTATGCTGCAGAAGATGCAGCCGCTTGCTTCGCGCTTTTTCATATAATCTCTACCACCCTAGAATCCAAAGGCTTGCAGCAGCTATCCATCCTTGCTCAAAGCTTGGAGTTTCCTTTTATCCAAGTGCTTGTGGCAATGGAGGACAATGGTATCAGTATTGATACCAAATATTTCCAAGCACTCTCCACGCGCTTTAGTAAGGATCTTTTGGCACTAGAGCAAGAGATTTTCACACTTTGCAATGATGTCTTTAACCTAAATTCCCCAAAGCAGCTAGGCACTATGCTCTTTGACAAGCTTGGATTAAAGGCGCAGCGACAGATTAAAGGCGGATATAGCACTGATGAAAAGACTCTACAAGCCCTGCTAGATGCCCACCCTGTAATCCCGAAAATTTTAGAATACCGAGAAGCAAGCAAGCTGAAAAATACCTATGTAGAGCCACTATTGAAGCATAATGACACAGGTAGAATCTATACTTCATTTCTGCAAAGTGGCACTGCTACTGGTCGTCTAAGCTCCAAGAATCCAAATCTCCAAAATATCCCCGTGCGTAGTGAGCAAGGCAGACTAATCCGAGCGGGATTCCGCGCTAAGAGTGAAGACTATACACTACTCTCGATTGATTATTCGCAAATTGAGCTGCGATTGCTCGCGCATTTTTCGCAGGATTCCGCGCTGGTTGAAGCATTTTGCAATCACTTAGACATTCACTTGCAAACCGCTAGCATTTTGTTTTCGCCCAAGCAAGCGCAAGAGAAGAGACACATTGCTAAAAGCATTAACTTTGGACTCATTTACGGTATGGGTGCGCGTAAGCTTGCTCAAACACTAGGTATAAGCTTTAACGAAGCAAAGTCCTATATCCAAAGCTATTTTGACTTTTTCCCATCAGTGAAGACATTTTTAAAATCTAAAGAGCAAGAGATTTTGCACAATGGCTATGCGCAGACGCTGCTAGGGCATAGAAGGCATTTTGACTTTAGTAACGCCACAGATTTTATGCGCGCTAATTACTTGCGAGAGGGAGTTAATACGATTTTCCAAGGTAGCGCGGCTGATCTTATCAAAATGGCTATGCTAAAAATCCACGCTCATATCCAAGGCTCAAATATTGCTATGCTTTTACAAGTGCATGATGAGCTAATCTTTGAGCTACCCAAACAAAACGCCCTAGAATCCGCCAAAGAAATTACCTATATTATGGATAATATCTATCCTCTAGCTATTCCGCTAGAATCTAGCGTTTCATTAGGAGATAGCTGGGCAGATCTCAAGTAGCCAAAGCCCACTCATATTCCTAGGATCTAACATTGTTATACTTTGTGTGGGAAGCTAGAATCTGCATTGCTATCATTGCGAGCAAGTCCGTTAGATTCTAGCTAGGCAATGTTTAGATAGAGTGCTTAGAGAATCTCTGCGGTGCTTTCATCAATAATTTGCGCACGCAAGATCTTTTGTGTGCTTTGGTTTAGGACTTTGATAATCTGCCCTTGTGTGCCATTTTGCAAGGCTTGCACTTGGGTTTGTAGAGATAGATTTTGGCTTTTTATAATTGCTGTGATCATCTCGCCCTTGCGTACTAGTACGCGCTCTTTTATCTTATCTAGCGTGATAATGTTCCCGGAGCCGATAAGCGATCTCGCAGAGACCTTCCCTAGCGCACTTTGTGGCAGGAGTTTGGTGTTTTTAAGCAGTGCAAGCTTACTGCGCTGCGTGGTGGTATTTTGGCTTGTTATGTCCGCATTTGTGCTAATGAGTGCTGTGGCTTTGATGACACTTAGTTCCGCATCAATGCTATAAGAGATAGGCACAGATACTACACTTGCGCCATTGTGGATTTTAGCAATAAGCGTGCCACTAGATTTTGCAAGTGCATTGGGTGAAAGTGTGCAGATGTTTGGAGCTTGGCAGGAGAGATTGTGCTCTTGTGCTGATTGTGGGGCTTGCAGGCTAATTTGTGTAATGTGGATGTCGTAGTCTTTATACATAGTAGTGTAGGCTTGGGTGATATATTGTTTGAGTGATGACTCTTGCGCTACAAGAGCGTGCGTGAGTAGAATGATTACAGCTAGATACTTCACATCATACCCTTTGCACGAAGTCTGCAAGTAGCAAGCGGACATTCCCACCAAAGTTAATGCGTAAATACACTTGTTCGCCAACCTTACGCACTTCTTGCACAATGCCTAGCCCAAAGATTTTGTGCTTAATCGCACAACCCTTGCTAAAATCTTGACTAGATTCTAGCCCTTGAGAGTTTATGCTAGGCTCATTATCGCTATGCGCATTTGTATCTTCTGGGAGAAGCTTGGCTTCTTTGATGAAGCGTGATCGCGCTAGAGTCTCTCGCTTGCCCTTATAGAATCGTGAATGCGCGTGTGAGACAAAGAGCTTCTCTCTAGCGCGCGTGAAAGCAACATACGCTAGCCTACGCTCTTCTTGCAAGTCGCCCTCTTCGCGCAAAAGTGGAAAAAATCCTTCTTCACAGCCAATGATAAATACATACTCAAATTCCAGCCCCTTAGAGCTATGCACACTCATACAGCTGATACTCTCGCCCACTTCAACATCAGTGCTAGAGCTTAGACTTAACTCATAGAGCAAGTCATCAAGCCCACAATGTGGGTTTTGCATAAAAAAGTCGCGAAAATAGCCATAAAACTCTTCAATATTTGCGCGCCTATCAATATCATCAAAGCTCGTCTCCACACGCAGAGCGAAGCTCTCATCAAAAGCGTCTAAAAACCCTAGCGCACTCTCTTGTAGCTTTACTTGAAGTATTTCTAGTGAGTCAAAGAGTGTGCGCAGTTGTTTATTTTGCGCAGGGGATAGGATAGAATCTAGCACACCTTGCTTATAGGCTTCATAAACGCTAAGGCTATGCGCACTAGCAGTGCTAAAGATCTTTTCTTGCGCAACTTTGCCAAGTGATCGCTTAGGGACATTGATGATACGAGAGAGAGAAAAATCATCATTAAGGTTTAGCACCACGCGGAAATATGCTAGCACATCTTTAATCTCTGCGCGCTCATAGAATCTAGTCGCGCCAATAAGTTTATAGGGGATTTTGGCGCGATTTAAGCCCTCTTCTATGCTGCGAGAGAGAGCATTGAGCCGAAAGAGTATGGCAATTTGTGTAGGAGCAATACTATTTTGCAAAAGTGCAGCAATCTTGCTAGCAATGGTGTTTGCCTCTTGTGTTTCATCACTATGGCTAAGTAACACTATCTCATCGCCATCCCCCCTAGTATTTACTAAGTCTTTGCCAAGGCGGGAAGTATTATGAGCGATAAGTGCGTTTGCTGCGCGCAGAATCGGTTCTTTGGAGCGGTAGTTTTGTGCTAGGGTAATGGTCTTTGCGTCAAAAATTTGTGCAAAATGCAAGATGTGAGTAATATCTGCCCCCCTCCAACTATAAATGCTTTGATCATCATCACCTACGACACAAAGGTTATTATGCGTGGTGCAGAGCTTTTGCAGTAAAGAGACTTGCAAGAAGTTGGTATCTTGGTATTCATCGACCATAATGTAGAGATATCGCTCACTCATCATTGTGGCGATTTCAGCATTGCTAGCTAGAATCTCATAGCTTTTTAGTAGTAGATCATCAAAATCAAGCATATTGTTTTTCTCTAGGAATGCTTGGTAGTCTTGGTAGGCTTTGCTTAGGTCTTGATAGTTTTGATTTTTTGCTTGTTTTTGTGCTTGGCTTGGGGTAATTAGCTTATTTTTACAGCTAGAGATATAGCCTAGAATCTGTGCTGGACTAAAGTGCGCATAGCTAAAATCCAGCTTTTTAACAATACGCTTTTGATCATCACCATCAAGCAAAATGAAGTCGTGCTTGCGCCCTAGATGGTGGATATGTTCACGCAAAAAGAGTAGTCCAAAGCGATGGAATGTGCAAAGCAATGGCGGGTGTAAGGGGGGGCAGCTCTCGCCTAGAATCTGCAATGCCCTAAGGCGCATTTCATTTGCGGCTTTGTTGGTGAAAGTTAGTGTTAGGGTGGATTGTGGTGCGATGCCTACGACTTTGATGAGATAGGCTAGGCGCGTGGTAATTGTCTTTGTTTTTCCACTACCAGCACCTGCTAGGATAAGCAATGCCCCATCAATATGCTGCGCAGCTTCTGCTTGAGCGGGGTTTAGCGTAGAGAGTAGGGTGTCCATAAACTACTTTGCAAGTGTGCTAGTGTTAGATTCTAGCTCGTAGGAGTAGATCTTTTGCGTATCGATTTGGAAGTCAAAAAACTCGGAGCGAAAATTTGCTAAAGACACGAAGTTGTAGTTTGTCGCAGCTGCTTTGTAGTTTTGGGCGGCTTGATAGAGTAACCCTAGGGCATAGCGTGCTTCATAGGCGGTTGGGGTCTCCATTTTAGCAAGTTGTAAAAGTAGGGTCGCATTAGCATAGTTCCCAGCACCCACGGCAGAAACTGCTGTGAGAAAGCGCGTATGACTATCGTCTTCTTTAAGTTCATCAACAAGCATATTAAAAATCGCATAGGCTTTTTGGAAGTCTTTTTGGTAGATACTAATTGTCCCAAGTGTTTGCAAAGTGCCTCGAGGGTCATTATCTTTAGCGGTTAGGTGGTTTTGCATAATGCGTGCTTGATTTTGTAAAGAGCCTGTGATAAAGCCCGTATAGACATAGAGCTCTCTAGGCAAAGCTCCGCCGTAATATAGCGGGCGTAGATCTAGGGTGTTGGAGTTAAATAAGTTATACATATTGAGACTAATATCTTGCAAGCTCTCGCCAAAGCTTTTAGTAAGCACGGCTAAAATATTTACGACCACATCATTTGGAAAAACAGCTTTAAGCGCGTTGATATTAGCTAGCATACTTTGCTTGTCTTTGTTTTTAAGCGCATAGACAAACTCTAGCGCGTAGTAAATAGGCTCTTTGACTTTGGCTTGTGCGACCCAGTCGCTTTCTTGGATTTGGTTGCCATTGAGATAGTTTAGAAAGTTTTCTATAAATGTGTGTTTGATTGGATCTTGGGTGTGGTCTTGAATCTCGTGATTTTGGAAAGATTGCACCATATCAAACACCACGCGCTCGGTATCTTTGTGGCTAAATCGACCTGCGAGTACCGCAAAGATACCAGAGAGATAATCGCTTTGATCAAGATAATATGAGCGGATAAAATGTGCATAAGCATCATCATACCGCCCAAGCTGCGCATAGACTAGCCCTAGGTTGTAGTATAAGATCGCGTGGTTTGGGTTAGTCTTTGTAGCATTTTTAAGAAATACTAATGCTTGTCGTAGATCCTTACTCTCAAGCACGACAAGTGTGCGGATAATTTCTTTGTCGATTTTGGCGGTCGTAGCGGAGCGCAGAAGGATATTTTTTCCTTCTGTGATATTGAGCTGAGCAAAGTTGCTTGCTTGGGTGATTTCTTCTAATGCGCGCTTTGCATCAAACACCCGATATGGCGCGAAGTAAAAGAGCATTTTGTAGCCGATTTTGTCCTTATTCTCAAAGTCGCGCTCCCAAAAGGTCTTTTGTGCGATGCCCACATCAAAGAGCTCTGGATTGATGATGACTTTAATGGGGTAGGTGGTCTTTGCCTGTTCGTGGATTTTCTTGCTTGAAGCGATGGAATCTAAGCTTGCTGCTGCTGCTGCATAGTTGCCAAGCTTTAGCTCAACAATTTGCAGTGCCATAAGGGCTTCTACATCACTTGGGTGCTGTTGTAGGAATTTTACTAAATGATTTCTTGCTGGAGTGTATTCACCCTTGCGCGCATAAAGCAGCCCGATAGCTTTGTTGTCTTCTGGGCGTGCGGCAGCTTGTAAATGTGTTAAAGCATTTGTATCATCGCCAAAGATAGTAAAAATATGGGCAGCTAGGCGGTTGTTTTGCGCACTAAAGTCTAGGGAATTTGGATTAAGCAAGGGGCTTAGGGCTTCAAAATACTTGTCTTTATAGTAGGAGACAAGCGCGTAGACATAGCTATAAAATGGTTCGTTGATAATCTCGCTTAGGTTGTCATTAGCGACTTTCACATAGTGTCCATATAAATCAAATCGATCTAGCTTCAGCGCTGCTACTGCGGCATTAATCGCACTTGCAGAGACATTTTGCCCCGTTTGGATCGAGTCGTTGTAAGCTACGATGGCATCTTGATAGAGCTGGGATTTTAGCTCCATTGTGCCTAAATTGTAGCTAGCGATAGACTGGGAAAAATCAGCGATTTTGCGGAGTACTTCATATGCTTCTTGACGATAGCCTTGATCATAGAGTACATTGCCTTTGATGATGAGATTGGCGACACTAGAATCTGGCGTGTCGTCATTGGGAGCAGGAAGTGGCGTGCTAATGAGCTTTTGCACTTCTTCTTGGGAGATTTCATTTGCTACGCTCTTTTGTGCTGTTTCTTGTTTAGGGTTTTTTGTATTTTTGTTTGGCATAAGTGCTAGAATCAGCAGTAAAAGTAGCAACACAAGTAGTACTGCTCCTCCTCCTAGCACACTATAAAAGGCGATTTTGTTTTCCTTAAGCTTTTGGATTTGGGGGCTAAGGCTAGCAAATAGTCCTTGCATAGGAGTTAGAATATTTTGTAATTTTTCATTAAGCCCATTAGACTCGGTGATTTGGGTCTGTTCTTGCCCTTCTTGGATGCTATTTACATCTGCCATAGCTTTATATCTTATAAGTAGGATTCTAGGATTTTGGGGATTGTTATAGAACCATCTTTTTGCTGGTGGTTTTCCATAATGGCTACAAGTGTGCGCCCTACGGCTAGTGAAGAGCCATTAAGCGTGTGGGCGAAGTGGTTTTTGCCATTTTCTTTGTAACGGATTTTAGCACGCCTTGCTTGAAAGTCGCGCGTGTTGCTAATAGAACTTATCTCGCGGTAGCATCCCTGCCCAGGTAGCCACACTTCTATGTCAATGGTATTGCTCGCGCTAAAGCCTAGATCTCCGCTACACAAGCGCATAAAGCGATGAGGTAGCTCCAAATCGCTTAAAATCTTGCTAGCAGTGCGTAGCATCTTCTCTTGCATTGTGTCGCTAGATTCTGGGTGGGTTATGGCAACTAGCTCGACTTTATCGAACTGATGCTCGCGGATAATGCCTCTTGTATCGCGCCCAGCACTGCCAGCTTCTTTGCGGAAGCAGGGCGTTTGAGCAGTTAGGCAAATGGGCAGGTCATTAGCATTGATGATACAGTCATTATAGAGATTTGTAAGCGTGATTTCTGCAGTGGAGATGAGGTAGAGACTATGCCCCCTTTTCTTTATGCCTTTAGATTCTACTTCGCTAGAATCTGGCTCTTCAAAGCTAGAGAGCTTAAACATATCATCTTCAAACTTTGGTAGTTGCCCTGTGCCAAAGAGCATAGCACTATTAACAATCACTGGGGTGCTAACAAGCTCAAAGCCTGCCTTGCGATTGCTATCGATCATAAAGTTTATAAGCGCGCGAGAGAGTAGCGCACCTTCCTTGCGTAGCACAGAGAATCGACTTTTAGCCAGCTTTACCCCAGCAGTAAAGTCGATCCAGCCATTTTGCTCTGCTAGCTCAAAATGCTCTTTAGGAGTGAAGTCAAACTCTCTAGGATCTAGAATCCGCTCTAGCTCGACATTCTCACTCTCGTCTTTGCCACTTGGTGTGTGGGAGTCTGGGAGATTGGGGATAGTGGCAAGGCTAGATTCTAGCTCTTCTTGCAAAGTTCGCACAACTTCTTGCGCTTGGGTTATGCTGTGCTTGTTAGACTCTAGCTCTTTGCGCAAAGACTCTAGCGCACTAGAATCCACCCCTTGCGTTTTTTGCGCGCCAAATAGTTTGGAGTTTTTATTTTGCAGCTCTTGGAGTGATTCTAGGGACTGCTTGGCACTTTTGAGCTTAGTGGCTAGGGTGCTTAGGTCTTGCAAGATACTAGAATCCACTTGCCTTTTGCCTAGGGCAGAAGCGACATAGTCAAAATCTTGTAGTAAAAGTTTAGTATCTATCATTGCTAGCCTTACAAGGGGGAGTTTATGCGTGATTTTAGCAAAAATGTAGTGGGTTTGCACGCACCTTGTCTAAAAGCTCTCGCCAAACCACTGTGCTATGGAGCTGCGGATCGTCTGGCGTAGCTGGATTCCAGCGATGATGTCTGTGGCTAGGGCTTTTTGCAATAGGCTCACTGCACCGTTGCGAAACTTGCTTAGATATGGGTGGTCAATCTGCGCCCAATCCCCTAGAAAGACGATACGGCTATCATCTCCAAGTCTTGTGCCAATGAGTTTGATTGTGGCATTTGAAGCATTTTGCACCTCATCAAATATCACAAACTTCTTGCGGATAGTGATTCCCCTAGCGTGCGCAATATCAACGACTTGAATATTGTGTTTTTTTAAAAAATATTCCGTGGCATTTTCCTTGTGGATTGTATTGACATTACCACGGTACTCAAGGTAGCTCTTTAGTGAGCTAGAGCGCAAGGAGTCGATGATGAAATTGATCGCACTATAAAGTGGATACATAAAGTAGCCTAGCTTTTGGTCTTCATCGCCCTTGCGGAATCCAAGCTCAGCTTCTTTATCATTAGCAGTGATGGTATTGCGCAGGTATATGATGCCATCAACCATCTCTTGCTTAATCAGCTCTAATCCCGCTTGAAGTGCGATAAGTGTCTTGCCAGAGCCTGTTGAGCCTGTGGCTATTGTGGCGACATTATGCGGATGGGTAAGTAGGCAAAAGAGCATTTTTTGATCCAAATTAATGGGGGTTACATAGGGAGTAGCTTTATCTATCATTGCATCTAAATCCCACTCTTCAAAGCGACCCTGTAGCTTTATGCCAAATCGTTTTTTCCCCGTGAGATAAAGCGAGCTATCGGTGTTATCTTGCTCATCGATATGGATTAGACTCCACTCTTTTAGTGTTTTAAATGTCTTTGTTTTCTCAAGCTGAGCTAAAGGAGTGTCTTTATGGAGAAAGAAGCTATGCCAGAAGTTAATCTCGCTAGGGTTTTCCACACGATCGCGGAAGAGCGATTGGGCATTAAGCCCACTTGCTTTGGTGCGGATTTTTAGCGATATATCATTGGTGAGTAAAGTGAGCCCATAGTCTTTGGCGATTTCTGCGATCCTTGCGTCATTTAGCCCATACTCTAGGTGTTTGGTTTTGTAGCTCGCGCGGTAGATGATTGTAATAGGGATTGCGCCTTGCTTGCTCTCATAGTAGGCTATGTATAAAAAGTCCTGCTCCTTTGGAGGAAATGGCAACTCTTGCCTGCTTGCTTTAGCGCTACTTGTGGTGCGCTTATCAAAATCCCCAATATTGCGGAAGAACTCTCGCGCTAAAAAGCCTACTTCGTGTGAGGTTTTCTTCTTATCAAGCTCTTCTAGCACGATATCACTTATACATAAGGTGTTTTTGGCATTGTCGTAGAGATGGATGATGTTTTCAGGGTCATCGAGTATGATAGAAGTGTCAATGAGATAGGACTTTTTTGGCATTTGTGCTATGCTTTTTTGACAAAGCAGGTTTTTATCACAATTGTGCCAAGCTTGGGAAGCTTAGCTTCTATCTCGTCATCATTATCATTTAGGCGGATATTTTTAACCATAGTGCCGCGCTTTATCGTGCTTGAAACACCCTTTACTTTAAGATCTTTTGTGATAGTTACGCTATCTCCAGAATCTAGTGGGCTTCCGTTGGCATCTTTTGGCATTGCTACTCCTTATGGTAGTGTGCTTGGGATTATAGCGCAAATGTGCTAAAGCGTTAGATTTATCCTAACATCTCGCTGAACCTTGCTCTTTACTTACTATTTATATAGCTAAACGCTAGCGGTAGATTTTGCTACTTACTCCACTTGCTTCAAAACGGCTATAAAGTTTTATAAAACCTCTCACTTCAATCAGGGAGATGAAGTTCTCCAAGCATACGCGGCATACGCGAGAGCAAATTATCGCAGTGTGGGAGCAAGCCAAAGGCAAGCCAGATTAATGACACTATTTCTTAGCCTACATAACACACCAAAATGCGCAAATCGCCAATCACATTCGCGATATAAGCACTGCGCTTGATAGCGTTATCGCTCAAATAATAGCAAGAAGCTTTAAGTAGGCTAGAATCTAGCTAATACCTAGATATGTAACGCGCTTTAAGGGCTACTTGCAAGCAGGCGGGCAAAACACTATAATCGCGCTAGATTCTAGGTGGAGGTAGTATGAGCGCGCAGGAGCTAGGGAAGTTTGGATTCTCACATTTGCTAGAGCTTGCGACTTTCGCGCCAAGTGGGTATGAGAGCACAATGCTTATGGACTCTCTTCATAATGGGGCGCAAGGTGCGCTAGAAGTACAGATCCTAGCTTATAAAAGTTATGCCAAAGTGTTGCAAATCTCCGCCTACGCACTCGCTTTTTCTCAGCCTATCACATTGACATTTTTTCACCCAAAGCCTTATATCAAAAGGCTTTTTGCACTAGATTCTGTGGTATTTGTGCAAGGAGTTTTGCGCGATGATGGTGGGAAATTTTCAATAATCCAGCCAAAGACTATCTACGAGATCAATACCATAATCCCAAAGTTTAAAACTACGCATAAAAATGCAGATATGATAAGACTAACCCAAAGCTTAATTACACAAGAAGCTCTGCAGGAGTGCGGACTGCCTAGTGATGTGGCAAGCTCTCTTGTGCGCATTTTTCACCCGGACAAAGAGTTTTTCCGCGCATTTTGTGTGCGTAAGGGCTTTGATGAGAATACCCTTTATGCACTTAAGTTTTGTGAGATTTACTGCCATCTTTTGCGCCTAAGCACAAAGCGCACAGACTATGCTGCCAAATACCGCTGCATTGGTGATTATCAAGCGTGGGTAAGGAGCTTGCCTTTTGCTCTCACTAGTGCCCAGCAGCGTGTGTGTGCGCAAATTGCCAGCGATCTAGCCAGCACAAAAGCGGCAAAAAGACTTGTGATGGGCGATGTGGGCTGTGGGAAAACGATGGTAATTTTAGCTAGTGTGATGATGGCTTATCCTAAGAAATCCTTGCTTATGGCACCTACAAGCGTGCTAGCAAAGCAGCTCTACGAGCAGGCTCTACTCTACTTACCAAAATCACTAAATATCACTTATATTAGCGCAGAATCTAAGCAGGATTTGCAAGGGCTTTTTGCTTCGCAGGTGGATTTTATCATTGGTACGCAAGCATTGCTCTATCGCGAGATTAGCGGAGAGGAGATTGCGCTTGTGATGAGCGATGAGCAGCATAGATTTGGCGTGAAGCAACGGTATTACTTAGAGAAGCTTGCGACCATAGATTCTACTTCAAAGCCCCATATTTTGCAGTTTTCTGCCACGCCAATCCCTCGTACAATGGCTATGCTAGAATCTAAAATGATTGATGTAAGCATTATTGATGAGCTACCTTATCCTAAAGACATTACTACCACAATCATTTCTAAGCCGTGCTTCCCAGAGCTACTAGCCCATATTAGTGCAGAAGTGGAGGCTGCACGCCAAGTAGCCATCATCTATCCGCTTGTAGAAGAGAGCCAAGTAAGCCAATATCTCTCGCTAAAAGAAGGTGAGGGCTTTTGGCGTGCTAGATTCTCGCAGGTATATAGCACTTCTGGGCAGGACAAAGAAAAGGAAAAGGTGCTAGAAGAGTTTGCACAAAATGGCTCAATATTACTAGCTACCACGCTTATAGAAGTAGGGATTTCTCTGCCAAAGCTCTCTACCATTGTGATTATCGCGCCAGAGAAGCTAGGGTTGGCGACTTTGCACCAGCTAAGGGGCAGGGTGAGTCGCAATGGGCTTAAAGGCTACTGCTATCTCTATACACATACACCAGATTCTGTGCGATTAAGGGAGTTCGCGACGCATTTGAGTGGATTTGACATAGCCCAAATTGATCTCAAATACCGCAAGGGTGGAGACTTGCTCGATGGCAAGCGACAAAGTGGCACACAGTGGGTATGGGCTGATTTAAGTGAAGATGAAGCGATATTTGATCGCGCTAATGCGTGCCTAAGTGACGAAAAATCGATACCCAAATAGCGCGCAGTAGTAGCCAAGCAGCGCGAAGAAATACGACACAATGGTTGTAAAGACAAACAAATACACCACAAACTTTATCCCCCCAGCTTCTCTGCCAAAGGTAATGGTTGCTGCAAAGCAAGGGATATAAAACATCACAAAGATAATAAAAGCAATCGCCGTTGGGAAAGAAATGCTATCGCGCAAGTTTTGTTGTAAGGTGGTGGATTCTTCATTGACATCATCACCTAGTGCGTAGAGGACTCCAAGTGTTGAGACGACCACTTCCTTCGCCGCAAAGCCCGCTACAATTGAGATAGAGAGCCGCCAGTCAAAATCTAGGGGCGCAAAGATTGGGCGCAGGGCTTCACCGATCCTACCGGAGTAAGTTTGGCGCAAGAAGTTTTCATTGTATTCATTGTGTAAATACCATAGCTTCTCTTGTTGTTGCTCTTCGTTGAGTGCGCGAAACTGCTCAGAATCTACCAGCACAGCACGCTTAGCTTCATACTCTTTGGCAAGGGTTGGAGATTTGGGGTATTGAGAGGCAAACCAAATAAGCACGGATCCTAGGAAAATAAATCCCGCTGCCTTTTTCAAAAACATCACCACTTTGCTCCACACGCTAAACCACATTACACGCCAATTTGGCATTCTATACTTTGGCATTTCCATTACAAAGGGCTCCTCATACCCAGCAAAGACAGAGAGCTTGAGCAGCTTGGCAAGCAGTAGCGCGACAATCGTGCCAAAGAGATAAATCCCAAAAAGCACAATACCGGCATATTTTGGGTCAAAAAACGCCCCCACAAATAGCACATAAATAGGCAAGCGTGCGCTACAACTCATAAACCCTATGACAAATAGCGTGATTAGGCGTTCGTTGCGATTTTTTAGCGTGCGAGTAGCCATATAAGCTGGCACAGAGCAGCCAAAGCCCGCTATAAGCGGGATAAAGCTCTTGCCGTGTAAGCCAAATTTATGGAAAAAGCCATCGAGCAAAAAGGCTATGCGTGCCATATAGCCGCTAGATTCTAGTAGCGCGATCCCAAAATACAACACAATAATGAGTGGCAAAAATGCCATAATCGTCCCTACTCCGCCGATGACTCCATCACACAGCAAGGAGGCAAAGTCCTTTATCACAATATGCTCTTTAATCACTTCCGCTAGATTCGCAAACCCTAGCTCAATATAGTCTTTAAAAAATCCGCCCACATAAAAGATCATTTCAAATAGCACAAACATTAGTAGTAGAAAAATAGGAATCCCAAAGACCTTATGCAATAAGAGTGAGTCCATATCTTTGGTTTTTTGTAAGATAGACTTTGGGTAGGTGATTGTCTCTTTAGCTGCGCCTTGGGCGTAGGCTATGGCATCGTGATGGAAGATTCTAGTGATGTTTTTCTCCCCACTTGCAAGTGATAGCTCTTGGCGTGCGCTACTTACACACTGAAGGATCTCGTGGTAGCAGGGCTTATCGTGCAAGTAGATATAAAGCGCACTATCTTGCTTGATGAGCAGGATTGCAAGCTGCCTTGCTGATAGGGGCGAGCTAGCGTATGGGTAGGTTTGTAGCTCATAAAAGGACTGCTGGGTGATAAATAGCTCCACTTTGGCGATAGACTTTTCAATCTTGTCATTATAAATGCGCTTTGGCGCGCACAGGGGTTTTTGCGCATAGGATATGAGCGTATCAAGCAAGAGATCTAGATTCTCACCTGTACTAGCAGAGATGGGCACACAGGGCACACCTAGAATCTCACTTAAGAGTTTGTGGTTGATGTTAATTTGCTCATCTCGTGCTTCATCAATCATATTAAGCCCTAACACCATCTTTACCCCAAGGTCCATAATCTGCCCGCTTAGGGCGAGATTGCGCGAAAGATTGGTAGAATCTAGCACATTTAGCACGATGTCATACTGCCTAGATTCTAGGAAGTCTTTGGTGATTTTTTCCTCTGGGGAGTAGTGGTTGAGTGAGTAGGAGCCGGGTAGGTCGATGATGATGATACGCGTGCTTTGGTAGGTGAAGACTGCTTGAGTTTTTTCAATGGTTACACCACTGAAGTTGCCTACTTTTAGATGTGAGCCACTAAGGGCATTGATCAGCGAGCTTTTGCCGACATTTGGCTGCCCAATGAGTGCTATGGTGAGTGTTTGTATGGGTGATTTTGTAGTGTGGGACATAGAATTTATCCTTTGAACAATTGCTTTAATTATTGAATTATAGTGCTAATCTAAGATTGATTATTATAACCCATAAAGTGTAAATTGCTTAAGTGATAATTTTTCTAAGATGCTCTCCGTGTTAGCTTGGAGCTATCTTGCTTGATTTTAAGCTTCACGCACTACAATAACATTAGAATCCAATAAAGCCTTAAAGAATCTCATCAAAAGAGTCAAAATGCTAGCACTACAAGCTTTGCAGCAGGCACAAGATCGGCTTGCTCCAATTATCGAGTATATCCCACTCTCCCTTGCCCCTAAGCTTTCTTCGCGCTTTGGTACGCATATTTATTTGAAAAAGGAAAACCTCCAACGCACAGGGGCGTTCAAAATCCGTGGCGCGTTTAATAAAATCGCTTCTATGAGCGAAGATGAAAGAGCAAGGGGAGTGATTGCCGCAAGTGCTGGGAATCACGCACAGGGTGTAGCTTACTCCGCTAGGCATTTTGCTATCCCCGCTGTGATTGTGATGCCAGAATCCACTCCGTTGCTTAAGGTCCAGGCTACTAGAGAGCTGGGTGCGGAAGTGGTGCTATGTGGCAATAATTATGATGAGTCCTATGCTAAAGCGTGTGCAATAGCGCAAGATAGGGGCTTAAGCTTTATCCACCCTTTTGCTGATGAAGCCGTTATGGCAGGACAGGGAACTATCGCGCTTGAGATGATTGCTGAAAGGGAGCTAGACATTGTGCTTGTGCCTATTGGTGGGGGCGGACTCATAGGTGGGATCGCTTCTGCTTATCACCACTTAAGCCCACACACTAAGATCATTGGCATAACGGCTAAGGGCGCACCAGCTATGAAAGAGAGCTTTACTCATAAGCATATATGCAACGCAGAATCTGTGCGTACCATTGCTGATGGAATTGCCGTGCGCGATGTGAATGCGCTAAATTTCTCTTATGTGCAGACATTGGTGAGTGATATTATTGAAGTTGATGATGAGGAGATCGCTTCAGCGATTTTGTATCTACTAGAAAATCAAAAGCTCGTGGTAGAAGGAGCTGGGGCTGTGGGCGTGGCAGCTCTCTTGCACAATAAACTTGCTCTAAGTGCAAATGATCGCGTGGGTGTGGTGTTAAGTGGCGGGAATATTGATGTAACAATGCTTAATTTGATTATCCAAAAAGGCTTAATTAAAACAATGCGCAAATTCCAATTCCAAGTGTTGCTTGTCGATAAGCCCGGAGCTTTGCAAGCTTTAAGCGATATCTTTGTCCAAGCACGAGCAAATATCGTGCAAATTGACTATGATAGGACTAGTACCAATCTAGCCTATGGTGATGCGTATGTGATTATTTCGCTTGAGATTAAGGGGCAGGAGCATAAGCAGATGATTTGCGATGTTTTGCGTGCAAATGGCTATGACTTTACAGAGATTCTCTAAAGTAGTGCAAGAGTTTTTCGCGCGCTCTACTTTACTAGTGCGCTTGTGGCTACATAGGCGGTCGCTTCCTAAGGGTCGTAAATATGATCTTGTAGATGTTGGGTTTTTGGGGGGTGTGCTTGGGAGCGTTTTGCTCTTAGTGTATATGGTTGGGGAGATTTCCATTAGCTACAAGGAGCTTATTAAGCTACATAGTAGCGAGTCGTGGCTATTTGCGTGGCTAAGAGTATGTGTGGAGATTTTTGGTAGTAATGACTATGCCCTGCGCTCTAGCTTGATTGCTGTGCATAGTTGCAATATGTGGCTTATGTATATGATAGGAAGAACCTATCTGCGTAAAAAGCGTGATAGTCTCTTCTTAGTGCTGTTATACGCGCTTTTACCCGGTGTGAATCTATCAGCGTTGCTACTTTATGAGAGTGGGTTTATCATTTTTATTTTACTAGTGATTTGCTTTATCCAGCTGCGGTTTAAACGAGTGCCTTATGTGCTTATCTGTCTAGCTGGTATGCTGGATTTGGTGTTTTGTGTGTTATTTATCGCGCTTGGAATCTATGCGATTTTACATAGGAAGAGTAGGGCACTTATAGTTGCACTTGCGGGGTTTGGGGTTAATATGTTTTTGCACTCTAGTTCTATTGCTGGCGTGCCTGAAGCCTACTCTCTTGATGTGTTAGGCGCATTTGCTATGCTTTTTTCTCCATTGTTGTTTTTGTATTATATCTACACGCTATATGCGGCTATTACTAGGCATAAAGATTACTCCCTAATGGTGTTAATAAGCGTAAGTGGGCTGATATTCAGCTTGCTTTTATCCCTGCGGCAAGAAATTGACATCACTAAGTTTGCGCCTTTGTGTGTTGTGGGACTACCTGTTTTGGTGTATGGATTCTACAATGATATGCGCGTGCGCTTGAAAATGTATCGCACACGATTTAAGGTGCGTATAGGGCTAGTTTTTTTTGTACTGTGTGTTGAGAGCTTTTGTCTCTTTGGCAATAAGCTTACTTACCTTTTTAGCGATCAGGCAAATTTTGCGCGCAACTACTACATTGCAAAAGATGTAGCAAGCGCGCTAAAAAGTCGCGGTATAGAGAATCTAAAAGTGCAAAACAGGACACTTGCTTTACGGCTTGGATTCTACGGGGTTTTGGCGGGTAATGAGGCGTGCTTGTATGAAGAACCTACCCCCATAACTCAAAAAAGCGAGACGATAGAGATTGTGTATGTGGGGAGGGTTGTGGCTAGATATAAGCTTGTGAGAAGCAATGCGTGCCGCATTTAGTGCGTTTGAGCTAGTTGTTTCCATTGCGATTTTGGGTGTGTTTGTAAGCTTTGCTATGCCAAGCAGTGCGCATACACTACACCAAGCAGCGCAAATCACACTTGCTTATATCCGCTATACTCAGCATTTAGCCCTAAATGACTCACTAGTGTTTTTTACCCCTAAGCAAACTGCCTCCCTAACAAGTTTGCATCCTTCCATTGACCCCCACAAGCTTTTAGACTCTAGTAAAAACTTCTGGCAAATCCAATTCCACCAAAGCGGAATCTACACACTAAATAGCTTTAGTGTGTTTTTTGACACGCCACGATTTTCACCTACCACAGATAGAGACAATCAACCCCAGTCCGGCGATCTCATCGCCATAAATGGGAAAAATAAACGCTGCTTATCAGGGTATAGTAATGTCAATATCTCCATAGAGTGTCGCAATAATAGTGAGATTCTCGTGCGCTTATATGAAAGCTTTGGGGTAGAATCTATTAGCTTAAGCACAGAGCTTGCCTGCCAAGAGCTATGGACATTTCGCGTGGAATTTGACCGATTTGGTAAGCCTTTTTGTGCTAAAAATGCCAGAACCTTGCAGACTCCTATGCAAATCACGCTTAAAAAAGGCGCGCATACAAAACATATTTGTATTTTGCCACATAGTGGCTACGCCTTTATCGCACCTAGGTGCTAAAGGAGTTCTGCTATAATGCGCGCTAATTTGACTCCAAAGGCAAGGTGTGCTTACTAGCAAGATACGACAAACCCTACTGATGTGGCTTTTGTTTATGGGATTCTCCTATGCTACGCTATCGCAAGAGAGTCCGCTTAATATCCGGTACAAAGACCCTGCCACAATGTCGCTTAAAGAGCTACAAAATGAGCTAATCTCTATTAATACCACTTTAACAACAAGCAACAATCCTTGGCTAAAGCGCTACACAGATTATGCCAACTACAATCGCATCATGCGCCAAATGCACACGCTTCAAGATGAGATCTTACATATCAATGCTCATGACATTGGTGCGCTTAATGAAAAGCGTCTAGCCATAGAGACCTTGGAGCGACAGCTTGATTTGCTAAAGGATGCTAAAAGCGATCCTTTTAGAGACTTGATCCAAAAACCAGAGATAAGCGAAGTGCCTGCTATCACCAATCCTTTTGCCATCATTGGTGGGCTATCTTTCATCAATAATTTGCAAAACACAAAAGCCACATTTGTAAGCAATAAAGAAAGCCTAGAAATCGTGCTAGCACTTATTGAGCGTAAATGCAGACTACTTGAGCAGCTAAACAAGATTGACAAATCCAAAGTCCAAAAAGAGCTAGCCCTTGTGCAAGCAGAGCTACTAGAGTTTCAAAGTGCTTATAACATCATCTCCACAAGCATTGATATTTATAACAAACGCTATGATGAAGTCTATACCCTGCTCTCACACCAAATACAAAAGCAAACTTTCAAGCTTATATATATCGCTTTAGCCATTCTTGTTAGCATAGGGTTGGCATTGGGGCTTAAGCTTCTCATCAAGCGATATATCATCGACAATGAGCGCACCTACACAGCAAATAAAATTATCAATTTTTTTAATATCACCATTATTGTGCTTATTTTGCTCTTTGCCTATTTGGAGAATGTAACTTATCTAGTTGCGGTGCTGGGGTTTGCTTCTGCTGGGCTTGCTATTGCGATGAAAGATTTATTTATGAGTATTTTAGGGTGGTTTGTGATTGTGATTGGAGGGAGCGTGCATGTGGGAGATAGGGTGCGCGTGGAGAAAGATGGCAGTGTCTATGTGGGTGATGTCTTAGATATTTCTATGCTGCGTATTACAATGTATGAAGATGTAACCTTAACTAGCTTTGCACACAATCGTCGAGCCGGGCGTATAGTTTTTATCCCTAATAACTTCGTCTTTACGATGATGATTGCTAATTACACACACAATGGTATGCAAACGGTGTGGGATGGGATAGATTTTTGCATCACTTTTGATTCTAATCATCAAAAAGCCTTGCAAATCGCCCTTGATATTACGGTCAAGCATTCTAAATCTTACACTCAGCTTACTAAAAGCCGCTTGCGCAAAATGCGTGATCGCTATTCGCTTAAGCACGCTAATGTCGATCCTAGGGTGTATAGCTTTATCGCGCCAAATGGTATTACTATCTCTGTGTGGTATCAAACAAACGCCTATGCTACGCTAACATTGCGCAGTCAAATATCGCTAGAGATCACACAAGCCTTTTTGCAAGAGCCAGATATTTTCATCGCCTACGAGACGACTAAGTTTGTCCAAACGCCTTATGACGGCTTTGGCGATAAATCCCATTGAGAAGGCGTTGTATGAAAGAGATAAAACAAGAAAAACCAAAAGTGTTTTTCAAAACTTTTGGCTGTCGTACTAATCTTTATGACACACAGATTATGCGTGAGAATCTAGGGGAGTTTGATCATACTTTGGAAGAAGAGTGCGCGCAGGTGGTGGTGATAAACTCCTGCACGGTAACAAATGGCGCGGATTCTGGTGTGCGTAGCTATGTAAGAAAAGTAAGAGGTATGGGCAAGTCTGTGGTGTTTGCAGGCTGTGGTGTAAAGACGCAGGGTAGGGCGTTGTTTGATAAAGGCTTGGTTGATGGTGTGTTAGGGCATAGCCATAAGGAATCAATAGCGCAGGCTTTAGATAAGCTCGCACAAGGGGAGAAGTTCTTTTATGAAGATAGCTTAGAGCATTTGGATTCTACTATTGTGAGTGAGTTTGTGGGCAAATCGCGTGCTTTTATCAAAATCCAAGAGGGTTGTGATTTTGCCTGTAGCTATTGCATTATCCCCTCTGTGCGTGGCAAATCACGCTCCCTACCACTTAAGCAGATTGTAAGGCAGGTGCAGGTGCTTGTAGATTCTGGTGTGCAAGAAGTCGTGCTTACAGGCACAAATGTTGGGAGCTATGGGCGAGATAGCAACAGCTCTTTACCAAAGCTTTTGCGCGCATTATTTGCACTAGATGGCTTAAAGCGCGTGCGTATCGGTAGCCTTGAGCCAAGCCAAATTGATGAAGAGTTTTGCGAGCTACTAGCCCACTCAAAGCTAGAGCGGCATTTGCATATTGCTTTGCAGCATTCTCATAATGCAATGCTAGCACTAATGAATCGTGCCAATCGCTTTGAGAGTGATTATGAGCTATTGCACAAAGTCGCAGCTCTAGACTATGCCATTGGCACAGATTACATTGTGGGACACCCCGGAGAGAGTGAGAAGATATGGGAGCAAGCTTTGAGTAATGTCCGCACACTTCCACTAACTCATATCCACCCTTTTGTGTATTCTGTGCGCTCTGGGACTGCTTCTGCTAGTATGGGCGATCGTGTCAATGGCACTCTGGCTAAAGAGCGTCTCCATAGTCTCAATACACATATACAAGAAGCAAACCTTATCTTCCGTCAAAAAAGAATGGCGCAAAATAAGCCTCTGCAAGTGCTTATTGAAAAACAATTAGGTGATGTGTATGTCGGGCTTGATGAGCATTTTAATAAAATTTTTATAGAATCTAAGCAGGATTTAGGGCGGTGGGTAGAAATTGTAGAGTATGAGATTAAGGAGCATAACTATGCCAAAATCTAAGCATCTTTTGGTAGTGATTGTGGGCGTGGTGGTGTTTTTGATCCTAGTGCTAGTCCTAGTGTTGAAGGATAATGCTAAGGTCATTTCAGCTGCCACGCTAGAAAATGCCTTGCAAAAAAGTTTCATTATAAAGCTTTGGGAAAAAGATGATTATCTCTACGCTCAAACAAAAGATGCTCGGGTATATAAGATTCTGCGCTCTCAAGTAAATCCCGCCATCATCAAAACTATGCCCATAGATAGAGCATACACAAAGTGGTTTGTGTATGGTGTCGCTGCTTTGCTTATGCTAGTTATTGTCGCTGTGGTAGCGGCTTTAGTGCGCGCGCGCAAATCAC
Organism: Helicobacter sp.; assembly: GCF_017502485.1. Classification (GTDB taxonomy): domain Bacteria; phylum Campylobacterota; class Campylobacteria; order Campylobacterales; family Helicobacteraceae; genus Helicobacter_B. The sequence goes on from NZ_JAFVUX010000003.1 coordinate 28,868, forward strand.
ACCTAAATATCACGCCAATTAATGCCACCGCGCTCAAAGATTCACTAGAATCCACCATCGTGCCACTATACTCTAATATGCGCTTTAGCGATGTGGCGGGTATTGATGAGGTTAAAGCGGAGCTATTGGAGATTGTAGATTTTCTAAAATATCCGCAAAAATACCAGCGATTTGGTGTCAAACTCCCCAAGGGTATACTGCTTAGTGGTGTGCCCGGCGTGGGCAAGACACTTCTAGCTAAAGCTCTTGCTGGGGAGAGTGGAGTGCCATTTTTCTACCAAAGTGGCTCTGGCTTTGTGGAAATGTATGTGGGTGTGGGTGCAAGAAGAGTACGCGAGCTTTTTAGTAGGGCAAAGGCTAGTGCACCTTGCATTATCTTCATCGATGAAATTGATGCAATTGGCAAAGCGCGCAAAGAGGGCAGCAATAATAGCGAGCGAGAATCTACCTTAAACCAACTGCTTGTAGAGATGGATGGTTTTAGCGATAATAGTGGCGTGGTCGTGCTTGCAGCTACAAATCATATTGATGCGCTTGATCCCGCGCTTTTGCGTAGTGGGCGATTTGATAGGAAGCTTTTCATCGAGCTGCCTAATAAGCAAGAAAGAGAGCAGATTCTATCAATGTATCTTGCCAGCAAGCCAAATACCCTAGCCCAAACGATCCCCCAAATCGCTAGTGAGACTTCAGGTTTTAGTGGTGCAAGCCTTGCAAGCCTTGTCAATGAAGCAGCACTTAATGCTATCCGCAATCAATCCCTTACAATCTCTAAACGCGACTTTGATGAGGTGTATAGCAAAATCCACAGTGGGCTAAAGCGGTTGCCTCTGCTAGAATCTAGCTTGCGTGATGTGTATGCAATCTATCACGCAAGTAAATTGCTCTATGCGCTACATAATGGGCTAATTGTGCAAAAGGTAACATTGTTTGAGACACTTTTGGCGCACTTTTCTGCCCACACGCTAAGCCATAGTGAGCTACTTAAGCGAGTTGGATTCTATCTTGTAGGTGATAGGGCTACGCGTGCGGTGTTTAAGGATAGTTTTGGAGTGTTTGGAGAGGATTATCAAAGGGCGTGCAAGCTCATTGGCGATGGGCAGAAGCTTGGACTAGTTAGTGTGCAGGAGAATTTACCTAGCGCATTTGTCTTTTCTAGTTCTAGTAGTGGGATTGAAGCGATAGACTCTCTTACAAACTTTGTTTTACGCAATAGGGAGGCGATTTTCACCATAGCAGCAGTGCTACTCCAAGAAGAAAGGCTTGAGATAGAAGAAAGGTTTGAGGGTGGGCAAGATTCTATTTCGAGCTTTATGCACTACTATGCAAAAAGAGCTGAAAACTCGATTGTATCGCGCTTACAGGGCTATTTGATATAGCCTAGTTTATAAAGCTCATTAGCTATACGCACGACAATGGGTCCAGCATTACCACCACTTTGCCCGTGTTCAATCAGCGTGGTAATGGCATATTGAGGGTTATGTGCTGGGACAAATGCTGTCATCCACCCGTGTGATCGGTGAAAGTAGGCTAGCTCACTCTCTTTGGCACGCTTTTTTACTTCTTGTGGGATTGAAGTAACTTGCGCGGTCCCTGTTTTGCAAGCAATTTTGACCTGTGCGCCATAGACTCTGCGCGTGCCTGTGCCTCCGGGCGCATTGCACGCTTCTACCATACCCTTTTGGATAGCGGGGAGCTTTGTCTTTTGTAGGTCATTTAGGACATTTTTTGGATCTATGATGTTTTCATCATTGTTTTGCTTTTTTAGGAAGTGCGGCGTGGTGAGCTTGCCACTTGCAAGCAAGGCGGTGTAGCGTGCGATTTGCATAGGGGTGGCTAGGAAGTAGCCCTGCCCGATGGAGGTTTGCACTGTGTCACCCACATACCAAGTGTGTCCATAACGCTGGGCTTTCCAATTTGGCGAAGGGAGAATCCCTCTAGACTCCCCGGGGAAATCCACACCCGTGCGTTCGCCAAAGCCCATAGTCCTAAGCACATTTGTCATATTATCAATTCCAACCACTTGTGAGAGTTTATAGAAATACACATCTACGGATTCTCGCAAGGCTTTAAACATATCCGAGCTTCCGTGTCCACCTTGCTTCCAGTCGCGGAACTGCCATTCGCCGATTTTGATTGAGTAGGGTGTGTCAATTTTGGTCCATTCATTGATATCACCATATTCTAAAATCGCCATTGCGACGCCCATTTTGATAACAGAGCCGGGTGGATATTGCCCATTGACAAAGCGATTGATAAGTGGCGTGTGCGGGTTATCAGTAAGTGTGCGCCACTTTGCCACACTAATACCCCCTACAAAGTCGTTTAAGTCATACTCTGGATAACTCCCAGCTGCTAGAATCTCACCATTTCGCACATCAAGCACGATTACTGCACCATTTTGCTCGCTGTATTCTTCATCGATTGCTCGCTGGAGCTTGGCATCGATGGTTAGAGTGATGTTATTTTGTGTTTGTGGGGAGAACTCTTCTGCTTCGGATACGCGCTGATTATAGGCATTGACAATACTATTGCGATAACCCAGCTGCCCTTGTAAAATCGTATTGTAGTGCCGCTCTATACCCTCTTTGCCAATGATGGAGGTGTATTTACTCACAGGATCATAGAAAACATCATTTTTATCTGCTCTGCCGACATAGCCGATAATGTGTGAGGCAAGCGAGCCATGTGGATAAAATCGGCGGAAAGTAGGCTGTACGCGGATATTGTCTTCTTGTATAAGGGCTGCGTAAGCTGTTTGTATATCATTGCTTGGAATATGGTCGATGACTTTGATAAGGTCGTGGTTATAGGCAGAGTTTTGCTTAGTGTAGGCTTGTATAAGTTCATCGAAGTTTTGATCTGGGAGATGCTTGATGATCATAGCAATAGCAGCGCGCAAGTCTTTGTCATTAAGGAGTGGCTCTAAATACACGCTGAAAAACAGCTCATTAACAGCCAAAGGCTCGCCATTTCGATCAAAGATTAGTCCCCGAGCTGGCACAAGCACTTCTTGCTTAGAGATATTGCGCTTAGCGATTCTCTCATAGTGGTCGTGCCTCTGGATTGTGATGATAAAAATGCGCAGTATTAGGATAATCCACACAAGCATAAAGACAAGTAAGACGATTTTATAAGGGATGCCAAGGCTTTTCATCATCTATCTCTGCTTAAGTTTTTCATACAAAATTCCCACGCATGACTCACATAAAAAATACACGATAAACACACTATGGAGTCTAAACTCAAGCCTAGAGCCAAACATTTCAAAAATATACATCACAAAAAAGTAACTAAGATAGAGCATACCCACATACCAAAAGACAAAGAGAGCGTTATGTCCAAAGATTAAGTTAAATTTCTCTGTAATGATATAGCGCACGATCAAAAACACTAGTGGCAAAATTCCTAGTGGCAACTGATTTTGTGCTTCTAAAATCACTAGACAAATGAGAATCCCAATAGTGGCAATGAGATTTTGTCTTTGATGAATGTCCATAAAAATGATAAATAGCAGTCCAATTAGCGGAGGCAAAAACAAAAATATGCGATTGCACATTGTCCAAATAAAAAACCCACAACAAAGCAGAGCGACTTTAGTGATCTCTTTGTAAGTGCTGTTTTTCATCTTTTGGACCATAATGCTTCCTTAGTCATTGCTACCCAAAAGCGCGCGCAATATACTCACCCGTGTCATATCAAGGAGAGTTTGCGGATCTTGTGGGGATTTGGGGCGGTAGATTGTTTGTGCTATTGTAGCGTTATTTGTGGTGATTAGTGTTCCTTTTTGGCGTAGCTTTGCTAGCTCGTTTTTGGTAAGCTTATCGGCTTTAGTGTAGATGGGTAGCAAGATTTGATCATTAAGGAGAATCGCTTGAATCTGGCGTGCCAGATTCTCATCAATGGGGAGATTTCTATGTCTTGCATCAATTAAGTGGATAAAGACTTTGATACTTCTTCGATGCTGTAAAAATTCCCAAAGATTGCATTGCCAAAGCGCTTGCTCTTGTTTAGAGATTTTGGCATAGCCAATGCCGGGCAAGTCGATAAGTGATATAGGGATACTACTAGATTTAGCACTATCAAACCATACAGAGGAAAAAAAATTAATAAGTCGTGTTTTGCCCGGGGTGGAAGAGCTTTTGGCAAGATTAGATTCTAGGAGGGTGTTGATAAAGGTGCTTTTGCCTACATTGCTTCGCCCTAGCATAACAATTTCACTTGTGTTTGGGGCTGGACACTCACTAAGCTTGCTTGCAGAAGTGAGAAAACTGGCATTTGAGATAGTGATCATTATGGACTGCTAGAATCTAGCGGAGTAGATTCTGGCTCTAGAATAGAATCTACTTGCCTAGATTTTGACTCTGGTTGTTTGATTTCGGGGCTATTTTTGTTGTTTTGCATATCGTTTAGATCGATGATTACACGCACAGGGGCGTTGTTACTGCTCTCAACATTGGCAAAGTTGTTGTCGTTGTTGAGTGTGATTCTCTCTCCTTTTAGGAAGTTTGGCTTGCCGATTTCTTGTACTTGGGCTCTGCCAATGAGCTGATATTCATTAGCCTCGACGAGATAGATAAGCGTATCGCTTTTGCCCTTAAGTCTTCTGCCATCTCGGGTAAGTAGGAGAAAATCTACATTCCCCATAGCTTCAAGCTTGAGTGGCTTGCGCGCTTTATTGACATAGATTCTCACTTCATCGGCATTAAGCTTGTCTTCACCTTTGACCATTTTGACCTTGCCTGTGGCTATGGTAACACCCTTTTTCTCATCAGCAAAGACCTTTTGTGCTTGTATATCAAGCTCTTGTGCCAAAGCAACACCAACAAGCACGCTAACAAACGCGCCTAAGCGCATTAGCTGGCGTATAGATTCTAGCGCATCTATGATCACTTCCCATCCTTTCGCGCTTGCAAGTCTATCTTAGCAGTAACGCTACTTGCAGTTGTGGTTTGAAGTTTTTGATTATAGATGATATTTTGTCCTTCCATACTACCTTCCACTGAGCTCGCCCAAAATGCCCCACTCCCTGTGAAAACCTCATTTTTTGCATCGTATTTCGCGCGCTTGCTATAAAAGACTTCGCCACTGTTTTTCGCATAGACACCGCCTTTGTTGAATGTATAGATATTGTCTGTACGCGTAATTTCTTGCCCATAGACATATTCGATTATGCGCGGTGCATTGGGTATGTGCGGCTGGATTTTGTGCAAAATTGTTTCAAAGCTTTGTTCATATTCTGCATAGCGCAGGGCTTTTGTGCCTTTGATATGTGTTTCTACGCCTGTATTTGTAGCTTGGTAAATAGAGAAGTCATAGAGTTCTACAAGGGGTATTTGTGATTGCTTGAGTAAGATTGCTTGAGTATCTCTAGCAAAGGTTACGATAAAGGCAAGAATCCCAGTAAGTGTTAGTGCGAAAAACCAATGCATACCATAAGCGATATTGCAATAATGCTTTAGCGCATAGATGGGCTTGCGCCATTTTGGATTGTGTAAAATGTGTGAGTTATTCATAGAGAGCTAAAAATTCTTGGTATTCTTCTTCATTGCGCCGCAGGATAAACTCTATCATTTCTCTAACAGCTCCATAGCCACCCCTGCAAGATAGCACCACATCAGCCTTTGTATGCATATATGGATTGGCATTAGCCGGAGCAAAGCACAAGCTAGATTCTCTAAACATACCTAGGTCATTAATATCATCGCCTATGCAAGCTACTTCATCTTTGGAGAGATTAAGTCCAGAGATTATGTTTCTAGCGATTATGGACTTATCTTCCACACCCATAAAAATCCTAGTAATCCCAAGCTCACTAGCTCTTTTTCGCAATGACTTAGACTCTCGCCCAGAGATGATGGCAATCTCTCGCCCAAGTTTTAGCCATGCTACAATCCCTAGTCCATCGTGGATATGAAAGGATTTTGCTTCATAAGTGCCACTATCTAGCTCAAGGAGATTTATCGTGCCATCAGTGAGTGTGCCATCAACATCAAGCAGTAGTAAGCGTATCATAGGCAGCCTTTAGTGCTTGGGATTGTTATGCGATCATTTTTGCTTAATGCCCTGCGCAAAGCCACGCCAAATGCCTTAAACGCAGCTTCTGTGATATGGTGGAGGTTTTTGCCCCTTTTTAGCACGATATGCGCGCTAATATTGGCATTGAAGCATATCGCGCGAAACCACTCTTCTACAAGCTCCACATCAAACTCCCCCACTTTCCCACGATAGTTCTCTCCCATATCAAATACCAAAAACGCGCGATTGCTAATATCAATATCACACTCCACACACGCTTCATCCATTACCACAGCAGCATTGCCAAATCGCTCTATCTGGGATGCAGGGTAAATGCTTTGTGCCAAAAGCTTGCCAAGCACAATCCCGCTATCTTCTACGCTATGGTGAAAATCCACTTCTATATCGCCTTTACACTCTAGCCTTGTGTCAAAAAGCGCGTGCTTGCTGAAGGCTTCTAGCATATGGGTGAAAAACCCAATGTCTGTTTGTATTGTGCTTGTGCCACTTCCGTAAATCTCTAATGATGCGGTAATTTGTGTCTCTTTTGTCAATCGCTCTAGCTGCTGCATATTGCTCCTTATCCTAGAATCTAGCTCGTTAATCTCGCACGATTACGGGACTTAGATTGTGCGACTTGGCGAAGTCTTGTGCTTCTTCTTCACTTTGGAATCCTTGCAAAAAGACCCGATATAAGCCATCTTGCTCTTTGATGCGCGCATTATAGTCTGTATCGCTGTATTTTTGCTTAGTAGATTCTGCACCATTTTTTTGCTTAAACACTCCTAGCTGTAGCGAAAACGACCCACCAGAGACTGATTGACTCTCGCTATCACCTACTTCAAATTCATCTTGGATCGCCTCATTTGAGACACTAAGGGAGTTTTGGTAGTGCTTATCGACTTTCCCACCAAAACCTATGACTTCTATACGCACTTTTGCTGTGCCTTTTTGAACCATATCAATGTCTTTTGCCGCGGCATTAGAGAGATCGATAATGCGCCCATCGACAAAAGGACCACGATCATTGATACGCACAATGGTTGTCTTGCCATTGTCTTTATTAAAGACTTTTACAATAGTATTCATTGGTAGAGTTTTGCTAGCAGCAGTGTGGGCGTGCATATTGTAAGTCTCACCATTTGAGGTAGCTTTGGCGTGGAAGTTTGGACCATACCAGCTAGCAATACCATCAAAGGTTTTACCTACTTTCACTTGTGTGGGGTAATACCACTTCCCAGCGATTTGGTAAGGGCGCATAGTCGCGCGCTGGATTGCTTCACTCTCTCGCATACCACGCAAAAGTGAGGCATTATTCCCGCTAAAGCTATCACTTGGGGCATTGCTCGCACTAAAATTACTGCCGGATTTACCATTTTTACCAAGGCTAAAGACATCGCCATCAAAGGTTTGGTTGATATAGTTTGGCGTAAGTGCGCTTGTGGAGCGATATGACTGCAGAGAATCATAATCGCTAAAAGCTCCAATACCCCCGCTATACACGCTTTCGTTTGCACAACCCACTATAAATACCGCGACAATGCCCATCAAAGCCCATGTAACGCCTAGGAGAGTGAAAATATTATGGTAGGGTCGTTGGGCTTGCATTTTAATTTTGCGTGATTTTTTGTAGTATGGGGATTATGATTTTTTGGTTAGCAAAAATTGTTTGCTTGCTGGAGAAGTTGTTGCTAAGCTTTAGTTCTTCCATACTTATGCCGTATTTTTTAGCAATAGAAGCAAGACTCTCGCCTTTTTTGACTTTATGAAAGATAAAGTTTGCAGTGGCAACGGTGTGTGGGTTGAAGTTTTGCTTGAAGTATGCGAGCCTGTCATAAGGGATATAAATGGCGTATTGCTTGCTTGATTGTGGGAGAAAATTGTAAGTTAGGTGGCGGTTGTATTTCTTAATGTCAGCTAGGCTCATTCCAGCACTTGCTGCGATACTTGCAAGCAGTGTGCCGCCCTTTACCTGCACTTGGGCTAGTGTGTCAAACGCGCCTCGATTTAGGAGATACTCTCTATTAACAGATTGCATTTTTTGTGTATTGCTAAAGGCTAGGGACATACTTAAAATCGTGCGGATATATTGGCGTGTCTCGCCGGGGAGATATTTTTCCTGCTCATCAAGTAGCACTTCTAGCTTGCTACTGCCAGCACGCTCAATTGCTTTTTTGAGTCGCCCAAGTCCGCAGTTATACGCCATTGCTGCGAGATACCACTCTCCTGTGGCATTGTAGAGAAACTGCAAATATTTAATGGCTGCTTGCGTGCTTTTTATAGGGTCTCTGCGTTCATCGATATAGTCGTTAATCACAAGTCCTAAGTCTTTAGCGGTATAGGGCATAAACTGCCAAATCCCTACCGCGCGCTTTTTGCTGTATGCTCTTGATGAGAAGCCAGACTCTGCCATCGCTAGGAACAAAAATTCTTGTGGAATCCCCGCTTGCACGATCATTGAGCGGATAATGGGGATAAACTCATAGCTTGCATCAAACTGCTGCACAAAGCGTGTCCAGCGCGTATCAGTGCTGGTGGATTGCAAAATAGCGTTAGTTTGCAAGGTGTTTAAAAACTCCACGCCAACACCTAGAGAATGCAGCGTAGAAGCAGTGTGATTGTCAGGTATAAAGCCTCCTGCTTGCACACTTGTAAGCAAACTTGCTAATAAGAGCCCCTTGGCAAAGTTCTTGCGTGCCTGCGTTTTAGCAGTGGTCATACAATTGCGCATATTTGTGCGTTGCAATAGTGGTGATGAAAGCGACACGCTCTACTCCTTACATTTTAGAAAGACTAGAATCTTATAGGTTTCAATGGATTTGGTGATTAAAAAAGTTGCGATTATAGCAGATTTTCTAGCGATCATAATACCCATTACCTAAATCTTGCGCCCTAGCTTGTGCTAATGGCAAAGAGTGTGTGAGCATTATTGGTGCTTATTGTTGCTAGCTGTTCTTGTGTAGTTGATAGAATCTCAGCAACTCTTTGGGCAATTAGTGGGATATATTCTGGGCTATTGCGTTGCCCTCTGTGTGGGTGGGGCGTGAGATAGGGTGCATCAGTTTCTAGCACGATGCGCTCCAGAGGGATTTTGGGCAACACCTCTACAAGCCGTCTAGCATTTTTAAATGTCGCCACCCCGCCAATGCCATAATAGAATCTATCACTAAGTTTTAGCAAAATTTCATCAGCATTATAGCAGTGCAAAACTCCGCGCGCCTTTGGGTACTGGGATAGAATCTCATAGGCATCATTGCTGGATTCTCTTATATGCACAATCAGTGGCAAATCCCGCGTTATCGCCTGCTCAATATGTGTGATAAAAACTTCTGTTTGGTTGTGTTTTTGCTCTTGCTTTGGAAAAGAGTCTAAGAAGTGGTAATAATCTAGCCCGCACTCACCTATAGCTACGCATTTTGGCTCATCAAGCAGACTGAAACACTCTTGCAAGGTAGTGTGGTTTGTATTAGCATTGCTGTGGCTAATCTCGCAAGGGTGTAGCCCGCAAGCAAAGTAAATATGCGGATACTGCGTGGCTATCTTTCTTGCGCGCGCAAGTGTATCAGGGCTAGCAGCTGGGATAATACACCCCTTTACCCCTAGTTTTTGCGCGCGTTCTACAACTTCATCTAAATCCGTTTCATAACGCTCATCATCAAGGTGGCAATGTGTATCGATAAATATTGACATTATAGATTCTTTTAGCATAAGTTTTAGGCACATTGTATCCTAAAGATTCTTGTAATGCTACATCATAGGCTAATGCCTTGCATACAAAGTTTTGCTACAATGCGCACTATGTCTTAATAATCATAATTAACAGGATTTGGGATGTTTAGTGGATTGGTGCGAGAGATCGCAAAGGTGCGTGCGCTAGAGAATAATATTTTGCGACTTGAGAGTACATATACACCGCAAATTGGTGATAGTATCGCAGTAAATGGTATGTGCCTAACGGCAATAACACTCCATAGCGATGGATTCTCCCTAGAGATTTCTAAGCACTCTGCACAAAGTGTCGCCATAGAAAACTACACGAAATTTGTGCATATTGAGCCAGCGTTGCGGGCGGACTCTCGGCTAGATGGGCATTTTGTGCAGGGGCATATTGATAGTATTGGCACAATTACTGCCATAGATTCTCACGCGAACCAAACACTCTTTACCATCGCAGTAGATGAGCGCACACTAGGGCTTGTGATCCCACAAGGCTCAATCACAATCGATGGCATTAGTCTAACGATTTCTAGCGTGGGGGAGAGAGCTTTTACACTGACTATCATTCCCCACACAATGCAAAATACTCTATTTTCCAGCTATAAGGTAGGTAGGCGTGTAAATATTGAGACAGATGTCCTCGTGCGCTCAGTTGCGCATATTCTTGCTAAAATGAGCAATGCAGAATCTATGCGCGCTTTTGCTAGATCTATCATAAGTCCAGTGCCAAACTGGAGCGAGCTTGATGATATTGTCCTGAGGTATTAAAGCATATGCAAAAGGCAGTAGCTCTAGCCTATGATGTCAAGCAAGATAACGCACCAAGGGTGCTAGCAAGTGGTAAGGGTACTATCGCAGAAAAGATTATCGCCAAAGCCAAAGAATATGATGTCCCACTCTTTGCCAATGATGAGCTAGTGGATATGCTTTTGCAAGTGGAGATTGAGAGTGAGATTCCAGCAGAGCTGTATGAAGCAGTTGTGCGGGTCTTTGTTTGGCTTAATCGCCTAGAGTCTAATGCCCAGCTAAGTCGCACATAGTGGAGTTTTTATGCAGGCGGTGAGATTCTTGGGACTTGTTGCTTGTATCGCTATTTGTAGCGCGTATTTGCAAGGTTGCTTCTTGCAGGATTTTAATAAGCAAGCCCGCCAAGAAGGTTATAATGCATTTTCATCAAAAAAACCTTCGAGCAATCCCACAGACTTTGCAAAAAAAGCAGAATCTATGCGCGAAAAAGCGTTAAAGCAGGGTGCGAAGGATTCTAGGAGGGTGGAATCTAGCGCACTTGGCGCACTTTTGTCTCAGCAAAAGCAGTGGAAATCAACTCCCTATGTCTCTGGTGGTGCGAAAAAGAGTGGTGCAGATTGTAGTGGCTTTGTGCAAAGTGTTTTTAGCGAGAGCTTTTCTGTGCAGCTCCCTCGCACCACGATTGATCAAATGAAAGGTGGTAAGAAACTGGGTGGTAAGCAGGTGAACCGGAGCAAGCTACGCACAGGGGATTTGGTGTTTTTTAAAACAGGGCGAGGCGCACTTGGCTATCATGTGGGGATTTATCTTGAAAATGGAGAGTTCTTGCACCTATCGGCAAAAGGTGGCGCGAAAATTGCTAGCTTGTCTAATAGCTATTGGTCTCCTAAGTTTATCAAAGCTGTGCGCTATGATATGCCCTAGAATGTGCAAGGATAATGTTTGAGAGTGTTTAGAGGTTTGTGTCTCTATGTAGTTTGTGGTTATGTGGCTTTAAGTGCGCTATCTTTAGAAGAAGCAATCAGTAAGGCTCTGCGCCACTCGGCTAAAGTGCAAAGCCAGATGAACTATGCCTATGCTGCTACTTACAACAAATACTCCACTTATGCCAACTTCTTGCCCACGCTTAGTAGTGGCTACACATATAGCTACAATGCTCCAAGTCTCTCGCCACACTATTCTTTAAACGACATAAACTTAAGTGCGAGTATGAATCTCTTCCGCGGTTTTAAGGACTACTTGACCACTGCAGAATCTAAGCAGAATCTTAGTCGCCAGCAGTTTTTGCTTCATAGTGCTAAAGCAGATGTAGTCCTAAACACTCGACTTGCTTATATCAAAATTTTGCAGAGCAAAGCCCTGCTAAACACTGCGCAAGAGTCTGCACGCTTGCTCAATGAACAACTTAAAAAGGCGAACTCCTTCTACCAGCAAGGCTTGCGCGCTAAAAATGAAGTGCTCACAATGCAGCTACAACTCTCCAATGCGAATATTTCACTAGAAAATGCCAAGATGAATCTTGCTTACGCGCTCAATGAGCTAGAAAATCTCCTTGGGGAGAAGGTAGAAGTAGGGCAGATAGAAGAGATACAAAAGGTGCATCTACATCAATACGATAGGGCAAGCCTAATCGCCCAGATTCTAGAGCGCAATCCTGATTACCTTCTAGTCAAGTCCCAAGCAAAATCCGCGCAGATAACATTCCAAATGACAAAGGCGCAGTTTCTCCCTCAGCTTGATATAACAGGCATTAAGCATTGGTATATCGATGGCGCAGGCAAGGCAAACAACTACTACGGCTTACAATCGCAAGTGCGATTAAACTTCACGCTCAATCTTTTCAATGGCTTACGCGACGGCTTTGCCTATCAGGTTAAAAAGTATGATATGTATGCTCTTAGGCAAAATCTCGTGCAGTATGAGCGCAATGCTGCTTTGCAAATTGATGGGCTTTTGCGTGATTATGCTAATGCCAAGCATCAGCTCACCATCTCTCAAAGCTCTTTGCATCAAGCTAAAGAAAACTACATTATCACAAACAACCGCTACTTGCAGAATCTCTCCACTTATACTGAGCTAATCAACGCCCAACTATTGCTTACAACAATGCAGACAAACATCAACCAAGCGCGCTATAATATCGTAAGTATTCAGTCTAGAATCGAGCGTCTAACTAACCCTTAAAGTAGATTCTAGCCCCACTTGCTATTTGTGGCAAGGTGAGCCAAACTAGAGCAAAGGCTTTCTATGCTTACGATAATCAAACACAATCTTGGCGTGTATTTTATGGTGCTCGCCTGCTTAGAGTTTGCCCTAATTGGTGCTTGTGCGAAGATTTTGAGCGAAGATGGACTTCCTAGCATTGAGATTATGTTTTTCCGCAATGCTCTTGGGACACTTTTTATGTTTTATCTCTTGCGCAAAGTTAAGGTCCATAAAGATGGTGGGCATTTTCTCTTGTTACTTTTTCGCGGATTAGCTGGGACAATCTCTTTGTATTTGTTTTTTTATAATATTGCACATATTTCACTTGGTGGGGCATTTGCTTTCCAAAAGATCTCCCCCATTTTTATTACACTTATTGCGTTTTTTCTCTTCAAAGAAAACATAGGACTAAGGGGCTGGCTTGGGATTTTCATCGCATTTTCTGGGGTGCTTTGCATCTTCCAGCCTTTTGATTCTAGCCTTGCACAAGTTGATAGCAAAAATGCCCTGCTTGGTATTGTCAGTGGGTTTTTCGCTGCACTTGCACTCATTAGTGTGCGCGGACTGCGCAATTTCTACCCCGCAGAGTATATTGCTTTTTCATTTATTGCTATTGGGACGATTCTGCCGTTTTTCTCTATGTTTATTGGGGTGTTTTACGCACCTAGCGGGGCGGACTTTTTTATCGCGCCATTTGTTATGCCAAGTGCGAAATCGTGGATTTTTATAGGCATTATGGGGGCTATTGGCGTGCTTTATCAAATCCACATTACCAAAAGCTATGGCGTAGCAAAAAAGGCAGGGGTAGTTGCAGGGGTGAGCTACCTTGATGTGGTGTTTTCTGTGTTGATTGGTGTGGTGTTTGATGGTTTCCCTAGCACGCTAATGCTTCTTGGTATTGGGGCGATTGTCTTTGGGGGGTTGATTTTGGTGTTTAGGAAATTATAGCCTTTGCTATAATAGGGCAAAAACAAAGGCGGTCGTATGATTCTTAGTGTCCCAGCTACAAGTGCCAACCTTGGACCCGGGCTTGATGTACTTGGGCTTAGCTTAGATTTTCGCAATGAGTTTCATATCACTCAAGCGCGTAAAAGTAGCGTAGAGATCTATGGAGAGGGGCAGGGGGTGCAGCGGTTTTTGGAGGATAATATGTTTGTAAAGATTTTTCGCAAGACTTTAGAGCAGCTGCAAGGTGGTGCTGGGGAGTTTCGCTTTGAGTTTTATAACAAAATCCCTGTGTCAAGAGGTATGGGCTCTAGTTCGGCGGTGATTGTAGGAGCGATTGCAGCAGCCTATAAGGTCGCAAATGTTCCCATCGATAAGCAAGGGATAATAGAGCAGGCTCTAGCGTATGAGCCACACCCTGATAATATCGCACCCGCGACTTTTGGAGGTTTTACAATCTCTATGCTAGGGGGCAGAGCGGATTCTGGCAAGGTATTTTCTATTAAGCACACTATGCCTGCATATTTGCGTGCAGTAATGGTGATCCCCAACCGCTCCATTTCTACGAAGTATTCTCGCCAAAGTCTGCCTAAAAAATACACCAGCTATGATGTCATCTACAATATGTCGCATACAAGTGTTCTAAGCGCGGCGATTATGCAAGAAAGATGGGATTTACTAAGGCTTGCTAGTAGAGATAAGCTCCACCAAGAGCGTAGGATGCGCCAATATCCTGTGCTTTTTAGCGTGCAAAAGTGCGCGCTAGAAAATGGTGCGCTAATGAGCACGCTTTCAGGTAGCGGGAGTAGTTTTTTTAATCTCTGCTTAGAGAGCGATATGAGCCACTTGCTCCAAGCCTTGCAAGATAGATTCCAGCACTTTCGTGTGATCCCTATGCGGCTTGATAATGGTGGGCTAATCTTTAGCGATGAGAAGATATAGGGCTAGATTCTAGCTTTTGTTGAATGGATTGATCTCGCCAAGTAGGTTGAGTGCTTGAGAGCGTTTGTTACTCTCCACACTTTTATGGGCATCGTTTAGAGCGGAGATAAGTAGAATCTGCAGTGATTCTTTATCCTCTAGCAAAGAATCATCAATACTAATATCAACCACTTCTCCAGCACCATTCATACTAACCCCCACAAGCCCTCCTCCGCTTTTGGCTGTGATAATAGAGTCTTGTGCGCTAGATTCTAGCTCTTTGATCTGCTCTTGCATCGTGTTTAACAGGGATTGAAACTGATTTATATCAAACATTCTTGCTCCTATTGTTGTAATAAGTGATTGTTTTCATCGACAAAGGCGATTTTTGGCTTATGGGCTTTGGCTTCATCTGCTTCCATACTTGCATAAGCGATGATAATTACCACATCACCTACGCAAGCAAGCCTAGCAGCCGCACCATTTATACATACCATTCCGCTACCACTCTCCCCTAGCATTACATAAGTGCTAAATCTTGCGCCATTATTGACATTGACTACATCAACTTTCATACCTTCAAGCAACCCCACTGCCTTACATAGCTGCTTATCAATGGTGATAGAGCCGACATAGTTGATATTAGCATCACTCACACGAGCGCGATGGATTTTGGCATAGAGCATTTCAAAGTGCATAGATCCTCCTATAATGTATCAATATAGCCATCTTGCGGCAGGATTAGCGCAATATCGCGTGGTAGATAGAGCAAAATCTTATCAAAAAATATTTTATGGCTAAGCATATCGCCACAGACAAAGACTTGTCCCAAGGCGTAGTTCTGTGCCATATCGCGCACGAAGTTCCCTATAAACTCCGCTAGAGAATCTAGCACGCCAAAGGCTATCATCTCGCGCTCAACGCCTGCAAGCGCAAAGCTCATACAGCTGCGTAAGATTCTAGGGTAGTCAAGCTCCAAGCCACCTTGGGCAGTTTTTTTAAGCTTATAGTCAATGCGCGGACCTTTATCGCGCAAGCATAGCTTGGCATAATTTAGCAAGCTTTCTTTAGCATAATCATCGCTTGCACTACTCTTACAAAATCCAAGAACTCGCGCAATAATGGCAAATATATCAGTAAGGTTTTTTGAGATTCTAGGGGTAGAATCTAGGCTAGATTCTAGTGCGTTCAATGTTCCAAAATGTGCCTGATAGTTTGCTAGTAGTCTATCTGCACCCTTATACTCACGCGCTAGAGTCTCTAGCATAAAAGCTTCACTGCTAGCAAAGCACACAGGTAAAGCTTGCTTATAGCTCATACCATCATAAATCCATATCGCGCTATTATGAGAGAGAGAGAGATAGCACACAAGCATAAGGCTAGCATTTTGCTCACGCTGTGTTTTGGGCTTTAGAGTGTTAGGTTCTAGGGATTTGGTTTGTTCTTGTGCTATATCTTGGCGCGGATAATGCATATCGATAATACCAAGCAGATCGCGCTTGCTCTTGCGATCGTGTAGGTAGATTCCATCACGCCCATAAATAACACGCTCTAGCTTTGGTGCAGCATACAAAGAGGTGTATGTCAAGTGGGGAGACTTCTTGCTCTTGCGGATAAAGACATACTCTACCCCACAAGTGCGCGCACAAGAGCCTAGCAACATAAGCATAGGATCAAAAGCTAGCAGGCATTCAATCTCCACACCACTTACCAAAAGTTCATCGCTGAAGATGTTTTTGGGGCAGAGTTTCATACTAGGCTTTTCCACACTAGCAAGGCAGGATAGCTGGGCAGAATCTATACGCATAAAGCTTTGTAATGCTCCCATTTCCCAAAACATTAGCACGCTAGATTCTAGAGGCTTTGTAGATAGCTCATAGCACCCTCGTGTAGTGGCAACGATGATTGGCTGCGTGGAGAGAGAGCGAGCTAGAGAATCCAAGCAGGAAAACAGCGCGCTAGGAGTGATTGGCTTTAGACTTTGGCTAGAATCTTTCGCGTATATATGGGAGAGAAACTGCTTGCATAGGCGCGTAAAGCTAGAATCTCGCTTCTCAAAGCTCTGTATTAGTGCTAGGGTATCGCTTACCATAGGCAGGGGTTTAGTGCATTTGCGCACATTGTGGTAAAAGCGCAAGGAAGACTTACTCATATACTCTGGCTCTATATGATCAAAGACCACATACATACTTAAAGGCAAGGCGCGTGATAGCTCATTGGCAAACTCTAACACACGCTCGCCAAAATCCTTGGGCTTGGAGTCAGCGCACTGGCTGGTAGAATCTAGCGATCTTGGGGATTTTTGTTTTGTGGGCGAATAATCTTTGGTATCAGGGCTTTTTAGAATAAAGGCGTATTGATAGGGCAGATTTGTCTCGATAAATTCTTTGGCATAGGCAAGATTATACGCTTTGGCTATGCGTGTTAAGATTGCTTCAAATGGCGTGATATAGGAGATAGGCTTGCTTGTATGAAAGATAAAGGCGAGCAAGCTAGTAGCCTTTGTAGGAGTTGTCGGCGATGGTTTGGATAGGAGTAGAATCTATCTTTTTGCTATCAAAGCCGAGGGTTTGCAACTGGTTTAATACCTCTTGCTCTAAAGTCGCAAAGTGCGCGAGAAGCTCGCGTGATAGATTAAATGTGGTATCCTCGCCTATGATTTTTGGCACGATACCTATGATATGTAAAGGTGGGAGATCGCCAAGAAGCTCAATCATTCTTAGTGTTTGGAGCATTTCGACTTCGTGCGCACTTCCAGCCCAAGTGATAGCATCAGGGATTGCAGAAAATGGGAAGCTATACACATCGCCAACTTGCGCACCCTCGACATTAACGGTATCAAGCACAATCACAGAATCATACTCCACAATCATGGGGATAAGGGCTTGTGCGAGTGTGCCACCATCGACAAACTCCACGCTATGGCTTGATGAGGTGAATGTATAATTGACTTTCAGGTAGTTGCATAAATGCACGCCAATCCCCTCGTCGCCAAAAAGGATATTGCCTATCCCCAGCACCAAAACACGCAAACTTAGACTTTCAAATCGTTTTGATAGCGCACACCACTAATGATCGCATCTGCTCCACCATTTGGGTACTTCACAGAATTCCACACGACAAGATAAACATGCACGGGGATAAAAACCACAAATGCCCAAGTCAAAATATGATGAATCACACGGACATTTGCTAGTCCGCCGCAGAGTACTTCCACCCATTTAAAGCTAGCACCTAGCACAGCACCTAGCCCGCTATGATAAACATTTCCATAGAGTGCGACACCTGTTAGGCACACAAGTAATGTCAGCACACCAAGTGTAAAGTAAGTGATAAACTGCAGGGGATTATATGCACCCTCTATATGTGGGTGCTTACCAACAAATAGGTAGGTTTTAATCGAAGCGATCCATACTTTTACATCGATAAACTGCTTTAATGATCGCCGCTCCTCTTTGCTTCCTTCTTTATCAAAAAAGAAAAGATACACACGGAAAATCGATATTGCAATGAGAATGAAGCCTAAAATCAAGTGAATACTACGGATATAAGCTTGGGTAAAAAGTGTGGGCTCAGCACTTGGTGTAGGACTCAAAAATGGTAGTGCGATATAAAACCCAGTGCCAATGAGCCCAAAAATAGAAAAAGCACGCAACCAGTGAAAAATCCTAGTCAGCCCAGAAAACTCCGTATGCGCTTGGAAATCTCTCTTGCCAGAATTTATTGCTCCTCTCATGATCTCTCCTTATATGCGAGCAAATGATGGTGCTATTTTGTATTGACTAAGCTCCGCGCCTTTAGTATCCATAATATGCACTGCACACGCGATACAGGGGTCAAAAGAGTGTATATGGCGGATAATCTCTAAAGGCTTAGTAATATCGGCGACTTTTGTGCCAATTAGACTCATTTCATAGGGACCTTTCTTGCCTTGAGAGTCTCTTGGGCCGGCATTCCAGGTAGATGGCACGACTGCTTGGTAGTTCTCTACTTTGCCACCTTTGATTCTCACCCAGTGGCTTAGCATACCTCTAGGTACATTGCCGATATAGCGACCCTTATATTCTTTGCTCTCGTCGATGCTATAAGGTGCGCAGGTGCGCGTATCAACCTTTAGATTCTCCACTAGTGTATCAAATGCTTTTAGTCCATAATCACACAACACACGCGCTTCAATACATCTCGCCGCTGTTCTACCAAGTGTGGTAAAGAGTGCCTCTACCGGTAAGCCTGTTTGCTTTAAAAATTCTTGCGCCACTGGCGTGATGTAGGGATTTTTGGCTGCAAGCCCTACTACAACAGTCGCTAAAGGTCCCACCTCCATAGGCTCGCCATCATAGCGCGGAGATTTGATCCATGAGTATTTGCCATCGTGTTTAAGGTTTTTAGTGGGGATTTCCTTGCCATCTGGTCCTATGCTTACTCCATCATCAAAGCCTGTGTAATCTGGTGTTGTCTGTCCATCATAGGGGTGAAGCGCGACTTTATCAGTATTTTCATACTTATACCAAGAGTTTGTAACCTCTTCAGCGATTAGATTCTCATCTAAATCATAAAGCTTGCTTAAATCGCCATTTTTTACAATCCCTGTGCTATATAAATATTCATTCTCACTAACTCGCATTTCAGCGTGTGATAGGAAGTTTTTCACTCCGCAGCCTGTTTGCGCCACTGAAGGCTCACTAGCATACACTTGGGCTGCCATTACAAGATCTGCCCAATATGCGCGATACACGAAGTCCGCTACCATTTCAAACTTACTCTTCCACTCACCAAGCCTTGATGGATCTAAAATATCCATAACAGAAGTTATTCCGCCTACGGTCAAGCTTTGTGGGTGGGGCTGCTTGGCGCCAAAGATCGCCATCATTTTTGCCACTTCTCTTTGTATTTCAAGCAGTTTTAGATAGTGTGATAGGACAATGAGATTTTGTTCTGGGGAGAAACGATATGTCCTATGCCCCCAATAAGCGTTTTGGAATGGTCCTAGCGCGCCTTGCTGGACGAAGTCTCCTACGCGCTTTTGCACTGCTAGAAGCTCGTTTTCCCCAGCGCATAAAGGGATTTTAGCGTATTTATAGGCTTCTTTTGCTGCTTTTGCTGGGTCGGCTTTGAGCGCGCTAGTAATATCGCACCAATCAAGCCCGTGTAGCGTATAGAAATGCACAATGTGATCGTGCAAAAAGAGTGAGATATTCATAAGGGAGCGCACCATTTGGGCATTGAGCGGGGGCTTAATACCTAAGGCATCTTCAACAGCGACAATACCGGCTTTATAGTGGCTATATGTGCAAACGCCACAGATTCTTTGCGCGATGAAGCCTGCATCCCTAGGGTCGCGCCCTACGATGATTTTTTCTAACCCTCTCCATAGAGTTGATGAAGAAAACGCATCAACAATGGTGTTGTTCTCATCAACAATGACTTCTATACGCAAGTGCCCTTCGATTCTTGTGATTGGATCTACAATAATTCGCTTTGTCATTTTCTCTCCTTAATCCGTGCTATTTGGCTTTTACCATACTTGATACGACTGCGTGTGCGGCAATCCCCACAGCCGTTACAGCAAGCACCGCCGTGCCGATTGTATCAGCAGTTTTATCCGCGCCATAGCCATTATAGGCGGTGTGGAAAGGTGTGTTCCCTAAAGGTCGCTCAAATGGACTCATCGTATCCCAAAAGTTTGGCTCACTGCAACCAATGCAACCATGCCCTGCTTGTATGGGCCAGCTTGTATGGGAGTTGAAGCGCAATTTAGAGCAGTTGTTGAAAGTATAGGGACCTTTGCAACCCACTTTGTATAGGCAGTAGCCTTTCTCCGCGTTGCTATCGCCAAACGCTTCTACAAACTCGCCTGCATCAAAATGCCCTCTTCGTTCGCATAAATCGTGGATTCTGTGTCCATATGCCCAAGTAGGTCGCCCAAAAGCATCAGTTGGAGGTGTTTTACCAAACATAGCAAAATACAGCACATTGCCTACGATATTTTTCTCGCTAGGTGGGCAACCGGGGACTTTGATGATAGGCTTTGAGATGATTTTGTCAAGTGGCTGGGCGTTGGTAGGGTTTGGTGCAGCAGCTTGCACACCGCCATAGCTTGAGCAAGTCCCAATGGCAAAAATTGCCATAGCCCCTTCTGCGGCGTGCCGACACTCTTGCGCACCTGTTGTGCCATTTGCTCCAATGGTTAGGAAGTATTCACTACTACCTTTTGGTATCCCACCCTCTACCATTAAGATGTAGTTGCCGTGATGCTTTTTGATAGCAGATTCTAGGTTTTGGGTGGCTTGGTAGCCTGAAGCTGCCATAATGGTTTCGTGGTATTCAAGGTTGATCATATCAAAGAGTATAGAATCCACGCTTGGATCCTCTGTGCGGAGTAAGCTTTCACTGCAGCCGGTGCATTCTGCCATATGTAGCCAGATCACAGGCGTGCGGTTGGCAATCTCTGCAGCGCGAGCAGTGAGTGGTGCGAAGCTCGCTGGTAAGGAAAGTGCAGCAGTCATAGCTCCAGCCCATTTCATAAAATCACGGCGTGATATACCCTTGCTTTCTAGCTCTGCTATAAGCTCTTTGTCTCCGTTGTGTGCGGGGAGCTTTTCTATGGCATCAAGCCTAGCAGAAACTTCTGCCATAAGGGCTTTGGTGGTCTTTGTTTGAAGCAAACTAGAATCTATGTGGTTTGGCGCGACTTTTTTGTTTTTTTGCATTTTCTCTCCTTGGTAAGCTTATGATTCCTATGGTTGATTGTAGGGATAAAGTGCTAAAATATCACTTAAACCCCTAAAATTTGGGTTTGCACCCTCATTAATAGTAAAGTCCCAAATGTGGCAGCACTAAGTGCAGAAACTTAGCCAGAGTTACGACCTTATCACAATGCGGATTTTTCATCCTGCAGATCTCCATACCACTTAAGAGAGCTTTGACGCGTTGTCCTTGTCTTGGATAAGAAAATCTCTTGTGATCTCATTTTCATCAATGCAGATTTTATAAAACTCCAGCGTTAGAAGCCTCACCAATAGCCCAGATGAGAGCAAGACTTAGTAGCTATGTGTTTGTTTTGGTATAAAAAGTAATGATTCTAAAGCTATACACAGGGTTTGACATATGCACTTGGGCGATAGTGATTGTCTTTCATATTTTACTATCGCGTGTGTGGGATGTTGAGAAATTACGCAGGTATGGGGGAAAATATCGCAGTGGTAAATGTCGCTTGCTATCCCACTTTTGGTACGCGCTCCAAAGTCCTAATCCCACGCATACAAGCCACAGCCCCACATCAATCACGCTCTCATACAATCCAAAGTCAGCTAGAGATCCCACTGCTAAACTTACACAAGCAAGTAGGGCAAAGGTCATTGAGTATAGCCCACAAGCGATGATAAACCCTGCGATAATGGTTATCTGCACTCTAGAATCTATATGGTAGATATCCACCAAGCCTATGCCCAATACTCCAAGGTATAGCCACAGCCCAAAGCCACCCCATAGCATCAGTGTAGGAAGTGGCATTATGCGCGCTTCTAGCAAAGCTTTGTAGCGATCTTTTGTGCAACGCTTGAGCAAGATTCTAGCTAGGTAGCATACGCTAAGAGCTAGGCTAAGTACGCTAGGTGTATCAAAGCAGGCTACATAATATTCACACGCGCTATACCCTAGAATCTTCACATTACACGCTGCTACAATCACCACGCTTAGCACTGCCCCATAGCGTAGCTTGCCAAAAAATGCGAGCAAAAGTGCCAATAGACAGAGGCTAATCATTGCGCACCTCTTTGGCATCGTAAGCGTTTCTTTGCAAGGCGGAAAAGGAGCTGTCATTGTAAGTAAGTGCATTAGAATCTAGTCTTCTGTCATTGTGAGATTTTGTGGTGGTAAAATCGTGGCGACCCACTTTTTGCGTATTTGTATGGACCGCTTTGCCTTTTTTTAATACTTGCAGTGATGAAAAAAGAGTATTACTACTAGATTCTAGCTCTTGTGTGCTAGATCGTGCTTGTGTTTTATGCGCATTAAGCACTTGCTGCGCTTGTAGCACTAGGGCGGATTTGCTAAGGATTAGGCTTTTGATATGTGTGCGCTTGTAGGTGTAGGCAATATGCACTTGATCAAAAGAGAGCGCGACACTTGGGTAGGAGACTTCGCTAGATTCTATACTATCAAGCAAGGCTAGTGGCACAAACTCCACTTGCGCGCGCCCTAGGCTCTCTGGATTTAGTGCGAAGAGCCAGAGTTGCTTTCTTGCGTGGGGCAAACTAGAATCTAATACATTAGAATTTGGCGCATTAGATTCTAGTTTGGTAGGTGAAGAGATTGGGGGGGGGGGCGTTATGTAGTAGAAACACCACGCCATTTGTGCTAAAAAGTATAGAAGAGCTATTGTAGTTGATAAGATTACTAGGCTTTGGGGGTTGACATTGCATACTCTGGTGCGGCAAAGATGTAAGCTCGCATAGGCTTACTTGCATTGGACTTGGTGTGTAGTTACGATATACGCCTACGGCTGTTGTCGCGTTTAATGGGGCAAAGCTTGGCTGGAGTTTGGAGTGTGTCTTCGCCCCGATGGTGGGCAGTGGTTTAGTGATAGAATCTAGCTTCAAGCTAGGGTTAAAGTGTAGGAGCAGTGGATACTTGCGCGCTAGCTCGTGGTAAAGCGGTAGGATAAACCCACCATCTTCTAAAAGCAGAGCAGATGAGCGCACAAGGAAAGAGAGATTAGCAAAGGGGCTAAGTGTAAGCTCTTGCCTGAAGTGCAAATGCTCTAAAGTTTTATCAAACTCAAGCCAATATACCCTGCTAGTCGCCCAGCCTCCAAGGCTTACTCCCACGACAAACAAATGCACCCTTCCCCTAGAATCCACAAAGCTTACAGGGTTACCAAGTTTGGCGATAAACTTTCCGCTAAGGTGGGAGAGGAGGGCTGGAGTTAGGATTTCTCTAGGGGCACTCCATTTACTAGTTTTTAGCGTCGGCTTTTTGGCTAAAAATGGCGATTGTTGTGGCGAGTCGGCGGTTACATACGCCAAAGTATGCGCCTTTGACTCACCTTGCAAAGCCCCATTTTTATCACAAAAATCCTGCCACCCAGTCGCGTTTGTAGAAAACACATTTTGGGCGTTTGCGCAAATCCTAGAATCCTTTGCTGGCTCGTGTAGAGTTTGGGCTCCACTCCTAGAATCCACATTTTCAAACGAGGATTCTAGTTCAAGTTGCTCGCAGTAGGATTTTTCACGTGCAAATTTTGGGGCAGAGCTAGGCTTGTGGTCTGCGGTTGCTCCAAAATTTGCTAAATCTGCGAAATGCTTATCCGAAGCCAAATCTTTTACAAAAAAGCTTTGGTAGATTCCTACATCTCTCGCCCCTTCCCTACTCCCAGCAAAAAACAAAGCCATAAAAGCATAGGAGTCGCGCAGGCTTTGGGGTATGGCGGTGCGCTCAAGTGCAACAATCGTGCTTGCGTGCGCGCTAGGCGTTGGGTTTGGGATAGTGAAGTAGCAAGGCTCTAGCGCAGGATTTACACTAGAGTCTAACGCCATAGATTCTATCCCTATACTAGATTCTAGGCTAGAATCTAGTATAAACGCACGCAAGCTTGGCGAATTTGTCCTAAGCCACGCAAAAGCCATCGTTATTAGCATAAAGACTATGATAAAGCCCAAACCCCACTGCTTTGCGCGATTGCTAGGTATCATAGGTGGATTACAAGCTACTTGCTATGGATTTCATAAAGCTGCATAAGCTTTAGGTAGAAGTCTTCTTCACTCTTTGGCACAAGCACGCCATCATTAAGGGGCATAAGGTCATAGTGGAGCTTTTGGAGGTTGCTGAAGCGATTGGGGAAGAGATGGGCAATAAGCTTTGCTGAGATACTTGGGCGCACAAGCACACTAGGAGGTAGTAGTCCAGCCTTGAAAAACTCTAAGATAGATTCTGTATCGTAGCTGATGTGATGATGCTTGCCGTGTGGGCAGGTGGTGCGATTGACAAGCATTTGGCATACATCGCAATACACATACCCGCCTTTAATGCTCGTGCTAATCCCGCTTATCACATCAAGCACAGAATATAAAGTATTGCGCTCATAAAATACAGAGAGATTGGGGGTGTTGTCAGAGACGATGAAGTGCGTGCAGCCATAGTTCCTAGCGACCATTGCGTGTAGGAGAACATTGTTTGTCCCTGTGAAGAGATAGGTGTCATCAAGGGGGATGGTGCATATCCTATCGCTCATAAGATACTCGTGCATAGCCAGCTCCACACACTCCTTTTGCATATCATAGTGGATAATGGTGTGGCGATAGGGTTTTAGCAAAAATAGTACGACCAAATCGCTCATTGATAGTGCATCGCGGATTAGGGCTTCGTGTGCTTTATGGAAGATTTGTCCATCAAGCACGAGTCCTGTAATATGCTTGGCATTGTGTGCGGTGATTTGCTCCTGTAAGCTTGCTTTAGCTTCTTTAATATCTGGGAAATGTACTTGATACTCCCCGCACACTGCAAGATCTCCAAGCCTAGAGTAAATCCTATCAAACTCTGCTCCACCTTGCAGTCCTGTGAGCTGGATCGTGCGCACTTGGCGATCGATAGGGAAGACTTCTTCAACCCTTAAGTGCCCCACTTTTTTTCGCTCAAAGACAATATCAAGCATATCATTTGGCTTGGTGGATTCTAGCACTTTGCGATTTCTTTTACCCGCTGGGTTTAGCACAAAGGGCGTGAGATAAGAGTCTAAATGCAGGGTTTTGCTATTAGCTAGGCTTGAGATTGGGGCTAGTAAGCCTTCTTGGACTAGGGCTAGGGAGCTTAGGGCTTCTTTGTCGATGTAGAGAGCCTTGGGTGTTGGTGATTCAGCCTTGAGTGAGCAATTTGATGCGATTTGGGCAAATTGTGGGCAGTCATTACCATCTAGATAACTCCCGCCTCGAAATTGCCCAGAAGCCTGCAAAGTCTCACTGCAATGCTTAGAATCTAGTTTTTTAGATTCTAGTGTGTCTTGCTTTGAAGCAGTGCTAGCTTGTGGTGAAAGCAAGGGTGCTAAGCTTGTGGAGCTAGAATCTGTGCTGTGTCTTTGCATTGCTTAAATTCTCTCATTTTTTGCGTAAAAGTCCGTATTTCTTGCGCTTTTCCCACAGGCTTTTTCTGCTCATACCAAGCTTTTTTGCCAGCTCAATATCAGGGTAGCGACTCTCAAATTTGGCGATGATGGTTTTGACATAATCGTGTATAGACATAATATCCCCGCCTAGCTCTTGCGTGTTTGGGATATGTGAGATGTCGATCACTTGCTGGAACTGCACCTTATCTGTAGAGATAAAGGAAATAATCATAGGATACCTATGTGCCAGCTCTAAAAACTCCTTTCTCTCCTGTTTTTTTAGCTCTTCAAGGTTGGTAGCGTAGTAGATTTTCTGCTTTTGGGGGGTGTTTTTGAAGATATTTTTGTAGTCTTTGTCTTTTAGCGTAATAAATTCAAACAAGATATTTTTCTCCTTAGCGTATTTCATCGCATAAATATCCGCACTACGCTGGGAGGTGCTCTTAATGATAAATGGAGGATTATACTGTAAGAGACTTGGGGTGTTGAGCTCTTTTTGTATGAAGTCAAAGTAGGCATTATAAAAATCCAGCACGCGCTTTGTTTCTGCAAACTCATTGTAATGGCGTATTTTGCGCACAAGCTCATCGATCATAAAGGGCTTTAGTACATAGTCTCTAGCTCCAGCTAGCAGAGGTTTGCTTACGGTGTCATCGCTGATATATGAGATCATCATAATGATGATAGAATCACTATGCTGCTTAATGAAAAACTCGCAGTTTTGGTTGTAGATATTTGATGAGATCAAAATTGCGTGGTAGGATACGCGCTCTTTTGGGATACTTTGGCTAATGGTGCATTCATAGCCGGCATCACTAAGCTTGCCCGCGATGCTTTGGGCAAGATAGACTTCATTTTCTAAAATTAGTAATTTCATCGCATTCCTTTATCGACACATCTGCGCCACTTCTGTAAAAGAAACAAGCCTAAGGCAAACACTGCTCATCACACACACTCCCTCCGCTCTCCCTATAAAGCCTAGATACTCTGTCGTGGTGGCTTTGATATTGATAGCAGAGAGTGGCACGCCTAAAATCTCCGCGATCCTAGCGCGCATAGGTTGCTTGTATGTGCTAAGGCGTGGGGTTTGTGCGATAATGGTTAGATCAATATTATAAAGCTCATAGCCTACACTTTTGGCAAAGTCCCACACAATCTCTAGTAGCTTTGCAGAATCTGCCCCAGCCCATGTACTGCTAGAATCTGGAAACCACTCGCCAATATCTCCAGCTCCCATAGCACCTAAAATCGCATCAATCAAGCTATGCAGTGCGACATCACCATCGCTATGGGCTTTGAAGCCTAGCTCACTCTCTATTACCACGCCACCTAGCTTCATCACCTTGCCTACTTCAAAGCTATGTACATCAAGTCCATTGCCTACATAGGTGGCGCGTGTCCAGCTTGGTACTTCTTGCATAAGTACTTGCTCTAATGCGAGCAAATCACTTGCTAAAGTTATCTTCTCTAATGCTCTATCCCCTTGTATATAGCGCACTACTCCGCCATTTGCCTTAATGATTGAGCTCTCATCTGTACCTTGCTTAGATTCTAGTGCGCTGCGTAGTGTGCTTGTGCGCGAGAGCTGGGGGGTTTGGATTCTAGAGAGCTTGCTTCTATCAACATATGTGCCATCATAAATGCTTGTATCAGGCACCTCCAAAATCGGTGCGACACAATCCACCCTAGATTCTAGGCTAGAATCTAGTCCTGTAGCAATAAGTGCGGTAATGATATTTCGCCCCACTGCCACCACTCCCGCGCGCGCTACATCGCTTACAAGCACCCACTCGCTATTAACACATTGCATGGCATTTTGTAACGATTCTTGCCGAGAATCCCCACCAACTACAATGGTATAGGAGCAGAACTTTTGCATATAGGGAGCTTCTTGCTCGCTTGCAGTGATATAGATTTGTGCAAATGGATAGATTGCGCTTAGTGTATCGGCTACAAGTAACCATAGGGGCTTTTCTCCCACGCGTAGCCACTGCTTTTTGATCGCGTGTGTTTTGGGGGTTGTTTGGGTGAAGCGACTTGAACTGCCTGCTGCCATAAGGATAAGCGAGATAGACTCCCCCTGTGCTAAATGCGTAGAATCCCCACAAGACACGCTTGATCCTTGCTTGATAGGCGGAAGCGATTGGGTCGTTTTGTTTCTATACACCGCAAGCCTTTGTTTAGGAATGTTACAAAATTATACTTACTTTTGCTTAAACTTTTTTATCAAGCGCACACACGCTTCGCGATTATGGAATAAATAGTGCTTAAAATCATATACTGAAAGCCAAGGAGCATGTATGCTAGATGGAAAGAGCATTCTCATCACTGGTGGGACAGGGAGCTTTGGGAAGAGATTTGTCGCTAAAGTGCTAGAGCGGTATAAGCCAGCACGCGTGATTATTTATAGTCGCGATGAGTTGAAGCAGTATGAGATGGGCCAGTGCTTTAATGATAAATGTATGCGCTACTTTATCGGTGATGTGCGCGATGAGACTAGGCTAGAATCTGCTATGGCAGGGGTGGATATTTGTATCCACGCAGCCGCACTAAAGCATGTTCCCATAGCAGAATACAACCCCATAGAATGTATCAAAACCAACATTCAAGGTGCTAGCAATGTAATCCAAGCAGCTCTCACTAATGATGTCTCCCATATTATCGCACTCTCTACTGATAAGGCTGCTAATCCTATCAATCTCTATGGTGCGACCAAGCTCTGCTCAGATAAGCTTTTTATTAGCGCAAATAATATCAAAGGTAGCAAGCAAACGCGATTTAGTGTCGTGCGCTATGGGAATGTGCTGGGCTCAAGGGGGAGTGTGCTACCATTTTTCAAAAAGCTTATAGAAGAGGGTGCAAAGGAGCTGCCAATCACTGATGAGCGAATGACACGCTTTTTTATCACGCTAGATTCTGGGGTGGAGTTTGTGCTAAAGAGTTTGGAGCGGATGCACGGGGGAGAAATCTTCGTGCCTAAAATCCCAAGTATGAAAATCATTGATCTAGCGCGCTGCTTAGCTCCACACTTGCCTATGAAATTCATAGGAATCCGCCCGGGTGAAAAGCTACACGAAGTGATGATCCCAGAAGATGACTCAAGGCACTGCTATGAATTTGATGATTTTTATGTGATTGAGCCTAGCATTGTCTTTCAAACGCCCATTGATTATAGCGTGAGTGCTAATGGACAAAAAGGCGTACGAGTAAAAGAAGCTTTTGAATACTCTAGTGCGACTAATACGCTTTGGCTAGATAGCAAGCAAATTAGCACGATTATTTAAAGCTTGCGCTACTGCTCACCTTTGCCAAAGGCTAGAATCTAGACATTTTTAGGTTATAGCTAGTTCTTGTACTTAAAAGTAAAAGATATGCTTGTAAGCTGGGCTATCGCATTAGGATTTGGTGGAGTTGTAAGCACTTCTTTAAGCAAACTTTAGTTAGAATCTCTACTTATTTTTGCCAGAATTTATGCGGAGATTTTGAAGGATAGTAAGGAGTGTGTATGGAGCATCTTTTGGATGATGTGAGTGTTGTTGATATACATATTGATGACTCTATTAAAGAGAGCTATTTGAATTACTCTATGAGCGTGATTGTAGGGCGCGCGCTCCCTGATGCTAAAGATGGCTTAAAGCCCGTGCATAGAAGGATTCTCTATGCAATGAACGACTTAGGTGCAAACTCCCGTGCCAAACATAAAAAAAGTGCGCGTATCGTGGGTGATGTCATAGGGAAATACCACCCCCACGGCGATATAGCTGTGTATGATGCACTTGTGCGTATGGCGCAAGACTTTTCTATGCGCTTGCCTCTTGTCGATGGACACGGGAACTTTGGCTCAATCGATGGGGATAATGCCGCTGCTATGCGCTACACAGGTGCGCGTATGGCATCAGCTAGTGAAGAGATTTTGCGTGATATTGATAAAGACACGGTGGAGTTTGTTTCAAACTATGATGATAGTTTAAAAGAGCCAGATGTCTTGCCAAGCAGGATTCCTAATCTGCTTGTCAATGGCTCAAGTGGGATTGCCGTGGGTATGGCGACAAGTATCCCACCACACAGACTTGATGAGATTATTGACGCGCTTGTGTATGTGGTTGATAGCCCAGAAGCATCGTTAGAGGAGCTGCTTTCTTTTGTGCAAGGACCAGACTTTCCTACAGGTGGGATCATCTATGGGAAGCAGGGTATTGTTGATGCGTATCGCACCGGGCGAGGTAGAATCCGCGTGCGCGCTAAAACCCACATAGAAAAAACCAAGACTAAAGATATCATTATCATCGATGAAATCCCCTACCAAGTCAATAAATCTAAGCTTGTAGAGCAAATCAGTGAGCTAGCTAGGGATAAGGTTATAGAAGGGATTGCTGAAGTGCGTGATGAGAGCGACAAGGAAGGTATGCGCGTAGTTATTGAGCTTAAAAAAGATGCGATGAGTGAGATCGTGCTAAACAATCTCTATAAATCCACCACTATGGAGAGTACCTTTGGGATTATCTTGCTTGCTATCAACAACAAAGAGCCAAAGATTTTCACACTTTTAGAGCTATTAAATATTTTTATCTCTCATAGAAAGACAATCGTTATCCGCCGCACGATTTTTGACCTAGAAAAGGCAAAGGCTAGGGCGCATATCCTAGAGGGGCTCAAAATCGCGCTTGATCATATCGATGAAGTCATCGCTCTTATCAAAGCAAGCGCCAATACCGAAGAAGCACACGATGGGCTTATGGAGAAGTTTGGGCTAAGTAGTTTGCAGGCTAAAGCGATTTTGGAAATGCGCTTGCAGCGACTCACAGGGTTAGAGCGCGATAAAATCGAGCAAGAATACGCCGAGCTACTAAAGCAGATAGAATACCTAACAAGTATTCTAAAAAGTGAAGAAAAACTTAAAGCGATCATTAAAGAAGAACTACTAGAGATTAAAGAAAAATTCTCTAGCCCAAGACTTACACAAATTGAAGAAGACTATGATGCAATTGATATAGAAGATCTAATTCCTAATGAGCCAGTGGTTGTTACAATGAGTCATCGTGGTTATGTGAAGCGCGTATTGCTAAAAAATTATGAAAAGCAGCACCGAGGAGGGAAAGGCAAGATCAGTGGCAATACTCACGCAGATGACTTTATAGAATCTTTCTTCATCGCAAACACGCACGATACGATACTATTTATCACCAACAAAGGGCAACTTTACTGGCTAAAAGTCTATAAGATCCCAGAAGCAGGGCGAACTGCTATTGGCAAGGCAGTGGTCAATCTCATCAATATTCAGCCAGATGAGAAGATTATGGCAACAATCACTACAAAAGACTTCAATAGTGATAAATCTCTAGTATTCTTCACCAAAAACGGCATTGTCAAGCGCACAAATTTAAGCGAGTATAGTAATATCCGATCTGTGGGCGTGCGCGCCATCAACCTTGATGAAAATGATGAGCTAGTGAGTGCTAGAATCATCACCCAAGAGATTAAAGAACTTTTCATTGCCACGCATAAGGGTATGTGTATCCGCTTTAGTGTCAATGATATACGCGAGATTGGTAGGGTGAGCCGTGGTGTTACAGGGATACGCTTTAAAGAGCAAGATGACTGCGTGATCGCTGCTACGACCATAGGCAGTGATAATGACAAGCTTTTAACCGTGAGTGAGCAGGGCATTGGCAAGCAGACACTTGCAGGAGAATACCGCTTGCAATCGCGCGGCGGCAAAGGCGTGATTGTGATGAAGCTTACAAACAAAACAGGCAATCTTGTAAGCATTGTCAATGTCAATGATGAAAATATGGATTTAATGGTGCTTACGACTAAGGGCAAGATGATACGCGTAGATACCGATGCGATCCGTGAAGCAGGACGCAATACAAGCGGTGTTAAAATCGTCAATGTAGGGAGTGAGAAAGTCGCTTTTGCAGTAACTTGTCCCAAAGAGGAGATAAGTGAGAGTGAAGCAGAGTAAAACGGGGGGAATCCACTTCCAACTATCCACGCCTTTAGGTTTATAGCACGCGCTGGGGTTTTTCTCTTTAGCTTTTGTACATTTTTTCCTTTTTTCTCTACGCTGTGGGTGCGTAGATTCTTTGGCAAGGTGGATATTACGCAAATCATCTTCCACTTGTGCTTCCCTGTTGCGCCAAATGGTATTGATATAGATTTTATCTTCTCTTTTGTAGCTCTTGCTCTCTTGCCTAGTCTTGCTATCTCGCTAGCTCTTACATACCCTAGTGGCACAGCTAGGCTTTTTGTGGTGGGCTATGAGATCTGTGCGCGCTTCTTTTTGTGGAGTAAAGAGCTCGTGCGTAGCCACTCCTTGATCGCGCGCTATGTTTTTATCGCCTTTCTTGGTGTGTATGGCTGGAGTTATGTGGGTAAAAAGCTAAAAATTAGTGAGTTTATCGCAAGCAACAAGGTGCATAAAACCTATGCAAATTTTTATGAGAGCTACTACAAAGCCCCTGATATAGAATCTATCAAGCAGAGCTTCTCTATGGTGGAGAAGCCTAGGAATTTGCTTGTGATTTATATGGAGTCTATGGAGGCGACCTTTGGGAGCAGTGATGCCAAAGATTTTGCTGTGAAAATCTCTCCACCATTTGCCGAGCTAACGCAGAATCTAAATGCCCTAGCTTCAAGCGGAGTAAGCTTTAGCTACATTAAGCAAACTACAGGCACAGGCTGGACGATTGCAGGGCTAATCTCCTACAACTGCGCTTTCCCACAAACTTGGCTACCATTTAATGCTGGCTTTAATGATAGTGTCGCACGCTATTTCTTGCACTCGGCTACTTGTTTGGGCGATGTGTTTAGTGCGCTTGGCTATGAGCAGGCGTTTTTCCGTGGGGCGAATGCAGATTTCGCTGGGTCTAGGGAGTTTTTTGCCTCACATAGTATCCCTATGAATGATCTTAGCTCCATAGAGACTTATGCGCAGGGCTTTGGGGATTATCGTAATGATTGGGGTGTGAAAGACTCTGTGCTTTTTAGCTATGTCAAAGAATATTTGCAAGAGTATGTCGCTAAAAAGGACAAAAATCCCTTTGCCTTTTATGTGCTAACAGCCGATACACACGCACCCGGCTTTGTGGATAAAGCTTACTGCGATCTCCCTACAAGCTATGCAAACTCCCTGCACTGCTCAGATAAGATTGTGGGGGATTTTGTGCAGTGGTTTTTGCAAAGTCCTTTGGCAAAGGATACGACTTTGGTCTTGCTAGGTGATCATCTCACAATGCAGCAGCGATTTGTGCAAGATGGCACAAGCAGAAGTATCTACAATGCCTTCATTAACCCAGCTTTCACTAAGCCATCCACACAAGATCTCACTAAGGCTCGCCTACTTAGCCACTTTGACATCACAGCATTGCTGCTAGATTCTATTGCTATCCCTACGCGTGATTTTGGATTAGGGCGCAACCCTCTCTATGGGTGCACGCTCCTTGAGCAGCTAGGGGAATCTAGCCTTGCCACAGAGCTAAGCAAGCCTTCGCGCGTGTATGAGCGATTTTGGGAGTTTGATAGCACGAAAAAGTCGCACTACTAGGCTTTTAGATTCTAGTGTGGCTTGATTTTACCCTGCGCTTGGATTTATTTTCAAGGATTCTAGGAGTTACTGAGCTGGAGTTCTAGGATTGTGGATGAGATAACAAGCGAAGTGGTGCAAGGCGCAGAGCGTGGTAGTTTCTTTAGTAAATTGGGCTTTGCGAATCGGCACAATGGCACGCATAACTGCAGGGTCGGTGAAGCTCATCGATTTATCGCTTCAAGAGCAATCCACTTGTGAAACTAGATTCTAGCATCTCTAGCCTCGCTCCACGCCCAAGCTTATATTGCACAAGCTTCAAATCTTTGGCAAGTTATTGTGCCTTAGAGTGAGCGATAAACCCATATACCTCGCCTATCACCACACACGAGACATAAGTGGCTAGAACAATTAGACCTTAGCATTATAAAAGCTCTCTTAAGCGTATAGGGGCAAACTCCAGCTCTTCGCAACAGGCATTGATACAAAAGCGGTTGTAAGTTTTTTTCGTGTGTGTGTGCCCGTGGATATTAAGCGAGCAGCCACAAAGCTTATAGGCTTCATCAAGCACATCGCGCGCTAGGCAGAATCTATCATCTTTCTTGCGGTTGAAGACGGGAAAGTGGCTAAACATCACACGCTCCCCGTCAAGATCAAGTACAATGGCATTGGCATAAGGGTCTTTAAGCTGGGTACTACTAAACTTTGCTCTAAGGCGCGCTTTGATACGCTTGGCATTGGGGATTTGGAGCTTTAGTTTATGGCAGACTTGCCACTCTCGCATTTTTTCTACACGCTTAAATTTGCCAATATCATTATTTCCTACAACAAGGATTTTCTCCCCGTGTAAGCGTGGCAAATATTTATAACCTGTATCAAAGTATAAATCCCCTAAATGCAGGACTTTGTCATTTGCACCAACGACATTGTTCCAGCGATAGACTTGTAGCTCATCAAAGCGCGTAAAGCCACTATATTTTAGCGTGAGCTTGCGGATAGGCTCCTTTTTCATCACAGCTTTATGCCCAAAGTGTGTATCGGAGATGACAAAGGTATCAAGTGTTATATCATACTTCATAGTGTGTTAGGAATCCTTGTGGAGTTGTGGTGTTAGTAATAATGCCATTTTCTAGGCAATACACGCGTGAAGCTAGGGAGATGGTGCTTGGGCGGTGCGCAATTAGGATGATGATCTTGTCTTTTTTGATAGTATCAATGCTCTCCCGTATGGCTTCTTCTGTGTGTATATCTAGTGCGCTTGTAGCTTCATCAAAGATAATTACATCGCAATCACGGTAAATTGCGCGGGCAATAGCGATTCTCTGCCTTTGCCCACCGCTAAGATTTGCGCCAAACTCATCAAGCATTGTGTAAATCCCATTTTCACAGCTTTGCACAAACTCCCATAGCTGCGCCTTTTTTAGGCTCTCTATTACGCGCGCTTCATCGACTTCTTGTCCATAAGCCACATTAGTAGCAATGCTATCGTGGAAGATAAAAATACGCTGCGTTACGATAGCGATATGATCGCGCAGGCTTTTTTGCGTGAAGTGCTTGATATTTGTGCCATTGATGCGAATCTCTCCAGAGTTTGGATCATAAAGGCGTAAAATCATATTGACAAGCGAGCTTTTTCCACTACCGCTTCTGCCTACAAGCGCAATGATCTCATCGCGCTTGACTGCTAGGCTTACACCATTTAGCGCGGCGACTTCGTCATAGTGTAAATGCACATTGTTGATAGTAATTTCTTGCAATGGAGCTTGTAGGATTTTATCCCCATCGATGATATTTGGGCGCAGGTCTAAAATCTGCCCGATTCTCTCGCCCCCTACAAGCGCATCTTGAAAGCTTGTGATAATGCCTATCACGCGTTTAATGGGTGTGTAGAGCATAAAAAGTGCCGTGGTAAAAGAGCCAAATTCTCCAGTAGTCATATTTCCAGCAATAACCTCACTCCCCCCCACAAAAATCACCACCCCAATGGCAATAGCCCCCAAGGTCTCCATAATAGGACCATTAAGTCCGCCTATAAGCGTGGCTTTAATGCCAAGCTTGAAGAAGTGCAGATTCTCTCTTTTGTAATGCTCTAGCTCGATTTTCTCACCATTGTTTGCCTTGATGATTTCAGCATTATTAAAAACTTCAGCGATTTTAGAGGTGATGTCGCTGTTTTTCTCCTGTGTTTTGCGTGAAATGCGTTTTAAATGGCGGATAATGATTAGAATGGGTAGCACAGCAAGTGGTAGCACTACAAGCGAGTAAAAGGCAAGGCGCGGATTTTGATAGATTACCACACAAAGTAGCCCGATAATCGTGAAACTCTCGCGCACAAAATCAGCGAAATAGTTTGACACAGCAGCGCGTACTAGCCCTATATCATTGGTAATGCGCGCGATTAGCTCGCCCTTGCGCATTTTGTTGAAAAACTCTAAATCCAGCCGCAGCATATGGGCTAGGAGATCTTCGCGGATTTTTCGCACAATATCTAACCCAATATAATTGACAAAGAAGTTTTGCGCATATGCACCCACACTTTTGCCAAAATACGCCGCTACAAATAACGCTGGCAAAAGTAGTAGCATAGCCGCATCTTTTTCGGTGAAGATTTTATCTAGCACAGGCTTTACAAGATAGGTAGCATACGCTGTGCAGCCAGCATTAAGCGCGCTTGCACAAATTGCACAGAAAAAGAACAAGTAATAGTCTTTAATGTAGGGATAAAAGCGTTTATAGAAACTTGTCATTGCACACCTTTGCCACACTTTCAGCTTAGCGACTAGAATCTTACAGGGATATTGAGCTTGGCATTCTAGCATTTTTTTACAATCCTAAGCTCCGCTTGTGGGCTGTGTAGATTTATAGAAGGGAAATTTCGCTACAATGCGCGATTTAGCGCGTAGCTTGCGCATATAAAGCAAATGTGTGGAGAGAGAATATGTGTGGAATTGTGGGCTACATCGGCACAAAAGAAAAAAGAGAAGTTTTACTAAGTGGATTAAAGGAGCTAGAGTATAGGGGCTATGACTCTGCTGGCTTTGCGGTGCTAAATGATAGTGAGCTTCTAGGCTTTAAAGCCACGGGCAAGCTGCATAACCTAGCTCAAAAGACTAAAGACTTTAGCTCTAGTGGATTTGGACTAGGCATAGCACATACAAGATGGGCTACGCACGGCAAGCCCACAGAAGCAAATGCCCACCCTCACACGGGGGAGTTTAGCTATGTTGTGCATAATGGCATTATTGAGAACTATAAAGAGCTAAAAGACTCTTTGATAGCAAAGGGGCATAGCTTTGTGAGTCAGACAGATACGGAAGTGATTGTGCATTTGTTTGAGGAGAACCTAAAGGTGGCAAAAGATCCTCGCAAGGCGTGGGAGCAGACAGCCCAAAGCCTGCAAGGTGCGTATGCTACGCTACTTATCACAAAGACAGCACCTGATAGAATCTTTTATGCCAAAAGTGGCGCGCCTTTGATCATTGGTGCGACAAAGACAAGCTTAGAGAGTCCAAATGCTGATAGGGAAGTGTTTTTTGCCTCTTCAGATGCGCCTTTGATTGGACTTGTAGATATGGTGGTGTATTTAGAGGATGGCGCGGTTGGAGACTCTCTTGACTTGCCTAAGCTAGAGCCCAAAGTAGTTCTAACACACTCCAAATCTTATGCGCAGAAAAATGGCTTTCGCTACTTTATGGAGAAAGAAATCTATGAGCAAGAGCAAGTGCTTTTAGAGACAATGTTAGGGCGCGTGCGAGAAGATAGCATTAGGCTTGATGAGCTAGATTCTAGGCTACTTGAGAATGTGAGAGAGATTACTATTTGTGCGTGTGGGACAAGCTACCACGCAGGAATGGTTGGCAAATATCTGTTAGAGCGCAAGGCAAAGGTGCGCACCAATGTCGCTCTTGCAAGCGAGCTGCGCTATGCCAAGCCCATTTTACTGCGTGATGAGTTGTTTATTGTAATCTCTCAAAGTGGCGAGACAGCTGACACCCTAGAAGCTCTAAAGCTTGCTAAATCCCAAGGACTGCGCACGCTAGCAATCTGCAATGTCGATAATAGCTCTATTGTGCGAGAAGCAGATGCGGTGCTACTTACACGGGCAGGGATAGAAAAGGGCGTAGCTAGCACTAAAGCCTTTGCCACGCAGGTTATGCTGCTGTGGATTCTTAGCGTGTTTTTGGGCATTTTGCGCGGAGTGATTGATGAGAAAGGGCGCAAAAGCGAGCGCGCAAGTATGATTGCGGCTATTTCTGCGACCAA
Source organism: Helicobacter sp. (assembly GCF_017502485.1). Classification (GTDB taxonomy): domain Bacteria; phylum Campylobacterota; class Campylobacteria; order Campylobacterales; family Helicobacteraceae; genus Helicobacter_B. Next base: position 66,304 of record NZ_JAFVUX010000003.1, read on the forward strand.
AGTTAGCCAAGCTTTGCACGAGCGACTTAAAAGGCTCTCCAAGCGATATTTGCACGGACACGGATTTTTCTTCATTGGGCGCGATGTGTTCTACCCGCTAGCCTTAGAGGGCGCGCTAAAGCTTAAAGAAATTAGCTATTTGCACGCTGAGGGCTATGCAAGTGGAGAGATGAAGCACGGACCTATCGCGCTAGTTGATGCCAATCTTTTTACCATAGCTCTTATGCCAAAGCACTTGCTCTATGAGAAAATTGTCTCTAATGTTGAGGAGCTAAGCGCGCGCGATGCGACTATTTGCGCGATTTCTCAAGATGAGTTCGCAATCGCAGATGACTGGATCAAAATCGATTTTGCGCAAAGCTATATGGAAGAGTTTTTCTCTATGATGGTAGCACTCCAGCTACTAGCTCTTGAAATTTCTGTGCGGCTGGGTAATGATGTGGATATGCCAAGGAACCTTGCTAAGTCTGTTACCGTAGAGTAAATGATCTAGCTTGATGACACTCTAGGTACCAAGCTTTATAATATCTTTTAGATTCTAGGAATCTATCATATTTTTTAAGGAGTTATATGCTTTTAGAAGAAAATCTAGCTCAAGCCAAAAATGGGCAAAAAATCACTGCAAAAGGCTACGCGGTTACACACAAAGATGACACATTTAAGCCCTTTCACTTCACTCGCCACGCAATGGGAGAGAATGATATTTTACTTGAAATTCTGTATGCTGGAATCTGCCATAGCGATATACATTCTGCTAGAAGTGAGTGGAAAGATGGAATCTATCCTATGGTCCCCGGGCACGAGATAGCTGGGCGTGTGGTAGCTGTAGGCAAAAATGTGAGTAGGTTTAAAGTCGGCGATTATGCTGGGGTTGGCTGTATGGTAAATTCCTGCGGCGAGTGTGCTGCGTGTAAGCAAAGCCAAGAGCAGTTTTGTGAAAACTCTAAGACAATTTTTACTTATGACTGCCTTGATTGCTTCCACGATAATGCCCCAACTTATGGGGGCTACTCAAATAATATCGTTGTAAGTGAAAACTTTGCACTAAAAGTGCCACAAAATGCCCCACTAGAAAAGGTCGCCCCACTTCTTTGTGCTGGAATCACTACTTATAGCCCCTTAAAATTTAGCAAGGTAAAAAGGGGTGATAAAGTCGCGGTTGCTGGATTTGGCGGACTTGGGCTTATGGCGGTGAAATATGCGCTTTATCTTGGGGCGGAAGTCAGTGTCTTTGCACGAAATACGCTTAAAGCACAAGAGGCGAAGAATCTAGGCGTGCAAACCCTCTACACAAGCACAAGTGAGTGCAGTGAGCGATTTGACTTTATCATCTCTACTATTCCTACAGCTTATGATGTCAATAGCTATGTGGATTTGCTGAAATTTGGCGGCGAAATGGCGATTGTCGGGCTTCCACCTGTAGAGTTTAAAACGCATATTGATGTAATGCGACTTGTCTTTTCTGCTGGGAAAAAGGTGTATGGCTCACTCATTGGCGGCATACAAGAGACGCAAGAAATGCTTGATATTTCTATACAGCAAGGAATCTACCCTGAAGCAGAAGTCATTAGCGTAAATGATATTAATACAGCTTATGAAAATCTCACAAGTGGCAAGGCAAAATTCCGCTATGTGATTGATATGGGAAGTTTGGAGGGGTAGTAAAGATTCAGCAGGGATTCTGCCATAATCCCTGCTGAATCTAGCATAGATACTGTTGAAGCACAAGGGCGACAATGATTACACAGCAAAATTTCAAAATTTACAAGAAGTGCTAGAGATTCTAGGCTTTATCCCAAAGAGACATATTTACACAAAACCTACAAAAACGATACAAAAATAGAAGTGGATTGTACTATGTAAAATCAATATAAAAAGCAGGCAAATTAGATGGCGACTTTGCCTCTACCCAAAGTCTTTAAGCGTTATGACTTTCTCAAACAAATACAAATGCTAGCTTTTCTGCCACCCTTTTTGGAGAAAAGGAAAACAAAAGAATACAGACACTATATATCAATTATCTTTAGCTATTCGTGGTGCAGAGCCAAATAATAAGGGTGATATAGGGGCTGATACAAACTCGCATTGGGAAGCCCCCTGAAAACAACATCTTAATATGCTTTTGTTGCAACTCCTTTTTGTGTAGAAAGAGATTCTGTGCTTAAAAATAAAAATCTTACAGAATACAAACTATGGTAAAAACTCTATCAAAGAAGCACAACATCTAAGCATAAAGCCTACATAACAAAATCTCTTTTAAAAGATGCTGCGAAAGAAGCTATACTAAATAATTTTTAATTCTCCTAATTACCCCTACGACTAAACTTACTATCAAGGGATATTCACTGGGTGGTTGTCTAGCTCAAATATTTACTTTTTCTATCGCAACAATGGAATTACAATTCCCTAAAAGAAGTGAATCAAGCAGTCTTGAGTGAAGTACAAGACAACTACAAGAGGCAAAAATTTATATAAGAGTTCTTGATAAAGAATTATTTGATACACTAGAAGACCAACAACGCAGTGTAGCAGGCTTATGAAGTGTGTTAAAATGCCCAGCAAAATAACGAAGAAGTGCTTAATGAAAGCAATAGGGCAGAAGTGTTTTGCTATAAAACCTTTAACAATCTAATTCCACAAATTCTATAATTTTATAAAACTGCCTAAGGAATCTACAATAATGAATACATATCAAAAAGCCTATATCGTATTAAGTAAAGAGTTACTTTTTCATCAAATTCTTTAGCTATCACACTAAAGAATCTTTACAAGATTACTAAAAATCCCCACAGCTCTTTAGAATGTAAAATATTTTTTGATAAAGAAACAGATATAATCTATATTTTTACTTATGATTAGGGATGCGTTTGATGCAAGGATTTATTACAAGAATGTAAAAAACTAAGAAGCGAACAAACTTTTAAAAATCGTTGCACTTTAGAAGTCTCACAAGAGCAATATGAGAGATAATTTTGGTAAATTTATTTTTAGATTGTTTTATGTGTTTTGAGCTTGTAATAATCTCTCCGATTGTATATTCTATTGTAATAAAAAGTGATAATTTGCGATGGCTCTTATATCCAACACAATGGCTTTTTGATATTGACATTCATACTATTGGTGATATAGCAGAATTTATCGTTGGTTTTTGTTCACTTAGCCTTATTGCGTTTTTTGTAATCAATCTTTCCTATAAGATATGCAAGGTGAGTTTGAGTTTAATTTTTATGGTATGTTATACTGCATTTGGATATTATTTTTTAGTCACTTATGAGGAAGTGTTATGTCATATTTTGTAACACTATACATTCACCCAATACAAGGCGTCAATATCCCTCACGCATTTCTAGGGCTTACTCATACTCACCCTGATGAGTTAGATAAACGCAAAGATATTGATATATATAAATATCAAACAGGATATTATTTTGATAAACCTACACTTATACCTGTAAAAGATATGTGGCATAACAATATTTATCCTAGCATACTAGATTCTAACTTTTGGTAGTGAGGGATTTTTTGGCTTTGCTCCTGTGGAATCTAAAAGCAATCATTGGGGCAAGGTGTTTGAAAACAATCAATACATACCAAAATGGCATGATAACTTTCAGCAATACACTTATATAGATGAACGACCACTCTCTACTTTTTGGCAACAGAATCGCTGTGTATTTGAAATATCTAAAGAACAATATGAGAAACTCTTAGAATCTATCAGGCAGGATGTAGAAAAAACAATAAAAAGAACACCTATTTTGATACAAGATGATAGCAAAATGACAAGCCTTGAAACCCTAAAGGAAAACTTGTATTATAGTTCTAACCCTATCAATAAATATCCATATCACAACTGCACCACTTAGGCTTTAAACAAACTCGAATCTATTGGTTATGTATTGCTTTGCACTGAATTTTGATGATGAAAGGAATACTCGAGTTTTGGACAAGAGACAAGAATCCCTTAATGCTCCATTTGAGATTATTTTATGGAAAGATAATGTGTATAGACTTATGCAAGTATATAGAATGCTAAGAGAAAAGCTTGATATACTAAAGAGTAAGCGAGTGAATTTAAAGGGTAAATTTATCCTTATCTATAACGATAAAGAAAGTGGCAATAGAAAGGTATTTATCGATCCAAGTAGTGGATATATGGAGCAAGATTTAAAATATCTTGACCTCACAATCCCAGCAAACAATTTTAACACAAGGGAATTTTATCCCTTTATCTTTATCCCAGATGATGAGATGATTGCTTGGATACTCTATCATGAATATGATTATGGCACGCTCTCACCAAACTATACAAAAATACGATGGATTTTTACTATGCGTTCTTGGAGGGTAGAGAGATAAAAGAATATTGGAGTGAAGCATTCCATGCAATTAATAAAAGAGTAAAAGATGAATACAGATATGCGTAAGGAAATGATAAAAGCGACAAACAACCAAATACTAGACTTAAAAATCCTAGAATCTAAATCTTAGATTCTAGCTCTGCTTGCTCGTAGCAGGCGTTCTTTTTAGCCAAAGCCACGCCTAAACTATTTAAATGCCCAAAACTTGCTAATAATATAGCCGCTTATTGTATAAAACACTGCCGCGATAATTTGCGCGATATATTTATCGATTGAAAGTACCCGATAACACAGGATTAGCACACCTAGATTGATGAGATATGCTAGCCCCATAGCTATGCCAAAGCGGATGAGATCTTGCTTGTGGGAGTTGGTGGACTTGAAGGTGAATTTTTTATTAAGAAAGTAGGAGTTGGCAAAGCCCACGGCATAGCCAAGTATATTAGCGATCTCTGGTAGCACGCTAAGCCAAGTGAACACAAGAATCACCACCCAGCACACAAGGGTATTGATCCCTCCGACAATGGCATATTTCACCGCGCTTGTTTGTAGCACTCTTTTCACGCTAGATCTTTTAAGGTTTTAGATTCTAGGCGTGCGCTAGGCGATCGCGGATTTGTTGTAAGGCTTTGTAGCGGTGGGAAAGAGAGTTTTTCACCTCTGAGGGTAGCTCTGCTAGCGTTTGTGAGAATCCATCTGGGATAAACATCGAGTCATAGCCAAAGCCATTATGTCCCCTTTCGTGATTGATCACTTTGCCCTTGCATACGCCATTTGCCACATACTCCACATACTCCCCACGCGATCCTATCCCCACTAATGCCATACAAGTAACAAACTGCGCCCCAGAGCTTTGGACACCGCGCTTCTCTAGCTCGATGATAAGCTTACAGCGGTTTGCGCCATCTTCGGCGTTTCTATGCGTGGTACTGGCATAGCGCGCGCTCTTGACCCCGGGCTCTCCATCTAGCGCATCGACGCAAATCCCACTATCATCAGCGATCACAAACACGCTATATAGATTACCGGGCAAGACATTAAAGACGGATTTTGCTTTGATTAGCGCATTTTCTCTAAAAGTCGCTCCCCATTCCTCAGGCTCTAGTAGGATATTTGCTTCTTTCTGGCTAAGTATCTGTCCTAAATCTCCAAGCATTTCACGGATCTCGCGGATTTTGCCATTATTCCCACTAGCGACAATAAATTGAAACATTAAAATCTCCTATATGTAGCATAAAGCAAGTCCCTAAAGCATTGCAAGCCAAGCTTTGAAAAAACCAGCTATAATAGCAAATTTAACACAACTTCCTAAGGATTATCTATATGGTTAAGGCAGTTCTCCCCCTAAGTTTCGTGGTATTTCTGCGATTTTTGGGGCTTTTTATCGTGCTTCCAGTTATTTCTTTGTATGTTGCAGAGTTTGGCGAGACTTCCGCGATTTTGCTAGGGCTTGCTGTGGGTGGCGCATATCTCACACAAATTATATTTCAGGCACCCTTTGGAATCCTAAGCGATAGGATTGATCGCAAAAAGGTCGTTATGGTGGGGCTTTTTATATTTCTTATAGGTTCTGTTATTTGCGCACTAGCTGATACTATTTATCTACTTATCCTTGGGCGATTTATACAAGGGGCAGGCGCGATTGGCGGAGTAGTTAGTGCGCAGATCACGGATCTTGTGCGAGAAGAGCAGCGCACAGGTGCTATGGCACTTATGGGTGGGGGGATATTTGCTAGCTTTACACTTGCTATGCTTATTGGTCCTCTTGTTGGTGGTTATGTCGGTGCGGCGTGGCTCTTTTGGCTAACGGCTTTACTTACGCTTATTGCGATGCTTTTGCTTGCCTTTAAAGTCCCAGCCACGCCCAAAATCTCCCACTCCTTTGAGCAAGATCCGCCAAAAAGCGCGCGCAATCGCAGCTTAATCATTATGAATTGCAGCTCATTTTTAGAAAAGATGTTTATGACTTTGATTTTTGTTGTAATCCCGCTAGTTTTTGTTAATGAGATTGGATCGCATAAAGAAGATTTGTGGAAGATCTACACTCCAGCGGCACTTTGTGGGATTTTTGCTCTAGCACCTGCAAGCATTTTGGCAGAGAAGTATGGCAGGGCAAAGCTTGTGCTAGGCTATGGCGTGGGGTTGTTTCTCATCGCCTATATACTACTAGCAATTGGTGGGGCAGAGCGCTATTTGTGGCTATTTATCGCGGGAATTGTGGTGTTTTTCATCGGGTTTGCGACTTTGGAGCCTATAATGCAATCGCTCACAAGTAAATATGCTAAAGCACACGAGAGGGGCAGGGCGTTGGGCGTTTTTGCTACTTATGCGTATGCGGGGTCGTTTGCAGGTGGCGTGCTAGGTGGCGTGCTATACCACTATTTAGGGATTATGTGGATAGGGGTTATTATCGCGGTGATTTGTGTGCTGTGGCTAGGGTCTTTTGCCCTACTAGCAAGCCCTACGAAGCAGAAAAATCTCTATCTCCCCATAAGCGAATATGATCGCAGCAAGATCTCTACCTTAGAATCTAAAGATGGCATTATTGAGATTTATACCAATGACACAGAAGGCGTGATTGTTCTAAAATATAGAAGTGATATCCTTAGCACACAAAGCGCGCAAGCCATAGCAGATACGATAAAGAAACCCCAATGACTCCAATCATTAGCAAAAAGATCTTAAACATCGTAGGGCGCACCAATGCCAAATACCGCTTAATCCAAGAGGGCGATAGGATTCTACTAGGGCTAAGTGGCGGTAAGGACTCTATGCTACTTGCGACAATCCTTGCATATATGAAAAGGCACGCGCCTTTCTCCTTTGACTTTAAAGCGGTTACAATTGACTATGGTAGGGGTGGAGAGTATGAATACATCATTAAGTATTGTGAGCAAAACAACATCCCCTATGAGAGAATCCGCACAGATATTTATAAGATTTTAGAAGAACACAAAAGAGAGGGGACAATTTACTGCAGTTTTTGCTCTAGGATGCGGCGTGGTAGTCTCTACACGCTAGCACTTGAAGGTGGCTTTAATAAAATCGCCTTAGGACACCACTTAGATGATGCAGTGGAAAGCTTTTTTATGAATCTTAGCTTTAATGGTGCGCTACGCTCTATGCCACCTATTTATCGCGCGCAAAATGGTTTATATGTCTTGCGCCCGATGATTTTTGTGCGTGAGCGACAGATCCGCGACTTTATCGCTAATAACGGCATTTACATAGCTCCTGATTGCAACTGCCCCATAAATTGGCTACCTGAAGATAAACGCCCAAAATCTAGAGCAAACACCAAAAAAATGCTAGCAAACCTAGAGCAAGAAAATCCACTTTTATTCAAATCGCTAAAAAATGCCTTTAGCAACTTGCACGCAAATAGCTTTTGTGATGAGCGATTTTTAGACACACAAGAATAAGTATGCTAGAGATTCTAGCATACTTATTTGAGATACTATCAGCAGAATATATAGCGCGATATAGCGCAGACTAGAATTTACGCGCTTATTTTGGCATAAATCTATATACAAGGGCAAAAAGCTCTAGCTAGATCTGCTTCACTCATCCTACCCCCCCTTTTTTTACTCTACCCCC
>NZ_JAFVUX010000004.1 GCF_017502485.1 Helicobacter sp.
GTGTATCAGGGATTGCTAAGGCGATCTTAGATGATGCAAATAAGAAAAAGATTTAGTGTAAAGAAAATTGGATTTTACTAAAGAAACTGCATAAGTCTAAGCAGTATCCATTGTGTGGAAGCAATCCACCAGCACAGGGGGTAGGTAGGGTCTAGTTTGCAATCATACAAGCGTGGCTTCTTTAGCAAAGGGGATACTTGCTGAATTACCACGACTGAAGGATTAATAGCGATGGTTTGTCCCGTTGTAGATATATGTGGAGGGTGTGAGAGAAGCAATACGCTAGAAACAAAAGCGCGCGAGCTTTATAGGTGTTTTCATATAAGTGCTTTAGGTTCTAGATTCCACCTCTACGCTTCTCCAGATTCTGGGTATCGTGCGCGCGCGGAGTTTCGCATATATAGAGAGTCTAGTAATGTGGATTCTACCAATGCTTTACCAAATCTTTATCTCTCTATGAGTGCAAAGGGCAAAAACTCTCGCATAAAAATCCAAAACTGCCCTATACTCTTGCCTGCTTTGCAAAGTGTCTTGCACGCATTGCTACCGCTCCTTCAGCATTCAAGCATCCTAAGCCAAAAGCTCTATGCTATTGAAGTGCTAGGCTCACGCTTTGGCACGCTAGAGCATTTTCCCAAAAATCTCCCCAAACCCACTACAATGACTTGGCTGGATTCTAGCTTACAGGGCTTGTGCTATGTGATTGAGCCTGATGAGTGGCAGTGTAGCGATGTTGCTATAACGCTTATTTATCACAAAAGACTAGATTCTACCTATGAGCAAGCAGCTAGAGGGCTACTGCACGAGCTTAAGGCTCTATGCAAGCAGAGAGTGTGTGATATCGCTGTTATAGCACGTAGTAAAAATCAAAAACTCTGTTTTAGAGATGGGACTATGGATTCTAGTGTGCAAGATTGCGTTACTGATGTAGTGCAAGTATGCGGAAAGCCCTATATCTATCTGCGTAAAGAAGGGCAGTTTTGCCAGCCAAATGCCTATATGAATGCCTGTATGCTCTCCTTTGCTAAATCAATGATACAAGCGCACAAGCGCGTAGATTTGCTAGAAATGTATGGGGGTGATGGGAATTTCTCCATAGCTTTAGCAGAGTGCTTTAATAAAGTGCTAGTAACAGAGATGGTCAAAACTGCTAGTGCGCATATTGTGCGCAATGCACTGCTAAATAGCATCACAAATATCACAAGCGTGCGTCTAAGCGGAGCAGAGACAATGAGTGCATTGCGTGGAGAGAGAGAATTCTACCGCTTAAGAGGGATAGATTTATCAAGCTTTAAGTTCTCGCATATTCTTATAGATCCGCCAAGAAGTGGGATCGGTGATAAAGCAATACTGACATTTATCGCAGACTTTTGCTATATCATCTATATCTCGTGCAATCCAGAAACTTTGCTAAAAGATTTGCAAGTGCTTTTGCAAACACATAGCATAGAAAATTTCGCGCTTTTTGATCAGTTTCCACACACGCACCATAAAGAATGCGCGCTTATATTGCGCAAGCAAGCTTAAGTCTTTTTGTGGTATCATTAGCCCATAATTGCAAGATTTTAAGGAGCAGATATGAAGCAAGTTGCTGGTATTAGTTTTATGCAACAAGTAAAAACTATACGAGATATAGATTTAAGTGATAAGCATATTTTAATTCGCGTGGATTTCAATGTGCCAATGGATGATGATTGCGATATTTCTGATGATACGAGAATTAGAGAGGCTCTACCTACAATTAATTACTGTATTGATAATGAGCCAAAATCAATTGTGCTTGTAAGTCATTTAGGACGCCCTAAAGGTATGCAGCCAGAGTTTTCTCTCAAGCACATCATTAAACGCTTGGAGAGACTATTAGAGACAAGTGTGCTCTTTGCAGATTCCATTGAAGCGGTAAAAGATCTACAAGAGAGCGCGCCTAAGGGGAGCATTATCTTGCTAGAAAATATACGATTCTACAAAGAAGAAGAAAAAAATGCCCCAGAGCTTAGTGAAAAGCTTGCTTCTTTGTGTGATGTTTTTGTTAATGATGCCTTTGGCACGAGTCATAGAGCGCACGCCAGTACCTATGGAGTCGCCTCTTTTGTGCAGCATAAAGTCGCAGGACTCTTGCTAAAAAAGGAGATCGATTCTTTTGCCAAAGCTCTTGCTAATCCACTCAAGCCCGTGCTACTCATCGTGGGTGGGAGTAAGGTTAGTTCCAAGCTTGAGCTACTCTCAAACATCATTGATGTGGTTGATAAAATCATTATCGGTGGAGCGATGAGTAATACATTCCTAGCATCTCTAGGCTTTGATATGGCAAAGTCGCTTGTAGAAGTGGAGCTTATTGATGAAGCGCGCAATATTTTGCACAAAGCTGCACAAAAGGGCGTGAAAATTTATCTGCCTGTTGATGTTGTTAGCACAGATGATATTGCCACCCACGCTAATATCAAAATCACACCAGCCCAAGATGTCCCAAGTGGCTATATGGCAGTGGATATGGGACCTGCTACAACAAAGCTTTTTAGCGAGGTGATCCAAAGCTCACAGACAATTATTTGGAACGGACCGCTAGGTATCTATGAGATCTCACAATTTTCAAGGGGTACATTTAATCTAGCTCATGCTATCGCAGATACCTATGCCTTTAGCTTAATTGGTGGCGGAGATACGGCTGATGCGATTGAGCGTGCGGGGGAGAGAGATAATATGAGCTTTATTTCAACAGGTGGTGGAGCTAGCCTAGAGCTTTTAGAAGGTAAGATTCTCCCAGCATTTGAGGTGCTTGATAAGAAGTAATAGTAGATTCTAGTAGATGGTTTAGGAGTGCGTGATGATGAATGTATTCTTCAAAAAAGGTGGCAGCGTTTGCAGGAAAGACATTAGCAGCACAGAGAATCTACAACTCCCAGAAGATGTGCTATGGATAGACTTGCTCCATCCTACGACTGCTGAAGTCTCTCATATCGCTCAAACCTATACGCTTGATATACCTACAAAAGAAGAGCGAGAAGAGATTGAGCAGTCAGCTAGATATTTTGAAGATGCCCAAAGCATTACGATTAATACTTACTTCCTTATGCGTAGCACAAGTATGGATTTGCAGAATGAGACGGTTACTTTTATCCTTTTTCAAGGCATACTTTTTACGATTCGCTATGCAGATTTTAAGGTGTTTGGTGAGATTCAGCAAAGCGTGTTGCTAAGCCCTAGGAGCTTTGAAGATGGCTATGATATTTTAAGTAAAATCTTTGAAGTGCGTGTGGAGCAAGATGCCGATATGCTGGAAGGTGCAGCGCAGCTTACAAAGCTATTGCGCAAGGCTGTCTTTGATGAAGAAGCAAGTGATCACACCGCCCAGCTTGCCAAGCTTTCTAGCTTACAGGAGTTTAATCTAAGCGTTAGAGACTCACTCTTTGACAAACGGCGTGCTATTACAGCACTGCTTAAAAGCTATAAAGTCGATCCTGAGATCAAAAAGGACCTAAGCATTGTGCTAAAAGATTTAAACTCACTTGTAGAATTTACCACAGTTAATCTCAATATGCTTGATAATACACAAAGTCTCTTTGCAAGTCGTGTTAATATTGAACAAAACAAGATTATCAAGCTTTTCACGGTGGCAACTATGGCGATGATGCCTCCCACACTCATTGGCACTATTTATGGTATGAACTTCAAATATATGCCAGAGCTTGAGTGGGAGCTCGGCTATCCTATGGTCATTGTCGTGATGATTATCTCAACTGTTATACCGATTTTGTATTTTAAGAAAAAAGGCTGGTTATAATGGCATTTTTAAGCGATCCGCAGGCGTGGATTTCTCTTATAACGCTTGTGGCGCTAGAGATAGTGCTTGGGATTGATAACCTAATTTTTCTTGCTATTTTGGTTGCAAGACTACCTAAAGAGCAGCAGCGTAAGGCTAGGATTCTAGGGCTTGGGTTCGCGCTTGTTACGCGTATGGCTTTGCTTGGTATGCTTTTTTGGATCACCAAGCTTACAACGCCACTTTTTAACACAATGGATTTATCAATATCCGGGCGAGATATTGTGTTAATTGCCGGGGGGATGTTTTTAATGTATAAAAGCGTGCTAGAAATTCACAACCACATCACACATACACAAGAGACACAAGAAGTCCAAAATCGACAAGCTGGGTTTTTTAGTACGATTGTGCAAATAGGGATTATTGACATTGTGTTTTCGTTAGATTCTGTTATCACAGCAGTTGGTATGGCAGAGCATATTGAAGTGATGATAATCGCTATTATAATTGCGGTGCTTTTGATGATGTTTGCTTCTGAAGTTATCTCAAGGTTTATTGACACTTATCCTACTCTTAAGATTCTAGCTCTAGCATTTTTGCTCATTGTGGGCATTGTGCTGCTTGCAGATGGATTCCACTTTGAAATCCCGCGTGGGTATGTGTATTTTGCGATGTTCTTTGCACTGGGTGTAGAAGTACTTAATATCCTTGCCCAGCGGAGTAAGCTGAGGCACTAATAGGGTTTGCAAAGCTTTAGATAAAATGTTAGACTTACAAGCTATACATAAGGAGATTGGTTATGCCTACGCTTTTTAGACTCATTGGCAAGGGGCTTTTGGCATTGGCTCCTGTTATTATTCTGCTATGGATTCTTACTTTTGCTTATGGGATTTTAGCACGCATTATTGGGGTGATTTTCAACACAACTGCAAATAATTCGTTAGCGACTCTTGCGATTGTGCTAATACTGCTTTTTATTTTGGCATATGCTGGATATTTGCTTGAGAAAAATAAGGATTTTATCCTGCTAAAGCTCTCAGAATTTGTGATTGATAGAATCCCCGGAGTCGCATCGGTCTATCATATTATCAAAGATGTAGTAAAGATGTTTTCTGGCTCTGGTGGAGCGGAATATTTAGGAGTGGGCTATTTACGCTTGGGAGAGCATAAGGTAGTGGGCTTTATTACAAAAGAAGAAGATGAGCATTTGTGGGTGTTTGTGCCTACGACTCCTAATCCCACTTCAGGCTTTTTGTTCCGCGTGGAAAAGGATAAGGTAGAGCGTACAGATATTAGTGTGGCAGATGGATTGAAAAAAGTCGTATCACTAGGGATCAAGTAGTATGCAATTTGCTGTAAAAATCTGGAGTCGCACGAAAATATCACTAAAAAATTTTAGCGAGCTAGTAGCCTTTGAGCACACGATTTTTAGCGCGTCTTTTATCCTAATGGCTATGTGTGTAGCAAGTGTAGAGACAAATATGAGTCTTTGGGTAGGGTGGAAGACATTTGCTCTATGTATTGTAGCACTTATTAGTGCTAGGAATTTTGCTATGGGGTTTAATCGCTTTTGCGATAGAGATATTGATGCGCGCAACGAGCGCACAAAAAGTCGCCCAAGTGTGGATGGTAGGCTTTCTGCACGCAAGATTCTAGTGTTTTGTATTATTAATGTGCTAGTTTTTGTGCTCTCAAGTGCATTAATCAATAGTCTTGCACTCGCTCTTAGCGTGCCGTTTTTGGCTATTTTGGGTGGGTATAGTTTTATGAAGCGTTTTAGTTCTCTAGCGCATTTGGTGCTTGGGGTTTCACTAGGGCTTGCACCTATTGCTGGAGTTATTGCTGTGCAAGGTTTCGTGCCTGTGTGGAGTGTGTTGCTAGCTTTTGGTGTGGTGTTTTGGGTGGCTGGCTTTGATGTGTTATACTCCCTACAGGATATACAAGCAGATAAGCAAGAAGGGCTGTTTTCAATTCCTTCACGCTTTGGTATTAAGTACTCTTTGCTCATTTCTCGGGGTTTTCATATTTGTGCAGTAGTCTTGTGGTGTGGCTTTGTGTATGTGGCTGGGCTTAGTGCACTTGCGTGGCTTGGTGTGGGGCTAAGTATGGGTATGCTTATCTACGAGCAATATCTTGTGCATAAAAACTTCGCTAATATTCCTAAAGCATTTTTTGTAACAAATGGCTACTTGGGCTTTGTGTTTTTGGCTTGCATTGTATGTGATGGGGCTGTGCGTTTGAGTGGGGCACTATGAGTAGCGATCTCTTGCATGATTTTATAAGAACCACGCAAGAGTGTGGCATACAAACGCGCATTATAGAGTGCCGTATCCCTGTAGATTTTACAATGATCCACTCGCAGACAAACACTCTAGAATCTAGCGATGATATAAAGTTCCTACAAGAATACGAAACACTTAGTGCGATGGGTCATGATCTTATTGCGCAAGCTATGCATTTTGCTTCTAAAGAAAAAAGCACTTCTTTGATCCTTGTGCTAGAGTTGCTTGTTGACTTGCAACAGCGACTTAGTAAGATTGAAAGCCATATCCTACAAGAGAAGAATATTTTGCTTCCACTTGAAGTACAGGGGGTATTGTATGGGCTAGGGCACGGCGTGCTTTGTGTGAAAGAATCTGCCTTTATCAAAGGTAGATTCTACTATGCGCGCTTTTGTTTGCCTAATTTTTCCCAGCGTGTGATAGGAGTGTTTGCCTGTGCTATCGCAGAAAATATCTTGCAAATTGTGCGCATACATTCACATAACACTCAAGCGATTGATAGTTTTATTGTATCTATGGAGATGGAGCAGCTACGACAGAGACAACTTCAGCAAAGGATAAAAAATGATGATTGATCAAGATCTTTTTTTGGTGTGTGTTGGGGGGATCGGATTTGTGTTAGTGTGTGTGCTTGCCTATATGATCATTAAAGACAAAGACACTTCAAAGCGTATTCTACGCTTTGAAAATGCCATAGAAACAATTGTCAAAGAGATGTATAAAGTGCAAAAAACCCAGCAAAAGATCGAAGCAAGTCTCGCAAGCCAAGAGTTTCTCACCACAGAAAATGGAGAATTCAAGTTCAACGCTACCAACGACAAGCTTATCGCGCTTAATAAAAAGCTCATAGAGCTAGATAAGGACATTGATTTGTTACGCAATCATTATGATGAGAAGATTATGAGTCTTGAAAATCGTGTGCGTGAGTATGGGAGCTTTAGCTCAAGTGGTGGGGATATTGATGAGAAAAAGATTATTGATATGTTTCAAAATGGCTTTAGTGTGGATTCTATTGCTAAGGAGTTGCGTATAGGACGCGGTGAAGTGGAATTTACTCTAAAACTTGCTAATATCAAATAGGTTTTATCATTGTTGCAGCTTATAGAGTTTTACTCCAAGCCCTGTAGGACTTGTGACTATTATGGCGATAGGTATTCTTACTTTCGCTACTTTTTTATTCAAGATTGCTCAAAATCTCTTTGTCAAGCACTGATTGAGCGTGGGTTTCGTCGGTTTGGGGAGTATTTTTTCACTCCGATGTGTGCGGGGTGTAGCGAGTGTATATCAATCCGCCAAAGGGTAGGGGACTTTGTCCTTAGTAAATCTCATCGTCGTGTAATTGCCAAAAATGTGCAAACTTCTATCACCATAGCACGCCCTAGTATAAGTGATGAAAAGCTGTGGCTCTATGATAAATATCATCAAGTTATGGAAGGTAAAAAAGGCTGGAACTACCAAGAAATGAGCGCGGATAGCTATCGCGAAAGCTTTGTTGATGGGTATGGGGACTTTGGCTGTGAAATTAGCTACAAAATCGATGGTAAGCTTGCTGGGGTTGGGTATTTTGACTTACTGCATCATGGAATTTCTGCGGCATATTTTTTCTATGATCATAAGTTCTCTAAACTTAGCCTAGGGACTTTTAATATCCTAACCCAGCTTCTCATTGCTAAGAGCAAAAATCTCCCTTACTTTTATCCGGGGTATTGGATTAAAGATCATCATAGTGTGGGGTATAAGGAGCGTTTCACGCCTTTTGAAGTGCTGGTAAATACACCAGAGATTTTTGATCTACCTATTTGGGAGCACTATGCCAAGCCACAAGGGATAGTGGGGCAAGATCGTAAGAGCTAGATTTTAGTAGAATCTAAAACTACCAAAGCTAGAGAACTAGTATGGGCTCTCATCATTTTTGCTAGCAAATTTCACAATCCTATCTGCCATTTTATTTAGTGGTAAAATCTCATCGACTGCACCTACTTCTATCGCGCGCTTTGGCATACCAAATACCACGCAGGTTTGCTCATTTTGTGCAATTGTTCTAGCACCATTATCGTGTAGCTCTTTAATGCCTATGCAGCCATCATCACCCATACCTGTAAGGATAATAGCTAGTACATTGCGTCCAGCGATATTGTTTGCTGAGCGAAAAAGAATATCTACACTTGGACGATGTCTTGAGATTCTAGGGGCATCTAAGATGGGGCGAGCAGAGTATTTGCCATTTTCATAACCTAGCATAATTTGCGTCCCACCTTTTGCGAGATAAATGCTGTCGTTTTTCAAGATAAGTCGCTGATTGACTTCAAATACACTAAGCTTGGATTTCATATCAAGCCGCTTGGCTAGCGTTTGGCTAAAATGCTCTGGGATATGCTGCACCACCACAATGGGTGGAAGACTGCACGCTGGCAGAGCGACAAAGATTTCTTCTAGGGCTATGGGACCGCCTGTCGAAGAGCCTATAACGATGAGTTTCTCGCGATTAATCAAGCAAGGATTACTCTTTAGTAGCACATCTGGATGCCGCTTCTCTTCAACCGCTCTCATATATTATCCTTAGTTAGTCCCGGATTTTGACATAGGTTTTGTTACCTAGTCTCTCCACCTTATCTTTAAGCCCTAAAATATCATCTGCGTGTCCTATGTAGAGTGTGCCATTAACCTTTAAAAATCGTAAAAGCTTCCCTAAAATTGCTTCTTGCTCTTGAGGCTGGAAGTAGATAAGCACATTGCGACAGAAGATGGTGTCAAACTCATCTTGGCGAAATGGATAAGTGGAGTCGTGCAAATTAAGCTGGAAAAATTTTACCATTTTTCTTAGAGCTGTTTTAGCGCGGATAGTTTTTGTGCCATTTGCAGAGATTTGCAGTGTGTCAAAATACCTATCCATATTCACCCAATTAGGCAGATTAAGCGTGGGACTTAAGGTAAAAACCCCATCTTTAGCTTCTTGCAAGACTTTTGTGTCAATATCGCTTGCATAGATCTCCACATTGCAAGAAGAGTTATATATCTCACAGGCATATAGTACCGTGGCTGCTATGGAGTAAGGCTCTTCACCTGTTGATGAAGCAGCGCAGTAGATTTTGATATTGAATTGGTTTTGAAAGAGTGTTGGTAAAACGCGATCAAGCATATCTTGGAAATGCACTTTCTCGCGGAAAAAGTCTGTTTGATTAGTGGTAAAAGCATTGATGAAAAGCTGTTTTGCTTGAGAGTTTTTGTTCGCAAGGGTGATTAGCTCGGCTGCCGTGGTGATACCATCAAAGATAGGAAATTGCTTAAGAGAATCTAAGCGGTTTTTCATCATTGTTTGCTTAGAGGCATCTAGGTAGATTCCCGTAATTGTGTGGAGATAGGCTTGAATCTCCTTGAACCCCCTGCTGGTGTCTATATTCAAGATTATCCTTTGACTGCTGGGCTAAAATGGTCGGCAGAGTTTAAACATCTCCGCATAGTAGCGCGAAGCTTTGGAGACAAGATAGGGATCATCATCGTAAAATAGCGTTTCATAGCTGTTTTCAAATGCATTTTTACTCCAATTTGCTGAGCCGATGTAAAGTAGGCGTTTGTCAATGATTGCAAGCTTTTGGTGCATTATACCATAGTAGTTGCCATTTGGGGATTTCTCTCCTTTGAGCAAGCAGGTTGTGATGTTGTTATACTTCTCCAAGTAGCCAATCATTGAGCGTGCATCATTCTTGTTGCTTTCATCAAAGATAATGCGGATTTTAACGCCCCTTTTAGCGCTATCTCGCAGGGCTTTGGCAAGCTCTCTATTAGTGAAGCTATAAATGGCTATATCAATGCTTTTTTGCGCGTGCTTTAGTGAGCCGTGCAGGCTTTTAAAGGCTTTGTCCTGCTCATAAGGTAACATAAACAGATCGCTTTTTGCTTGGCAGAGTGTCGCTGTGAGCCACGAGCCCATCAGCAATGTTAGGATTTTTCTCATCAAAAGCCCTTTGGGTAAAAAATATGCTATAATCCACGCTATTCTACTCCAAATTAGGTAACTTTATGAAAATCATTTTGATCAATATGGATCCAATGGTGGCAAAACTCATTGAAGCCACAGCCAAAAAAATAGGGATTACACTTACAGGCTATGCAAACACAGATGAGCTTGATGTAAGCGCATTGACAAAAGATCATTTTGTCTTTGTCGATGAAGGTGCGCTGGGCACAGATAAGGATCGCATAAAATCTATTGCGCAAGATTGTTTAAGCTGCTTGCTTTACGCTAAGACAAAAGCACTTAAAGAGTTTTCTCATATTGTAAAGAAGCCATTTTTACCCACGGATATTTTGGATATTTTGCAAGCAGAGTTGCTAAAAGTAGGGCAGGACTTGCACAATGCTTCTGAAGTTACAAAGGAAGAAATTGCCCAAGTTGATGGTGATCTAAAAATACCAGACATTGATATGAGCGCACTTGATAAGCTTGGAGATTTTGATATTACACAGGAGTTTGATGCAGAGTCTCCACTTCCACCGCTGGCAGATAATATATCGTCTGATATTGCAGACACGCCAAATGTCAAGACAAGTGAGCTAGAGCAAGTGCTACAGAGTGCTGATCAAAGCTCTGATAGCTTAGATTCTAGTGAGCTAGAGCAAGGTGGCTTGGAAGATCTTGATAGTGCCATAAACTTCCTAGAAGAAAGCGATATGGATGATTTAGATGCTATTGGTGCTAAGAAGTCGTCAGCACCAATAGCAGAAGATAGTGTAGAGTCTAGTGATATTGCTGATTCTTTGGTAGTCGCAGATAGTAGCTTAGATGAGCTTGGAGAACAGGGGCTTGATGGCTTAGATTCTAGCGAGCAAGTGCAGGAGTCTCAAACAAAAGAATCACTAGAATCTAGTGATATTGACATAGCTCTTGACACTTCTTTGGAGGAAAGTGCACAAGATCTAGCAGGAGATC
Organism: Helicobacter sp.; assembly: GCF_017502485.1. Classification (GTDB taxonomy): domain Bacteria; phylum Campylobacterota; class Campylobacteria; order Campylobacterales; family Helicobacteraceae; genus Helicobacter_B. Next base: position 10,973 of record NZ_JAFVUX010000004.1, read on the forward strand.
TCGCGCAAGGCGAGTTGCTTGAGAATATCCCAAAAGAGATAGATTCTAGCGACCCACAAGTTCAAACAGATGATATTGCAGAGCTAGATGTGGTGGAAGAAGCACCAAGTACGGTGGATCTTGATGAGCTAGAATCTAGCGCGCAAGATGAATTGTCTGAAGTGGAGCTTGAAGAAGTATTAGGGCAAGCGCAAGATGAAGCCAGCGATGATCAAGCTACCGAGCAGGTGCTTGATGGCAGTGAGATGAGTGTATTAGGTGAGAGTGCGCAAAATGCACAAGATGGGGGAAGTGCTGCTATGGAGTTACTGGAGGAGCAAGCTGAGTGTGAAGTGCTCTCACAAGATGAGCTCACGCTTGTCAAAAATCTGCTTGAAGAAACTACATCAGCTGATGCCGCAGAGCCACTAGAATCTAGCACACTAGAAAGCAGCAATGAGAGTAGCGAGAGCACAGATAGTGTATATGATGAGGGTGATCTAGAATCTAACACACAGGAGTTTGCTGATATTGAGCTTGATGATTTGGCGCAAGTGGAGACAGATTCTAGTGCGCAAGAAGCCAAAGAGTCTGCTAACGAAGACTACTTGCAGCTAAGTGAGAGTGAGATTTGTCAAGCATTAGGCGAAGATCTCCCAAATGTAGAATCTACACAAAGTGCAGAGACAGCAGATATAGAGATGGAAGAGGAAGATATAGAGTCTAGTGAGTTAGAGACCCTAGATCCACAAGATCAAGCAAGCAAGCTGGTAGAGTCTGCACAAGAGCAAGAAGGCGAGAAAGAGCAAGAGTTTGAAGTGCTAGCAGAAGTAGCAGAAGATGAAACTATGGAGATAGAAGAGAGTGAGACAGAAGAAGCTCAAGCCCAAGAAGCTATAGGGCTTGCTCAAGGCGCACAAGAGCAAGAGATCGAAGCTAGGCAAGCGTCTAGTGATGAAGAGCTAGAATCTAAGGATGGCACTCAAGTGGATTCTGTGTCTCAAGAGAATTTGGGGGAATCAGGGAAGGATTTAGCGCAAGATTTGGGAAATTTGGAAGAGAGTGTTACTAAAGATGTAGAAGAAGATTTGGGCATAGGGCTAGAATCCAGTATGCTAGACCAAGAGTCCCAAGCGCAAGAGCGAATACTAGATGAGCTAACATCTAAAGATACATTGGATTCTATGGTGGCACACGATTTGCAAGAGCTTGAGAGTGAGTCCGCATCTGATCAAGGTGCACCGCAGGATCTTGGCGAGTTTGGCACGAGTTTGCAGGCTATTAATGCCTTGCGTGATGAAATGCAATCGCTTGGCGGTTTGGATCTATTTGCAAGCGATTGCGGAGATACTCTAGGTGGCTTAGCTCAGCCAGATGATCGTCCCAGCATCACACAGGCGAACCAAACTCAAGCTCAGCTATTTAGTGAGCTTTTAGCCAACAAATCTGCCCAAGAGATCCGATCTTTGCTCAATGGTGCGCAAATCTCAATCAATATTAGCTTCTCGGATAAGATATGACACGCGCGCCACAATCTACCCAAGGGGATTTGTTTGGTCGGATATTGATCCTATCTGGTCCTTCAGGCTCAGGTAAATCGACTTTATGTAAGATTTTACAAGAGCATTTTAGTGATATTTACTTCTCTATTTCTACGACTACCCGTGCTCCGCGAGAGAGTGAGCGCGATGGAGTGGATTATCACTTTGTAAGCCAAGAGCAGTTTATTGCGGATATCAAGCAAGGGGAGTTTTTGGAGTGGGCACATGTGCATAATAACTACTACGGCACCGCACTTGCGCCTATCACACAAGCACTAGAGCAAGGCAAGCTTGTGGTATTTGATGTCGATGTGCAAGGACACCAGAGCATTAAAGAGTACTATGGAAATCTAGCGCGCTCAGTTTTTATCACAACACGAAGCAAGGAAGTTTTGCGTAAAAGATTAGAGAGTAGGCAGACAGACTCTGCGCAAAACATCGAGCTACGCTTGCTGCACGCCTATAATGAAATGCAGCAACTTTCACATTTTGACTATCTTATCGTCAACGATGATATACAAAGTGCCAAGCGCGCTATTATAGGGATCGCTACTTCACTAGAGTTTATCCCGCAGCCTAGCATTTACAAATCGCTATGGCAGGATGTCGGTGAAGATGTGAAATAGTGGCACGAAGGTGGCGTTGTGGATAGCATTATAAATAGCATCGATAGTAGAATCTAATTTACAATTAAATAAAAACACTTTAGAATACCGCCTATTTTTATGTAAGGAGCAAGTATGGGAAGTTTTAGTTGGTGGCATTGACTGATTGTTTTGCTTGTGGTCCTATTGCTATTTGGTGGGGGAAAAAAGATCCCTGAGCTTTTGAAAGGGCTTGGTACAGGGATTAAAGGCTTTAAAAAAGCAGTGCGTGATGATGAAGAAGGAAGCCTAGATTCTAGCTCAATTGCTCCCCTAGCTAGCCCGGCACCAAAGCAAGAAAGCCTTGAGCAAACACAAGTCCAGCAGCCGCAAGTGGTGCGCGTTGAAGTAAGCACCGCACCCAAAAAGCGCGGACGCCCCAAAGGCTCAACAAACAAGACAAAATCTAGCGAAAGCGCAGGTTCTCAAAAGCCCACGCAGTCAAAAGCTAAGCAATCTAGCACGAAAGATTCTAAGGTTGCCAAAGCTACCAAATCTTCAAAAACTACTAAATAACCGCTTGCTTAAGGTAGTACAATGTATGAGTATATCAAGTCCATCATCTCTCAAGTCGCTCGTTGCGATGCTGTGCTAGAGCGACCTAAAAATAGAGAATTTGGGCATTTTGCCACACCAGTGGCTTTTATACTAGCTAAAGTACAGAAGCTTTCTCCAGAGATAATTGCCAATGATTTATGTAAGCAGTTAGAAGAGCATAGCGCGTTTGCCAAAGTTGCTCAAGTTAGGGGGTATATTAATCTCACTTTAGCGGATTCTTTACTAGATCAGCTTGCTAACTCTGCCTTAGTCAAAAAGCGTATAGAATCTAGTATGTGCTTAGATACAAGCGAGTCGATCTTGCTTGAGTATGTAAGTGCTAATCCCACAGGTCCTCTACACATAGGGCACGCACGCGGTGCGGTGCTTGGTGATAGCTTGCAGAGACTTGGGAGCTATCTTGGGCATAGTATCAGCAGTGAGTACTATGTCAATGACGCAGGCGCGCAAATTAGCAAACTAGGGAGATCTATCTACCTAGCAGGCAGGGAGATTCTAGGGGATAGTGTAGAATATGATGATGAGTGCTATAAGGGTGAATATGTCATCGACATTGCTAAAGCTGCGATTGCGCACTTTGGGCAAGAGATAATGACTAAGGAGCAAATTTCCACCTTAAGCGACTTTGGTAAAGACCTAATGCTTCAAGAGATTAAAGATAATCTTGTGGCTTGTGGGATACACTTTGATAGGTATGTGAGTGAAAGAGAGCTTTTTACGCGCTGGAGTAGCACGCTAGATAAACTAAAGGCTCATCAAGGCATATATGAGCGAGATGGCAAGCTTTGGCTTGCTTCAAGCAAAAAGGGCGATGAGAAAGATCGCGTGGTTGTGCGCGATGATGGCGAGCCTACTTATTTAGCTGGGGACATTATCTATCATAGCGATAAATTTTCCCGAGATTTTTCGCGCTATATCAATATCTGGGGGGCTGATCACCACGGTTATATCGCTAGGGTGAAAGCTAGCATTGAGTATTTGGGCTATGATTCTTCTAAGTTGCAAGTGCTTCTCGCGCAAATGGTAAGCTTACTACAAGATGGCAAGCCTTATAAAATGAGCAAGCGCGCGGGGAATTTTATCCTTATGCGTGATGTGGTCGCAGATATTGGATCTGATGCGCTACGCTTTGTTTTTCTCTCTAAAAAGCCTGACACGCATTTAGAGTTTGATGTAGCAACACTAAGTAAGCAGGACTCTAGTAATCCTGTTTTTTATATCAATTATGCCAACGCTAGAATTCACACCCTACTTAAAAAAAGCACTTTAGATTCTAGTGCGATATTACAAGCTGATTTTGCAAGCAAAGATTCTAGTAAGGCTTTAGAGGCTGCTAGAGGGTTGGTATTTGAGGCACTGCTACTGCCAAGAGTCGCGCAAATGGCGTGGGAGGAGAAAAGCTTGCAGAAAATCTGCGAATACGCCAAATTGCTTGCTGGGGACTTCCACGCATTCTATAATGCGCATAAAATCCTAGAATCCACTCTGCAAGCCCCCTTGCTGAAAGCTTCCATGCTTACTAGTCTAGCTCTAACCAAAGCCCTAGATTTACTTGGCATAGAAGCAAAAACACAAATGTAGCTCAAGGATCAAAGCCAATGTCAAAAACGCAGAATGATGATTTTAGTGTGAAAGTGGATTCTCGGGCTTGTCAATCTATCAAAACTACGCGCAAAGTGCTCCTTGTCGTAGGGGATATTACGCGCAAAGGTGGGATAGAGCGCGTGGTGGTAAATCTAGCCAATACCTTTAGCAAAGATTTAGGCTATGAAGTTGGGATTTGTAGTTGCTTTAAGCGATATAATGAGTTGCCCTATGAGTTAGATTCTAGTGTTAGACTGCATTATGCCTATGACTTTAGTGGTGCGCCAATGCATAAAAAAGCACAAGCAAGCAAACTCTACAAGCTCTACTACCGCGGTGTTTTTGAGCGAGTTTTAAGCTATAAAATCTGTAAGCTTGCTAGAGACTTTGACTTTCTTATTGATAATGACCATATCTATCTGCCCCCCCCCCTATTAAGTTTTAGTCATTTCCCAAAGAGTATCAAAATTTTTCATTTGCCATTTTCTCGCCCAAGGGCGCGCGCAAGACGATTTGATAGCATTGTTGTGCTGTCAAATAGGCAGTATAGTCTTTGGAGCAAGCACTATAAGCGTGTAGAAGTGATCCCTAATTTTATCACAGAGTTTGCTGGCAAAAAGGAGTGTGATAGCTGTGCGCAGGTGGTGCTAAGTGTTGGGCGTATGGAAGAAGGTGATCAAAAGGGCTTTTTGCGACTTATTGATATTTGGGAGAAAGTGCGTGAGGATGAGAGGCTATTTGCTTGGAAGCTTTGTATTATAGGTGATGGTGAGATAAAAAGCGAGATAGAATCTAAAATCGCGCAAAAGGGCTTACAATCTAGCATCAAGCTAAAGCCTTTTACTACAAAAATCTATGAGGAATATGCTAAGGCTAGCATATATGCGATGAGTAGCTACTATGAAGCTTTGCCTATGGTGCTACTAGAAGCTGGCTCTATGGGACTAGCACTTATCGCTTTTGATGTGAATACTGGACCTAGCGATGTGATAGAATCTGCTAAAAACTTAATAGAAAATAATGATTTGCAAGCTTATGCTACGCGATTGCAGGAGCTTATGCACTCAAAAAGCTTGCGCCAAGAGTGTGGAGCTAGAGTACAACAATGTGTAGAAGAGAAGTTTTCTAAAGCTATGGTATTGAAGCAGTGGGAAGAACTCTTGGACTCGCTGTAATAACCTTGTCTTAATCCACCAAAAGTTTGCGCGCTAGATTCTAGTCAGGCTGTTTGACTAGAATCTAGGCGTTTGTGCCTAAGTGTTTTGCAAAACTTTGAAAAAATATCTCACTTGCTTCTTGGAGTGTAAGCTCTAATTGCTCATTTACACCAGAATCTACTCTGACATTAACGCTATCTCCCTGCACTTCTCCCAATAGCGTACAAGAGAAGTTTTGCAGTTTTGCTAGCTCTTGCAGATGCACAAAATCGTTTGTTTCTACCACTACGCAACTTTGTGTCTGGCTAAAAAGCATTTCGCGCTTTGGTAGGGTGATTTGCACGACACAGCCTAGCCTGCTAAGGATAGACATCTTCGCTAAAGCTACGCCTAAGCCACCATCACCCACTTCTTTTGCGCTAAGGATAAGCCCTTTTGTAATTCCGTTTAACAAAAGATCCCATAACCGCTTTTCTGCGTTAAGGTCTATATTTGGAGTGTCTCCTTGGGGCGTGACTTGACTCTGTGTATTGGTAGGAGTTTTTGTAGCGTGATTGTTTGAGCTAGAATCTAGCTCGCGATTAAAACTGCCTATTTGTACAAGTTTTTCTAGCACGCTGCCACCAAAGTCTTCGCCTATCTCGCCTAGCAGGGCGATTTTGCTCCCCACTTTTGTGAAAGCAGAATCGATGATGGTTTGTGGGTTTTGTGCTATGCCTACGCTCACAATTGTTGGGGTAGGGTAGATGTCTGTGGTGTTGGTTTGGTTGTATAAGGAGACATTACCACTTACTACCGGGGTTTGTAGTATTTCGCACGCTTGCTTTATGCCCTCGCAACTCTCTTTAAACTGCCACATTACTTCTGGATTGTTTGGGTTGCCAAAATTTAGGCAATCACTAATTGCTAGTGGCTTGATACCCCTTGTAGCGCATTTTCTCCCTGCGCGTGCTACGGCAATCTTACTACCTTCTCTTGGGTTTAGGTAGCAGTAGCGCACAGGCGCGTGGATAGCCATACCAAGGGCTACGCCATTTTCTTTCACGCGAATCACGCTACCCTCTCCTTGCCCAGAAGCGATAAGCGTGTTTGTCTGCACGCTACTATCATACTGGCTATAAATCCACCCTTTATCACAAATATCAAGACTTCCTAGTAGAATCCGCACTATATCTGTAAGGCTATGTTGAGCCGTGTGGTAGGAGATGAATTCTAGTGGGTTTAGCTTGCGGAGTTCGCGTATATAGCTTGGCTCTTTGGTGTGGAGATGAAGAATAGGGGCGTTTTCTGTGATGGGTGCAATGGGGATATGCGCTATCTTCTCTTCTCCCCAAAATAGCTCCATATCGCCACTTTGTGTAACTTCTCCGATCACTTCGCAATCGAGCTCCCATTTATCAAAGATCGCTTTAATTTGCGCTTCTGCGCCCTTTTTAGCGCAAATTAGCATCCGCTCTTGGGATTCGCTAAGCATAAGCTCATAGGCATTCATAGCTTTTTCGCGCATAGGGACTTTATCTAGGTAGAGTTTCATTCCGCTCCCGCTTCGCCCAGCCATTTCAAAGCTAGAGCTTGTAAGCCCAGCTGCTCCCATATCTTGGATGCCGATGATTAGATCTTGCGCAAATAGCTCTAAGCAGGCTTCAAGCAGGAGCTTTTCTGTGAAAGGATCGCCTACTTGCACCGTTGGGCGTAAGTTTTTAGAATTCTCGTTAAAAGAATCACTACTCATCATTGCCCCACCTAAGCCATCGCGTCCTGTTTTGCTCCCTACATATAAGACAGGGTTACCACTGCCTTGCGCTTTAGCGTAGAAAATCTCTTGTGTTTTAGCAATGCCTAGACAAAAGGCATTGACCAAAATATTACCATTGTAGCAAGACTCAAAGCTTGTTTCTCCGCCGATAGTTGGTACGCCCATACAATTCCCATATCCACCAATCCCAGCTACTACACCACTAAGCAGAGATTTATGCTTTTTGCCTACTTCATCATCTCGCCAAATCTCACCAAAGCGAATAGAATCTAAACTTGCCACTGGGCGCGCACCCATTGTGAAAATATCGCGCATAATCCCACCCACACCAGTTGCTGCCCCAGCATAAGGCTCAATGAAGCTAGGGTGGTTGTGGGATTCTACTTTAAAAATAGCGGCATAGCCTCCGCCTATATCAATCACGCCGGCATTTTCTCCCGGACCTTGAATGACCCAAGGCGCGCTTGTGGGGAAGCCCTTGAGATAGATTCTACTTGATTTATAGCTACAATGCTCGCTCCACATCGCTGAGAAAATTCCAAGCTCCACAAGGTTTGGCTCTCGCCCTAAAATCGCTAGAATCTGCTTGTAATCATCTTGTGAAAGTTTGTGTGCCTGTAATGCGCTTGGCATATCTTGTATCAAAAATGTCTTACTCATAGATGTCCTTGAGATGCTGTGATTGGGTAATGCTTGGTATTGTAGCAATTGATTCTTTGCATTTGTATTAAGTTTTCGTATAAGGTTTATTAAAGGTTTATCAATTACAATATGCTTTTGTGAGTCGCAATCAATAGAAGCAGCGCAATACCACATACCCACTAGGAGAGAGAATGAAGTATATCAAGTTTTTCAAAGAGCTCAATAATAAAGATGTCCCGCTTGTTGGTGGTAAAAATGCTAGCATTGGTGAGATGTTCCAGGAGCTTGTCCCTGTTGGAATTAAAGTGCCAAATGGCTTTGCCATCACAAGTGATGCGTATTGGTATCTTTTGGATTCTGGTGGGATTCGACAAAAAATCATTGGCTTGCTCGCAGGTGTTGATGTAACAGAAATTGATGTACTTAAAACTAGATCCAAGCAGATTCGTGAGCTGATCTTTGGCACGCCACTACCCCACGACTTGCGTGATGAGATTTTTGAGGCATATAGGATTTTGAGTGAAGAATATGGTATGACTTATGCTGATGTGGCTGTGCGTAGCTCAGCTACTGCGGAAGACCTACCTGATGCGAGCTTCGCAGGGCAGCAGGATACTTATCTAAGCGTAAAGGGACAGACAGATTTGGTGCATTATATTAAATCTTGCTTTGCTTCACTTTTTACTGATAGGGCAGTAAGCTATCGTGCTTCTAGAGGATTTGATCACTTTAAGGTAGCTTTGTCTGTGGGTGTGCAAAAGATGGTGCGCGCTGATAAAGGCAGTGCTGGGGTGATGTTTTCTATCGATACAGAAACAGGCTTTAAAGATGCGGTATTTATCACTTCTAGCTGGGGGCTAGGCGAAAATGTCGTGGGAGGGACGGTAAATCCTGATGAATTCTATGTCTTTAAGCCTACACTCAAAGAGGGTAAACGACCCATTATTAAGCGACAGCTAGGGCACAAGCATCAAAAAATGGTTTATGCTACGCCCGGCGATCCACACCCGACAAAAAACATCCAAACCACCCAAGAAGAAATGCGCACTTTCTCTATCACTGATGCAGATATTTTAACCCTAGCGCGCTATGCGATAAAGATTGAGGAACACTACACAAAAGAAGCAGGCGAGTATCGCCCTATGGATATGGAGTGGTCTAAAGATGGTGAGAGCGGGGAGATATTTATCGTGCAAGCGCGCCCTGAAACCGTGCAGAGTCAAAAGAGCAAAAATGGTTGCGCGCAAAAATTAGAGAAATTTCGTTTTAAAGATAGAGGCGCTGAGCGAGAAGTAATACTCACAGGGCGTGCGATTGGTGGGAAGATTGGACACGGAAAAGTGCGTATCATAAATGATCTGGAGCATATGAACACTTTTAAAGAAGGTGAAATCCTTGTAACAGACAATACTGACCCAGATTGGGAGCCAGCGATGAAAAAAGCAGCCGCAGTTATTACTAATCGTGGTGGGCGCACTTGCCATGCTGCTATTGTCGCGCGTGAAATCGGCGTACCTGCTATTGTTGGGGCAGTGGGTGCGACTGATAGGCTTTATACAGGTATGGAGATCACTGCATCTTGTGCTGAGGGTGAAGAGGGCTATATTTATGCTGGAATCCACCCTTTTGAGATTGAGACCATTGAGCTTGGTAATCTTGGGCAGACAAAGACTAAGATCTATATGAATATTGGTAACCCAGAGAAAGCGTTTGGATTTTCGCAATTGCCAAATGATGGGGTGGGGCTTGCGCGTATGGAGCATATTATCTTAAATCAAATCAAAGCCCATCCACTTGCTTTGCTTGATTTGCAAAATGGCAAAAAAGACATAAAAGACAAGGAGGAGATAGAGAGACTTATTTCTGGTTATGAGAGTCCTAAGGACTTTTTCATCAAAAAGATCGCAGAGGGGATGGGTATGATCTCTGCAGCGTTTTATCCTAAACCTGTGATTGTGCGTGTGAGTGATTTTAAGTCTAATGAATACCGAGGTATGATTGGTGGGCTAGCTTATGAACCTCTAGAAGAAAATCCAATGCTTGGTTATCGTGGGGCTAGTCGGTATTACTCTGATCTATATCGCACGGCATTTGAGTGGGAGTGTGAGGCGCTTAGTATAGTGCGTGAAGAAATGGGACTTACAAATATGAAGGTTATGGTGCCATTTCTTCGCACGCCAGAAGAGGGAAAAAAGGTGCTTGAGATTATGCGCCGTAACGGGCTAGAATCCGGCAAGAATGACTTAGAAATTTATGTGATGTGTGAGCTACCTGTGAATGTGATTTTAGCAGATGATTTTCTAAGTATGTTTGATGGCTTCTCTATCGGATCAAATGACCTTACTCAGCTTACTCTTGGGGTGGATAGAGATGGGCAGCTTGTGAGCCACATTTTTGATGAGCGCAATCCTGCTATGCTAGAGATGTTTAAGCGTGCTATTGTCGCGTGCAAAAAGCACAACAAATACTGTGGGATTTGTGGGCAAGCTCCTAGTGACTATCCTGAGATAGCAGAGTTTTTAGTCAAGGAGGGTATTAGCTCTATTTCTTTGAACCCAGATTCTGTGGTGGCTACTTGGACGCGCATAGCAGATCTTGAAAAAACATTAAAATAGGTGCGATGATGAAGTGGATGGTTTGTTACTGGGCTTTGGTAGCTGGACTTATACTATGTGGCTGTGGTGGTGTGCAATATGTGGATAATGCAGAATCTAGGGAGTATTCTTCTTTGGGGATTGATTACCATGATTTGGAGAAAGCAGCAAGTGATAATATTAAGTCGCTTTTGGAAAGTGGGTATGTGCGCTCTCTAGCTGGACTTTCAAAGCCTAAAGTGCTTGTGATTTCTGATGTGATCAATGATACTATGCAACATTTTTCTACTCAAGAGCTTACGCGTAAAATTACGCGTGATATGCGTAATAGTGGGAAATTTATCCTAACAATGGCGTTTGCAGGGAGTGGTGGTAGCAAAGATAAAATGCTAGATTCTGTGCGAGATGCGCGCGGAAATGATGAAGTTAATCAATATGGAGTCCCAGAAAAAGGCAGTATCATCGCCCCTGAGTTATCACTGTCGGGCAAGATTGTCCAGCGTAATACAAAGGTAAAATCTAAGCAAAGGGTGGATTACTTTTTTTTACTCACTCTTACTGATTTAAAGAGTGGGCTTGTAGTGTGGGATAATGAAGTTAATATTATCAAGGTTGGGAAAAACACCTCGGCTTGGTAAGAGTGGATTCTAGCGTAGGTAGTAGGGATTGATATGGAAGGGCAGCTTATGGCATTAGCCATTGAGACCTACAAGATCACATTGCTGATTTCTCTGCCTATTTTAGCCACAGGGCTTGTGATAGGGCTTTTTGTTAGTATTTTTCAAGCGACAACACAGATTAATGAAATGACGCTTTCGTTTGTGCCTAAGATTCTAGGCGTTATTGTTGTAATTATTTTTACAATGCCTTGGATGCTTACAATGCTTACAGATTATACGAAGAATATTATCGAGCTAATTCCAAGATTTATCAGCTAGTATGTGCGAAAATTACATAGATTTCGCTAAATATAGTAGCTTAAAGATTGGCGGAGTAACGCCTGTTGTGGTGCTGGAGAAAAGCGATAAAGAGAGCTTTGTCGCGATGCGGAAATATCGCTATATAGGGCATGCATATAATCTACTAGTCTCTCCAAATGCACTAAATCTCGCAATGCTTAGTAGAGAGTTTGACTATATTTTGGAGAGTGAGGAGTGGGTAGAAGTGGGGGCGATGACACCAAGTGGAAAAATATTTGCATTTTTCCGCAAGCATAATTTGCGTGGGCTAGAGTTTTTGCAGGCGCTGCCCGGTAGTGCTGGGGGGCTTTTGATGATGAATGCTGGTATGAAGCAGTATGAGATGAAAGATTGTGTGTTAAGTGCTTGTGTTAATGGTATTTGGACTCAGGATTTAGGGCTTGCATATAGGCACAGTGCGATTTGTGGGCTTATTAGTGCTGTACGCTTTAGGAAGAAGCCGGGGTTTAGGGAAGAAGTGTTACAAGCTTGCAAGATAATGAGAAAGACTCATCCTAAGCTTCCTAGCTGTGGTAGCTGCTTCAAAAATCCTAAAGGAGATTATGCGGGTAGATTACTGGAGCTAGCCGGGCTAAAAGGTTTTATGAAAAATGGTGTAGGCTTTAGTGAGCAACACGCAAATTTCTTAGTGCATCGCGGTGGAGCAAGCTTTGAAGATGTGCTATGGGTGATAGAATATGCGCAAAAAAAAGTACAAGATCGTTTTGGGATTTTGCTTGAGCCAGAAGTGCGGATTTTAGATTAGTGTGGATTTGTCTAAAGTGTATACCGCTACTGCTGTATGTCCATAGGCATTGTGTGGGATTTTGATAAAAGATTTGCCGATAATCCCTATTTTATTGATAAATTTTCTTGCTAATCCCCTATCTATAAGAGGGGTTGGTAAAAAGAGTTTCGCCCACATTGTTGCTTTATAAAAGTCAATATGTTCTGGCTGGACTTGCTCGTGGTGAATTTCTAACAATTTAAGCTTAAAGATTCTAGCTATTTCTTGGAGAGTTTTATCGCTGAAGCGGGATATATGATGGGGTGGCATATTGAGAATGCCATTGACACAATATTGCAAGAAACTATTTTCACTTGGGATAGCTATGATTAGATATGGAGTTTTATTCCCCCCCCCCCCCCGTAAAATATCACTTTTTAAGCATTCAACTTGTGCTTGTATAAAGGCATAGGGATTAGCCACATGCTCTAAAACCTGAAAACTACAAGCGACATCAAAATGCCCAGCGTGGGATTTTGCATACTCTTCAACGGATATATTTTCAATCAAGATTCCATCTTTTGCTGCCATTTGCTTGGCTTGAGTGCTAAACTCTAAGCCAACATAGTGGGACTTTGTCTCTTGCGGTAGAAAGTGGGCAAATGCAGCTTTACCACAGCCGACTTCTAGGACTTTAGAATCTTTGGCAATGAACTTTTTAGCAAAGTGATACTCGTGCTTTTCGCTAAAATAATACCAGTCAAGTTGATTTAAGGTATTGTAGAATGCGTCATCACCAGTAGGGATAGAGCCATCTTCACAGGTAAAAAATCGTAAATCACAAGTATTGCAGTGATGAAAAAGCAAATTGCTCGTGATAAGTGATTGTGTATCGATACCAAAAGCTTTTTGATAAAGTGTAGTTATGTCGCTTTTAGCCACACTTTGTGTGATATGCGTATCGTTGCTATGGCAAAGTATGCAAGGATAAGATGTATGGGGTTGTGGTGTCATCTAAAGCTCCTTCTTCTTTTTAATTTTCTTAATAATCTCACGCAAGGTCTAAGCACAAATCGCGTTATATTGAGCAAGGGAAATATACATTTGCTCCCCCCCCCCCATTAATTTTGCCATAAAACCTACTTGCGTAGCTTTAGATTTGTGATAGATTTGGACATAGTCCGCTCCTTGTATATTGCCAATGTGCGTAACGCCCATAAGCGTGGCGATGTGTTTGAAAGTGTAACGGAAGTGGAAATGCTTTGGCAAGTGACATTTGATAACAGGATAAAAGCAGTTGCCAACAAGTGCTTTGCCACCTATTTGCAGACTTTCAAGCATTGTGTTGAATGTCTCTAGCACATTATCCACATGCTCTAGCACATCTGTTGAAATAAGGCAGTCATAATAATCTTTTTTAAGATCGCCGACAAAGTGAATATTTGCGAAATTTTCTATACATTTTTTGCCATACTCGCTTGGGAATGGCTCATATATATCAATATGAATATATGGGCAAATCTGCGCTATCTCTCTTGCTAAAGTGCCAAACCCTCCTCCATAATCACAAATGCGTTTAAAACCTTGCTCTGCGATATATGAAGCTATACTTTTGCGTATTTGCATTGAAAGTTCGTGTGTTTCTATAAAAAGTCCATTGAGTAACCATACAGGGTGAGCATAAAATTTAGCGATTTTATCCCAATCTAAATTTTTATTATCACAGCCCATATCGTGCCAAGTTTTATCAAGTAGATACCAGATTTGCTCTAAATCATCAGTGATGTTTGGATTTTGAGATTCTAACAAGCGTTCTACGCCTAATTTTTCTTGTTCTGTAAGATTCTTTTCTTGTAAATCAATAGTCATTTTATCTCCTTTGAGCAAGTGTATTTAAGCTGTTACAATGCGTTTTTTACGAATCTTAAAGGCAGATTCTAGCATAAAATTTTCATTAAAAAACACACGAGGTAGGGCGTGGATATGTTTAGCGTGTTGTGGATAAATAGTTCCGTGTCTTGTTGTAGTAGCGGTTGTAAAACCAAGGTTTTGAATGAGTGAGAAATGCTTAGGACTTACTTCTATTCTACTACCGAAAGGATAGGCAAAATGTGTGGGCGTAAAGTGTAGTTTTTGCTCAAAAAGTTTTTGGGATTTTACTATGTCTTTTATTATTCCATCATTACTAAGATTATTAAAAATCGGGTGTGAGTGAGTGTGGCAGCCTATGGTACAAAGTTGCCTCCCCCCCCCCAGCGTATTTTGTGGCTTTTGAGTGTGGAGAAAATGTATATCTTCCCAAGAAAGTGTAAGATTATCATAATCGCGTGGATTATAGGAGATGCCAAGATTTTCAAGGGTTTGTTTGCAGCTTTCATAGTCATTGATATGTGTGATAATTTCAGCTCGTATTGCAAGAAACATCTCTTCTTTTAAAGCTTTTGTTGAAATATCATATTTTGTATTATGATAAGAAATATGATCGTGCTTTAAAAGATAATCTTCTAGGGCAAACCACCACATATTATGGCTAGATTCTGGAAAAGATGTGCAGATATAGATACAAAATGGAATATTATATTTTGCAAAGATAGGATAGCCAAAAGTGAGATTGTCTTTATAGCCATCATCAATGGTAAAGCAGATAAAATATTCTGGTAAATCATTATGCACAAGCCCTTCATAAAGCCTATCTAGGCTAATAAAGTGGAAGTTTAAATCTAATGCTTGAGTGATGAAAGATTCTAAGAACTCAGGGCTAACTTTCATTGCTTCATTGGGCGAGAGCTTATCTTCAAATGGTGCGATTCTATGAAGCATTACAATCATTCCTTTTCCCTTAAAGAGATTTTGGATAGATTCAAAGCGCGAAAGGGTGTGGCGTATTTTGTTTATGTAATATCTCAAGTCATACTCCTAGTATTTTTTGGCTACAAGTGTGATAAGCACAGGGTAGAGTGGGTCATTGTAAAAAAGCTCATCGTGCTTAAGCTCTTCAGCGGCAATACCTTGAAGCTCCGCCATAGTAGCTAAAACATTGCCATAAGTGGTAACTTCTACATTTCCTTTGCCAAACACTTCTTCAAAATCTTTCTTTATCCCCATATCTGTAAAACGCCAATAATCACCCCATCTCTCATAATCATATTGTGAAATCTGCACAAGCCCCACTACGGTTACAAGAGCGGTGCTAGATGGATTTGTGGGTGGATTTATAGATTGATCTGTTGGGTTTGTTTCACACCTTGAGTTTGTTATGCCCCCCCCCCATTACTTTTTAGCATTAAATAAATACCCTTAATCGCTGCTTTGTAATCATAAATAAAATTGAGTGTAACCGTGCAAATAAAGCAATCTAAAATACCTTGCGGAAGAGTGCTGTGCTGTGTGAGGTCGCCTATAATCGTGGCATTTTTGTTATCCGCGGTGTAGTGGAGAATCTCACTTTGGGTTACATTATTCCCAAAAGCTTTTGTGTAGGTGTTTTCGGCAATTTCACATACTCTACCTTGTATAAAATGTGCGTTTGCTTGTAAAAAATCATTTGTGTAGATTCTATCAATAGGTGTGCCACGATCGAAGCCAAAAACCCTTGATATAGGTTTTGTGGAGCGGAGATTATGCCATTTTGGTGGGTGGCATAGGCGATTATAGTGCTGTAGGGCTTTTAACTTACATCGATTGAAAATCCGCCACGGAAGCCTAAGTATAGTGCGTAATGTGCTGCCAAGCATAAAGTTTCCTAAAATCAAAATAGCGTGGATTCTACATTTTGCAATCTTAAATATCCCTTGATAGTTGTTGAGAGTTTAGATTCTAGCTTTTTGCCTCCATATACAGACTTGATATACCCTTATACGGAGAGCCATCAGCGTTTATATCAAGCAAGTAGGTGTTAAAGTTTGGAATCCTTGAGTAGTCATAACGCATTGTTTGTATGTCTGTAAATCCAGCAAGTCTTAGTAGTCTATGAAGCGAAAAGCTATCATAAGCCCATTTATGCCGCTCCCCAATGCTTGTGCGGATAAAGACTTCATCTCTAATATTACGAGGGGCGAGAAAATAGAGTGCTTTAAGATAAAGATTGAGAATCTTATTTGCGATTTTGTCAAGGGTGATTTTGGATTTTAGGCTAGTTGTTGTAAGTGTATTTTCTAAAAGCTTTTCTCCCACACGCTGTTTGATAAAATCTGCCCTTATTTTATCTTGGTTTGTTGCTATGGAGTGGAAGCACTCCCCCATCTCTCCGCCACTTTGCATACGCACCATTTGGTCAAACATTTCAATCATAAGCCAATCATATTCAAACTCAAGCTTTCTAAATTCCTGCGTGGGTGTTTCTTGCCCCCCCCCCCATTAGAATTTAGCTTTTTAGAATCTAAAAGGCGTGAAAGGGTTGAGAGATAGGCAGAAGCGAGATTCTCTAAATCTGGTACGACAATTCGCACGATACCATTTGGCTTTAAGATTCTTTTTATTTCTTTAAGGATTTGTAGGGCTTTTGGTGGAGTTAAATGCTCTAAAAAATGGCTACTATACGCCACATCAAAGCTTTCATCGGCGAAAGGGAGTGTGTTAAGCAAATTTACTTTCTTTACCCTTTTGTCAATCGGGCTAAAGTCGATATTTACCCAATCGGTGTGGATTCTACTACCACAGGCAAAGTTTAAAAGCTTCATTGCATATCCTTATGTATCAAATAAAGCTTGGCATTATAGTCCCATTTGACTTAATTTTTCACAATCATTCATAGTCTTAGATGTAAATCGCATTTTGATAAGTGTAAAAAGTCCCTTGTGTGCTAGTTTAACAACCCATTTAAAGCACAATGGCGAGATATGAGACTGACTAAATAAGTGCAATCCTCCATAAGAGCAAAAATGTAGATTATGACTTTTAGCGATAAGCTCTAAAGATTTGTAAGTATAAAAACTAATATGTTGTCCGTGGGAAAAGCCATAATACCACCACACATTTGCCCCACCAGATTCTGGAATAGCACAAGGGAGAAGCTCGGTAGAAAAAAGGAGATTTGGGCAAATTTTTAACATAGAATCTATTTGCGTTCTAGGATTTGGCAAATGCTCAAAAACTTCAAAGCAAGTGCATAAAGTTGGCTGTATATTTCCTTGCCATTCAAATCCCCTGGCAAAAAGATTTTCACAATATTCATCACTCCAATAGCTCTCTATCCCTACATCACGCAGCAGACGCACGAGTAGTCCGCTCCCGCCACCAAAATCAAGTAAAGTCTTTTCGCTTATCCCCCCCCCTCCATCAAAATATCACTTTTAGTATTCATAGCAAAAAAAATCGCTGCTACGCAGGATACGATTTTATACAAGTAAAGGTTGCGTGCTACTATGCCCGTATCTGAAATATTGATTGCGTTTTTGTAGGCTTGTGGCAGCCAATGTGCTTCATCGCAGCCTAAAAATCCGCAGTGTTGGCATTTGTAAAAAGGCTCATTATATTGATGTAAAATCTGCGTAAAAAAAGCTAATAGGCTTTGTGTGCCACATATTTTACAGGGGATATTTTGTTTGACATTTTGCGTATTCATAGATTCTCCTTTTAGGTTAGTCAAAATCTTTGCAAGTATGCAGGGGCAAATGTTCAATAGCTCTCAATCTCTCATCTCCTTGCAAAAATGAGAGATTGCCAAATGTATCGCGACTTTGCCTTGCGTGATGAATGGAGCAATACTCCTGCAAAGGAGCGGTAGTAAAGCAGAGCTTAGATTCTAAGCTTTTGTGGACAAAAAATAGATTTGTTCCACTAGAATCTGCCCCAATAAACACATAGCCCTTAGCTTTGCCAAGCGCGATTAAAGCCTTTATGCTTGCACCAAAATATAGTCCGCTAAAATGTGCTGCAAACCGCTCAAAATCTGCCCGATAAGGCACACTCACACAAAGCTCATCTCCAAACACAGCATTATACTCAACCACCACAATAGCGGGATTTACACATTCTATGGCTTCCCATACAAAATAATCTACCCCATCAATATCAATGCTTAAAAGAGCGATATTCTCTAGCTTTCTAGAATCTAACCATTGCTTGATTAGAGTGTTTATGTTTTCCTTTGTGATAAAGGCACATTGCGCTTGTAGATCGTGCTTCCAATATATTTCATCTTTTTTGATAGATTCAATATGTGTCGCATTGCCATCCATAATAAACCCCATAAAATTGCGTTTTTTCAAAAGGTAGCGCGTGTTAGATTCTGTATAATCTTGCACTCCAAACTCCACAAAAGCACGAGGATAAGGTGAGTGTGGAGAATCTAGCTCCAAAATTTCAATAAGTAAATCCAAGATTCCATCCTCACCATTTTGTGAATATGCACTAAACTCAAAATTTATAATGTTTACGTGCCCCCCCCCCCCCCATTAATGGTCCTCTTATAAAGCTCTTTATGTTGCTTTGATAGAAGGGTGGCTTGTAGCTGGGTGAGCTTATCCATTTTAGAATCTAGTTTATGGGTGAAGAATGCTCTAAGCTTTGTTAAGATTTTTTTAAGAAAATTTTTCATATTACTCCTTTTAATAGGCTAACGCTTTTATTTCATAGCTGAAAATTTGCGGACTTGGTGTATGAAAGGCGCTATTTGTTATGCGATTCCAAAAGGCGAAGTTAAGTTTATAGAGTTTTAAAAAGATTATGCGGATAGCTCTTTTTATCCCTTTTGTTCCAGCGAGTGCATTTTGGTCTATGATGTTTATGTGGGTAAATCCTGCCATTTTTAGCACATAGATTAAGCTTCCAGCTGTAAAAAGTGTATTGTGAGTAAAGTCTTCATATGCCCAGTAGCAGCCTGTATTGCTTTGGGCATTTGGCACTGCTATAAACATCTTTCCCCCTTCTTTCAAAATATTGTTCTTAAAATGAGAGAGAATTTCTATCACTTGTTCTTTTGGTAGATGCTCCAAAATGTGCGTGGCAATTACTAAATCAAACTTTTGATTAGGGATAAAATCTAAAATATTTTCACATCTCATAGATTCTATCCCTAAGCTTTGCACATAAGCAACAGCGCGCGGGTTAATGTCAATCCCAAGTAAATAAGGCTTGTGGTGGTTGATTTCATCCCCCCCCCCCCCCAGAATCTATAAAGCCAAAATTATGCTCTTTAATTGCCAAAAGATTTTGCCCAAAACCACAGCCAAAATCTAAGATTCTAGCGTTTGGAGGTAGCTGATAAATTACTTCATTGAAATACGCTGGCAAGACTTGTTTTTTGTAGGTTTCTGGGGATACACCCCTTGCTTCAAAATATTCACTCATTTTTGCTCCTTTGTGTAAAGTTGGTCTATAAGATTGATAACTTGCATAGGCTTTATGTCATTAATCTCAAGCGTGCTTTTATAAGCAAAGGCGTTGCTTAGATCCTTGTATCTGGCGTAATTTGCCGTGATAAAAGGGTGAAACACAGGGTAGTATTTATCCCTTATCTCCTTGGGATAGGGGATAAATCTACCCAAATGGTTGCCGTTATACACGACGATAATTATCGTCGTGTCTAACAAGGCGGCTAAATGCACGGCGCTTGTTTCATTCGAAACAAGCAGGTTGCCGTTATACACGAGAAATGCCAGCTCCACTAGAGTAGTTTTGCCAGTAAGATTGTGTAGAGAAAGTTTAAGTTTTTTTGCTTTTTCTTGTAGAATCTGCTCTAAGCAAAAACCAGATTCTACATCAGCACTACCTCCGCAAATAAGGATATTGTGCTTATAAACTCGCATTAAATGCTCTCCAACCTCTGCAAAATACTCTACATTCCATTGGCGATATTTTGCACTTGCCCCCACAAATAGAATGCTATAAGGCTCTGCTATGGCATTTTGTGTATGGGTATGCAAATGCAACTTTGGCGAAGTACTAAGTGGTTTTTGTAATACATATTCGAAAAACTCTTTATTGCGATAAAACTCAAAGAGAATCTCCGTGCTGCTTGGGGTTAGGGTGGTGTAGATTCTGTCATAGCGTGTTTTTTTGCGTGGGGAGAGATTGGCATCATCGCCTTGAGGGGCGATTTTGCTTAGGGCGTTTATATGTGAAGCAAGAGTAGCATTTAGCCAATCGCGAGAATGCACAGGATTAAGCAGTAGCTCATAATGCTTTTGCTTTATTTTGCGTAAGGTTTTAACCCTACTATAAATGCGTTTTGTTTGAAAATGTGTTGTGTTAATCCAAAGACAATCATTGCAATATGATTGGTCAAAATACTCATATAAGGGCTTCCAAACACTATTGCCAATAAGCGTGATGTGGTAGCTAGGGTAGGCTTGACGCACTTCGCTCAAAAACGCACGAAAAAGTAGATAATCGCCTATGGCATCAGTGCGAAGAATGGCAAGGGTTTGTGGATTGTGGGGTTTGGGCTTTGTGTAGGCAAAAATATTGACACAAAGCTCCATAATGGATATGAAACCTGAGCGTAAAATGGACTTTAGCATTATGCTACAAGTCCTGTGCTAGAGATATTAGAGCGATAGGAATTGCATTGAAGAGAATTGTGGCGTGGCTGAAGTGAAAGGCTTAAGAGTTTATACTGCTCCCCCCCCCCCCCCGTTAAAAATACATAAGTATCAAGATATGTATTTGCAACTTTTGCAGATTCAAATCTCAAGGCAGATTGCCTTGCATTTTGCGCGAGTTTAGCATAGGCTTTAGAATCTTGATCCAAAATCCACTTTATGCCTTGCGCTAAATCATCTGGGCTTGTAGCAAGATAGCCATTGTGTTTATGAGTAATCATATCGCCATTGCCACCGATGTCAAATGCCACCACTGGTGTGCCACAGGCTAAAGACTCCATAATGACATTGCTTAGATTTTCTGCCAAACTTGGTGCGACAAACACATCACAAGCATTAAAGGCAAAACATAGGGCATAATCATCGTGGAGAAAGCCTATCGCATGGGATTTAATCCCTTGAATCTGCGGTGCTGTGCCACCAAATACGAGTAGTTCGCATCTTGCCTTAATATCTTGTGGGAGACTTTCTAATGCACTTTTTAGCTCATTAAAGCCCTTTCTTTCAACACTTGCTCCACCGATAGCACCAAAGCCGATATAAAAGGTGGGCGATGAAAAAAGATGAGAAAAAAGAGCATAGAGAGTATGCTTAGCAATGGATAGTAGCCAAGCTTTATCTACTGCCCCCCCCCCAACTAATTGTGCGTAAGCTTTGATATAGGAGTGAGCGACTTTCGAAGATTCAAAGCTATTGTGTGCGGAAGCTCTAGCTGCTTGGGAGAGTTTTTCATACATTGTGCTTTCAAGAGTTAGGATCCACTCTATGCCTTGGGCTAGGTCGTCTGTGTCATAGCATTTGGCAAGGTAGCCGTTATGTTTATGCGTGACAATATCTTTTAGCCCACTTGTATCAAACGCCACTACTGGCGCACCACAAGAGAGAGCTTCAAGGGCGGTTTGCCCAAAGGATTCTAAATGACTTGGCATAATAAACATATCACTTGCACTATAAAGTAAAGTAAGCGTAATATCATCATGCAAAGTGCCTAGATAATGCGTAGCAATCCCACTGATATTATTTCCTTCAGTAGAGCCGAATACAAGTAGCTCACATTTGTCCTTAAGATATTGTGGGAGATTTTCTAATGCACTTTTTAGTTCATTAAAGCCTTTACGCGGTGTTGAAGTAGCACCGATAGCCCCAAAACTTATGATTTTTTTGGGTGTATGGATACGGAGTATTTCGCGTGCTAGGGACTTTTGTATAGGGCGATAAATGCTTGTGTCAATGGGATTTGGGAGATTGATAATAGGCTTAGTGCCTAAAAGTGCAGAATCTTTTGCACTTTGTGCAATCCAGCGCGATAAGCCATTGATGGTAAGGTTATTAAGTTTGGCATAAGTCTTTGCCTTGCGCCTAAATGTCCAAAAGCTTATATCAAACGAAGAGTTGGATTTAAGTAGGGGACATTTTTTACACTGGATGCCAACCCCTATACAGGCGGCTGCCACATAGTGGCAGCCGCCTGTATAGGGGTTGGCATCGTGTAAGCTCCATAGCATTGGAGCTTTGATAGATTCCAAATCTTTAATGTTAAAAAAACCATTTTCTACCCAATGCAAATGCACAATGTCTGGCTGCAAGGCATTGACTTTTGAAATAAGGAGACGATTGTGTGGAGTGAAAAGGGGTATTTGCGGGGAAAATACATCTTTGATGCGATTGGAATAAGCCATAAGTGGAATCTGCGAGAGAAAAGGGCGGATTTTTGAGATAAGCTTTTGGAGCTTTGTTTGAGCAAGTTGTTGCACCTTTGGAGTATCACTTGTCTTAGTCTGCGTGATGACGATAGAATCTACTCCCGCTTCTAGCAGTGCTTTATGCAGTCTTATACAAGCTCTACCGGCTCCGCCATTATCCTGAGTGATAAGATGTATAACTCTCATCTACCATACCTTGCTTTGATTTAAATGCGTATTATAGCCTATTTGTAAGCTACTCAAAATCTAGCCTCTTTGCTGCTCTTTTAGCCAATCAAATAGAGCTTGGCTATAGCCAAAACCTCCGGAGAGATGCTGGGCAAGTGTGTCCTTATACATTCCATGGTAAATCTCGCCACCGGGCTGCTTAGGGTAGATTGCGTTCTCAAGATTAAGTGAAGTATCTAGCATAAATTTTAGCAAAATCGCTTCAAAGGCATCAGTTTGCTCTCGCAGCTTTTCATCGTTGCTATTCTTGCTAATACTGGGGGTTTTGCTTGCTTGGTATGTTGCTAGAGTATTGCTCGTATCGATTTTCATTGTGTATCCTTTGTGTTTTGTGCTTCATATAAAAGTGGATTCTAGCACTTTGACTAGCTCTAGTAGAATCCTTATAGAATCTCTATGGGTGCAGTGATTGCACCGCTTTGACGCATAGCTTCTAGGATAGAGATCATACTTTTTGGGCTTGCGCCCATTTTTTGCAAGGCCTTGACTACATTGGATATGGTGGTATTTGGCTCGCTAGCACTAATTGTCGTACTACTTGGATCAAAGCTTGTCGTGGAGTCCAGCTTTTGCGCGCCCTTTTCATCAAGTAGTGGCTCGTTAGTGATTTTTAGCGTGATGTCTCCGCTTGTTACTACCACCGGGCGCACGGGGATGTCAATCCCTGCTACAATGGTGCCTGACTTTTCATCGATGATGATTTTGCTTCCTATTGTGTAGTCGATTTGCACTTCTTGGAGTAGAGCGACAAACTCTACGGGTGTTAGATTCTCTGGGCGATTAAGCTTTATAGTGCGGGAGTCTATGGCTATAGCACTTTGCTCGCCAAAAGTGCTATTTAGCACTTGCTGGACTTTGATGGCATTTTGGAAATTTGCGCTCTTTAGGCTTAAGGTTAAATCTTGCTGGTGACTTAGATTATAGGCTACTTCTCGCTCCACTACCGCACCTTGCGCGATGGTCGCACTCAAAAGATTAGCCGAGCTACCTGTGGTTACCGCACCTTGGGCGACAGCATAGATATTGCCATCTACTGCAGTAAGTGGAGTCATCACTAAAATCCCAGATTCTAGGGATTTGGCATCGCCTATGGAGGAGATTTGTATATCAAGCTTATCGCCCTGTCTAGCAAATGGTGGGAGATTTGCTGTAACGACTACTGCGGCAACATTTTTTGATTTAATGCTTTCAGGGCTTACTTTGACATTTACCCCCTCAAGCATATTAGCGATAGACTGCATAGTAAATTTTGAGCTAGTTTTATCGCCTGTGCCATTAAGCCCAATCACTAACCCATAACCTATGAGTTGGTTACCCCGCACGCCTACAATGCTAGCTATATCGCCAATTTTTTCGGCATTTGCGTGCGTGCTAAAAAGTAGCGAGATGATCGCAGTCATTATGTAGTGGTGCCATTGCTTATGCATTCTTGCAGTCATTATCTCTCCTTGAAATCTGCGCGTATTCTTTATGTATGGAGTTTTTAAGCAAAAACAATTCCATATAAGCTATCTCTACACTTAAAGCCCAAAGTGTCTCTGTTGGCACAAAAATTGGTTTTGCGCAAAATTATGGCATTTATTTATTTTTTCGTTGTAGAATCCATCCTCACAATTCACTAAAGGAGAAGGTTATGAAAATACTTCAGCAAAAACTTGTCGCTACATTAGGGGTATTGGGCTGTGCAGTTGCTCTTAATGCTGCTGAACCAGCAGATATTATTAAGACAAAGTGTCAAGCTTGCCACGGAGCCAATATGGAAAAACAAGCACTTGGTAAAAGCAGGATCACAAACGCAATGACAGAAGAAGAGATTAGAAACGATCTTCTAGGTTATAAAGCAAAAACCCTAAACCACTTCGGTCTTGGTGCTACAATGTGGGGGCAAGCAGCGGCATTGAGCGATGAAGAGATTGATGCGCTTGCAAAATATATCCCAACTTTGAAAAAGTAGCCATAGCTCCTATGCCTAATTGCCTTAGAGCAGTGGGCAGACTTTGAAATACCCGCGCAATTACATAGAAGCACCACATAGAGAAGCTACAAATTGAAGCCGCCTAGCGATACAAATACCCTAGATTCTATAAATTCTAGCTCCAAAAAGTCGCCACTAACTTTTACTGATAGCGATAACGATGATCGAGCTGGACAGGATTTCTTACGCGAGATCCAAGAAAACCCAGAGAATATTAAGCGGCTTTTGGAAGAGTTTATCAATATTAGCTACCGCTATGAAAAAGATGTTAAAGATGCTAAAGCCTTATATGAGTGGCTCATTGAGACGCTACCACAAGCCATTTGGGTTTATAACCACGATGGTAGCTTTTTCTACCGCAACACGCACGCGATAGAGATTTCTCCGATATTAGATTCCATACAAGCAAGAAAGCCCCACTGTAAACACAAGGTCGGCAATGGAGTAGATAGCGAGCTTGAAGTCGAGTATGATAAAAGGATATTTCTCGTGCAAACAGGCTCTTTTCAAAACCGCTTGCTTATTACTGCCACAGATATTACAAGCCAAAAGCGTCAAGCTAGACTTGCATCTATGGGGCAGATTTCTGCGCATTTGGCACACGAGATTCGCAATCCAATTGGCTCTATATCAATTCTGGCTTCTGCGTTGCACAAATCTGCACGAGAATCGCAAGTCCCACTAATTGATGAGCTACAAAAATCGATATTTCGCGTGGAGCGCATTATTAAGGCGACATTGTTGTTTTCTAAAGGTATTAGTGCCAACAAGCAGCCGATGAGAATCTGTGAGCTTCAAGATGAGTTACAAGCATTAGTGAAGAGCTATAGCTTTAGTAAGCATATAGAGTTTATCTATACATTTACTGATAAGATCGCCTATATGGATAAGGACCTAATGCTCATAGCTTTGCAAAATTTCTTATTTAACGCTATTGATGCTATTGAAGAGAGTGAGAGTGAGAGCGGCAAGATATTGATACAAGGCGATGTTGCACAGGGGCAAGTATGCTTTTTGATTAAAGACAATGGTAAGCCTTTTGATGACCCAAATATTCTCTTTGAGCCATTTGTAACTACCAAGCTTAAAGGTAATGGCTTGGGGTTAGCACTCTCTAGCCAGATTATCCACGCGCATTCTGGACGGATAGAGCTCAATGCTAAGGATAAAGAGTTTCATATCTATTTGCCCAAGGTAAGCACTTAGGAGCGGGATAAATATAGGCTGTTGTAGAGCTAGAATCTATGGTTAATGAGGTTATATATGCTACAAATTATCGACTCTACACAAAGGTTGGATTCTAACTTTTTGCAAGCTCTGCAAGTAAGACTTCAAGCTGTGCTAGAGCAAGTTGCCACCAGTTTGGCTAATGGCACGCGCACTCTCTTGCATAGGGATATTGAGCTGCTTCTTTGCTCTAAAGAGTATATGCACTCACTTAATGTGGAATTTATGGGTAAGGATTATGCGACTGATGTGCTAAGCTTCCCGCTTGCACCGCTGGATTTAGCTAGAGATTCTAGTGAGCTTGAACTGATGACGGAAGTCCCTTTGGGGAGTATTGCTATTAATATTCCCCTAGCCCAGATGATAAGCGAGCAATATAGCCATAGTCTTTATGATGAATTGTGCTTGCTTTTTTTACACGGATTGCTACATCTACTAGGCTTTGATCACGAAAGGGATAGTGGCGAACATCGTGCGCTAGAATCTAGATTGATTACTTCTCTATCACTTCCAAATGGGTTGATTGATCGCACGCTTTTGTCGTAGCCATATTATAAGTGCGTAGAATCTAAACATATTTTCTCAATGTGCCACTAATTTTTATGATTTCACCACTTTGTTTTTGTTGTTATTATGTTGTTTGCGTCAGGTTTGTGTTAAAAGTGTGTTAAAAATACACAAAACTCGAAATGGATTTTGTAAATTTTTGTGTATTAAGCAGAAATCTCTTACACTAAACTTTGGTCGCTTTAAGGCTAGCTTATACATTGGGCTTTATGCGTCAATCTTACTCAAGGAGAGAGATTATGAATGTCTTAGTTATCAACTGCGGAAGTTCATCGTTAAAATTTCAGCTTATACAGACTTCTACAAGCAAGGTGCTCGCATCTGGGATATGTGATCGCATCGGTCTTGATGGGAGTGAGATTAGCTATAAAAACGGAAATGGAGAGAAGACTAGCATAGACACATCTATAGAGTCCCACGCCAAAGCCATACAGCTTGTGTTGCAGTGCTTGGTAGATAAGGATAAGGGCGTAATTGGCTCGCTGGCAGAGATTTCTGCTGTGGGACATAGGCTTGTGCATGGTGGGGAGACTTTTAAGGAGTCTGTGCTTATTGATGAGAGAGTTTTAGATGAAGTAGCAGAATGCTCAATGTTAGCCCCATTGCACAATCCCGCTAATATTATTGGTGTGCGTGCGTGCCAAGAGCTTATGCCAAATGTCCCTATGGTTGGCGTATTTGACACAGCATTTCATCAAAGTATGCCACCTAGAGCATATATCTATGGTGTTCCTTATGAGTGGTATGAGAAGCATAAGGTTCGCAGGTATGGCTTCCACGGCACAAGTCATAAGTATGTCTCACGCCGAACTGCGGAGTTTCTAGGTCTAGATTATTATAATTCTAAAATCATTGTCTGCCATTTAGGTAATGGCTCATCGATATCTGCGGTTAAAAATGGCAAATCTGTCGATACAAGTATGGGGCTAACACCACTTGAAGGATTGATTATGGGGACAAGAAGTGGGGATTTAGATCCAGCTATTTTGGAGTATATTGCCGATAGGGAAAAGCTAAGCACAAAGGAAGTTGTCAATATTTTAAATAAAAAATCTGGCGTGCTTGGGATCTCTGGGCTATCAAGTGATTTTAGAGATCTTTTAGATGCTGATCTTAAGGGTGATGAGCGTGCCAAATTGGCTCGAGCTGCGTTTGCGTATCGTGTTTTAAAATACATCGGTTCATATTGTGCGGTGCTTATTGGTGTGGATGCGATTAGTTTCTGTGGTGGTGTGGGTGAGAATGCAAAGTTTATCCGTGGAATGATTGTAGAGCATTTGGAGTTCCTAGGCGTGAAGCTTGATACAGAAGCCAATAATGTCTGTGGGCAAGAAGCCATTATCTCTACTGCAGATTCTAAGGTTAAAGTATGTGTAGTCCCAACAAACGAAGAGCTTATCATCGCCCAAGATACAGAAGCAATCGTCTCTAGGCTCTAATATCAAGCCTAGTTAGTTTAAATATCCCATAGGCTAGTTTATATAGATTCTAGTTGTGCTACTAGAATCTACTTTAATCGATTTTTAGTATCGCAAGAAATGCTTCTTGTGGTAGATCAACTTTGCCGATAGACTTTAGACGCTTTTTGCCTTCTTTTTGCTTCTCTAGTAGCTTGCGCTTCCTTGTTATATCTCCCCCATAACATTTAGCAGTTACATTTTTACCCACAGAGCGCACACTCTCTCTTGCAATAATTTTTGAGCCAATACTTGCCTGAATAGCTACTTCAAAAAGCTGGCGCGGTATGAGATCCTTCATCGACTCTACGAGCGCGCGCCCTTTCTCATAGGATTTAGACTTTTCTACGATAATTGAGAGTGCATCGACAATCTCGCCCGCTACGCGTATATCAAGCCGAACCAAATCTCCACTCCTATATTCTATAGGTTCATAATCAAAGCTTGCATAGCCTTTGGTGCAGGATTTTAGTTTGTCATAAAAGTCCATTACAATCTCATTGCTAGGCAGGGCGTACTCTAGTAGCACGCGTTCTGGTGTGATGTAGTCCATTTTCTCCTGCACGCCTCGACGATTGGCTAGGAGGGTGATGATATTACCCACAAACTCACTTGGTGTAATGATACTAGCGCGAACATAAGGCTCTTTGATGTGGTCTATTTTTTGCACTTCGGGTAGCTCACTTGGGTTTTGTACTACCATCATAGAGCCATCAGTCAAATAGACTTCATATACTACCGTTGGTGCAGTAGCAATCAAAGCTAGAGAAAACTCTCTCTCTAGTCGCTCCTTGACCACTTCCATATGCAAAAGTCCCAAAAACCCCACCCGAAAGCCATAGCCTAATGCCACAGAAGTTTCTGGCTCAAAACTTAGGGCAGAGTCATTAAGCTTAAGCTTCTTTAGTGCTTCGCGTAGCTCTTCAAATTTATCTGTCTCAATGGGATAGATTCCAGCAAAGACAAAAGGTTTGGCTGGCTTGAAGCCCTCTATAGGCTCTTTTATAGGGGCTTTGGCATCAGTGATTGTATCGCCCACGGCTAGATCGGTTAAAGACTTTACCCCAAGAGAGATGATCCCTATCTCGCCACATTCAATCCTATCCGTGGGGATTTTTTGTACAGGGTGTGGGTAGTAGAGCCCTAGGATTTCATAGGATTTTTGGCTACTCATCACAAGCACACTTTGCCCTTTGTGTAATGCTCCATCTTTAAGCCGTACAAGTGCTAGTGCGCCTAAGTAGTTGTCAAACCAGCTGTCATAGATGAGTGCTTTTGTAGGGGCATTTGGGTTACCATTTGGTGCGGGGATTTTTAGCACGATAGATTCTAGTAGTGTTTCTATACCTATACCACTTTTAGCACTCACGCATAGAGCTTTAGAGCAGTCAAGCCCTATGCTCTCTTCAATCTCGGCGCATACCTTTGGTGCATCAGCTGCAGGTAGGTCGATTTTATTAATCACAGGGATAATTTCTAAACTATTATCTAATGCGATATAGACATTAGCGATTGTTTGGGCTTCTACGCCTTGGGTAGCATCTACGACAAGTAATGCGCCCTCACAGGAGCTAAGGGAGCGGGAGACCTCATAGCTAAAATCCACATGCCCGGGTGTATCAATTAGATTTAGAATATATTTTTGCCCTTGGTAGGTATAATGCAAACGCACGGATTGAGCTTTAATGGTGATCCCACGCTCCTTTTCTATATCCATTGTATCCATAATCTGGCTTGTCATCTCGCGCTCACTCACTGCTCCACACTCTTGGATAAGTCTATCTGCAAGTGTAGATTTGCCGTGATCAATGTGGGCGATGATAGAAAAATTTCTAATACGATCTTGCACTATATGATTCCTTTAAAATACGCAATAGTTTTCTCTAGCCCTTCTCTCAACTGCACTTGTGGGCTAAAGTTTAGCTCTTTTTTGGCTAGGGTTATGTCTGGTTGGCGTTGCTTTGGGTCATCTTGGGGCAGGGGTAAAAATACAAGCTTAGATTTAGAATTTGTTAGCTCAAGCACATTGTTGGCAAGTTCTAGCATACTAAATTCGTGCGGATTGCCAATATTTACCGGTCCAAAAAATCCATCCCTACTATCCATAAGTGCCATCATTCCACTAATCAAATCATCTACATAGCAAAAACTTCGTGTTTGGCTCCCATCGCCGTAAATTGTAATGTCTTCCCCACGCAAAGCCTGAATGATAAAGTTACTCACCACGCGTCCATCATTTGGGTGCATTCTAGGACCATAGG
The DNA here is from genome assembly GCF_017502485.1 of Helicobacter sp. Lineage (GTDB taxonomy): Bacteria > Campylobacterota > Campylobacteria > Campylobacterales > Helicobacteraceae > Helicobacter_B. The sequence goes on from NZ_JAFVUX010000004.1 coordinate 41,075, forward strand.
TATTAAAAATCCGCATAACTTTAATATTTAAATTATGTTGCCTTTGATAGTCAAAAAAGAGCGTCTCCGCACACCTCTTGCCCTCATCATAGCAAGCCCTTATACCGATAGGATTGACAGAACCCTTATAAGATTCTACTTGCGGGTGGATTTCAGGGTCGCCATAGACTTCGCTCGTAGAGGCTTGTAAAATCTTAGCTTTCACGCGTTTAGCAAGACCTAGCATATTTATCGCGCCCATTACAGAGGTTTTAGTCGTTTGCACAGGGTCAAACTGATAATGCACTGGGCTTGCCGGACAAGCGAGGTTATAAATCTCATCAACCTCCACATACAGCGGAAAAGTTACATCGTGTCGCATAAATTCAAATCTAGGATTTTGCAAAAGGTGCATAATATTTTGCTTTGTGCCGGTGAAAAGATTATCCACACACAGCACTTCATCGCCGCATTCAAGTAATCTCTCACATAAATGCGAGCCTAAAAACCCCGCCCCTCCGGTTACTAGAATCTTTTTGTTTAGCATAGTAATCCTTAAATGTGTAAATATCTTGGATTATAGCATAGTAGTATAATGATTGCAGGCGCGCCCAAGAAGCTCCAAAGCTATAGATAGACACACATTAAGTATGCAAAATTTTATAGTCAATCACTAAAATCTATGTGGTTGCATTAATTAGTTCAAGGCTTAAAAATGATATTCCACATAGCCACGGAAAATCATATAACTTCCAAGATTTTGCCCAAATTTTGATGGCGCTGGTGTTGGGTTACTTACGCCAAGTGCGCTTATACCCATTCGCACATTTTGTATGGGGGTGATATCCATCCTAGATTCCCAGTTTAAAATGCTCTGGGAATCTAGGATACTTGTCCTAAACGCTCCGTAAAAACTGATATATTCCCACAAATCTGCCGAGACAAAGACATAAGGGGTTGTAGCATTATAGTAGAATGTTCCATCAGCTCGCTCAAAGGGTGTTTTTTGCCCAAAGCCATCAATGTAGATCGCCCCACCTTTGGGGGTATTGATGATACCAGCACCAATGCGTATCCAAGACATATCAACACCACCCTCTGCCCAGATAATCCCGCCACCACTTCTATTGAGTACTTTACGCTGGTCATTTAGCTCGACATAAGAAGTAAGATGTATTACACCTTTAAATAGGGTTTTCTTAGTAATAGGGAGATTTAACTCGCCTTTAAGCCCGGGTGCTACGAAGAAATCTGGCACAAGGTAGATATAGGGCATGAGAGTGATGGGAGCTTGGGGGATAGAGAGCTTCGCACGCAGATAAAATGCCCCACCCATCCATTTTCCTACTTTGCCACTTTGATACTCGCCAAACACTTTGTAGTTTTGTGAGAAATGCGGGGTGATATAGGCATTCCTTAAAGACCATGCAAATGCTAGTGAGAGATTGGGGATTTGATCATAGCTTAGAGAAAGCCCTTCATTGAAGTGTGTGATCCACTCTTCATCCATACGAAATCGTCCAACTGTCCCTCCAAAACGCTCGTATTGGTTATAGTAGTCTGCATAGAGCTGGGACATTTCAAAATAGGTTTGACTTTTTCTAAAGTCGTTAGCGACTCCTTCATAAAGTTTGGGGATAAGCCACATTTCTGCCCCAAATTTATAACCCATAAAGCGTCTAGACTCATAGCCAAGGCTTAGATTGATGTCGCCATAAGTGGGAGCTTTATCAATAGACTGCTGGAAGAATAGCCCTACATGTCCATAAATTAGCCCTCGCTCAAAGGCATCTTGAAAGGAGTTTGCTGGAGCATTATTGAGCCTAATATTCGCTCCTTGTATAAGCCCAACACTCAAGAAAACAAGTACTAGCTTCCTTAGCTTCATCACCATTCCTTGTAGTAATTGAAAGGTCTTAATGTAACCACCAGCAAAAATAATGCCAAGTTTTAGATTTTGGTGAAAGTTTTAGATTCTAGTGGTGTAGAAGTGTATAACAAGCTGGGGCTAAGCTAGCGAAGTCTTTGGTGCTCAAGTTTAATACAGCTACCTTCTTCGTAGGCGATCCCAGCCTGTGTTAGCATAGTATTTGCTGCTGTATTCTGTAGCCCTAGCTGCACCCAAATACACCTTGGTTTAAGTTCTAGCTCTAAAATTTCTTGGGCGATTTGAGGTAAGGCTTCGCTTTTGCGAAAGATATTAATAATATCTATGCTGATATTTTGAGCGCGTAGGGCTAGAGCACACTCTTGTAGTGTGGGGAATACTTCTTGTCCTAGAATCTCCCCGCCCTTTGGATAAATAGGGATAATGTTATAGCCTTGCTCTTGTAGATATGCAGCGACTTTATAGCTAGGCTTTGTAGGATCAGGCGAGAGTCCAATAATGACAATTACCTTACTTTGAGCTAGAATTTGTGCTTTTTGCGTGTCGTTTAAGATTGGCATATTTTCTCCTATTCTCTGCCTATTTCTTCGATTGTATGACCATTGAGTAGCTCAGCATCTTCCTTAGAAGGTATCGTAATCTCACATTTTTCTAGTAAGATGATGATGTTGCTAGTAGGAGTACCATTTTTACCAATGAGTGTGTAAGTTTGGCTAATGAGATTGAAGTCGTTTTTATGCACTAAAAATCCTTCGCAATCAAGCGTCTGCCCAGACTCAAATGCTTCTTCTAGGAGTGTAATGATGCTTGTGCGTTTTGATTGAGTGTAATTATATCCGCCAATTAACACAAGCACGACTGATAATATCGTACCTACAATAAGTTTTCTTTGTTTTGTGAGATGTGATTGAAGCAAAAGCACAAAGCCTAGCACACCTAGTAGGCAAAAAATCCCAACAACAGAGATTGGTCCCATCATTTTACACCCCGTAACTGGTAGGTGATATCCCCAGCACCAAATCCTATCACTATGCCTTGTGTTAATGTTGTAAGCAATGTGTCATTATCATAGATTTCTAGGACATTGCCATTGCGTTGCGTGCGCGTGGCAAACAGAGGGTTATAATGGGCAAAAAGCTTTTGTAAATCTACTTCCCTAGGATCTTCTCCAGCGCGCCAAACAGGCAGAATGATAAGACGACCATCGCTAGAAAATGCTCCATCAAAACAGGCTTGAAAAGCACTAAGATTGTCAAAAAGCCGAGAATACTTATGTGGCTGCCAGATTGCTGTAATAGTTGTAATGCCTCGTAGCTCAGCGTAGATTTGTAGGGATTGTATGGTTGCTTTGATTTCTGTGGGGTGGTGGGCATAGTCATCGATGATTGTAAGAGGAGAAGTACTTAAAATATCAAAACGCTTTTTAATCCCAGCAAAATGCCTTAGATTTTCGCGCACTTGTTGGATATGGCTAGGAGAGTAGTTAGCGTGATCTAATGTCACTCTTTGTTGAGTGGAATTAGCCCTAGAATCCATCTGCATAGATTCTAGGGCAGCAAGTATGGCTAAAGAGGCGTTTTGTGCAGTATGCTCACCTAGTCCCCACACAGCAAACTCCCCTACATTGCGCAAGCAAAAGTGTGTATAGGGCATATCATTTTCTAGGTGGTAGGTAATATTTGTAATATCTTGCTGTGGATTTAGGTGTAGGCAGGGGATCGTGCTTGTGCGTAAAAACTCATCACCATCATTAACACAACGCAAAGTGGCTTTGCTAAGGAATTGATTATAGGCAGCTTGTAGTTCTTGGGGATCGTGGTTGTAGGTTTCCATATGTTCTGGCTCTGTATTTGGGATTATGGCTAGGTATGGATTGGAGTTTAAAAAGCTCTTATCTGACTCATCCGCTTCAAAGATGATGTTTTCACTCTGGGCTTCGCGGACATTAGAGTGAAACTCCTTACTTTCTGCGCCAATAATCGCGCCAAAATCCGGGAGTATACTACTAAGCATAGCGCTAATGCTTGATTTGCCGTGTGCTCCACACACACTAAAGACACGCTTGGAATCTAAGATTAGTTTTAAGGCTTGTGTGCGTGATAGGACAGGGATATTGCTAGCTTTTGCTTGGATAATTTCTAGATTATCCTGCTTAATTATGGCGGAGTGGATCACTAGATCTTGCCCTTGTATCGCGCTTTTGTCGTGGGGGATATGGATTTGCACGCCAAGAGAGCGGAGATAGTGGGTCGTAGGCGAGTGAGCGATGTCGCTACCACTAATACTCGCACCCTGTGCGCGCAAATATTTAGCCAACCCAGAAATCCCTATGCCTCCGATGCCGATGAAGTGGATTTTAGCTTTGTGTAGTGGTGGAATCTGTGTTTGTATAGATTCTAGGCTAGAATCTAACGCTACATCTAACTCTCTAGATTCTACACAATTTGTGCGCATAGATGTGTGGTAAAACTTCGCCAAATCGCTTAAAATCTCTTGCATTTGCTCTGATGGATACACTAATGCTATACGCACATATCCCCGTCCAGCATTTTCTCTGCCTAGAAATCTACCCGGTAGCACTGCAATGCCTGTGTGCTCATATAGCTTTTTGGTAAAGTTTAGGTCATCTTCCACAGGTAACCACATATAAAAGCTATAAGGCTCGATATGGATATGCGGGAAAAGAGCTTTAGCAAGTTGTAGATTTTTGCTATATATTTTGCGGATTTCTAGTGCGCCTGCCTCATCGCTCCACGCTACTGCGCTTGCACGCGATAGTGGTATGGGCTGGGCTAATCCTGCATAGGTGCGATAAGTCATATAGCCTTGTAAAATCTCCCTATCCCCTGCAACAAAACCGCTCCGCAAACCCGGCGCGCTACTGCGCTTGGAAATGGAGTTAAGTGCTAAGATGTTTTTAAAGCTTGTATTGCCAGCTTTTATGCTTGCTTGCAAAATCCCCGCTGGGGCATAGTCTTTGGCACAAGTAGATTCTAGAGAATCTGGGATTTGATAAATCTCACTATAACACTCATCGCATAGGAGTAGAAAGTCATATTTTAGGGCTTTTTGCACCCACTCTACTAGCTCATCTAGACTTAGTGTAGCACCTGTGGGATTATTAGGTGAGTTTAGTATCACAAGATTAGCAAGCTTGCACTGTTCATCGCTTAAGATGGGTTTAAAGTTATTTTCTTTTGTAAGTGGCATATAGATAGTTTTAGCAGAGCTTGCAATTGCAGCTCCTTCATAGATTTGGTAGAAAGGGTTTGGGTGGGCTATGACAGGGCTTTTGATTTGCGCTAGATAAAATTGTGGAAGATTAAAAAGCACTTCTCTTGTGCCAAAGGTAGAGATAAGTTGTTCGTGGCTAAGTGCAATACCATAGCGAGTTTTGATAAAGCCTAGCATTGCATCTTTGAGATACTGGGTCCCAGCTGATGGTGGATAGTAGCGTAGCTCATTAGCATAATCTTGTAGGGCTTTGGTGATAGGTTCTGGTGTAGGTAGCTGTGGCTCGCCAATTGTAAGCTTGCGGACAGGGGTTTTAGGTGTAATGTCGGCTAAAAGTTTTTGCAATCGCTCGAAAGGATAAGGCTCAAAATGCATAAGATTCCTTTGAAGTTATTTTGTAGTTAGGGGACATATTAAGTGGGATATTGTAGAGAAAAAATACTAAAAGTTACTTTTATACCTTGATTTTTTTAACAAGCATTGCTAGAATTACGGCTTTACAACGCGGGAATAGCTCAGTGGTAGAGCACAACCTTGCCAAGGTTGGGGTCGCGGGTTCGATCCCCGTTTCCCGCTCCACTTTTAATTAATCAATATCTTTAGAAATATTTTACTATTTTTGTCAATACTTGCCCGGGTGGTGGAATGGTAGACACAAGGGACTTAAAATCCCTCGGACATTGTGTCCGTGCCGGTTCAAGTCCGGCTCCGGGCACCACCTTGGGGTTAAGGCGACATAGCCAAGTGGTAAGGCAGGAGCCTGCAAAGCTCTGATTCCCCAGTTCGAATCTGGGTGTCGCCTCCAAATAGCTACTAAATTTTCTGCAATATACGGGAGATGGCTGAGCGGTTGAAAGCGGCGGTCTTGAAAACCGTTGAGGGTAACACCTCCGGGGGTTCGAATCCCTCTCTCCCGGCCACTCATTTTGTTTCCATAAATTTATAGCGGTGATTATTGAGGTGATATGTAGATTCTGTGTAGTTGCTAATTGTCTATTGTTACATAATATGGTGGGTAATGAAAATATTCTCAATATGTGGATATGTAGCGGTATTGATAATTATGTGGCAAAAGGTATAGAAGAGTATTAGGTTTTCAAAAGTGTGGATGGACGCGGTATTCGATAAGTGCAAAAGCGTAGCACTATCCAGATAAAGCTGATATTAGATGACTATGGTCGGGGCGATTCTTCAATCTCGTGGTAAGAGCTGAGATGATTTGGATAGTGCTATGCTTTTGGTACGGGCTTATAACTGATGAATAGCTTGCTAAATTTGGCAATAATATGCTTGAGAATATGTGCGATGTGGGAGAGTTGTTATAGTTGCCAAAGAAAGAGATCGCAATGATCATATTATATATATTGGGAATAAAATATATAAATCACGCTTTGCTACTGGGCTGTTGATAGGATTTGATAGGCTTGTGAGATTACTTAATGAAGATCACTCGAGGCTTATATTTTCTAATAATTCAATACTATTACCCCAAATTAGCAGTGCATCAACACAATATTGACAGTTCTGCAAATCAATATCTAAGGCTTGTAGTCCTTGCGTAATCTTATGGGTATCACACGCATATTTGGAAAAGTTAGATTTTTGAGATGGCTGGAGATTGTGGCAGGCGAAAAGCAATACATCAATACTGGCGTAGATTTTTTGTAGTTTTTTAGAAGTGATAGCATAGCGTGGTGAGAGTGAACTTGCTGCGAAAGTCTTTACTTCAATAAAGTGCAAAAAATTATCGTGCAAAGCAATGATGTCAATCTCACCAAATTGTGTGCAATAATTGCGCGCTAGAATCTTAAAACCTTTAGATTCTAGCCACTCACATGCCCTTTGCTCTCCTGCTCTACCTTTTATATGTGTTTGTTTTTGTGATGATTGTGCTAGCTTTTGACTACTCATCTTCTATGCGGATGATAACAGGCTTGTGACGCACAACTTCTAAGGATTGTAAGCCTGCGATCGCATTTTGTATGGCAAATTCGGAAGTTGTGTGTGTGGCAAGCAGGATTTTAGCGCAGTTTTGAGAGCCACTAGAATCTAGTGTGCTTGGTTTTTGTAAAAATGTGCTAATGGAAATCTTATGATAGCTAAGAATTGCAGCGATTTTTTCTAAAACTCCGTGCTTATCATCAGCTAGGATTCGCAAATAATATTGACTTGTGATGCTTTGCTTAGGGATAATGCTGTGGCTTTGCTCTGTGATAAAGCCTAGCATTGGGTTTGCTTGCTCTTGCTTAAGATTTCGGCTACATAAGCGTGCAATAGCGATAAGATCGCTTATGACAGAGCTAGCGGTGGCATTGCCCCCAGCACCAGCTCCATAATACACACTCTCACCAGCGCAGTCGCCAACAACGCTTACAGCATTCATCACACCATCAACATCTGCTAGTAGTTTGTCTTCACCAATCATAGTGGGATGCACGCGTAGCTCTATGGAATTATCGTGCTTTTTAGCAATCCCCAGCAGTTTTATGCAGTAGCCAAATTCTTTAGCAAACTCAATATCTTCACATGCTATATGTTCTATCCCTTCTATAAGCATATCTTCTGGGCGCACATCAATACCATAGGCAATGCTAGCAAGGATTGAGAGTTTATGTGCTGCATCAAGTCCGTTAATATCTAGGCTGGGATCTGCTTCGGCATAGCCTAGCTCTTGAGCTTTTTTGAGTGCCTGGGCAAAATCCCAATTATCTTGAGTCATTTTGGTTAAGATATAGTTGCTTGTGCCATTAAGAATCCCCCTTATAGCTAGAATTTCATTCGCACTTAAGCCGACCTTGAGTGCATTGATAATAGGGATACCTCCACATACGCTTGCTTCAAATCCTACGGGCGTGCGTGCGAGTTTGGCTAGATCATAGCGGTGGTAAGCAAGCATAGCTTTATTAGCAGTTACAAACGCTTTACCTTTTGATAGAGCAGTTTTAGCAATGTGATAAGGTAAATCTCTTCCGCCTACTAGCTCAACCACGACATCAATCTCATCATCATTTATTATCTCATTAATATCATCTGTAAGTGGGATAGGGTAGGCTCTAAGCTTGCTCATATCCCGCACACAAGCCTTTTTGACGATGATTTCTACCCCTGCGCGCGCAGTAATAACATCGCGATTTTTTTCTAGGATGGCAATCACGCTACTCCCAACCACACCAACCCCTATTACTCCGACTTTGAGCTGTTTTTTTGTCAGCATTTTGCTCATACTACCCCCTTGTTTCTAGGATAAAAAACTCTAACACTGCCATACGAACTGCTACGCCATTTCTCACTTGTTGCAAGACTTTGCAACGAGAGTCTTTGAGTAGTTCATCTTCAATGTCGATATTGTGATGCACTGGACCTGGATGCATAATAACTATATCCCTATCGCCTATGAGTTGTTTGGTTAGGCAAAAGTGGTTAGCATAATCACGCAAAGAGCCGTAATTTTGCTTGCTATGTCGCTCTGTCTGCGTGCGTAAAGAGATGATAGCGTGCAGAGAATCTATCGCCTCTGTAATGTCGTGCGTATAAGCAAGCTTGCTGTGCGGTGGGAGAAAGTGTGGAGGAGCTATAAGCACAAGCTCTACTCCATAGCGAGAGAGTAGCTCGATATTACTATTTGCCACGCGAGAAGTTTTAATATCGCCGATAATGCCCACTCTTTTGTCAGCAAGATTTTGCCCTAGACATTGCCTAAGCGTGAGCAAATCAAGTAGAGCTTGAGTGGGGTGGGCGTGTGCACCATCACCACCATTAATGA
>NZ_JAFVUX010000005.1 GCF_017502485.1 Helicobacter sp.
AAGAAAAATCTAGAATTCTTAATACTGATGCTGTGCGTGAGTTTTTAGCCACGCTTAGTTATCCGCTTTATCATTTGGACTTTGAGACTTTTCAATCAGCTATTCCGCTGTGGCGAGGGGCTAAGTCATACGAGCAGACGCCTTTTGAGTATTCGCTTCACATTGACAAGGGCGATGGTAGCGAGCCAGAGCATAAGGAGTTTTTGCCTACTGAGTTTTGCGACCCACGCAGAGCCTTGGCCCTTAGCCTAGTGCGTGATATCCCAAAGGGTGTTTGCTCGCTAGCTTATAATGCGCAGTTTGAAAAAGGGGTTTTAAAGCGACTAGCTGAGCTTTTCCCTGATTTGAGCGAGCATTTGATAGACATACACGATAATATGAAAGATTTGATGGAGCCTTTTGCTAAGCGTGATTTTTACGACTGGCGCCAAAACGGCAGCTACTCTATCAAAAAAATCCAGCCCATACTAGCCCCTAGCATAGATGATGGCTACAAAGCAATGGCAAGCCGTGGCGAGATATCAAACGGCGGCGAGGCAATGAATGCTTTCCCAGAGTTCGCTAAGATGAATAGCGAGCAAATCGCTAAAAAACGCAAAGAGCTACTAGCTTATTGCGGACTTGATACACTAGCTATGGTAAAGGTGCTTGAAGGACTAAAAGAGCTGGTAAAGTAGGTACTTGCAGCTATAAAAAATAGTCTGGAATTTGGCTACAGTTCTGAGTATTTTTAAAGAGTAAAGAAGAAAAAGTGAAACTATTAGAAACAATCTATTGTGAGCAATTTAAACGCGACTGTGGATCATACAAACACGACTTTTGTCTTGAAAAAAAGGACTTTGATGTGCTGTTTGACCTTTGGCATTATGATTGGCGGAATAATGAGATAAAAAGTTTGCGTATATTCACAGTGTGCTTTATGTTCAAAAATTTTAAAAAGGAGTAAAGATGAAAAAAGTGCTTATTTTAAGTGGTGCTGGATTATCAGCTGAGAGTGGGCTAAGGACTTTTAGAGACAGCGGCGGACTTTGGGAAGAGTATGATATAATGGAGGTTTGCTCGGCTCGTGGGTTTAGAGAAAATAGGCAAAAAGTGCTAGATTTTTACGACAAGCGTAGGGCTCAGCTAGCAGAGTGTGAGCCAAACGAGGCTCACCGCATGATAGTTCGTATAAAGGCAAAATACCCCGAGCAAATCGCAGTACTAACGCAAAATGTAGATGATTTGTTAGAGCGGGCAGGCTGCGTGGATGTCGTTCATTTACACGGCTTTTTGCCTGAGATTTACTGCCAACATTGTAAAAAAATAGAATATATCGGCTACGAGGCAATAAATGCTAAAGAGCATATTTGTAAATGTGGGTGTAAGAAGTTTCGCCACAATATCGTTATGTTTGGCGAACAAGCTCCATTTTATAAGGTGCTTTATAATGAGCTAAATGCGCTTAGAAAGGCAGAAGACTCGCTATTTGTGTGCATTGGCACTAGTGGGCAAGTGCTAGATGTGGCAGATTTTAGCATTTTTGCTAAAAATAGCATTTTAAACAATCTTGATAAAAGTGATATAGACCACGCATTTAACAAATGCTACATAGAAAAAGCCACAACTGCTGCACCAAAAATAGAAGCTGATATAGAGAAGTTTTTTAGCTAGAATTTTAGCAAAATAGCTATATAGAGCTTAAGAGATGCGCTTGTTTTAATATCTCTATTGGATGC
>NZ_JAFVUX010000006.1 GCF_017502485.1 Helicobacter sp.
ACGCGGATTCTAGCCTAGCACAGCCCTACAAAGCCCCTGATGACTATAAGTTTCATTGCTTTAGTGAGCAAATCTTTATTCAAGTTGATACAGAGCGATTCACCAGCCATACACGAACAATATTTGATACAGAGTGGAATAAAATGAATTTTAGTCTTTGTTTCCCACAACCTAAGTATGCCCCACAGCCACCAAACAATCCGCAGCTGATGATAGAGATTGCTACGATACTTGCAAGACATTGTGGTTATGTGCGGGTAGATTTGTACGCGATTAATACAGACATTATCGTAGGAGAGCTGACCTATACACACGGCGGTGGCACAGAAAAATTCACCCCGAATGAGTGGGATAAAAAATTAGGTGATTTGTGGATCTAGCGCGTTATCTCCCAAAAGTCTCCCAATGTCTTGTCAAACTCTCTAGGCGAGATTGGTAGCACTCCACCACCGGGCGTGAAAGTAAGCTCGCCTATGTGCAAAATTGCATTTTCTTGTAAGTAAAAATCACAGCGCAAATACCCTAGATCATCAAAAAATCTCCTGCTTATCTCAAGCATTAGGGGCAACACGCTTGGTTTCTCTATCGCTCTTTGTGCAAAATCATAGGTGATCTTTACTTCAAGTGGATTCCACCCTTCATCAAAAAATGTGCAACGCGTATTGTTCCCGCGATCGACAATCGTTTCAGAAAACACCTTTTTCCCAAAGCAATGAAACTTATAGTCATCAGGGGCTTTGTAGGGCTGCGCTAGGCTAGAATCCGCGTTTGATTCTAGGTTTGAATTTTGGGCAATTTTGTTATGAAAATCGTTATTTGCAAGGTGGGGGAAATCTATCCAATCACTTATAGATTCTAGTGTATAATCCACCAAAACAAAGGAGCGACAATGACTATCCACATCACCGCTAAAAATGTTAATAAAGACTTCACCAACGCGCTAAAAAGCCTTGCCAAGCTAGCTGATGTCAAGCTAACAATAAAAAAAGAGCCAAGTGAAGAGCTTTTGCGCAGTATAAAGGATGTAAAAAATGGCAAAGTAGAGAAGTTTAAAGACTTTGCAAGCTACAAAAAGGCTATGGATTCTTAGATGTTTGAGATCCACACTACTGCTAAATATAAAAAACAGCGCAAGAAACTAAGCCAAGATGATAGAGATTTGCTCGATAGCGTGATTTACACGCTTGCAAGTGGGCAGAATCTAGAATCAAGGCATAGGGATCATAAACTCACAGGCGAGCTAAAAGGCTTCCGCGAGTGCCATATCAAGCCAGATTTGTTGCTCATCTATGCTAAAAATCAAAACACCCTTATCCTTACTTGCGTAGAAGTAGGTTCGCATAGCGAACTTTTTAAGAGCTAGGCTTTTGCTTTAAGCTCTGTGCTTCATCTCCACAAATCACCTAATTTTTTATCCCACTGCTTGGGGGTGAAATGCCCCGTACCACCCTCTGGAGTCATCGTAAGCTCGCCTACGATAGTTTGCCCATATATACTATATAAATCCACACGCACATAGCTGCAATTCTTGCCCAAAAGCTCCGCTATATTAAGCATAGTGGGGATATTTTGTGGCTTTGAGGGAATGCTACTTGGCAATGGGTAGTAATACACTACATCTAGCATATTCCACTCTGTATCAAATATTGTTCGTGTATGGCTGGTGAATCGCTCTGTATCAACTTGAATAAAGATTTGCTCACTAAAGCAATGAAACTTATAGTCATCAGGGGCTTTGTAGGGCTGTGCTAGGCTAGAATCCGCGT
>NZ_JAFVUX010000007.1 GCF_017502485.1 Helicobacter sp.
CAGCACCCTGCGGTAGTGGAAGAGCCCATAATAGCTAGAATCCACATTTTTCCACGCCCAATACATTGCAGTAAGCTCACAGAAGTGGGGATTGAGATGAGAGATGTTCTCCCCACTATCATCTCTTAACACAGGCGATTTGGCTTTCAGGCTAGAATCTAGCGCACAAGTTGAACCCTTACTTATCTGCCCCCCCCTAAGCGTAAATTTTTAGGCAGTTTAGATTCTAGCTTCTCTTGCAGGATTTTCGCTTCTTCGCCCATATTTGCCGCGCCGACGATGATGGGGCGCAGGACCCCGCTAGCGATGATGGGCTTAGAAAATTTATGGTAGCACACAAGGATCGTGGCGTGGGGGCTTGGGCTAGGCTTTGGCATAAGACCTCCTAAGTGCGATAAGCTACGACTTTAAACGCGCTTTGACTGCGATCGTGTGAATTTGGCGGAATTATAGCTGTTTTTTTTTTTTTTGATACACCGCGCACGCAAATGGCGCAAAGTAGGAGCAAAGTAGGCGACTTAAGGGTGATAACGGAGGCTTGATATGTAGGTATTCTAAGCTTTGGGCGCGCTTTGATACAGAGTTTTGCCAAAGAGTCGTATCACTATGTAATTTCTACTGATGTGGAGACGAAATAGAGATTTAAGCAGGGACTTAAAGCCAATATTTTGCGCAAGGTTACGCCTATGCAGGCTATATGGGATAAATCGTATATATAAAAGCTTTTGATACAAGGCTGGCGGGAAGTAGCTTCTTGGCGCGCGAAGTAAGCCTAGCTGCCTTAGCCCATAAGAGTGAAGGGCATTGTAGGCAGACTTCTTGGCTTCTTGTGTGGAGAGTGTGTGTAAATGCCATAGGCAGTAGTTTAGCACCCAAGTAGCATAGCTCTGCTCTAGGGTGGGGTATGCGCCGCTTTGTATAAGAGCTTGCTGCCAAGTGTGGATAGCTTGGATAAATACTAGCGGGTGCTTGTCCCTAGAAGATTCTATGGAGTTTTTGACATTGATTCTATGGGTGAAGAGAGTCTGTGGCACGCAGGCGATTTTCCTAGCATATACTAGCGACATAAAGACAAAAAATAAGTCATTTGACACAGGGAGATTGTGGAAAGCTAGGCTATGCTCTTGTATAAAAGATCTTCTATAAAGCTTATCCCACGCCCACCCCACGCAGAATCCAAAAATATCACTAGGCAAATCGCAGTGGCTAAAGGTCTTGTAATCTTGTATGAGATCAAGGCGTAGCCATTCTGGCTGGGGAGCGAGTATGCCTAGGGAGTCATCTAAGGATTGTGAGCTAGCTATGGTGAGATCTGCATTTGTGCTAATGGCTTGCTGGAGCAAGAGTGCTAATGTGTCTTGGCGCATATAGTCATCGGCATCAAAGCATAGAATATACTCTCCTTTAGCCTGCTTTAGCCCAGCATTTCTAGCGGCTCCTGCACCGGTATTTGCTTGGGTGAAAAAGTGGATTCTAGGGTCTTTGCTTGCGTATTGTTGCGCGATTGCTCCGCTAGAATCTGTGCTGCCATCATCTATGCAAATGACTTCTATATTTTTATGGCTCTGCTCTAGGATAGAGTCTAAACACTGCGCAAGGTAGGATTCTACATTGTAGATGGGGATAATGACAGAGACCAGCGCGCTCATAGTCCCTGCCTATTGACATAGAGTGGGCGTGCTTGTATGGGTAAGCTCTGCCACGAGATAGCAAGACAATGAAGCTTTGCCAAATGGGAGAGATTGCTAAAGAAAATGGAGAGCGAGACTCTGGGGATAAGATAGCAGAGAGGTCGCTCTACATTATGCGCCCCCCCCCCTAGAGAATTTCTAGCTTTCCAGTGCTTAAATCGCGCATATTGCTGCAAAATTTTTGTAAAGATTCTGCCAAGCTTACATTGGTAGAGATTTGTAGCTGCGATACTTGCAGCACAATGCGCGGAAATCTCATAGAGCAAGCTCTCATAGTAGGTGGTGTAAGGCTTAGATATGGATAATGGATAGTCGCTATTAACTCTAGCAGGATTGCTGTCAAGCAGCTTGGCTAGATCGATAAGCGGGGGCAATGGGGCAATACCGCGCTTGACTAGGTGCAGAAGTGTCTGGCTCTCTATGCTGGCGCGGAATAGCGTGAGATCATAGAGAGTGTGGAGCTTATGGGCGGTGGCGATAGAGAGAATCTCGCTCATTGCTTTTGTTTGATCTCCCCAGTGCTTTGCCTGCCATTTTGCTCTATCTTGGTGTCCTACGCGGTAGCAGTAGGTGATCTCAGGTATCGCGTAAAATCGCTTAGCTAGTAGCATAGCTTGGATAAAAAATACAGGGTCTTCATATTTGGTATAGAGCGGCTGGAAGAGCTTATGTCGCAGCAAAAATTCTCTGCGGTAAATAAATCGTATCCAGCCAAAGTCAAACTGCCACTTATCATAATCGACAAATTCTTCTTGTGTGAAAGTGTAGCCGTAAAATTCTCTAGGGTATGTGGTCGATATCGTGCCATTGATATAATCACTAAAGCTCCCGCCACAAATCACAGCATTAGCTTGCTTCGCCTTTGTGTAGAGTAGCTCTAGAGTCGTGCTACTTGGGTAGAAATCATCAGGATCCATAAAGGCGACATACTCTCCGCTTGCTCTCTCTAATCCCTTGTTGCGTGCTACTGCTACGCCTTGATTCTCCTGCTCTACATAAATGATCCTGCTATCTTTTGTGGCATACTCTTGTGCGATTTTTCCACTAGAATCCACACTACCATCATTGATACAGATAACTTCTATACGCGAGCAGCTCTGCGCCAGCACAGAGTCTAAACACTGCGCAAGATAGGATTCTACATTGTAGATAGGGATAATGACAGAGACTAGCTTCATTACGCGCTTTCCTTATGACCATACTTTGCTATTAGAGCTATCAGTAGTCCAAAGAGCAGAAAAAGCACAAGTGTGCCAGCGCGATTTGGCAGGGCGTCAAAGCAGTTTGCCACTATAAGCCCTAGAATACTAAGCGATAGCCCAAGCGCAAAGGCGCGCGAGATAGTGGATAAGCTAGCACACTCATAGAGCTTGCGCGCTTGTAGTAAAAGCCACAAGTGTAGCCAAACGATAAGTCCAAAGCCCACGATCCCCAGCTCAAACCACAGATATAAAATGCCATTATGATTTGTCCAATAAAATGGCAGGACACTCCCATCATCGTGCCTATGGATATAGTAGGGGATTTGCTCGCCACTCCCAAAGATACGCACAATATTTTTGGCAAAAAGCCCAAGCCCAAAGCCATTTGGGCGCAATGGGTTGTCTAGTATCCCTAGCCAAGTAGCCTTGCTCATCGCCAAACGATTAAGTGATGAGTGCTCCCAGATCAGGCTAGGGTCTCTTGGAAAAGACTCAGGCATACAATGCTGCACGCTATCGCAATTATTATCAAATCGCCCCATAGCCGCGGGGGGCAAGCTCCACACTTGCGCGAAATTATCAAGCATAGCAGCGAGATTATAGCGGGGCGATAAATGCGCGCTTACATAGTAGAATCCCACGCCGCACAGAAGCGCTACGGCACTTACGCCAGCAAGGATTCTGCTCTTATAGCGGTAGGGGAGCAAGATAGCAGGAAGCAGCATAATCACACACAGACAAATATGGAGAAACCGAGTATTGGCAACAATGCAGGCTAGGATATTAAGCCCCACGAGCAATAAAGCCAGCTTGCTAGGCTTGGTGCAAAAAAGCGCGACACTAAGACTTAGAGAAATGATGAGAAAAAACGCATAGCCTGTTTGTGCTTCTGCGAAGAAAAATGGCATAGGGCGATAGGAGCCAAGCATAGCTATAAAGCTTAGGTCATTTGCTAGTCCGTAGTAAATAAAATCCCCTATCGTAAAAATAGGCTGCAAGGAAAAGATTATCAACAAAGCATAGATAATGCGAGCTTGCGAGCTTGGCTTGATAGTATAAAAGTAGAGCGAGATAAGCAAGAGAAAAAGACTTGGCTCTAGGAGAAATCTCCGCATAAAGCTCCAGCTTAAGTGTCTGTCTGCGGTGAAGTATAAAGAGAGCAAGCTTAGGGCAATAATGCCTAGCAAAAGGATAAAAAATAGAGAAACCCTAGCAAAATAATGCGCTAGATTTTGCTTGAAATGTGGCAGAGCTATGGCACTTAGGATAAAGCAAAGCGCAACAATATAAAGCGCGCTAACTCCAGCTTTGAAAAGCGGATTTGGCTTAAGATTGGCTTCACCTGTGCTAAGGAGCATAAGCCCTATGCATAGGACTAGCCCAGCGCACGCAAGCATAACACTAGAGATTTTAGCAAGCACCATCGCCAATCCTTAAGATCTTCCTAATAGTTTTGTTTTGGGATTGGGGATTATAGCGTATTAGGAGACAGGGGGACTAAGTGTTAGAGTTTCTTTTGTCTGCAAAGCCACAGGGATACCATCGCTATGCTCCCATTTATTGGGGTAGTAATCACAGGATTTGAAAAAATCTTGCGCATAAAAGCGCAAAATATCACTAGAGAGCGTGCTAGAATCTAAGGAGACAAAATCCCCAGCAAACTCTGCTTGTGAGCGTAGCTTGGCTAGAGAGCTAGCAAGCGAGCAGACAAAGATACCACCTTTTTGCGCTTTATCGCTAGAATCTGCGCCGATGAAAGTTACACAAGGTATGTCGCAGGCTAGGAAGTTGCGCTTGTTTTCATCGTCAGTGCGATTGCGCTTGTAGATTCTGCCCATATCGCGCCAAAGGGAGTTTTGATGATAGAAAATATGCTTAATGTTATGCTCCTGCAGGGCTTGTAGTATCTGCTCTTGGCACAGCGTTTTTGTAAGCTCTGGGTTTGCGCTGTAGTCAGAGATGATAACGCGCGTCTTTTTATAGGCTAGGGAGTCTAAAAGCTTTTGTGAAAATGGAATCGTAGCATTGGTGATAAGCTCTAGAGCTTTGATCTGCTTCTTGCTAGCTAGGAAGTGCATAAGCTCTGGCAGCTGCTTGAAAAGTAGCGTTTCGCCGCCAATAATATGAATGGAGGATATAGAAGATATGCCTTGCAAAAGCCTTTCTATGTCATTTTGTATGGAGTTAAGATCGGTAGTGAAGTGATCGCTTGGCGTGAAGTATTGCATTAAATTACTGTAGCCTTCACAGCGCAAGGTGCATTTGGTTGTAAGCACAATGGTGAGCTGAGGTATATCGATAAATCCAAGCAAAAGACGGAGTCTTACATAGGTCGTGCCAAAGCGTTTAAGAAAAGAGCGTGCGAGTTTGGCTAGCCGTGCTTGCAGCCACGCATTACTTCGCCCCCCCCCCCATAGAAGTATTAGAAGTGTGAAAATACACAAAGCCTATGAGATTTTGTAGCTACGCGCTATTGCGACGGATATAGCGGTGCTTGAAGAGCTTGTTTGATAAAAGAGAAAGTCTAAGAGATAGCATTGTAATCCTTTGGAGTTATGGTAGCTAGCATTATACCAAGCAGTAAAAATAGCACGATTTGTCCATCTCGCACCGGCAAGCAGTCAAAAAGATTGCTTACAATTAGTCCAAACAGCCCAATCCCCACCCCACAGAGCAAGATAGCGCGGGGCTTGTAGGCTATATGCACGCCATTTAGGGGGAGTTTTTTCGCATACCACTGCGCAACAATGTAGAGCATAAATGCTGCCACTGCGCCAAAGCCGATAAAGCCTAGCTCAAACCATAGCGATACGATGTAGTTATGATTATGCGCGTGCCAGCGGTGTGTAAAGGGATAGTATAGAGAATCTGGCAAAAAGATTTTAGTGATATTTTGCGGAAATTGCTGGAAGTGGTAGCCATTGGGGCGGAAGGGGTTTTGCGCTATGGCTAGCAAAGTGGATTTTAGCATTGAGAGTCTAGCTAGGCTTGAATACTCCCATTGAATGTTTGATTGCTCATCAAGCGAGTGGGGAGAGCAAAAGCTCTCATCGCAGTAAGTAAATTGCCCCATTTGCGCGGGATTTGTATGCCAAATGGTAGAGAAATTTTGCACCATAGAGTAGAAATTGTAGCGCGCTTCCCAATTTTTGCTCATCACATAAAGCAAAAGCACTAGACTACACACAAGGATACTTAAGCCTAGCAGGATATATCGCTTATACTTGTAAGAGCAGATAAGAAATGGGACTAGTAGCATTGCCACTCCAGCTAGTATGGCAAACCGCCCTCCATTAGCAATAAGAGCGGCACAACATACTAGCACAGCTCCAAATGCCGCTGCGCGCTTTATCCCAGAGACCATCATACTAAAGCCAAGTGCTAGCCCTAGTGGAAAGAGCAGGTAGAATACATACACGGTTTGGGGGGTATGATAGCCCGGGAGCATAGCCCTATACCCAAACTTCCCACCACCATTGGCAAAAAAATCCCATATTGTAGCAATGGGGTGATAGCTCAGTGCTAGACAAAGCCCTATGAGCAGGAGTTTTAGTCCTCTTTCATCAAGCTTAGTGGTGAGAAAAAAGCCAAGCAAGAGAAACAAGCTAGGCTCTAGCAAATACTGCCGAATTGCTTGCAAAGTCGCCCTAGTATCCACTGCCCAAAATAGCGAGCCATACGGCATAATAACCACCACAAGCAAGCACACAAGTGCAAACCATATCCCCCCAAGTGCGCGCCCTAGCTCCCTATACTCGCGCCAAAATCCAAGCGCAAACACCCCAAGTGCTATGAAAAGCAAATTAACAGGAAGCTTGATAGAAACCACAGAGTAAGAAAAAGGCAAAATCGCCACGCTAGCCACCACAAGCACTAGGCTCGCATAAAGTGCAGTAGTTTTAAACGCGCAAGAGCAAGAGAGAGACTCTAGGGCGCTTTGTCGTTTAGATTCCACTATGGACACAACTGCTCCTTATACTTTAAATAGATATTAGATCTCTAGCTTGGCACTTGTCATCGCTTAAAGGCGCGCATTCTACACTTTTTAAGGTAAAACTACTATAATTTGCGCTTATCTTTCAAGGTGCAGAGTGCTATAAGCAGAATCTAAAAGCATAGGGCTTGCTAAGCGCAAGATTTAGGACTTTAGGGGACACTTTCGCGCTAGAATAGTCTAAGGAGTGTATGTGCTGTATTATCTCTACTCGTATTTTGATATAAATATTTTCAAATACCTTACCTTCCGTGCGGGTGTGAGCTTCTTTGTCGCGTTTGTGCTGTGTGTGTGGTTTATGCCGGCTTTTATCGTGTGGGCGAAAGCGCGCAAAGCAAGCCAGCCTATCTCTAGCTATGTCCCCACGCACAAAGGCAAGTCTAACACCCCCACAATGGGCGGAAGCGTATTTATCATCTCAGCAAGCATCGCCGCGCTTTTGTGTATCCAGCTTAGCAATCTCTACGCGATTTTAGGTATTGCAACGCTACTTATCTTTGGGCTTATCGGCGCACACGATGACTATATGAAAATAGCTAAAAAGTCTAATGCCGGTATGAGCGCTAGGCTTAAAATGCTACTACTTTTTCTAGCGGCACTTGGCGTGAGCTTGGCTCTGCACTATGGCGCGGGGCTTGCAAGTGATTTTTATGTCCCGTTTATGAAAAAGCCCCTTTTCGCCCTTAGCGAGTATCCAGCATTGATGATAGGGTTTTGGATTCTAGTATTTCTAGCTACAAGCAATGCTGTCAATATCACCGATGGGCTTGATGGCTTGGCATGCGTGCCTTCAATCTTCGCACTTGCCACGCTGTGCGTGTTTGTCTATCTCTCTGGGAATGTTGAATTTGGGCGGTATTTATTCTTGCCTATGGTTAATGCTGGGGAGCTTATGGTCGTGGGGGTAGCGATGATCGGCGCACTGCTAGGCTTTCTGTGGTATAACTGCCACCCTGCCCAAGTCTTTATGGGAGATAGTGGGAGCTTGGCTATTGGCGGATTTATGGCATATATGGCAATCGTGTCTAATAACGAGATTTTATTGCTGCTAATTGGACTGATATTTGTGATTGAGACGCTCTCTGTAATGCTACAAATTGGTAGCTACAAAATGCGCAAAAAGCGTGTTTTCCTTATGGCACCTATCCACCACCACTTCGAGCAAAAGGGCTGGGCGGAGAACAAAATCATTGTGCGTTTTTGGATTATCGCGCTACTCTCAAACTTGATCGCGCTACTAAGTCTCAAAGTGCGCTAAGGACTGCTATGCCCCTAGAGCCACTGCCTAAAGAGCTTCAAGCAAAGGCGATTGATAGTGCCCTAGAATCTAGCGCGCCTATTAGCATTCTGGGCTATGGCGTTACGACTAAGCCTATCGTAGCGTTTTTGAATGCGCTGGGGAAGGCTTGTGCGATTTATGATGATAAGCCAGAGGGGAAAAGGCTGGATTCTAGCAGCGGGGGCGATGTGGAAAATATCTTGCTAGATTCTAGGGAGTTTTGCGCAGAATCTAGCGCGCTAGAGATTCTAAGCCCGGGTATCCCACCAGATCACGCGTATTTTGGGAGGGCTAGAAGGGCAGTGAGCGAGTATGATTTCATCTGGTGGCTGGAGAATTCGGTCTTGGGTGGTCAAGGGCGCACACTTGGCGTGCGTAACTGCAGTGAGCGTGAAGCAATCACCGACTTATCGCTACAAACCCAATCCACCAACCAAAAGCCAATGACACAAATTTGGGTGAGTGGAACTAATGGGAAGACTACCACCACTCAAATGCTCACACATATCCTAGCTCCATTTGGCGCGCGCTCTGGGGGCAACATCGGCACGCCACTTATCACACTCTATGAGCAAAATACATCACTTTGGGTGCTAGAGACTAGCTCCTTTGCCTTGCACTACACAAAAGTCGCTACACCCAGAATCTACGCGCTTTTACCCCTAAGTCAAGACCACATAAGCTGGCATAATGGCTTTGCGGGCTATGTTGATGATAAGCTCTCTCCGCTCGCGCGAATGGGGGTTGATAGTGTGGCAATCGTGCCTAGCACTTTGAGAGATCATCGCTTGTGCAAGGAGTTTGCAGGAGAGATGGTGTTTTATAGAGATTCTAGTGATTTGCGCGCATTTTTACGCGCTAAGGGGCTAGAGCTTGACAAAGATGGTCTGCCATTTTTTGAGCCATTTTTGCTTGATGCTTCTCTAGCACTTGCTAGTGCAGTGGCTTTGGCAAGTCTTTGCCCACGCGCACTGACACAAGCACATCTAGCTACTTTTATTCCAGCTCTTGCTGGCTTTACAGTCGGTGCGCATAGAATGGAGGAATTTTTCGTGCAGGATTTGGGGGCGCAGTGGCTTTTCATCGATGATTCTAAAGGCACAAATACTGATGCGACTTTACAGGCGATCACGCGCTATAAGGATCGTGCATTGTTTTTGATCCTAGGAGGCGATGATAAAGGAGCGGATTGCACGGAGATTTTCACATTATTGCAGCGTATGCAAAAGGCACAGATTTTCACCATAGGGAGCAATGAGTCAAAGCTTCTGTCCCTAGCTAGAGAATATGGAGTTAGGGCAAATGCTTGTGGGAGCTTGCATAGAGCTATGGAGGCTATCTACAAAGCGCGTGATATAGCTTTACACACGCTAGAATCTAAAGGCAAAGAGCGCACAGAATCTAGCGCGATCTTTGCCAAAGATTTTGCCTGTTTGCTCTCTCCTGCTGCGGCAAGCCTAGATCAATTCTCCTCCTACAAAGAGCGTGGTGAGCTATTTAAAACGCTGGCACAATCTCTTGCCAATCACACTTAAGACTATTTTAAAGGATTCTAATGAGCTATGATCCAAAATCCATAGAGCAGAGCATTTATACTATTTGCAAAGAGCGTGGGTATTTTGAGATAGAAGGTAATGCTAGCATTGTGAGCGATCGCTCAAGGACCTTTTGCATAATGATGCCCCCGCCTAATGTTACGGGCGTGTTACACATTGGACACGCACTTACTTTTACACTGCAAGACATTGTCACACGCTTTAAGAGGATGGACGGCTTTGCCACACTCTATCAGCCCGGACTTGATCACGCAGGCATTGCTACGCAAAATGTCGTAGAAAAGCACATTCTAGCACAGGGATTAAGCAAAGAAACGCTTGGGCGCGATGAGTTTATCAAGCGTGTATGGCAGTGGAAGGAAGAATCTGGAGGTAAAATCATCACGCAAATGCAAGCTCTAGGTATTGGACCTGCGTGGTCGCGCCTACGCTTTACGATGGATTCTGGACTACAAAATGCTGTGAGAGAAGCTTTTGTAGCGTGGTATGAAAGAGGGCTGATTTATCAGGGGGATTATATGGTGAATTGGTGTGTCAAAGATGGCGCACTATCAGATATAGAAGTGCAGCATATTGAGCAAGAGACGCATTTGTACTATCTGCGCTACCCTGTGTTAGACTCTAATGAAGTGCTACTTGTGGCTACCACGCGCCCGGAGACATTTTTCGGCGATAGTGGAGTGATGATAAATCCTAATGACTCTCGTTATACACATTTGCTTGGCAAAAGGGTAGTGTTACCTTTGGTGGGTAGAGAGATACCTATTATCGCTGATAGTGCTGTGGATATGGAGTTTGGCACAGGAGTGGTGAAAGTTACTCCAGCGCACGATGAAAACGACTATGCAGTAGGCAAAACCCACGCGCTAGAATCCATTGTGGTTTTTGATGAAAAAGGCGTGCTAAACTCATATGCGCTGGGATTTGCTGGGCGTGATCGCTTAGAGGCACGCTCAGATATTGTGTGCGCATTGCAAGAAGCAGGCGCGGTGGAGAAAATCGAGCCTTATAGCAATCAAGTAGGCGTGTGCTATCGTTGTGGGAATGTGATAGAGCCTTATGTGTCTAGGCAGTGGTTTATCTCTCAAGATATTGCGAGAGAGACGATTGGTAAGGTCAATTTACAAAAATCTTTGAACCATTCCGCAGAGTTGGCAAATTGTGGGACAACTGCAGGTATCAAGTCTAGTCCTGCTCCAGAATGTGCTAAAACCTACAAAAGCAGCACCGCAAATCCTAGAATCCTTGAAGAAGACGATCAGGGCGAAGTTGCAACATCGGCACAGCCCAAGCAATACCCCTTGTTTTGCGATGAGAAATATGGGCTACAAGAAAAATCGCAAGGAAGTTGCCTTAGCGGTAATGACTGCAGTGATTTTTCACCGCTCTCACATTTATCACACAAAACCAGCGAAGCGGTGCAAGAGCAAGCCCAAGCAGGTTTGTTTAGTAAAGCTAAATCCACTAGCCAAAAACCTATGGCTAGATTTCACCCAGCCCAGTGGCTTAACAACTTCAATGCTTGGATGCGTGATCTCCGGCCGTGGTGTATCTCTAGGCAGCTGTGGTGGGGGCATAGGATTCCGGTGTGGTATTGCCAAAATGGCGTGTGTGGGCATATTTACGCTAGCAAAAATGAGCGAGAATCCTCCTGCCCTAAATGTGGCTCTAGCGTGCTACAAGATCCTGATGTGCTAGATACTTGGTTTAGCTCGGGACTCTGGGCGTTTAGCACGCTTGGGTGGGGGAATGATGGCGAGTGTAAGGAGCAGTATAACGCCACTGATCTTGTGCGATTTTATCCTAACTCTTTGCTTATCACAGGTTTTGACATTTTGTTTTTCTGGGTGGCTAGAATGCTCTTTAGTGGGGAGAGTCTGCTAGGGGAGCTACCCTTTAAAGATGTGTATTTGCACGCGCTAGTGCGTGATGAGCAAGGGCAAAAGATGAGTAAGAGCAAGGGCAATATCATTGATCCTTTGGAAATGATAGAAGAGTATGGGGCAGACTCCTTGCGTTTTGCCCTAGCGTACGCGTGCGCACAAGGGCGAGATGTTCGCCTAGCAAAGTCTCAGCTAGAGCTTGCCAAAAATTTTGCCAATAAGCTCTACAATGCTGCGCAGTTTTTGCTACTCTATGCAAAACAAGCAGATTCTAGCTTTTGCGGATTTAGTGAGCTAGATTCCATCAATGCTTACCAAACACCACTTGGTCGCTACGCTAAATCACGCTTAAATAGCACAACAAAAGATCTTAGAGCCGCATTAGAATCTTACCGATTCAATGATGGCGCAAGCGTGGCATATCGCTTTTTGTGGAGAGAGTTTTGTGATTGGTGTATTGAGTTAGCAAAGGCACAAAAAGAGTCCATCAATGAGTTAGGTGCAGTGATGATAGAGGCGATGAAACTGCTGCACCCTTATATGCCATTTCTTACAGAATCACTCTATCACACCTTGCGCGGTAGCACACTAGAATCTAGCGAGTCTATAATGATTACGCGCTACCCTAGTGAGATAGAGCAAGATAGTGCTAGGGAGAGCGAGTTTGAGTACATTAAAGATGCCATTGTCTCCTTGCGCCGTGCTAAGGCTCTTATCGATTTAGCAAATAAGCCTATTGATATTGCCTATATCACCACAGATTTTATGCTATCTACTAGTGCAATACAAGCTATTTGCAAGCTTGCTAAAGTGGGTATGATTGAATGTGTAGATACAAATGCGCAAAATGAGCTAGATAAAAGCTGCGTGGCAGATATTGGATCGCTAGTAAAAAGCTATCTACCATTACAGGGCATTGATCTAGCCCCTATTATCACGCGCTTAAATAACCAGAATCTAAAGCTTACTAAAGAAATCACTAAGCTAGAATCTCTAGCAAACAATGCTAAATTTCTAGCTAACGCCCCTAAAGATGTCTTAGAATCTAACGCTAGCGCACTTGCAGAAGCTAAGGCAAAGCAAGCTGAGGTGCTAGCACAGTTACAAGTATTTGCGCAAAAGTAAGGGAGAAGTGGCTATACGCATTAGAAAAGATCAATACTATCGCGCTAAATTTCTACACAAGTATCCCTTGTTATCTTCGGCACTTTTTAGATTCTAGGGATTATGGTGGGGCGTTTATCACAAATATTTGGGATAGGGCGGAGCTTTCTTGCTTATTTGGAGTGGCTTGGTGTTTTGCTACGAGCATTTTCTATGGGGAAAGCTAGATTCTAGTTAGTGTGTAATCTCTCCCCAAATCACATCAAGCTTACACCACGACTCTGGGTAGCATAGGGGGCTATATCCGCGCCAAGTGTATTGAGCGGGTCGGATTATAAGCTTTGCAGGATTGTTGATCAAATACGCGCCCCAGAAGCTGAAGGTAGAGTTTGCGATAATGGCGTTTTGACACGCTGCCATAGCCACAAGATCACTAATCGCATCGCTTTGATCATTGTTGCCGATGAAGTGTAGCTTTGTGCCTTTAAGTGATTGTAGTCTTGTATAAAGCTCATTTTTACACCATTGCAAATCATCGCTAAATATGAAAAAAATTGGATTGCTAACTTTAGTGCGCATAAGAGCTATAGCAGCGTCATAATATGCGCTTCCTAGCTTGACATACTCCCAATTCTCTTGTGCTAGGTAGTCGCCTCTGCGGATATGGAGAAATACAGAGTTGCTGGTGGATTGTATGTACTCTTGTAAAGCTTTGGCACTAGGCTTTGGGGCTTTTAGGGTAAATTCTTGGCGCAAGATAGATTCTATCTCAGCAAAATACACAGCATTAGAAAATACCCCTTCAAAGCGTGCATTGCGTGAAAATGGGTAGTGCGCGTGGAATCTCTGCACTAGCTTTGGAGAGTCGCTTGTGGTGTAGAGTCTGCGGAGAAAGCGCGCGGGATTACCATTTGGTGGGAGAAGCTTGCGCAGGGCTTTGGTGCAGAGTGCTTGGTAATATGCTTGCGTGCTTATACCTGCTTGACTAGAGTCCTGATCTAAGGCGTGCCAAGAGTGTGGAAAATGATTCGGGAAGTGGTGGAGAACAGGTAGCGTGATGCAAAACTTGGTAAGCTCAAGATCGCGCACAATGCCCGTGCTAGAATCTAAATCCTTTGGTGTGGCAGAGACTCTAGCGATATCTCTGTGCTGCCCCCCCCCCTATGAGATTTTGATTTAATGTGTTTTTAGCGCGATCAGCACGCAAGGACTTTAGTGTTACATAGTTAAAGCTCGCATCTAAACCGACGCTAAAGCCCCTATGCGCTAGGGCGCGCGCGAAGGCGTATTGAAACATTTGGTTACCAAGACCGCCTTGAAGTAGGACTTTAATCATCATTATCCTTAGTGTCAATTTCGTTAAAGACTTTTAGGCTTGCCACCAAGTAGCACCTGTGTGACTACGCCAGAGAGATGCTCGCCGTTATAAGGGCTAAAGCTATCTTCAATGTAAAAACTCTTTTGTAAATCCACGATGATAAGATCTGCATCTAGCCCCACTTCTAGCGCACCTTTAGGAAGCGATAGAAGTTTAGCTTGCGTATAAGAAGTAAGCTCACTAAAGCGTGAGAGTGTGATAAGTTTTGACTTGACAAGATGAGTAAAGCCTAGTGAGAAGTAATGTTCTAGTGCATTTATCCCAAAGCTAGCAGATTCAAAGACTTGATCCTTTTTCGACTTATAGCTATCGCTTTGCAAGCAAGTAAGCAGGCTAATACCAGAATCTAAATGCGTGCGAAGCTGCTCGCGTGTGGCAGGGTCTTTAAGTGGGGGAAATAGCTTAAATCTCGTGTCAAAGAGTGCGCAATGCTCATCACTTAGGATTAAGTGGTGCAAGGAGGTCTGCGCTAAGATCCGCGCGCCCATCTGTGTAAAATGTGAAATAATCTGCAAGGATTCTATTTCACTAATGACATCAAACACCCACTTTGTCCCACTATATCGCGCTAGCTCACAGAGCTTTGCTACTTGCATAGTTTGTGCTAGAGAGGGGATTGCTGGGAGTCCTAGTTGCGTGCTTACTTGAGACTCATTCATCACGCCCTCACTTAGGCTTGGCTCTTGGGGGCTGGCGATGATTGGGATTTGGAGCATTTGGGCGTACTGAGCGATTTTGTAGAGTGTGTAGCCATCAATGTTTTGCGCGCTAGATTCTAGGTAGATTGCACGCGCACCAGATGAAATAAGTGTGGCAATTTCTGCGATTTTTGGCTTAGATTCTAGGGTGGTGGGGGCTAGGCTTGGGAGAAAATGCACACTCAAGCTAGAATCTAGCGAAGAGACAAGCTCGATAATAGCTGCGTGATCTATGCGTGGCGTGCTTTCTGGGCGCAGTAGCAAGCTCCCCACCCCACCTCGTAGTGCCTTTTGTGTTAGAGATTCGAGGTTTTTGCGCGATAAGACTTGGTTTTTAGGATATGCCATATCAATAAGAGCAGGCAGGATGACCTTGCCACTGCACTCAAGCACACTTTCTGTGCTCTTTGGTGCTAAACTCTCCCCAATCTCACTAATAATCCCGCGTTCTTCATCAACGCGCAAATCCGCCTTACACTCTCTAAGTGCATCACATAGCAGAGCATTTTTTAGCAGCATTATTTCTCCTTCAACTCCAGCTACTTATAAGCCACGCACTAAGCGTGCCAAGCTCACCGCTCATAATCAGCGCACCCATCGCCACTAAAATCCCACCAGCTATAAGCTCAACCCGCCGCATAAAAGGCTTGATTCTAGCCAGCAAGGAAAAGCCTTTTTCTAAAATCAACGCCACGAGTAAAAACGGCACAGCCAAGCCACACGCATACATTATCAATAGCTCTGCACCATAGTTACCTGTCCCTATAAATAGTGTGATTGCTCCAAATATCGCGCCTGTGCAAGGTGTGTAGCCAAGCGCGAAGCTAATGCCTAACACAAAGGGAGCTAGAATCTCTAGGGCTTTATGACGGAGTGCAAACTCATAGCGTGCGCTTCTATCAAGCAAGCTAAATCGCCATAGTCCTAAAAAATGTACACCAAATACCACTACAATTCCCCCAGCGACGATATTTGTAATGGATGATTGTAGCACACGGACAACACTTGAGAGTGATAGCCCCACGCCCACAAACACCAAAGAAAACCCAAGCACAAATAAGCACGCCCGCCATACAATCGCCACGCGAAGATCTCGCCTAGTAAGTTTCCTAGAATCTAGTTGCTCTAGTGAAATTCCAGAGATATAAGAGATATATGCTGGCACAAGTGGAAGAATACAAGGCGAGAGAAAAGAGAGTAGTCCAGCGATAAATGCCACAGCCCATACCACTCCATCTTTGCCACTGTAAAACCATTGTACTAATAGGTCTTCCATAGATACTATCGCCTTATTGTTCGTTTGCTATGTAGCTTATGCTTTGTTGAAATCCGCTGGGTTTAATTTATGTTTAAAATTATCATTACTCTGTGCTTAACTATGCAAGCATTAGGCGCACATTGTAACGATTTTTATGTAAATGTTGCTATAATCGCTGACAATTTTGCAAATTATGGCAAATGCCGTTTGTAATTAGGGAATTAAATTTAGGGGTTATGATGGATTTTCTTGTAAATCTTAGCGAAGGCTGGCAATTTACCACTCAGCTTTTAGTTGTGCTTGTTTGTTTGTTTTATGGTGCGCAAAAAGGTGGTATCACGCTAGGACTACTTGGTGGTATCGGTATTTTTGTGCTTGTGTTTGGATTTGACATTAAGCCGGGTAAGCCAGCTATTGATGTTATGCTTACGATTTTGGCAGTCGTTGTGGCTAGTGCGACATTGCAAGCAAGCGGTGGGCTAGATGTTATGTTGCAAATTGCAGAGAGAATCTTGCGTCGCAATCCAAAGTTGCTAACGATTCTAGCCCCTTTTGTTACTTGCTTCCTTACGATGCTGTGCGGGACAGGGCATGTTGTTTATACGATTATGCCTATCATTTATGATATTGCTATCAAAAATAATATTCGCCCAGAGCGACCTATGGCAGCAGCTTCTATCAGCTCACAAATGGGGGTCGTTGCCTCACCTGTATCTGTGGCGGTGGTGAGCCTTACAGCATTGCTTCTAAATGCAGACCACAAGCTTGCAGGATTTGATGGCTATATCAACTTGCTTCAAATCACTATCCCTAGCACACTTTTTGGGGTATTGATGATTGGGATTTTTAGCTGGTTTAGGGGTAAAGATTTGGACAAAGACCCAGTATTTCAAGAAAAGATCAAAGACCCAGAATTTAAGCAATATGTCTATGGAGATTCTAAAACTCTGCTAGGTGTAAAACTTCCTAAGAAGGATTGGGTAGCTATGTGGATTTTCCTAGGGGCTATTGGTGTTGTCGCACTTATTGGGGCGTTTGACTCGCTTAAGCCTACTTGGGGGCAAAAGTATGACTACAAAGCTACTTTAGAATCTAGCACGACAATAAAATGGACTCCAGAGAAAAGCGACAAAGGTGTATTCGAGCTTAAAGATGTCAAAATCGCTGATGTGGATAATCCGGGAGAAAAAATTGGGCTTGATAAGGCGATTAAAGCTGATAAGCTTGGTAAGGTGGAAGAAGGTAAAGTAGAGAAAGTTTATAAAGCTGATAAGCTTGGCAACCCAGATATGGATAAGATCTCTATGGTACATATTATCCAAATGTTTATGCTCCTAGCTGGCTCACTTATCATTATCTTCACAAAAGTTGATCCCAAAAAGATCGGTAGTAATGAGATTTTTAAATCGGGTATGATCGCGCTTGTAGCGGTGTTTGGGATTTCTTGGATGGCAGATACGATGTTTGCTGTGCATACACCGATGATAAAATCAGCTCTTGGCGATATTGTTAAAGCGCATCCTTGGACTTATGCGATCATGTTACTGCTTATTTCAAAGTTTGTTAATTCTCAAGCAGCCGCACTTGCAGCATTTGTGCCAATCGCTCTAAACATTGGCGTAGAGCCCGGAATCATCGTGGCGTTTGCAGCAGCGTGCTATGGCTACTATATTTTGCCAACTTACCCAAGCGACTTGGCAACTATCCAGTTTGACAGAAGCGGAACAACACATATCGGTAAGTTTGTCATCAATCACAGCTTCATTTTACCCGGGCTTATTGGGGTGTTTAGCTCCTGCTGCATCGGGTATGTGCTTGCTAAAGTAGCTGGCTATATCTAGACTGCTTTAACCCAGTTACACGCTCTTGTGTGGTGGGTTTTCTCTTTACTCTCTTTTTCTACTATTTCTTAATTTTCGCACTTTTGTAAGTGTTTGGGCTTATGCCATTTTCAAGGAATAAGTGTTACAATGTACGCGCTTTATTTTGAGTGTTTAGAGCTATGAAAGGATTGCTATGGAAAGGACAATAGATAAGGCTAAAGTGGCAGAGTTTTTTAGGTTCTGCGATGAATTTGCAGTGGAATTTATCGACTTTAGATTTAGCGATATTAAAGGCGTGTGGCATCATGTGAGCTTTTCGCGCTCTGCGATTGATGAAGAGAGTTTTTATGGCTTGCCTTTTGATGGTAGCTCGATCCCAGCGTGGCAGAGTGTGGATAAGTCAGATATGATGCTAATCCCTGACCCGGTGCGGTATTTTATTGACCCTTTTACTGCTGATACGACTGCGGTGGTATTTTGCGATATTTGGGATATTTATAAAAATGAGCCTTATGAAAAATGCCCTAGAAGCATTGTAAAAAGAGCTATGAAACATTTGCAGGAGAGTGGTATCGGCGATGTGGCGTATTATGGACCGGAGAATGAGTTTTTTGTCTTTGATTCTATTAAGATTAAAGATGCGGTGAATTGTCAATACTATGAGATAGATTCTGAAGAGGGCGAGTGGAATCGCGCTAGAGAGTTTGAAGGTGGTGTGAATATCGGACATCGCCCCGGCACAAAAGGTGGCTACTTCCCTGTGGCACCGGTGGATTCTATGGTGGATTTGCGTGCAGAGATGGTAAAGGTGCTTAATCAAGTAGGCTTAGAAACCTTTGTTGTGCATCACGAAGTAGCACAGGGGCAAGGGGAGATTGGCGTGAAGTTTGGTGATATGCTAGAAGCGGCGGATAATGTCCAAAAGCTTAAATATGTCGTCAAAATGGTCGCACATTTAAATGGTAAGACTGCCACTTTTATGCCAAAGCCTCTATATGGCGATAATGGCAGCGGAATGCATGTGCATATTAGCATTTGGAAAGATAATAAAAATCTCTTTGCTGGAGATTCGTATCAAGGCTTAAGTCAGATGGCATTGCATTTCTTAGGCGGTGTGCTCAAGCACGCAAGGGCATTAGCGGCTTTCACAAATCCTAGCACAAACTCTTACAAGCGACTAATCCCGGGCTTTGAAGCACCTAGTATTTTGACTTATTCTGCACAAAATCGCAGTGCTAGTATTAGAATCCCTTACAACAGCGGCGAGAAAGCCAAAAGAATGGAGTTTAGATTCCCTGATAGCTCAAGCAATCCCTATCTCGCCTTTGCAAGCTTACTTATGGCAGGACTTGATGGGATTAAAAATGCTATTGATCCGGGTAAGCCTATGGAGATAAATCTCTTTGAGCTTACCCTTGATGAGATTAGAGAAAAGGGTATTAAACAGCTGCCCCACACGCTTCGCCACGCTATTGAAGAAATGCTTGTCGATAGGGCTTATCTCAAAGAAGGCGGGGTATTTAGCGAAGATTTTATCCAAACTTACAAAGCCTATAAGTTTGAGACAGAAATCTGGCCTTGGGAAGCCCGCCCCCATCCATTTGAGTTTTTAACGACTTATAGTTGCTAGATTGACATCTATATAGATTGATTTAGATGAGAATCCAAACATAAGGGGTGGCGTCAAAATCGAAATTGTAAATTTGCATTTAGAGATATGTTGCGATTTGAGTGTATAAGTGTATTTGGGCAAATATTTTGGCAAAGTTTCGTGCTAGATTTTACTTTTCAAAAGTTGCTAGTATCGTTAGATTACTTAAATCTAGGCTGTGGATCAAGTGCGCTAGTGCTTTAGAGACAAGTGGGGAGCAAATGTCATCAATGCCAATTTACTCACATTTTAAGCCATTGAAAATATGCTATACCAACTAGGAAGATCGGATTTACCTAATAGCAAATAGGAGTGTTTTTAAGTGGTAGAGATGCGAATTTGCTTTTTGATCTTGAATCTTGGTAGTCTTACTTGATGTATATAGAGCAAGCAAGACATAGTATAAGCAACAAAATGAGACCACAAACAACTAATAAGGAGTAGCGATGACAGTCTTTAGCAAAATTGTGCGAGGTGAGCTTCCTTGCAAAAAAGTCTATGAGAGTGATGAGTTTTTGGCATTTTATGATATCGCCCCAAAGGCAAAGGTGCATATCCTAGCAATCCCAAAGCACGAGCTAAAAGACTTCAACGAGATAGACCCAGCTCTTATGGAGCGATTTAGCGCGTTTATCTTAAAAGTTGTAGAAGTTGCAGGGATCAAAGAGAGTGGATATAGGCTTATCACCAATACAGGCGCACATAGTGGGCAGGAAGTCCCGCATTTGCATTTCCATATTCTAGGCGGTGAGCCGCTAGGCGCGCTTGTTTAGTGATGTGGGTAGATGCTACTTCTAAACCCTTTCTAGGGATTTAGTCTTAGGTAATCATTCTGTAGGCTTTAGCAAATTTTGGAGACTCGCAGATCTTCAGTCTTTGTCTCTTCTCAAAAATTGCTAAAAATTACAAAAGTAACCCCATAGCTCCTAGAATCCTTAGAAGAAAAGTAACCTACCTTATGAATCTATTTTGAAACAGACTTTCAAGGAAGCCAATATGTTAGATAATAGTGCCCAACAATCACAAAACAAGCGAAGCGAAGTTTCCTTAGAAAAGCCCTGCTGTGAGCAAGCAGAGCCAGAATCTAAAAGGCTATATTCTGGCGTGCCAAAGCTGCGCGTCACTCTTGGGGCTAAAGTTTTTTTCGCCTGTGCATTTGCTCTAGCTCTTGGACTGATTGTATGGCTTTACTACGACTTTTTATACACGATGATTATCGCTACGCTGCTGTGTATTGCGACTTATTGGATCAAAGAGTTTTTCTATATGAAAGTTAAGAGTAATTTCCTTGCTTCTGGTCTTAGCGTGCTTATCTTGTTGGCATTATTTATTATCCCGCTGTATTTTGTGATCCATCGTGGCGCGCTTGGACTGCTTGGGGTGGATTGGAAGCAGGCGGAAGTCTGGTTTGTCCAAATCAAAGAGCTTATCCGCAGTGTGCTGAATTATCTACCCTTTATCCAAGCACAAGATGTGCTAGCAAATCTCTCTTTCTCATCGATTGCTGGCTTTGTGAGCCGCCTTAGCACCATAGTTGGCAAAAGTAGTGTGGGGTTTGTGGTTGATGCGTGCTTCATTGTGCTGTTTTTGTCGGTGTTTTTCTACTATGGTGGGGTGTGGTATCGTTATTTTTGCAGACTTTTACCCGCTAGAGATGAGCAGATAAAGCTAATTGCCCTTGATGTGAGCGGTGTGCTTAGGGTGGTGTTTTTCTCTACGATCTTAAATGTCTGCTTACAAGGCTTTGCCTTTGGGGTGCTAGCAAGTATCTTTGGGTTAGATGGTGTGTTGCTTGGCGTGTTATATGGGCTTTGCTCGCTGATACCAATTATCGGTGGTGTGCTTGTGTGGATGCCTGTAGGGCTTATTTTGTATGTGCAAGACGAGATTGTGCAAGCGGTGGTCTTGGTGCTATATAGCGTTATTTTTATCGGCTTTATTATCGATAATATTATCAAGCCCTTTCTTATCCGCATAGTCAATCGCAAGCTCTTAGACAAGCCGCTCAATATCAATGAGTTTGTGATATTTTTCGCCATTTTTGCAGGGCTGTCGGCGTGTGGATTCTGGGGGATTATCATCGGTCCGGCGATCACGGCATTTTTTATTGTTATGGTGAGAATCTATGAGCGCGACTTCGCTTCTGTGTAAGATTTAGTAAGACTAGAATTTAATCTTGGTTTATTTGATGGGATTATAATCATTCCACTACTACATTTGTCCTAAAGAGTGTGTCTATGAACCCATCTGTTACCATTGGTATCTCCATAGTTGTGCCTTGCTATAATGAAGAGATCTCACTCCCCGTATTTCTCACAGAAATCACAAAAACTATGGATTCTCTTGTGCCACTTATTCTGGAGCATAGCGTGCGGCTTACTGCTACGCCATCACAGCTTGTGCCTTATGAGCTGATATTTGTCAATGATGGTAGCCGTGATAGCACTCTAGCCCTACTAGAAGACATCGTTGCCAAAGATACAAACAAAAACCGCAGAGTGCGTGTGTATTCTTTCTCGCGTAATTTTGGTAAAGAAGCAGCCATTCTAGCTGGCTTAGAGCAAGCACAGGGGCAAGGAGTCGTGCTGCTTGATGCGGATTTGCAAGATCCGCCAAGTATGATTATCGATATGGTTAGGATCTGGCTAGAATCTAGCAGAGAGACAAAGGTCATCTATGCGCGCCGCACTACACGCGCTGGAGAGTCTAGGCTTCGTGCTGCACTTAGTGAGGCATTTTATAAGATTTCAAACTTTATTTCTGAAGTCAAAATAGAATCTGGTGTGCGCGACTTCCGCTTAATGGATAGAGAAGTGGTAGAAGCACTTGTACAAATGAGAGAATATCATCGCTTTTCTAAAGCGATGTTTGCGTGGGTGGGCTTTAAACGGGAGTGCTTGGAGTATGAGTATATCCCACATTTTAAAGAGTCTTCAAGCTGGAGCTTTTGGAAGCTATTTAAATACGCTATTGAAGGGATTGTAAGCTTCAGCACGATGCCACTGCGCATAGCCTTTGTGCTTGGGTTTTTTATCTCGGTGTTTGCAGTGTGCTTTGGCGTATATCGCATTATTGATACGATTTTATATGGTAATGCCGTGGCTGGCTACCCTAGCCTTATTGTTATTATCACCTTTATTGGTGGGATTCAGCTTATGTTACTTGGGGTCATTGGTGAGTATATCGCTAGGATTTATGAGCAGGTCAAAATGCGCCCACACTTTATCCTTGATACGCGTAAAACACCACCAAATCCACACACCACTTTAGAGCAGCTACACCCTAGCGCACTAGAATCTAATCTAGCACATTCTACTACCGCAAAGGAGAGTTGATGCCACCAAAATCCAAGAACAATCTTTTGACAAAAACGCTTGAAGAGTTTAAAGCGGCGTGCTGGGCATTTTTCCATACGCAGGGCTTTTGGAAGTATTTTCTCATCGCTTTTGGGCTGTATTTGCTTGGGATCGTTAGTCTTATCCGAGCAGATGTGTATTATATCGATGATCTAAATCGTTCTATCATCGGCTACAAAGAGTGGGACAACTTTTCTCGCTACATTAGCTACTATCTTTCTACCTTTATGCATATGGACACAGTGCTAGCAGATGTCTCGCCTTTGACGCAGTTTGTCGCCATAGGGTTTTTGAGCTTTGCATCGTTGATTTTGGTGTGGAGTATCCGCGAAGTTATTTGGAAAAATGAAGAATCCCACTGGGATTCTACTGAGCAGCCTTATAAAAAACGCCTAACCGCCCTAGCCATCATCGCTTCAATCCCCATAGGACTCTCTCCCTACTTTTTAGAAGAACTATCATTTAAATATGATTCGCCCTATATGGCATTATCGGTGCTTTTTAGTGTGCTGCCTTTTGTATTTATCCATCATATCCGTGCTTATATCCCTGTGGCGATTCTTTCATCGCTTGGTATGTGTATGACTTATCAGGCAAGCAGTGGAGTGGAGATTGTCCTTGTGCTTTTCTTTGGCTTTTTGATGTTTAATCAAACAAACGCAGGGGTGAAGAAAACGCTAACTTTCATCGGTGTTTCATTTCTCACTTATGCTACTGCGCTTGGGATTTTTAAGGTTTTTATTATGCATCCATTTGCACACGATCAAGCAGGCACATCGACACTCCCACTTAGTGAGCTACCAAGCGGGGTTCTTAGCAATATGCAAATGTATCTTGGCTATTTGTGGAGTGATTTTGACTGGACAGGGATTAAAATCTGCTTTTTTGCCCTTATGGGAATGTTTCTTTTATCAATCATCTACCAGTCTAAGCGTAGCAAGATTCTAGCCTTGCTTCTAGGTGTACTGCTACTTAGCCTAGGGATAATGCTCTCTTATGGGGTATATTTGGTGCTTGCAGAGCCACTACAAAGACCGCGTGCATTTATTGGGATAGGTGTATGGAGCGCAGCTATGGCAATTTATGTGGTGAGCGCGTGGCGTGGATGGGCATACAAGCAAGAAGATATGCGCCAGACAAATTCTAATGCCCTTGTCTCGCGCCCCTTTTATGCTCGCTCATTTTTTATCATTTCAGCGGTTGTGGTTGGGTTTTTCTCGTGGTCGCTGATCGTCTTTGCTAATGCTTATGGCAATGCTCTCTCCCAGCAAGACAAATACCAAACTTTCCGCCTAACGATTTTACTACAAGATTTGGTCAATGTAATGCCTAAGCAAAAAAGCTATAAAGACTATACATTTCGCATAAAGGGTTGGATCACTGCTTCTCCTGTGCTAGAGAACTCATCTAAACACAATCCTTTAATGAAGCGACTTGTCAAAATCACTGATGGCAAATATTGGGTACGCACGGCGATGAAGCACTATGGCTGGGGCGATGTACCAGAGGAGCAACCAGATGTTGTAGTGGATGCGGAGGATTTTGATAAGCTCGCAGAAAATCCTAAATGCAACCCAGCCACCGCAGGGCGACTCAAAGCGCGCGTGAATAATATATTCCACTTGATAGAAGTCTATCCAGAATGTACGATTATAGAGTTTAAGGGCAAGGATAAATACCCACATGCCTTTGAAGAAGAGCTTATGCGCCAAGAGGAGGAAAAGATGAGAGAAGAAAAGCTACAAGCACAAGAGAGCGCGAAAATAAGTGCGCAAAAGTCTAAAATCTAGCGTAGAATCTAAATAAAGGAGCGTGATGAAACAAGTAGCAATCAATGGCACAGGGCGCATAGGACTTTGTGCGGCTAGGATTATAGGAGAGCGTGATGATATGGAGCTTGTGAGCGTAAATACCACAGCAAGCATAGATACATTGGTGCATTTATTGCGCTATGACTCTATCCACGGCAGGTATGATGTAGAAAAAATCGATGAAACTACGCTAAGGATCGGCAACTCCAAGCGCGTTAGAATCCAGAGTAGTCGTGATATAAACGCGCTAGATTTTGGTAGCGCGCAAGTCGTGCTTGAATGCACCGGGAAGTTTAACTCCCTAGAAAAGTCGCGCCCTCACCTTAAAGGCAATGTCAAAAGAGTCGTGATCTCAGCCCCTGCTGATGAGACACCCACCTTTGTCTATGGAGTCAATGAGCAGAGCTACAAGGGGGAGCCTGTCATCTCTAATGCTTCTTGCACCACAAACTGCCTAGCTCCCATCGCTAAAGTCTTGCACCAAAATCTAGGCATAGAATCTGCCCTTATGACCACAATTCACAGTTATACGAACGACCAAAATCTCCTTGATGTTAAGCATAAAGATCTGCGCCGAGCGCGCGCGGCAGCACTAAGTATGATCCCCACTTCCACAGGTGCAGCAAAGGCGGTAGCCCTTGTGATCCCAGAGCTTGCGGGTAAATTCACCGGCTATGCTATGCGCGTGCCTACTCCTGATGTAAGCGTGGTGGATTTAAGTGTCAATCTCTCTAAGCCCACAAGCAAAGATGAGCTAAACGCGCTTTTTGTAGAGTGCGCTAAAGCACAGCCAAATATCTTTCATATTGATATGGATCAATGTGTCTCAAGTGATTTTATCGGCACACCATATAGCGCGATTATCGTCCCAGATAAAACGATGGTTTTGCATGATAGATTTGCCAAAGTCCTTGCGTGGTATGATAATGAATTTGGTTATACCACGAGGCTTGTAGATATGGCAGCATTTGTGCTAGAGCGTTAGGGTGGGCGATGATTAGCTTTAGCACTTCCTATGCAGATTATGACTTAGGCAGTGATTATGAAAGACTCATTAGTGCTATCAAGGCAGAATCTAGCAGTGGAGCAAGTGGCTACTATAAGCTCCCCTTTGACACATTTGCGCTAGATTCTGCGCTAGCATATAGCACGCGTGAGTATTTTTCTAGTATCACAGATCTTGTCATAATTGGCGTAGGCGGTAGCTCGCTAGGCGCGCGCGCCCTGCACTCTGCTTTGCTCCACTCTTGCAGGCATTCTTCTAGGCGCGTGCATTTTTTGGAGCATACAGATCCCTTTGAGACAAAGCGCGTGCTAGAATCTATCTGCCTTGAGCACACACATTTTTTGCTTATTTCTAAATCTGGCACGACTATTGAGAGTATTTCTCTAGTGAAGTTTCTTATCACACATTTTGATTTATTAAGTAGCGTAAATAAGCGGCATTTAGCGTGTATCACAGATTCTAGCTCGCCGCTAGAGTCTTTTGCCAAAGCGCAGGGGCTAGAGTGCTTTACTATCCCTGCTAATGTGGGCGGGCGATTTTCGGTACTCTCTTTAGTGGGGCTTGTGCCTTTAAGCTTGCTTGGGCTTGATATTGGGATGCTTTTGCAAGGTGCGCGCGCGATGATGGAGAGCTTTTTTGCCGGAGAAGAGAGGCATATCATCAATAAAGCTACTTTCCTAGCCAAGTATTATAGGCAGTATCCCATTAGCGTGCTGTTTTCTTATGGGAGCGTGTTTAGCGATATTAATCGCTGGTTTGTGCAGCTCTGGGGCGAGAGCTTGGGCAAGCTAGATTCTAGTGGCACGCAAGTGGGGCTTACGCCTGTGGGACTTGTAGGTAGTATCGATCAGCACTCATTCTTGCAGCTAATCGTGCAAGGTGCGCGCGATAAGGTAGTAAGCTTCCTATCTCTTGATGATGCGTGTGCTAAGGCGTGTAAGGACTCTAGCTTTATCGTGCCAGAGTATTCTCTAGCAGGACTAGAATCTACCGACTTTGTCAATGGCACGCCATTTTTACATTTACTCAATCTTCAAAAGCAAGCGACCTTAGAGACCTTAGAGTCTTATGCTATCCCCATAGATTCTATCACACTAGAGAGATTAGATGAGTGGCATATCGGTGCGCTTGTGGTGTATTTTGAGCTTTTGACTTCTTGTACAGGATTTTTGCTTGGGGTCAATACTTATGACCAGCCCGGTGTGGAGTTTGGCAAGCAGCGGCTAAGGGGGTATTTTTTGTGAAGTTGGATTTGGCTTTACTAAAGAAGCCTGCTTCAGCTACGCCTTGCACCGTGTAGCAATCCATAAACAAGGATTCTAGGCTAGAATTTTTGTTTGAAAATAAATCCCAAGGAAGTAGTAATGCCAAACAACGCGCAAAACCTAGAATCCACTTTTGAAAAACACGCCCAAAGTGTAAAAACGCCACAAAGCGAAGCTTCTTTAGAAATGGATTGCCACCCCACTGCTAATGCAGTGTCTCGCAATGACGATAAAACCATCGCTAGTGAAAAAGTGGATTCTAGTAACGCGGACATTCTAAACAAGCCAGCAAAAGGTCCTATTGAGAGCAAAGTTCAAAATGTGTGTTGTAGTCAAGCAGCTAAGCGGCAGGATTTTGGAGATAAAAATGAGGCTTTGCAAGGCGATTCAAGGGCGCATACTAGAGCGTATATAACCGCAGACTTGTCGCAGCAATCGCCATTTTTAGCCCAAAAGCCAACGCTAGAAACTAAAGAAGCTCAATCATCCCAAACATTCCGTGTGGTATTTCTAAGTGTGTTATATAGCGGCAAATCCCCTAAAGCCCCCGGTACCGCTGGGAGTGCGCTCTCTGTGCTACTTGGACTACCGATTTTACTCTACTCCGCGCAGACGCTTTTTCTCCTTGCGTGCTTGCTTGGGATAATTGCAGTGCGTGAGATTGATAAATGGGAGGCATATAGCAAAAAGCACGATGAAAAGTGGATAGTTATTGATGAGCTTGTGGGCGTGTGGCTGGCGATGAGTATTGTGTGCTATGGAAACTATTCGCTAGGGCTTACTAGCGATAAGAGTGCAGATATGTGGCGATTTATGAGTATTTTATGGCACGAGGGGTATTTTGTGCATATTGTGTTGGCTTTTGTGCTGTTTCGCGTATTTGACATTTGGAAGCCCTCTATTATTGGGCGTATCGATAGAGAGCTTAAAGGTGGGCTTGGTGTGGTGCTTGATGATGCAGTAGCTGGGGTTATGGCTGGGCTTGCTGGGATTTTGGTGCTTTTTGTGTGTGATGAGACTCTTAGTATAATTACTGCGCAAGTCCACTAGCTATGCACGCGCAGAATCTAAGCTCTAGCCCCACTCAAAATCTCGCACTAGTGCTAGGTGGTGGTGGGTCAAAGGGCGCATATCAAGTAGGCGCGTATAGGGCATTAAGTGAGCTTGGATTTTGCTTTTCGCTCGTTACAGGTGTATCCATTGGCGCGCTTAATGGTGCGATGATCGTGCAAGGGGATTTTGATAAAGCTAGCGCGCTATGGCAGAATCTAGCCATAGATCAAATCATTGATAAAGGGCTAAATCTCACCACCGATTTAGACTACTACTTCAGCAACGCCCAAAAGCTCCTACCATTTCTCAAAGCCTACACGAAAAACAAAGGTATGGACACTTCGCCTTTGTGGAAGATTATTACCACACATTTAGACTATGCAAAGCTTGCGCACTCAAAGCTAGATTTTGGGCTTTTGTGCTTGGAGATACCTAGCTTTCAGGCGTGCGAGCAGACAAAAGCCAGCCTTACTAAAGAGAGCTTCCCGCATTGGGTTATGGCTTCTGCTTCGTGCTTCCCAGCTTTTCCCATTTATGAGATTAGTGGGAAAAGCTACATTGATGGGGGGTATTATGATAATTTGCCAATTGACCTAGCCTTTAAAATGGGGGCGCAGCAAGTTATAGCCATTTCTTTGCATAGTGATTTTGCAACCAAGTATGATAGCAACCCACTAGTCCATCATATCCGCCCATCTCGTCATCTAGGCACAATGCTTGATTTCTCGCACGATTCTATCACGCGCAACATCGCGCTAGGCTATTTGGATACGAAGCGGTATTTTGGCAAGCTTGCTGGCTTGCGCTTTGCTTTTACACCTTTAGATGAAGTAGATTCTAGCACCTTTAGCACACTCTCAAGCAAGCTACTTACTAGCCTTTTAGCAAAAGAGCTTGACAAAAACGCCCCGACTAGCACCGCACTAGCACGATTTGGCACGCAGCTTGCAAGCACCGGGATCATTTCTAAAATCACTTCTACTACACCATTTTGCGATATGCTCCTAAGCGTTCTAAAGCCCCATAACGCTCCGCGCATAAGCCTAGAGCAGCTCACCTTAGCTCTGCTAGAGTCCTATATGCAGCTTATGGACTACGATGAGACAAAGCTCTATAATGCGCGAGAAGTATTCACCCAAGCCAAGCGTGATCTAGCCTATATCGCACAAGGCACAGCTCCTATCTCTAAGCTAGATTCTAGTCAAGAAATCAAGCGCGCTTATACACTCTTGCAAGAGAAAAAGCCAGATATCTCACTCTTTGATGAGTTTGGAGAGAAGCTCTTGTGCGCTATGCTAGCTTTTGTGCTAGCTTATGAAGAAAGTGCTAGAATCTACTAGGGATTTAGGCTTCTTTGAGCAAGAGCGATGCAAGCTAGATTCTAGCTTGCCTAAGGAGGCAGTCGTGCTTGTAGCGATGTATAGTGTCTTTGTCTTTATGTTGTTGGGGTATTTAGCTAAGAAAATGCGCCTACTTGGCGATAGACAGGGCAATATCCTGCTAGGCTTCTTGCTTAACTTCGCCTTGCCAAGCGCAATTTTTACAGGGGCATATCACTCAAGTGTTAGCCTAGAGCTTTTAGGGCTTTTTGCCCTAGCCCTTGCGTGTAATCTTGTAGCTGGCGCGTTAGCATTTGTGTTTGTCTCAAAGGTTTTGCGCTTTGGTTTTGCTACTGCGCTTACCATAGCCTTTCTAGTCTCTTTGCATAATACACTCTTCCTAGGTGTACCTATTGTGCAGGGGACGCTAGGCGAGCAGGCTGCGCATAAGGCGATCGTGCTTGATCAGTTTTGCACGGGACTGCCATTAGCCATTTTGACTCCACTACTCCTTAGCCTAAGCTCTAGGGTGAAATTTCGCTTGCGTGCGGTGTGGGTGCGTCTCTTTGCTAATCCACTCTTTCTCTCCATGCTTTTAGCCTTTGTGCTTAAGGCTATGCCCTTTAGTATCCCAGAGTTACTTTTAGCACCTATTTTGTCGCTAGCGGCGTGCGCTACGCCAGTGGCTCTCTTTGCCATAGGGGTGCAACTGCGCTTTGATTTTTTACGCTCGCAGTGGGTGCGCGTGCTAATTGTGCTAGGGTTTGGTATGATCGCTACACCGATGCTGTATTTAGGGGTTTTATACGCATTTGGCATAGCAGTGCAAGAAGAGCATCAAATAGTGCTGCTAGAAGTAGCTATGCCCCCGCTAATTAGCGCAGTAGCGGTGATAGCGCGCGCGGGGCTAGATTCTAAGCTAGCGATTTCTTGCATTGTAGTAGGCGTGCCAATTGCAGCTTTTAGCGCGCCATTATGGCTATATATTAGCCATTTATAATTATAATATTTCATTTAAACGACTCAAGGAGCTGTGATGAAAGATTCTTTTAAAGCATTTGTCGCTGCTACCCAGAATCTACCTGAGTATAGGAAGCCTCTAGCATTTGGGATCGCGCGTATAGAGTATGGGCAAAAGTCTCAAGCGATTCTAAGTGCCACCTACCCCTTGCTAAATTGGACAGATGAGAATCTAGGTAGCTATGCAGTGTTTTTTGATGCGCTTAAAGCGGCTAAATCGCTTCACTCTAGTGATAGTGAAGCGATCTTTGGTATTACAGAGGGCTTTATCAAACGTGCGCTAGAGCTGTATGAGCCATTTCTAGCCGAGTCGCTTACCAATAGCAGTACGCATAGAAATATCCAAATCATCCTAGAGCTGCAAAAAGCCCTATCAAGAAATCTTCTCTACACACATAGTGGGCATTTCCGCTATCATTTGTGCGTGCTATA
This sequence comes from Helicobacter sp., assembly GCF_017502485.1. Taxonomy (GTDB): domain Bacteria; phylum Campylobacterota; class Campylobacteria; order Campylobacterales; family Helicobacteraceae; genus Helicobacter_B. The sequence goes on from NZ_JAFVUX010000007.1 coordinate 30,780, forward strand.
TAGCGATAGTAAGTGCGAGAGTGTAGAGTCTGCCTACTTAAAGCTTCTAGCACTCTCTCTTGGCAAAGCCCCCTTGCGCTCACTCCAGCTTGATGGGATATTTGGGCTATTGCAAAATGTCGCGTGGAGTGGGACTAAGCCCTATGAGCTAGAATGGCTACGAGAGAATGAAATCCGTTTAAAAATGGAGGGCAGCTTTCCGTATATTGATTTTGTAGATAAATTTCCCCGCTATCTTATGCAAGTAATCCCCCAGTATGACAATATCCGCTTACTAGATTCTGCGAAAACTCGCTTTGGCGCATACCTTGGTAGCGGTGGCTACACGCAAATGCCCGGGGCTAGCTATGTGAATTTCAACGCCGGTGCGCTTGGGGCTTGTATGAATGAAGGGCGCATAAGCTCTAGCGTGATTGTAGGCGAGGGGACAGATGTCGGCGGTGGCGCGAGTATCCTAGGTGTACTAAGCGGAGGCAATAGCGAGCCAATTACCATCGGTAGAAACTGCCTACTAGGGGTTAATAGCTCCACAGGCATAAGCCTAGGGGATGGCTGTATAGTCGATGGTGGTATAGCAGTGCTTGCAGGCACGATATTTGCCATCGACAAAGCAGAAGCGGAGAAAATCGCAGAGATCAATCAGGGCTTTACTATCAAAGATAGTGGGCTATACAAGGGGCGTGAGCTCTCAGGCAAGCACGGGGTGCATTACAGGCAGGATTCTAAAAGTGGCAAAATGATCGCCTTTAGAAGCAGTCGCAAAATCGAGCTAAACGCAGACCTACACTAGTCTAGCATTTTATAATACTGCGATTTGTGCGATTATAGAGAATCTACTTTGAGGTAAAGGAGCGCATATGAGAAGCTTTAGATCTAGCTTGAAATATGCGACTACCACTAACTGCGGTTTAAATGTCTTTTTTGCTGGGGAGCATATGCGCAAACTTGTTCTTGTACTATTAGTGCTAGCTCTTGGCTTGCCCCTATTCGCACAAAGTGGAGATATAACGACTAAGGTTTATAATTTGCAAGGTGATACCCAGAGTGGTAATGGATCTTATGAGGTAAAAAGTGTGAAAACTTACTCCGCAGGCGATAAGACTGCGACCTATAAATATGAGAGTGGCACATTGAAATTTACTAGCGACCTTACTTTTAATGTCGCTAGTGGTTGGGCGTGTGTATATCTACCTTGTGGTAGTCTAATCACAGCAAACTTTGAAGCCAAAGATATTACACTAGAGAATACCAAAATCGAAGCGGGGCGCACGGGGGCTTTAGGCGCAGGTGTGTTTAACTTCACTGCCACAGAGGATATCGCTGCTAACAATCTCTCCCTAACTTTTCAGGCAACGACAAGAAACTCCCACGCAAGTTTTAAGGGAGAGTCTATCAATATGACAAATGCGAAGTTTTATCTCTATGCTGGGGGACACACGCTAAAATTTACTGCAGATAAAGATATTGATATTAAGGGTGATGGCACTAACTCTTATATGAATCTTTATGCAGGGACAGCGGGCTTTGGTGGATCTCACGCGACTTTTGCGGGGGAGAATCTAGACTTTGCAGGCACTATCGTGCTAGGGAGAGAAAATGACGGGGATGCGTGGCTGGACTCTGCGCTAAGTGGCGCGCAAATTGATGTAACAGGTATCAAAAACAAAGCACACTTTGGCACGATCAAATCACGCAAGGGGCGTATCACTGCTAATAGCGATATGTCTATTGACAATCTAGAGATTTTATACACCGCGCAAGGCACCACAGGACACGACATAAGTCCAGAATCTAGGCTGACTTTACAAGATAACGGCACTTACACGATAAAAAACCTAACACTAAGAGGTGAGCAAGCCACTTCACAAGCGTGGCTCTATCTTTCTGGCGGAAGCAAGGCAACTCTAGCAAGCGATCACATAAAGCTAGGGACAGGCGCCTACTTACAAGCTTCAAGTGTCCATAGCACCACCACAACAGAGCTAACATTAGAGAAAAACTCCACCGCATCATTCCACCATCTCACCATAACTCCGGGCGGACAAATCACAATGGATGCTAACAATGCCAAGCTAGTTTTGGAGAAGCACGGAGATGAAGTAGGAGTGCTAGAGCTGGGCGTGTCGATTAAAGATTCTGG
>NZ_JAFVUX010000008.1 GCF_017502485.1 Helicobacter sp.
ATCATAAGGCTGTCCAAATAAGCACACAGGGATAATTGCCTTTGTGCGTGGGCTGATCTTTGCGCTCACTTGGGCTGGGTCTAGTGTGTAAGTGTGGGGGCAAATATCGACAAACACGGGCTTTGCTCCAATGAATGCTACCATTTCTGCTGCGGAGATAAAGCTAAAGCTAGGCGTGATGACTTCATCCCCCACACCTATATCAAGGGCTAAAAGAGCTAGCAGTAGTGCGCTTGTCCCACTAGAGCAAGTGATACAAAACCGCCGCCCAACAAACTCCGCTAGCTCACTCTCTAATGCCCTAGCGTGCTCGCCTAAGATAAAGTGCTGGGAGTGCAAAACACTAGTGATCGCAGAGTCTAGCTCGTGCTTTAGGATGTGGTATTGAGCACGCAGGTCAATAAGTGGGATTTTTTGTGCTTGTGGAGATTTGGCTTTGCTGGTGGATTGGGCTTTGCTGGTGGATTGGGCTTTGCTGGTGGATTGGGCTTCGCGCGTGCTGCGGTTACATACCTCTAGTATGCGCCCTTGCACACGCGCACAAAGCAAAGATTTCTCATCATAAATCCTAGAGTCCATTTTTTTGCCAGCGGACTTGTCCGCGTGGCAAAGCGCAGCTTCTTTAGAAAACAAGGGATACCGCTCGCCGCTAGGCGATGTTTCTTTAGAATCCACCGATTCTGCGCTAGCAGAATCACACGCTTTAGAATCCTTGTTTTTGTCCATATTCATTAGCACCGCCGAAGTTATGTAGAAGTTGTATGGAATTTTAGCGTTTTTACAAGTGGATTCTAGCTTTTGTGCATTTGCTGTCATTGCAAGCGTTATTGTCCGCGTGGCAATCCATAAAATCCACTTTTTTACCCCAGAATCCATTTTTCAAAATTCGATTCTAGGCTATGGATCGCCACGCTTGCTTTGCACGGCTCGCGATGACGATGAAAGGGCGTTTGACTTAGAATCTACTTTATGGATTGCTTTAGCGATTGTGTCGCCTCGCAATGACTTGGAAGCTTGGCTTTCTTCTTCTGGGATTCTAGGAGTGAAACCCAATCAATGTAAGCAAGCCAGCAAAGGATTCTAGGATTTTGGAGGATAAAGCCTCAAATATGGATTCTCAACTAGCACGCAGGCGACAGGATTTTTCGATGATTTTGTGGGCTGTCAAGCGCAAGGAAAGGGAGCATACTAAGCGTATGTGACCGCAGCTTTGCGTGCAGACTCTCACAAAAGCGCGTAAAAGCCAACGCCCTACAATACGGCACGGAATTTTTCTACCATAAAGACAGGGTTATACCCCCTCTTTGCCTGCCTTAGTCCGGGTATGCCCAGATCTTCTTCGCGATTAGCATAGCGCAGTGATGCAAAGCATCGCGCTAGAAGTTGCTGGTTTATGATTTGATATGCGCCAATGATATTTGGCGCGGCTTTTTCGATGTGGATCACTGCCATTTGCTCATTGATCGCTTCACCAAAGCTAAAGGCTATGATGGGCAGCGCGCTAGAATCTAGTAGTGCTGGGTCTATGTTGTCAGATCCTAGCGTTATTTTTTCTCTTGCGCGCACAAGCACGCCTTGTAGCCCTAGTAACTCAAAGCTCTCTAACGCCGCGCAAATGCCAAGGTATTCTAGCTCTAAATCATCGCTTTTAGCAGGATTGCTATCAAGCCAGATTCTAGCTACTTTGACTAGCTCTTTGGCATTTGCTTGTGTGATAGGCTCAAGCTCCCATTCGTAGCGTTGCAAGAAGTTATTTAGGTGGTTTTTTTTCTTATGGAATTTTCTCCCGCTTAGATGCAAGAGCTCCTCTACGCTATAAACATAGTCGAAGTGATCAGGTGTGGGCTCTATGGAGATGGTAGGGAAGACTTGCTTTAGTAAGGGGAGATTGTGTGCTTCTATGCGCTCAAAGCGCAGGGCATAGCCATTTTCACGAGCGTGGGACTCTAGCGCGCTTAGGGCTTCTAGCTTCTCTTTCATATTTGCGCCTATGGGGAAGAAGAAGTAAGGATCTCTCCCAGCATAGCGTGTTTGGATAAGGAGTGTGCCAGTATAGGTGGTGTAGGATATTTCGCGCGCGTGTTTCCAAATGTAGAGATTGCCAAAGCTAATATCTGCGATAGAAAAGTGATCGTTTTGCAAAAATTCTAGAATCTCACTTCTAGATTCTAGGGTTATGGGCTTGAATGATAAAGGCATAATGTGTCCTTACATTAAAGTAGATTTTGGGTAGCTAGTCGATTTTTGGGTAGCTACCTAGCCATTTGATCTGATCGCCCCACTCATCAAAGATTTGAGCGATATGCTTATCTTCTCTATGCCCTACAAAATCCACATAAAACCCAGAGTCAAAGCTGTTTTTAGAATGGATAGGACGGGAATCAATCTTAGTTAGATTAATATTAGCGCGTGAGAAGCTCTCCAAAAAGCGCAGTAGTGTGCCAGCTTTCTCAAAGCCCTGAAGCCTTGCGAAAATAGAAGTTTTATCATTGCCACTTGGGGGATTATGAAAATCGCTTAAGATGACAAAGCGTGTTTTGTTGTCTTGGGAGTCTTGGATATGAGAAAACATTAGTGGTAGGTGGTAGAGCTTGGCAGCAATGTGTGAGCAAATCGCCGCACTCTTTGGATCTTGTGTAGCTAGCTGGGCGGCTTTGGCTGTGGATTCTACCGGGATTTGCTGGGTGTTTAGGAGATTATGCGCTTGTAAGAATTGTGCGCACTGCCCAAAGGCTATATCCTTGCTATAAATGCGCTCAATTTTGGATAAATGCTCGCATTGTGAAGCGAAGCTTAGGTGGATGGGCATAATGATTTCTGCAATGATTTTCATACTAGAGCTAGCAAGATTATCGATACACTCACCTACTATGCCATTGGTATTATTCTCAATGGGGACTACACCATAGCGCGCCTGCTTGCTCTCTAGTGCGCTAAAGATTGCGCTAATGGTGTTTATGGACAAATACTCACTCATCGCGCCAAAGCGTGATTCTGCGGCTTGATGCGTGTAGCTACCTATGGGACCTAGATAGGCGACTTTCTCTGGTAGTTCAATATTGCGCGATATGGCAAAGATCTCTTGATAGATTGCTTCTATGGCATCTTTGCTTAGACGCTTTGTGGGCAGAGAACCTAGGCGAGAAATGATCGCTAGCTCACGCTCTGGGCGGTAAATGCTGGCATTGCTCTTAAGCTTTGCTGCGCCAATTTGGGCGACAATCTCTAGCCTAGAATCTAGCAGGGCTAGTAGCTGCTCATCAATGCTATCAATTTGTTCGCGTAAGCGCGCTATTAGGGCTTCATCATTTTGGTTTGGCATAGGTCTCCTTGTGGCTCTAGCTAGAATCTAGGCTAAGTTTGTATAAACAGCTTGCACATCGTCGTCTTCTTCAATTCTATCAAGCAATTTTTCTAGCTCTTCTATCTGCTCTTCAGCTAGGGTTATAGGGCTTGTTGGAATTCTAGCGAGCTTAGCACTTGTGGGCGTGATTTGCAAGGATTCTAACCCCTCACTTAAAGCTCCAAAGTCTGTGTAGCTCCCATAAGCGATTAGGCTACCATCTTCTAAAGACTCTAGCTCTTCTAGCCCATAGTCGATGAGTGCTAGCTCTAGCTCATCTAAGGGCATAGATTCTGGCTTGCTAAAGGCAAAGACACTTTTTCTAGCAAACATAAACTCCAAGCTACCATTTGGGACAATCGATGCACTGGGGCTTTTGTTGAAGTAGCTTTTTAGGTTGGCTATGGTGCGAGTGGGGTTATCAGTGGTGCATTCGATGAAGATTAGCACACCATTTGCTGCTTTGCCCTCATAGCTTAGCTCGCTAAAAGCACCATCTTTCCCGCTAGCGCGTTTGATGGCAGCATCAATATTGTCCTTTGGCATATTTTGGGCTTTGGCAGTGGCGATTGCTGTGCGAAGCTTGGCATTCATCGCTGGGTCTGCACCACCCTCTTTGGCAGCAGCAGTGATTGCTTTAGCCAGCTTGGGGAAGACCTTGCTCATCTTATCCCATCGCTTCTCTTTGGCAGCTCGGCGGTATTCAAACGCTCTTCCCATATCTATCCTTTAGCACAAATGTAGAGTGCGATTATAGAGTATCAAGGCTTAATGTAGAATCTAATAGAATCTAGGAGATTTCTTGCACTCTTTGCACATAGCTTTGGGTCTGTGCTTGGATAAACTCTCTTAGGTACTTAGGCTTACGCCAAACTCTTGCGCTAAGGTCTTGGCACAGAGTGAGCCATCGCTTTTGGGGTGGTAGAGTAGGGTTAGGATTTTAGTAAGTCGCGCTAGTTAGCTGGGTGTAGTCGTGCCTAGGCATAATGCTCCTTTTAGAATCTAAACTTTTGCAATGGATTCTGGGGTTTATAAAGGGGACATTGTAGGGCAAGTTTCTAAATCTTTGACATAACGCTGTCAAAGTAGTGCGCTATATTCTCCTTAGAATCTAGCCACCTTGATCGCTACTTTGATGTGCGCTTCATTGAGCCAGCTGGCATAGCTGCGCCAAAGATCAAAGGGCTTGTAGAAGACTTTTTGCGCTAGATTCTAGGCTTGCTTGCAGTCGCCATACTCTTTGCTTGCTTACAATGGCAATGCGGGCTAGATTCTAGGGCGTGAGCTTTAGCGTGGTGCTAGTTTGCACAGCTATGGGGATTGGTTTTTTAGGGGCTGCCATATCGTGGCAGTAATCACACGCTTTGAAAAACTCTTTAGCATAGAAGTTTAAGATTGTGTATTTATCGCAAGTAGAATCTAGGGAGATAAAATCTCCAGAGAATTCTTCTAAACCATTTAGACGGGAGAGAGAGCTAGCAATAGGACAGATAAAAATCTCTCCCACACTACTTTGTGTGCTGGAGACTTTGCTAAAAGGGTCTGCTTTGGTCTTGTTTTGAGTGGTTGCCATGAATGATTTTGGGCTAGATTCTAGCTTGGTTGGCAAGCTGCGCCCTATTGTTTCGTGGCTCATTATAGATACACAAGGCATTTGACAAGCAAGAAAATTTTCTACTATGCCTTGCCTATCTCTCCCTCGTTTGTAGATTTTACCCGGGGAAAACCACGCAGATTTTGTTTCTTGCCATAAAATATGGTGCGGGATTTTACGCGCTTGTAGAATCTCTTGAAGCTTGTGTATGTGGAGCTTTATGTCTAGGTTTGGCGACTTGGTGTAGTCGCTTATACTTACAAAGCATTTCGCGCTTGCTTGCAGAGCATCCAAAAGTGCTGGCTTTGGGAGTATGGTGGCATTTGTTACAATATCAAAGCTCTTTACTTTCTTGCTAGAATCTAGGATTTTCACTACTTTATCAATATCTTTGAAAAGCAGCGGCTCACCACCGATAATGCGGACATTATAGATAGAATCTATTTTTGCAAGCAGTGCTTCAAGTGTCTTTGCTATGCCTTCTAGCGTGCAGGTATAGGAGTTGGAGCTATCGAAGTATTGCATAAGGTTATTACAGCTCTCACATCGCAAGGTGCATCGAGTAGTGAGCACTAGCTCAAAGTAGGGCATATCCACTCTACCCAGTAAAAATCGGGCAAAAATTCTAGCGTGCATAAAAGAACTAAGAGGCATTAACCCTATGCGTGCTAGCTTTTGTAGCAGTAAGGCAGGTAGGCAGATAAACCCCGATAGCTTTGGTGGCTTAGGGAGTTGGTAGGCTAGAATCTTGCTCTGCGTAAGCGGCTGGCTATAATACTCTAGCGTGCATAGGGCTTTGCGAAGTATGAGTAAGGGCAAGAGATAGATCGCGCATAAAGGTTGCTTTCTTATAGTGGCTTTGTAGTTGATACTTAGGAAGGCTTGGCGTGATTTATCGATATTGCGATAGATATAGCGCAAGCGAAAGTTGGGAGAGCTTAGAAGCTTAAGGCGTGTTTTTAGGCTTTGTGGTGGGAATTGTGTGGAGTTTGGACTCTCTACGGGGGGGGGGGGGTAATAGTGTGCATTGCTTCTCCTTATTGTAGGGTGTATTTTAGGCTTTTTAGTGTGCGCACAAATGGTCGCATAAGTGTGTAAGCGCAAGGCGCATACGCAAGTAAGTAGGCACGAGCGGTGGTTATAGCGGCGCGTTTATAGTAGGATAAGATAAGTTGCATAGCAAAGGGGCTTTGTCTAGCTAGAGCCCACCAGAGCTTGTGATAAGGGTTTTTCGTGAATATAGGTGGCTTGCTTGGATCTGCTTGGAAGTTTTGCTTCTCCCAAGGCTTATAGCCTCCTAGTAAATGCACGATAGCAGGAGATACAAGCGCGCTGGCAAACTCTCTAAAACCTATCGCACTAGGATAGGAGGTGATGCCATTGCTATTTTTGCGCGGTGGCAAGTTATCAAAGTGCATCCTAGATTCTGCTAGCCATTGGAGATTGAAGCGATAGGGTAGAAAGCAAACAGAATCTTTAAAGATAAGATTTAAGAAATCTTGGTCTGCATATTCTGCATATTCTGCAGTGTGTATAAGGGCTAGATTTTTAGCTCGCCACTTAGGGAGATCGATAAGCAAGACACCGGAGTTGAAGTAGTCTTGCGGCTTTATTTTGCGTTCGCGGACTATTTTGATACTATCTCCACTTAGCCCACTACGCACCGCACCTATGGCACATTGCCCTAAATCATAGTAGAAAAGCTCTCGTATATCTTGCAAGATGAGTGTATCGACATCAAGGTAGAGTGCTCGCTTCATCTGCTTTGGTAGTACATCTCCAAGCTTTAAGCGGAAATATGCGCACCAATTTGCTCCAGCCTCACCCCATGGATTGAGTGCTTCAAACTCAGCTTGTTTGAGTGTGTGGATATGGATTTTGGTAGGGTAGATGGCATTTAGGCTAGATTCTAGCGTGTGCAAGCGCGATAAGGTCGCCTTTTGGAGTGAGTCTGCTAGGAGATGAAAATGAATAGGGAGATTCTCTGGCGTTAGGTTTTGTGCGGTGCTAGAATGCACTTTTTCACCTATTGCGCTATTTTTGTCGTTGCAAGCAAGCGCGCTAGTCGTTGTGCGATAATTCATAAGTTTCGCGCTAGTAGAATCCATTGTTTCAAAATTGGATTCTAGGCTCGCTTGTAAAAGCGGCGTGATGGAAGCAAGATGTGTAAAGCGGTGGATAAGAGGGAGAGAGTTTGCGCTGGAGTCTAGTTGCTGCCCCCCCCCCTAAGAGTTTTTGCGCAGTGAGAAGGAGTAGCGATAGAGTAGATAATGCTAGTCATACTCACGCTTGCGTATTTAGCATAGTTGTCATCTAGCCCAAAAACTATACAAAAGCAAGAATCTTGCATTAATTTGTCCTTAATCGATGTGGTGGAGTTGTGTGAAGCGTGCATTGTAACAGATTAAAGCAAAAATGGTGTATCTTGGTAGATAAGATTTAGCCAATTGCTAAAAATCACGCTAGCACTTGATCGCCACCTTAGCATAATTTCTCCATTTGGTGCGTAATATCCTATAGGCTTAGGCGTGCTAAGTCCGTTTGCTTGATCGCGTTTATATTCTTTATCTAATGTATCTTTGGCATATTCTGGGTGACCTAGGATAAAGACATCTTTACTATCTTGTAGCATTGTAGCCCCACTTTGCTCTCCTGTTAAAAGTAGGGTTAAATCTTTGGCGTGCCATAATGCGCCCTCATCAATGCCACTATGGCGTGAGTGGGGCATAAGCACTTCATCATCAAGCCCAGCTAGCAAGTGGGAGTCGCTACATTTTTTATGCGCAAACACGCCAAAGCACTTGCTAGATAGCGCGTGTTTTTGGATATTGTGGAAGTGATAGAGCCCAGCCATCGCCCCCCAGCATAGATACATCGTGCTAGTAACATTGGCGCGTAAAAAGTTCATAATCTCTCTAAGCTCGCTCCAATATTGCACTTCTTCAAATTCCAAATGCTCTATGGGTGCGCCTGTAATGATCGCGCCATCAAACCGCTTGTGTGCAATCTCGCTAAAGTATTTATAGAATCTCTCTAAGTGAGATTGAGGGGTGTTTTTCCCAATGTAGCTTTGTGTGGCTAGTAGAGTGATGCGCACTTGTAAGGGTGAGTTTGCTAGGAGAGATAGGATTTGGTTTTCTGTCTCAATCTTTGTGGGCATAAGATTGCATAGGAGAATTTCTAGCGGGCGTATATCTTGCGTAGTCGCGCGCTCTGTATCCATCACAAAAATCCGCTCCTGTAAGGTGCTAAATGCGGGGATAGTTTTGGGGATAATGATCGGCATAGAATCTCCTTTGTGCTCTGCTTGCTTACTCCAGCGCCTGTGCTAGATCATCAATTAAGTCTATGCTAGATTCTAGTCCTACTGATAGGCGAATGCTAGCAGGCGAGATCCCTGCTGATAGTAGCTCGCTTTGAGAGAGCTGAGAGTGTGTCGTAGAAGCTGGGTGGATCACAAGTGATTTGGAGTCGCCAATATTTGCTGTGATGGAAAAGAGCTTTAGCTTATCGCACAATGCTTTAGCCTTGTCATAGCTCTCTACTTCAAAGCTTAGTAACCCGCTTGCATAGCCACTTGTGAAATACTGCTTGAATCTTGCGTAATAGGGGCTAGATTCTAGGGCTGGGTATTCTACTTGCTTGACTTTTGTGTGGGACTCTAGGAATGTAGCGATTTTTAAGGCGTTTTGGCTGTGCTTTTGTATCCTGAGCTCCAAAGTCTCTAAGCCTTGTAAGTGTATCCACGCATTATGTGGAGATAGGCTAGCCCCGATATTGCGTAGCCACTCTGTGATTAGGCGAATACCATAGATGGGGTAAGGTAGGCTTGCATATACTAAGCCGTGGTAACTTGGATCTGGGGTGTTAAAGACGCTGTATCGTGGATTATCCACAAGCACTTCATTAAAACCTTTACGCTCGATGATCGCTCCGCCAAGTCCGCTACCGTGCCCGTTGATGTATTTGGTGCAGCTATATACGGCAATGTCTATCCCAAAGTCAAAGGGGTGGAAAATCATCGGTGCTATGGTGTTGTCGCAGATTGTGGCAAGTCTGTATTGCTTGGCAAGTGTGGTGATAGCGCAAATATCTGGGATAGAGATTTGCGGATTGGATAAAGACTCAAAGAAAATCGCCTTAGTATTCTCGTCAATGAGCGGTTCTAGCGTGCTTAAATCATCGACATCAAAGCAGCGCGCTTCTATACCAAAGCGTTTAAGTGTATGGACGATAAGTGTCTGCGTACCACCATAGATTTTATTAGCATAGATGATATTATCGCCTGCTTGGGCGAGATTGACAAAGGCATAAAATAGCGCGCTAGCCCCACTAGCAGTAACCACACCAAAACCCCCGCCATCGACTTGGGCTAGGCGATTAGCTAGGACATCAGTGGTTGGATTGCTCAGGCGCGAGTAAATATTGCCTAGCTCTTCTAGGGCAAAGCGTTTGCCTGCTTGATCGCTTGACTCAAAGTTAAACGCACTGCTTTGGTAGATTGGCACACTTAGTGTGCGTTGGGAATCATATGCATAGCCTGCGTGCAAAGCTAGTGTGCTTGGATGGTAGGTGGATTCTAGCATTAATGGACTCCTTATAAATAATATACACAGCACTATAAGTAAATTTTCTATAAAACACAATATGTGTTTAAATATTTTATAGCTTTGGGTAGGGAATGTTACTTTTATAAACACAATATGTGTTTGCCTAATATTTTTAGATTCTAGGCTTTTGGTGCTAGCAGTAGCACATTTAGAATCTATGACTTTTTATGTTACAATCTTGGGCTTTGCTTAAGAGAGGCTGGATTCTAGCTTTAGCTTGCTGGCTCAAGGTAGAATCTAAAAGATTTACTTTAAGGATTAGGAAATGTTTGAAGCGACGACCATACTTGCATACAAAGGCGTATATCAAGGCAAGAGTATGGCAGTTATTGGCGGAGATGGGCAGGTAAGCTTTGGAAACTGCGTGATGAAAGGTAATGCCAAGAAAATCCGCACACTTTACAATGGGCAGATTTTAAGCGGATTTGCAGGAAGCACTGCTGATGCGTTTAGCCTATTTGAGATGTTTGAGCGGATTTTAGAGGGGAGAAAGGGGGACTTGGTGCGATCAGTGCTGGAGTTTGCTAAGATGTGGCGCAGTGATAAGTATTTGCGTAAGTTAGAGGCGATGATGATTGTACTAAATAGGGAGAATCTCTTTATTCTAAGTGGGACAGGTGATGTACTAGAGCCAGAAGATGGTAAGATCGCAGCGATTGGTAGCGGAGGGAACTATGCTCTAAGCGCGGCTAGGGCACTGGATAGGTACGCTAGCGTAGCACCAAGAGAGCTTGTGGAGCATTCGCTACAAATCGCAGGGGGACTGTGTATCTATACTAATACAAATATTTCTATTTTGGAGTTGTGAGTGAGAGCTATGCTAGAGCAAAAGGCTGGTATGATGCCAGCGGAGATTGTGGAGTTTCTTAATGATTATATCATCGGACAAGATGATGCTAAGCGTGCCATAGCACTAGCCTTGCGCAATCGCTATCGCAGAATGCAGCTACCAAAAGAAGTGCGAGAAGAAATCACGCCCAAAAATATCCTAATGATTGGTTCAACAGGAGTGGGCAAAACAGAAATCGCACGCCGAATGGCAAAAATTATGGCACTGCCATTTATCAAGGTTGAAGCGAGTAAATATACAGAAGTAGGCTTTGTGGGGCGTGATGTAGAATCTATGATACGCGATCTAGTCAATGCCTCTATTGCGCTAGTGCAGCAAGAATCCCAGCAAGAAAGCCAAGAAGCCATACAGGCATATATCACAGATAAAATTTCGCGCCTACTCCTACCTCCACTGCCAAAGGGTGTGAGCAATGAAAAGCAAAGAGACTATGAGCAAAGCCTAGAGAAAATGCGCCAAAGGGTACAAAATGGCGAAGTAGATCATTTGCAAGTTGATGTGGAGATAGAAAAAAGAGCAGAATCACTAGATAATGGTATGCCCCCAGATATTGCTAGGGTGCAAGAGTCCATTATTAGGGTGTTGCAGCGTGAAGAAAAGGTCAAAAAGTCCCTAAGTGTCAAAGAGGCTAAGTTAGCTTTGCTACAAGAAGCGCGCGATAATGTGCTTGATATGGAGGCTATCCAAGCAGAGGGCGTGCGCAGGGCAGAAGAGAGTGGAGTGGTATTTATCGATGAGATTGACAAAATCGCCACAGGCACTAAGGACTCTCGCCTAGATCCTAGCAAAGAGGGTGTGCAGCGCGATTTGCTCCCAATCATTGAAGGTAGCGCAATTAGTACAAAATATGGCACGATACGCACAGATTATATACTCTTTGTCGCAGCAGGGGCATTTCACTTAAGTAAGCCAAGCGATCTTATCCCAGAACTCCAAGGGCGATTTCCTATCCGCGTAGAGCTAGATGGCTTGAGTGAAGAAGCGATGTATGCAATTCTTACGCAAACGCGCAATTCTCTTATCGCCCAATATATTCACCTACTTAGTGTAGAGGATGTGGAGCTGGTATTTGAGGAAGAAGCTTTGCGTGCATTAGCGCATTTTGCTTATGTGGCAAATCAAAAGACAGAAGACATTGGCGCAAGGAGATTGCACACGATTATAGAGCGTGTGTTGGAAGATATAAGCTTTAGCGCTCAGGAGTATGCTGGGGGTAGGGCTACTATCACCAAAGAGCTTGTGGAACAAAAGCTAGGCGATGTGGTGGGTAATACTGATATGTCACGCTACATTCTATGAAAGACCCCTTGCACGCTAGAATCAAAAAAGTGGATTCTAGCACAGAAGCTACACAGAAATTGGAATCTAACATTACTCGTGCTGGGTTTGTCGGCTTAGTGGGGCGACCTAATACTGGGAAATCTAGTTTGCTAAATTTGCTTGCCGGGGAGCATTTAGCTCTAATCTCACATAAGGCTAATGCTACGCGCAATACTATGCATTTTATTATCCCCCACACAACAAGGGATAATATTGCTTGCCAGATGATATTTGTCGATACGCCCGGACTACATAAGCGCGAGAAGCTTTTAAATCAATTTATGCTAGAAGCTGCGCTAAAGACCATACGAGATTGTGATGTGTGCGTGTTTATGGCATCAGCTTTTGATGATACTAGGCAGTATGAAGAGTTTTTAGAGCTATTCTATGAACAAGATTTACATCGTAAGCATATTCTTGCTATTAACAAAACCGATATGCTTCCACCTGCAAAGCTGCTAGAAGTGCTTGAAAAATATACAAGATTTAGCGATAAATTTAGCGCACTCATCCCCATTAGCGTGAAAAAATCACATAATATCAATGTGTTACTAGAATCTATAGCCAAGCTACTGCCACACTCTTCTGCGCTTTTTGATGAAGAAGATATAACAACCCACACAATGCGCGAAATTGCTAAGGAAATGGTGCGTCAAAGTATTTTTGAAAATTTAAGTGATGAGATCCCTTATGAGAGTGATGTGATTGTAACAGACTTTTTCCACGCCCCTACAAAACACCACAAGGCACTAGAATCTAAAGCGACTCTAGATTCTAGTGCCTTATCTGCTATTCTACTAGAATCTAGCCCTACACATATTACGCACATTTATGCCAATATCTATGTGCTAAAGCCATCGCAAAAGCGCATTATTGTTGGGCAAAATGGCACTACGATTAAGCGCATAGGCTCTAGTGCGCGCGCTAATATTGAGAGGATTTTAGGCGAGCAAGTATTCTTGCGTTTGCAGGTGATTGTCGATAGGGAGTGGGCAAAAAACAAGAATAATCTTAAGAGTTTTGGGTATAATTTCGAGCTACAACAAAGCAAATAAGGCGAGTTTGAAAGGAAGCGTATGAATATGCGGCACTTTGCGATGGTGCTTTTTGGCTTTAGTGTCTTGCAGGGTTTTGATGCCGATACGGCTAGGATTATCCAAACCTATCGCAGTGGCGATACAGAGAAAGTTACACAGATTTTAGAGAGCTATTTACAGAAAAAAGACTTTTGGCTTAGTGTCTTGCAGGGTAGAAATACGGATTTTGGGTATTTTGAGGGGTATAAGTATCTGTTTGTTTCTGATAAGAGTATACCAAATCTTGCACTCTATACCATATCGCCAAGAGGGCAACTCACCTTGATTAAAGAGCTCCCAGCACTTGTTGGTAAAGGTAAGGGCGATAAGCGTTTATCTGGGGATTTGACTACGCCACTTGGGGTGTATGACTTCACAGACAAACTTACAAGACTACCACCATATTATGGACCTTTGGCGTATGCTACTGACTATCCAAATAATTACGATAAATCGCTTAAGAAAACAGGACACGGAATTTGGATCCACGGACTCCCACTTGATGGCAATAGGGAAGAGCTTAATACAAAGGGTTGTATTGCTATTGAGAATAATGTCTTAAGCGATTTTGGCAAAATGGTGGATTATAAAGTGGCATTGCTAATCTCCTATGAGCAAAATATCCACAAGCCTACCAAAGATGAGATAGCTCTGCTGTTGTCCCAGCTTTATGCGTGGCGGGCATCGTGGATCGCTAATGATTTGGACAAGTATCTGTCTTTTTACTCTAAGGATTTTTCACGCCCAGATGGTATGAAGTTTAATGCCTTTGCCAATTATAAGCGTCAAGTGTTTGCCAAAAAAGAAGATAAGATCATAAAATTTAGCAATATTAGTGTCGTCCCATATCCTAATGAAGAGCATAGGCAGATGTTTCGCATTAGCTTTGCGCAAGACTATCGTGCCTATAAAAATGGCAAGCTAAACTATACTTCTAGCGCACAAAAGATTCTTTATGTCGTGCATGAAAATAACACTATGCGCATTGTGAGTGAGAAATGATAGATTCTACGACTAGAATCTATCGGTGTTTGTGGGCTGTTTGTTTTATAGCGATTGTAAGTGTTGTTAGCGCGAGTGCTGCTCCCACTATCCCCACAGTTAATCTCTCTTTAAGCGCACCGGATACTCCACAGCAGCTTGTAACTTCTCTTAATGTTGTAGTGGTTTTGACACTGCTGATCCTAGCACCTTCTCTTGTGCTTGTGATGACAAGTTTTATGCGACTTATTATCGTATTTTCATTTTTGCGCACAGCGCTTGGCACGCAGCAATCCCCACCCACACAGATTTTAGTGTCTTTGGCGTTAGTTTTGACATTTTTTATTATGGAGCCAATTGGGAAGGAAGCTTGGCAGGCAGGGATAAAGCCCTATGTGGAAGAGAAAATTAGCTATGAAGAAGCCTATGAACGATCCATCGAGCCATTTAAGAAGTTTATGTTAAAAAACACGCGTGAGAAAGATTTAGCATTGTTCTATCGCATTAGAGGTTTGCCTAATCCGCAAACAACAGCTGATGTACCCATCACTATTGCGATACCTGCTTTTATGATTAGCGAGCTAAAAACAGCGTTTATGATAGGGTTTCTACTTTATTTGCCATTTTTGGTGATTGATATGGTGGTAAGCTCAATCCTTATGGCGATGGGTATGATGATGGTGCCACCGGTGATGGTTTCACTGCCTTTTAAGATTCTAGTATTCGTGCTAGTTGATGGGTTTAACTTACTAATAGGATCGCTTGTCCAAGGCTTTAAATAGTGACTAGGAGATTGTGGAGTATATGTGTTTGTACGATTGTACATAACCGATTGTTCCACCTATGACGGCTAGCACGCTAACTTTGGTAAGAATATAGATAAATACTGTCAGGATAAGTCCGCATAATTCATTAAGCCCAAAAGGCATATGCACAATATCCACAGAAGCAAGCAATAGACAAGTAGCATACCTATCATCGCAGGTGGCAGTACTTCAAATTAAGGTGATGAGAGACTTTGGTATAGCTCTTTTGCGAAATATGATAAAGGGTATAAATCCTGTGAGAACGGTGCTTGCAAATACGACTATAAGCACTCCAATACTATGTCAGATAGTTTGATGCCCAATGTATAGGCGGTGAAGTGTATCGCCCATAAATATATCCTTGGTAAAAGTCGTATTATAGTAGAAGCTTATAAGTGATATGTGTAATCAAGTGGTGTAATGATTAAATAAATAATAAATTTTATAAAAATATTACTTTTTGAGAGTAGAATAGGACATCTCACACTTTAAGGAGCAGGTAATGAAAGAGAAGAAAAAGGCAGATAAAATTGTTGAAAATCTACGGAATTTGCAAGCTGATAGCATTGTGCTTTATATGAAAGTGCATAATTTTCATTGGAATGTTAGAGGTAGCGATTTTGCACAGGTGCATAAGGCACTAGAAGAGATTTATGAAAGTTTTGCTGATATGTTTGATGATCTAGCAGAACGCATTATCCAGCTTGATGGCACTCCTGTAGTAACACTTGCTGAGGCAGTTAAAATCTCTAGGGTCAAAGAAGAAACAAAAACAACTTTCACTTCAAAAGAGATTCTAAAAGAAGTGCTTAAGATCTACAATCGCTTGCACGAAGATTTTGAGAGTCTCGCAAAGCTTGCTGACAAAGATGATGATAGGGTCACAGCTTCGTATTGTGATGATAAGCTAGCGGAGCTTGAAAAGGCTATTTGGATGGTGAATGCTCAGCTTTCATAAATCTCCTTCCTAGCCATTGCGCTTACGCAATGGCTAGGAATCTAGCCTGTTTTGGTGGAGAGTCCCACTACTGCTTGATTCCAAGAAGTGTTTCTATCATTCTGTCGATTGTTGTAATTACCTTAGCATTTGCTGCATAACCGCCTTGAAACTTAATAAGATCCACCATTTCTTCATCAATGCTTACTTGCGTAATTGATAAATGCTCTTTCTTGGTGGCTTCATAGACAGACTTTTTGGTATCTAGGGTGCGTTGTGCTTCTTCTGTATCGGTAGCTACACGCCCAGCAGCATATTGATAAAACTCGCTAATTTTCATTGTGGAGTTGATTTTAGTACGCTTGTTGTAGAAATCTACCTTATCATATTGGAGCTGCTGCATCATATTTGCCACATCGAAATTTCCATTAATCGGTGTAAGCCACGGACGGATATAGGTGGGGTCTTTTTCATACTCTTTGTTTAGGTGGATATCTTTTGCGCTATCTCCTTGGAGAAATTTATTAATTCCCATTGCTCCTGTGAAATTTGTGCCATTATCCTTAATGCCTACATAGAATCCATCTGATGGTCGCTTGGCTTCTACGATAAACTTTTTGACCACTGGATCAAAATGCGCACGGAAAAAATCATCAAAGTCATTCGTGTCATTGTTGTCATTATTGTCATCGCTATTTGTGTTGATTTGTCGCACAATATCATGCATAGTCGTTACATTATCGATATGGATTTTCCTACTAGTGATCACTTGTCCATTGGTGTTGTAGACTATAAGGTCAAAAGAGCCGTTTTTAAAGTTATATCCAGAATCTTTGAGAGCCTGATTGCGCTGGAAAGTTACTTCTGAACCGATGAGCGAGTGTGCTGCTGATTGCGCATAGATAGCATTTGTAGCCTCCATAAATCCTTGGGCAAAGGTATCAAGCAAGTCAATATAACGCTGAATATGTCCGACTTTTGTCCCATTGTAACCTGTGTTGTAGAGATTGATTAGCGAGCCTGCCTTGCCTTCATTCATTTTATCTGTAATATCCACATCTTTAAAGTCATAAGTGCGGTAATAGACGCGGTTTAGATGCTCGGCGTTATTTTCTTTCTCCAAGGTCAGTGGGTGGAATGTGTAGCCATCTACGATATTAAATCCCTGTGCGACATTCATTACATAGTTTTCATCAAAGTCTGCATTTCTAGGCGAGGTTTGAGAATCTGTTTTTAAATGCCCTTTAAACACTCTACCACCGATGATTTCAATCATATGATATTCATACTCATCGCGTCTATCACGCAGTTCATTTGCCTGTTTGTATTGTTTGGCATCTTCCATTTCACCTATCTTTTGATTAAGATGCGCAATTTCAAACCCTAGTCGATTTGCTTCTTTTACAAGTGTTTCTAAATTCTCACTTGCTTGTCTTTGTATGGCAGTGAGTTTTAGTCTCGTATCTCTAATGTTTCTTGTTAAAACCTGTGTGGCTTCGGCGAGTACTTGCTTTTGTGCTGCATCTTTTGGATTTTTGGAGAGATCTTTCCACGCGTTAAAGTATGTGCTTAAGTCATTGAAAATCCCAACTCCATCGACATCTGGGAAATGGGCTGAGATTTCCCGCAAGGTATCAAAGCTATTTTGAAAAAATGCCGTTTCTGACCCAGCTTTTGTGTAGCGATCAAACACAAAATCATCGTGGATTCTGCGTATAGCTTGGACATCAACACCCCTACCCATAATAAGCCCTTGATGCATAACAAGCGACTTTTCAGGCTGCGCAATAACACGCTTTCGGCTATAAAATTCATCACTTGCATTAGAAATATTATTACTTGTGGTATCCACCATAACTTGGTGAGCTTGCAAGCCTGTGTAAGAAGTGTTTAATGAGGTGAGAATACCGCCCATACCTTACTCTTTATGCTTGTATTTGTAGAAAGCTTGTGTGCTTGGGGGCAGTTATGCGCTTGTTTTCACCATATGCTGGTAGGTCCTTTGGTATGAGTTTATCCATAAGTGAAGTGAAAAACTCTGATACAGCAAACACCATACGCGCGTAGTCGCTATTCACTTTTTTGAGTTCATTGAGAGATTCTCGCATTACTCCAAACAAATCCACTGCTTCTTGCCCGATGATTTCTGCCATATTTTTTTGTGGTTCTTTTTCCATACATGCACGTACTTCTTGGTCTAGTAGGGCTTTTTTGACTTCAAACTCCTTAATCAGCGCGTCTTTTTTGACATTTCGTGCAAATATTTCATCGTGATCAGCGCGTTTAATGGCTTCTATGTCGAGTTTAGTATAGGATATGAGAGTGTTTAAGTCTTGTATGGCACCGTGCAAGTATTGAATCAGCATTGCTTAATCCTTCGCTACCCGCGCCAAGCCTAAGCCATGCGGCAAAGGAGAAGCAAGACGGGTTTTTAGACATTAAGCAAATCTAGTGCCATTTTTTCTGAAGTTTTACGTAGATCGATTTTATAATCGTGTTTTTCAATAGCTTCTTTGATCTGTGCGACTCTATTTTGCTCTGTAACTTCTTCAATATCCTTGCTTTTGCGAGCTAGAATCCTGTTTTCATCATCTCTATGTGCTTGTGTGCTAGAGCTAGCTGCTACGATATTTGAGTTAATCGAACTAATCATCTTCCGCTCCTTATTACTACTTATGGGTCAGTATCGACCTTTTACTTGAGAATTTTAGCATTTCTCAAGCTATTTTATAGCTTTATTTAGCTCTTTTTGGAAACTTTCAACACTTGTGGCGTCTTTCTTATAACTTTGACCACTGTGGAACAAAGAAACATTTGGGTTAATATGGTAGGTAAAAATGCCAATAAACACCATCGCATAGCAAAAAAATATGAAGCAAATGGTGGGAAATATCCAAGTTTTCATATCCATATCAACACCTCTTAAAAAACACAACCCCTTGTGCTAGTGTTTAAGATCGCTTGCACAAGGGGCATTATATAATAAACATCACCAAAATATTTCAAGATTTCACAAAAATTCATTATAATTGCGGCTTTTTAGTCGAGTGTCAGCTGCGGCTATCCAATGGATTCGCTTAAATGCAATGAGTATATCGGCAAAAAGAGTGTTTTGTGTTAAGGATTTTGATGATTTGTCTTACGGATATAATGAAAGGGTATGCGGTGGCTTTTCAAAAGGCTTGTGCTAGAAAGCTTGTGGTATCGTGTTTACTATGTATGTGTGGCGTTCAGTCTGGGTATGGGGCAGTTGGCGAGCGGTTGAGCTGGTGTAGCGGCTTGACTTTGCTTGGATTTTTTGAGCAAAATCTCATACCTTTGAAGTTGTATTATAATCTTTCGCCACAAGATAAAGAGCTAACCGCAGAAGTGAAAGCCAATGCAATTTACTATACCTTACGCAATGATTCTGGCGACTTGCTTCACGCGCTTATTCCTATTAGTGATAGTGTGCAAATGCATATCCATAAGACAAAGGATGCTTATAAATTAGATTTTATTCCCATTATTACGTTTGCTAAGAGTCAAACTCTTGTGGTATCTGTGCAAAATTCCCCGTATCAGGATATTATGAATGCAACCGCGGATATTTTGCTTGCTTCGGAGTTTTCCAATATTTATCGCAAGAGTGTCGCATCTCGTACGATGCATGTTGGTGATAGATTGGCTATTGTGTTTGATCGAGACTACCGCTTGGGCAAACCATTTGGGATTCCAAATATTCAAGCAGGTATGATTGAGACAGCTAAAAAGCAGAATTTCGTATTCTTACACACAAATGGACATTACTATGATAACAATGCAAAGGAAATGGCTGGCTTCACGCTAGAAGTGCCTGTACAATACACGCGTATTTCTTCTAGATTCTCACACGGCAGAAAGCACCCTATTTTAAAGATCGTTCGCCCTCATTATGGTGTGGATTATGTCGCTAAAGCTGGGACACCTATCCGTGCTGCAGCATCCGGGAAAGTTGTGTTTGCTGGGGTTAGGGGTGGCTATGGCAAGGTGGTGGAGATCGCTCACGAAGGTGGGCTAAAAACCCTATACGCACATATGCAGACCATTCATACACGCTTGGGTGTTTATGTAAAGTCTGGCACAATCATAGGTAGGGTAGGTAGCACGGGTATGAGCACAGGACCGCATTTGCATTTTGGTGTTTATAAATTCAACCAGCCAATCAACCCTCTAGGCAGAATCCGCACAGCCAAAAGTGAGCTTAGCGGTAAGGAAAAGAAAGAGTTTTTATCTGTGGCACAAGGACATCAACAAGTCATAGATTCTGCCTTGCAGGCGAGTGATTTTAGCGCGCAACCATTTTATCTTTTTGCTAAGGAGTAACTATGAAAAAGTATTTTCTCTCTTCCCCGCTTCCTACGCCCAAGATTGCAGATTTGCGACAGGATTCTTGCAAGGACTCTCGCTTCATTAAGCCTGTGCGTTTATTTTATAAGCAAGATGGCATAGAGAAAAGCTGGGACATTATTCACTCGCACGATAGCGTTTCGATTATGCTTTATGAAATCGATCTTGATGCATTTGTGATTGTTAAGCAGTTTCGTCCTGCGGTATTTATGCGTAACAATGATGGTTATATTTATGAGCTTTGTGCTGGGCTTGTAGATAAGTCTAAAAAGACTTTAGAAGAGATTGCCACAGAAGAAGTGTTTGAAGAGTGTGGTTATGAGATTAGTGTTGATCGCTTGGAGAAAATTACGACTTTTTATACAGCGGTTGGGATTAGTGGTGCTAGACAGACGATATTTTTTGCCAAGGTATCTAAAGATGATAAGCGTGCACTTGGGGGCGGGATTGATGATGAGAAGATTGAAGTGCTTTATTTGAAGCGTGATTGCGCCCTAGCTTTTATTAGAGATGAGAGCTATCATAAAACTCCGGCGCTGGGCTTTGCTATTAACTACTTTTTCGATCAGTATCAGTCATAGTGGCTTTGGTAGGGTGTGAAGATTAAATTTTAAGGATTAGTGTGAGATATGTTGCTTGCGTAATGATTATTGGCTGTTTGTGGGGTTATGGGCATTCGCTTCAAAATCCACTAAAACTTAGTATCCAATCTGTTGATAAACAGACAAAGCTTGTGCAGCTCCCTGCTATGGATTTAAAGGTAGGCGAGAGTGGGCTTGTTTGGCATAGGTTTGATAGTAATTATGCAAGTGTGATTGCAGAAGTTGTGGTTGTTAGAATAGATTCTGGTGTGGCATTTGCAGCATTGCAAGAAGATATGGTGCTGGAGCAAAAGTATCTTCCATCTCCTACAAATATCCCAGATGTCGGCGATGAAGTTTATTTTCGCACACTTAATAACCAAGCTTTCATTATAGCTCCCACACTAGAATCTTATGAGCAGGTGCGCAGTGCCTATGCCCATATAGAGTTTTTAAATTCTGATGTGGTGGTCGGGTATCTGTTTGATATAGGTGGGTTTGACCCTAAGCCTGCTTATTTGAACAAAGTATGTAGAGTCTATAATATAGGGCTTTTGTTTGTTGTAGCGACGCAATCACTTAATGTGCTTGATTGCCAAAGCTTAGTGGTTTTGGAGAGGAAAGAGTTTCCCACTAGCGATATCGATGAGGAAAAGATAGTCGCGCCGTTTTTCTCTAGGGTACAGCATGCTTCTAGTGGTTCTCTTGATGCTACATTGAGAAAAAAGCGTTCCAAGCAGTATTTCCACTATTATGATACGCTTATTGCGCAAGGAAAAACCTTTAAAAAGCCTAGTAACTAACGATAGGGAATGCGGAGTGAAAACAAAAACCACAAGAGAGCAATACGAAGCTTTTGTAGAGTCGGCGATAGAGCTAGTAAATTGCAGTGATTGTTTGAAAGAAATTAAAAAAGATTACGATGGGTTTATTGATTTGGTGGCTACTAGAATGGTGGCAATGGGCAGAAATTATTACGGACATTTGCCTGTTACAGATAACTATATGCAACAGGGGATCAGTATATTAGAGAGTTTCTTTGTGGAGACGATGAATATGAAGAAGGCGAAGAAAAGTAGCAAGGAGTTACTATGCTAGAATCCACACATATACGGGCTTTGACACAGATTATCGGTGAAGATAATTGCCACACAGATAAGGCACATTTGCTTGCTTATTGTTATGATGCGACAAGGGAGAGATACGAGCCAGATGCGATTGTTTATCCGCGTGATGAAGCCGATGTGAGCGCGATTTTGCGCTACTGCAATACTCATAAAATTGCCATTGTGCCCAGAGGTGCTGGGAGTGGCTTCACAGGTGGAGCTCTTCCAAGTAATGGTGGCGTTGTATTGAGCTTAGAAAAGCACTTTAACACAATATTAGAGATTGATGAGAAAAATCTCATTGCTAGAGTGCAGCCCGGTGTGGTAAATAAGATCTTTCAAAATGCAGTGGAAAAAAGAGGGCTTTTCTATCCGCCAGATCCTGCGAGTCAAGATTACAGCACATTGGGGGGCAATGTGAGCGAAAATGCTGGGGGAATGCGCGCAGCGAAATATGGCATTACCAAAGATTATGTGCTTGCCTTGCGTGCAGTGCTACCCAATGGCGATATTATCCGTGCAGGAAAAAAGACTATTAAAGATGTCGCAGGCTACAATATCGCTGGAATCTTAATTGCCAGTGAGGGCACATTGGCGGTTATCACAGAGCTTACGCTAAAACTTATCCCCAAGCCCAAATACAAGCGTTCGGCTATGGGAGTGTTTGCAAGCATTGAAGATGCAATGAATGCAGTGTATAAGAGTATGGCAAGCGGTATCACACCTGTGGCTATGGAGTTTTTAGACCAGCTCTCAATCCAAGCTGTAGAAGAGCGGTTCCATAAGGGGTTGCCAAAAGATGCGGGTGCGATTTTGATTACACAAGTAGATGGGGATTTGCCAGAAGCACTAGAATATGACCTTAACCAGCTCCAAGCGCGCTTTATGGAAAATGGTTGCACGAAGTTTGTCGTAGCCAAGGATTCTAGGGAAGAAGAAGATCTGTGGTTTGCTAGAAGAAATGCGAGTCAAAGCATTACAATTTATGGGAGGAAGAAGCTCAATGAGGATATCACAGTGCCGCGCTCTCGCTTGCCAGAGTTGCTTGCTAGAATCCAAGAAATGAGCAAGAAATATGGCTTTAAGATCCCTTGTTTTGGGCATACAGGCGATGGAAATGTGCATACAAATGTGATGGTACCAAACCCAGAAGATAAAGATGAGCTTGCGCGTGGCTATGCGTGTATTGAAGAAATTTTTGCTATTGCTGTGGAGCTAGAGGGTACACTTAGTGGTGAGCACGGCATAGGACTTTCAAAGGCTCCATTTATGCACCTAGCTTTTACACAAGAAGAGATGGGCTTATTTAGGGCAATTAAGCAAGCATTTGATCCAAATAACATTCTAAATCCGGGCAAAATGGGGTTATAGATTCTACTTTGACTAGACTAGAGGGTAAGTAAATGTGGCAGAATCTACGCATCTTTTGGTTATGTATTCTCGCGTGTGGCGTGCTTTGTGGCTACCCGCTAGAATCTAGCGTAGCTAGCCAAGAAGCCAAGCAGCCAATAGTAAAGCGACTTTTTACACGCGCACATTCTTTGTCGCTTGTGATGGCAGGGGACGCGCTTTTGCACACACCAGTCTATAACGATGCGCAAAAGCTAGAATCTAGCAAGATCATTTATGATTTTGCTCCGATGTTTGCTCCTATCGCACCGCTTGTTGCGCGCTATGACTTAGCCTTTTATAATCAAGAGACCATTTTAGGTGGTGTAGAGCTTGGGCTTAGTAGTTATCCATCTTTTAATTCTCCACAGGAATTTGGAGATTGTATGCTAAAGCTAGGCTTTAATTTAATCTCTTTGGCAAACAACCATACGCTAGATAAAGGCGAAAAGGGTGTGCGCGCTATGCTTGAGTATTGGCATAAGCAGGAGAAGGCGCGAACGATTGCTATTGCAGGAAGCTATGTGAGCCAAGAAGATAGGGCAAAGCCTAGAATCTATGAGAAAAATGGCATTAGCTACACACTCCTTGCTTATACTTATGGGACTAATGGTATTCCTATCCCAAAGGGTAAGGAATATCTTGTTAATGTATATAACAAGGAAATGCTTGCACAAGATATAAAAGCACTGCGAGATAAGGTGGATTTGCTACTTGTGTCGATGCATTGGGGTATAGAGTATGACTTTACTCCAAGCAAGGAACAAAGAGAGCTTGCAGCATTTTTAGCAAGTCTTGGGGTGGATATTGTCATAGGCAATCACCCTCATGTAATCCAGCCTATTGAGAAAATTGGCAATACGCTTGTAATCTACTCTCACGGGAATCTTATCTCCGCGCAAAAGGGCATAAATAAGCGTGTGGGTATGCTTACTTCTGTGCGGATACACCTATTTGACACAAAAAAGCGTGAAGCTCTCCTTGCTAAGCAAAATACAGAGAGAGAGTTTGTGCCTAGAGTATCTTTAAGCGATGTGCGCGCGGAGCTGATCTATACACACCACGAAAACGGGAAAAACTTTAGAATCTATCCGCTGCGAAAGGTAAATGACAAAATCCTGCCTAATGCTAAACAAATTTATAAAGACTACATAAAGATTCTTACGCAGGCGCGGGAGTAGTGAGAGTTAGAATCTAAAGTGGCACTTTTTTTGCTTACATTTTGCTATAATGTGAGGATTTGGGGCGGTGGGCTAGTTTAGATTCTATAATAAGGAAAGAAGTGTATGCGTATCACATTTGGGACAAAATACAACCAAATGAATCACCATCAAAATACCTTGCAAAACAAGCTTAATGATAAGAACACTCAGATTGCTTCTGGGCTAAAAATCCAATATGGTTACCAAGATGCGAGTGTCTATAATCAAAATCTCCGCTTTGAAAATGAGATCAATAACCTAGTCCAAGGGATTGATGTCTCTGAACACGCCCAAACCGCTACGCTTAATACTGATAAAACTTTGTCAGATTTATCAGAAACAATGGTGCAGTTTAAAACAAAGCTAATCCACGCGGCAAATGATATACACTCTTCATCTTCGCGAGAAGCCATCGCCAATGATATGGAGGCTTTAAAAAAGCACTTTCTAAGCTTGGCAAACACTTCTATTGGCGGGAATTTTATCTTTGGTGGCAGTAGGGTGGATCACCCGCCATTTGATGAAGATGGCAATTATTATGGCAATGACGAAAAGCTCAAAGTCCTAGTAAGCTCACATAATCTTGTGCCATATAATGTAACTGGGCAGGAGCTATTCTTTGGTAGGGATAGCGACAAGCAGCGCATTATCACCACGAACTTAAAAATGCTTAATCAATCTAAGTTGCATCCGGGCATTATGGATAGCTCTAATCGCAGCAATCTTTCTGAAGAAGTATATATTAAAGCCAGCGATACCTTGCGTGATTTAATTGGTGATGATGATAGTGACCCAAGCAATGATGCGCCAGAGTATTTTTACTTGCGTGGTGTGCGTTCCGACGGGTCGGTATTTAAGTCTAAGTTTTCTTTAGATAAAGGGTTTTCCAATGATGGGCGTGCGACAAAAGTACAGGACTTGCTCGATCGCATTGGTAAGGAGTTTGGCAACACTGCGTTAAATAAGGTTGTAGAGGTTACGCTTAATCAGTGGGGACAGATTGAGATTAAAGATTTAGAGCCGGGGAAGTCAGGGATAGATTTTCATATGATATCAAGCGATATGAATGTTGATAATATTGATGAGTTAATTACTAATGGCGCACGCGTTACAGCTTATAACCAAAGTGCGTTTCTTACTGATAGAGCAGTATCGACGGCTGTGGGGGTAACGGATCGGAGTGACTTTCGCAAAGTAGAGTTACCTACTGCTTTCATCACTAGGGACAATAAAGCTGCGGAGATGACTACAAGGCTTGAAGACCTTTTCCCACCCAATGTCTCTACTTTACTCATTAGTGGTATGCGTCCAAATACGCCAGATGGTAAGATTGATACAGGAGAGGGAAAAGAGCCACTAGATTTCTTATATTTTGATATTAAGGATGCTACTGCAAGGGATCTTGCTCGGGCTATTAAAGAGCATTTTGGTGGCAATATAGATGTAACAATTACTAAAGGGCGCTTGATTGTTATTGATAATAATGTAGCCAATCAGGATCACGACTTTCAAGATCCACCTTTTAATGGTGAGCATGGATTCTCCATTGCTCTAACAACACTCGATGAGTTTGGTGCGCAAACTGATGGTATATCCACGGATTATGCCAATGAGTATGATCGCACATTTTTTCAGGTTGAAGGCTCAAAGATTACTTCTAGTGTTTCTCAAGTTCTAGCCAATGGCAGTGGCTATGCAAATGGCGAAACAAGACTTAGTGATGTTGTGGGGGCAAGTATAGAGGGGCAGTCATATTTGCTAAAAGTTAATGATATGAATGGTATGCAAGTGGAGGCACGTATTGTGTTTGATCAAGCAGGGGCATATATGCTACTGCCAAATCTTAGAGATGGGCAGGATTATACTATCCCATTATTTAATCCTATTGATGACCCCCCAGGAGTAAGTATTACAAAGCCTGATGATGTAACATATCGCCAGCTTATGGACGCCATAAGCATAGCACTAAATTATAGCAATCAAGATAATGATTCTTATAAGGCAGTTGAGCCACCAAATGGCGGTGTCTTACAGGCGACTAAAGATGCGTATGTTCAGCTGCTCGCCGATGCTAAAGGAATGTTTGATGTAGTGATGACTCCAGATGGGAGGATCCAAATTCAAGATAAAATGCGTTCTGTTACACGAATGAATGTGATGTTTTATGACGCAAGCACCAATGACTTCTCGCAAGATAGGCTTAAGCGTAATACAAACTCCTTGCGTCTTAATGCCAATAATGCACTAGTAATTGATACGCCAGAAATTAATTTTTTCAAAGAAATTGATGAAATTATCGAAGCGGTGCGCAAGGGCATATATCGCGCCGGGGCGAAAGACACTTATGGTGCCATTATGCGCAATAAAGGGGTGCAAAATGGTATAACGGCTTTTGATCACTTAAGCGACCATATAGAAAAAATTATCGCCCTTAATGGCTCGCACGGCAAAACCTTTGAAAATGTCATACGCCGCCACGAGATTTTGAGGACACAGATTGAGGGGCTTAAGGGGCAAAATATCGGCACAGATATTGCCGACACTTACAATAAGTTTTCCAATATTACAACAAATCTAAGTGCTGTGATGAACTCCACAAGCAGAATTAATCAAATGTCGCTCGTGAATTACCTATAGATTTTAGGTGTTGTGTCTAAGACAGTTGGTATTGCAGATAGGACCACCTTGTCGCCAGGGGGAGCGCAAGGTGATAAGGAGTTAAATAAACAAAAAGGAGAGCAACGCATAAAACCAAGATAATGTAAAAGACACTCTCAAGAATGCGTTCAGCCGGACATTGGCCGTCCGGCTGGTTGGAATTATGGAATACAAAAGTAAATATTTACATAATTTTTACAAAAAGTTTATGGAAGTATAGATAATGTATAGCATAAACATAGATGATGGTGGGCATTTGGTTAAGGCGCAAGTGGCTAGTTTGTGGATTGGAGTGATTTGCTACACCACCATCAGGATTCTAAGTTTTGCGCGTATGCGTAGTTATATAATGCTTTAACTACAATAAAAAAATTATAAGAAATAGCTGAAAATCATCGGTATTTTGTGTTATAATCCAACTTTAGCATTTCTTGGTATGCCACACACAACATACTCAAGATTCCAAAGAAAAAGCTTTTGAAGGAAGGAAATATGCGTATTCTAGTGGTTGAAGATGATGCGACTTTAAGCAAGAAGATCAGTGATGAGCTTAATGCGAGCGGATATCAAACAGACATAGCAGAAAGTATGAAGGATGGCTCGTATTATGTCAATATCCGCAACTATGATTTAGTGCTTGCTGGTATCAAACTACCCGATGGAAATGGTTTGGATTTGATTGCAGAGGTGAAAGCAAAATCTCCTAGAGTGCCTGTTATTGTGCTGGCTCACAAGCCAAAAACAGACCTAGAGATTTTGGCGTTTAAGAGTGGTGCTGATGATTTTGTCGCAAAGCCCTTTGAATTTTCGGTATTGCTTGCTCGCATTGAAGCCCGCCTGAGATTCTGGGGGTCTAGTACGATTGAGATTGATGATCTTGTGATCAATCCAGATGAAGAAAAGATCACCTACAAGGGCAAGGAGATTGAAGTTAAAGGTAAGCCATTTGAAGTGCTAACGCACTTAGCTCGCCACCGCGATCAAATTGTGTCAAAGGAGCAGTTGCTTGATGCTATTTGGGAGGAGCCAGAGCTGGTAACTCCAAATGTTATTGAAGTAGCTATCAATCAAATTAGGCAGAAGATGGATAAGCCACTTAATATTGCTACAATAGAGACAGTGCGTAGGAGGGGGTATCGGTTTTGCTATCCTAAAAAACCTACAGAAACTTAGTATGAAAAGCGGGGAAAATTATATGAAAAAAACTTTAGGGGTATGTGTTTTGGCTTTGGCGTTTGTGGCTTGTGGAGATGACTCTGTGAATCTGTATAATACTTGGAATCTCGTGTCTTTAAATGATGGTGGAAATCCTATTGATACAAATCATAGCGATAGGTATGTGTCGATCACTATTGATAAGGATAAGTTTAATGGCTATTCTGGTTGTAACTCATTTTTTGGGTCATATAAGATAAATGGCGATCAATTTCAAAGTGCTAATTCTGGTATGACTAGAATGCTATGTGAGCCGAAATCTATGGAGCTTGAAGAGTCGCTTATTAAGCTATTCTCTGATAATTCTGTGCGTTTTATGCTTCAAGAAGGTAAGCTTGTGTTTGAAAAAGATGGTGAAAATGGTGGAGTTAAGGCTATTTTTGAAGCGCAGTCTAAATAGGAAATAATACAACGATTAAACATCTTCCATGGTGTTATATAGAGTAGGGGGATACTATGAGTGGTGTACTAAATGGCTCCCAAATGCTTATCGAGGCTCTACATTTAGAGGGTGTGGAGATTATCTTTGGGTATCCCGGTGGTGCTGTTTTAAATATTTATGACGAGCTGTATAGGCAGTCGTATTTAGGCATATTCTTACGCGACACGAGCAAGCCGCTATTCACGCTGCTGATGGATATGCTCGTGCCAGTGGTAAAGTAGGGGTGGCGCTCATTACTTCTGGACCTGGTTTTACTAATGCTGTAACAGGTATAGCTACAGCCTATATGGATTCTATTCCGCTTGTGGTGATTAGTGGGCAAGTGCCTGTGGCTCAAATTGGCACCGATGCGTTTCAAGAGATTGATGCAGTTGGCATTTCCCGCCCCTGTACAAAGCACAATTTTCTTGTAAAAGATATTAAAGATTTACCACGGATCATTAAAGAGGCATTTTATATTGCTAGAAGTGGGCGATGTGGTCCGGTATTGATAGATATTCCCAAAGATATTTCGGCAAATACTGGTGAATTCATCTATCCAAGCGAGGTGAGTCTGCGCACCTATAAGCCGACTTATAAGCCCAATCAGCGGCAAATCAAAAAACTTATTGAAGCTATCAAAATGTCAAAAAAGCCTTTGGGTTATATAGGTGGTGGTGCAATAGCGAGTAATGCAAGCACTCTGGTGCGTGATTTTGTCCATAAGGTTGGACTGCCGAGCGTGGAGACATTGATGGCACGAGGCGTGCTTGCTGCTGACGATACTTATAACCTTGGTATGGTTGGGATGCACGGCACTTATGTGGCAAATATGGCGATGTGTGAATGTGATTTGTTACTGTGTTTTGGCGCGCGTTTTGATGATCGCGTTACAGGTAAGGTTAGTGAGTTTGCTAAGAATGCTAAGATTGCTCATATTGACATTGATCCAAGCTCAATTGGCAAGATTATAGAAGTGGATTATCCTATCGTTGGGGATATGAGTGCTGTTTGCGAAGAGTTGCTTGATGTGGCTACGCAGATAGATTCTAGTGAGTTTCACCAGTGGCGCGAGCATTTGAATGGTTATCAAAATCTGCATCCATTAAGCTACCAAGATAGTACAGATTCTATCAAACCTCAATGGGTTATTGAGCGTTTAGGGGAGCTTTTAGATGGTGGCGCGATCATCTCTACAGATGTTGGACAACATCAAATGTGGGCGGCTCAATTTTATCCTTTTAGTGAGCCTAGAGAGTTTCTTACTAGTGGGGGGCTTGGAACTATGGGTTTTGGATTCCCAGCGGCTATGGGAGCGTATTTTGCCAATATGGATAAGCATATTATCAACATTACAGGTGATGGCAGTATTTTGATGAATATTCAAGAGTTGATCACTTGCGTGGAGAGTAAAATCCCTGTTATTAATGTTATTCTTAATAATAACTATTTGGGTATGGTGCGTCAGTGGCAGACATTTTTCTATGAAAATAGATTCTCTCATACAGATTTATCGTTACAGCCAAATTTTGTCGCATTGGCTGAGAGCTTTGGTGGGTTAGGGTTCCGTATTGAGCGCAAAGAAGATTTTATCCCAATAATGCAAAAGGCGCTTGATAGCAGGCAGGTATGTTTGATTGATGTAGTGGTGGATCGGTATGAAAGTGTGTTGCCTATGGTACCCGGTGGTGCTCCACTGGATAAGATGATTCTTAAATAGGGACAAAAATGGCAAGAAAGATTATTAGCGTGGTTGTGGTAAATGAACATAGTGTGTTGGCTCGTATATCGGGGCTTTTTGCTGGTAGGGGATATAATATAGAATCGCTCACTGTAGCTCCTATACCAAATAGCGATCTCTCCAGGATTACCATTGCTACAGAGGGTGAAGCGCGCGTGCTTGAGCAGATTATTAAGCAATTACATAAGCTTATTCCGGTACTAAAGGTTAGCGATGATAATGATTTCTTAGAGAAAGAAAGCGTGCTGATCAAAATTGGCATAGAAGAAGATCTAGCGAGTATAGAGACTTTGGCACACGCCTATAATGGCAAAATAGCCAATGCAAATGAAAAATATATCATTATCGTAGCTACAGAGAAGCCTCATAGGATCACTAGTCTTATTAAAGCTATGTCACGCTTTAAACCTAAAGAAATTGTGCGTAGTGGCGTGATTGCTATAGAGCGGTACTAGGGCGCTGGAGATGTGTGTGTCACACTGCTTTGCATAGCAATATGGAAGCAGTAGTGGCTTAGGATAATCACTTGTAGTAGCGGCGTGAAAAAATTTAGAATTGGTATAAGTCCTAGTAGATATGTTAGTAAGGTGGTTGTATATTTGCGTTTAGCTGCTTGTAGTTTGCCGTATTGCTCTACTCCTAGTACTTCGTGCCCTATGTCAAAAAGCATTGTTTGATAGAAAAATACAAAAAATGGCACAAGCATTATTGCTCCACCAATGATTGGGATAAATAGCACTGGCACGCAAAACATACATAGTGCGCATAGCAGGACAAAGGCTTTTGTAAACTGTCGCAAGGTAACAGTCAGTGGCAAGCTTGTGAGCTTTGATATTTGTGGATAGTGGTGCTTACGAATATAGGCGACTGCAAGCGGTGTGTAAAAAATGCTAACAAAGACATTGCCTACAAGTGCTAATAAAATTACACAAAATCCAAGTAACACATATAAGGAAATAGTAACTCCTTGCGCTAGGATATTACCGTTAGCTTGGATATATGCCTGCCAAGATTCTGGCAAGAGCTCTTTGACATAAGTGATCAAAATATCAGAAAATGCATAGAGTATCCCACCCCATATTGCCAGTCCAAGTGCAATAGGCGCGATATTTAATATGATCATAGGGAAAGAGAAAAAGTCCTTTTTGCTCTTGTGTAGAATCGCTAAGAACCCCTGCGTAGAATCCATTTGTATATCCTTAGGAAAAATATAACCATAAGATTCTAGGGGTTTTTGCTAAATGGCGCAATAACTATATTTTACAAGGATCTAATTAAAGTCTATTGCTTACAATCATATTTAAAAGCACTTTTATGATAAGCCAAGTGGATTCTTAGTGCGATTAGTAATTAAGCCTAGTCGTGCTACAATGCTTGGATATTTGCACTAAAGGCACATAATGGATTCTTATGAGTATAGCGAGTTGTTAAAAACACTACAAAACAAAGCACAAAATATAGCAAAGATTCTAAAACCCGATTCCTTACAAAAGCGACTAGATGAGATTAATGAGCTAGAGTCCCACCAAGAGTTTTGGAATGATGTAAAGAGGGCTGGGGAAATCACAAAGGAAAAGCGAAAATGTGAGCGGATTTTAAGTACTTACATAGAGATGAAAGTCGAGCTAGATGACGCAAAGGAGCTATTTGAGATAGCACAGAGTGAGGGGGATTCTAGCACTTTGGAGCTGTTGTTTGAAAATGTAGAATCTTTGAAAAACCATATACAAAAGGTGGAGATTGAAGTCATACTAAGTGGAGAGTTTGACTATTCAAACGCCATTGTTACCATTCAGCCCGGGGCTGGAGGGACAGAAAGCCAAGATTGGGCTTCTATGCTTTATCGTATGTATTTGCGCTGGAGTGAGCGACGGGGATTTAAAGTGGAGCTACTAGACTATCAAGATGGCGAAGAAGCGGGTATTAAAGGGGTGGCATTTATCATTAAAGGTGAAAATGCTTATGGCTATGCCAAAAGTGAAAATGGTGTGCATAGACTTGTTAGAATCTCACCCTTTGATGCTAATGCCAAACGCCATACAAGCTTTGCTAGTGTGCAGGTAAGCCCCGAACTCAGCGAAGATATAGATATAGAAATTTTAGATAAAGATATTCGCATTGATACCTATCGTACTAGTGGAGCGGGCGGTCAGCATGTGAATAAGACAGAATCTGCTATCCGCATAACACACTTTCCAACAGGTATAGTCGTGCAGTGTCAAAATGATAGAAGTCAGCATAAAAATAAAGCGACGGCTATGAAAATGCTGCAGAGCAAACTCTATGAGCTAGAACGGCTAAAGCAGAGTGAAGGCGTGGTAAATGCGGAAAAAAGTGAAATAGGATGGGGACATCAAATAAGAAGCTATGTTCTAGCCCCCTACCAACAGGTAAAGGATTTGCGAAGCAATTGCACTACAAGCAATACTGATGGCGTGCTAGATGGCGATATTGATAAATTGATAGAGTCTGTGCTAGTTTTGGGTGAGCGCGAGCGGTGGGTTTTATAACGCTTATAGATTCTAGCTTTGGTGTGGGTAATGATGCTTAGAGTTCTAGAGTCTTAGAAAATGTGAATTTAATAAATTATTGAGAAAAATTTCGGCACAATTTGGCAAATCTCTTTAAAAGACGAGGACTTGCTATGGAAGATAGGCTCTTTACATTCGCTGGAATGATCAATTCTGATCACCATTTTATCACGGCATTCTATACGATTTTATGCGCGGTTGTGTGTGTGTTTATGGCAAAGCTTGCTACGCGCAATATGCGAGTTATCCCCAGTGGTTTGCAAAATCTCTATGAAGCAACTATTAGCGGTATGCTCTATATGGCAAAAGATGTCATTGGTGAAGAAAAGGCGCGTAAATATTTCCCGCTTGCTGGGACAATAGGGTTTTATGTGTTTTTTTGTAACATTATTGGTATGATTCCGGGCTTTGAAGCACCTACGGCGGCATGGGATTTTACTCTCGTGCTAGCTCTTGTGGTGTTCTTCTATTACCATTTTGAGGGTATCCGCACGCAAGGAGTGATCCATTATTTCGCGCATTTTATGGGTCCTGTGAAGTGGTTAGCTCCGCTTATGTTCCCCATTGAAATCATTTCTCATCTCTCTCGTATTATCTCGCTTTCTTTCCGTCTTTTTGGAAATATTAAGGGTGATGATATGTTTTTGCTAGTTATGCTTATGCTTGTGCCTTGGCTTGTGCCTGTTGTACCTTTTGCAATTCTGGCGTTTATGGCATTACTTCAGGCATTTGTCTTTATGATCCTTACTTATGTTTATCTAGCTGGTGCGGTGCTAGTGGAAGAAGAAGGGCACTAAATTGCACAAACACCTTCCTACAATTCTCGACTTTTTTAGCGGGCTTTTTGTCGGCGTTGGGATTGGTGGGGCGGTGCTTACGCTTTATGTTACATATTTTGTAACAGAGTTATTGTTTTTGAGCGTGTTGGCTGGAGTGTTAGTGTGTTGTGTGTTTGTGTTTTTTAGTCTTGTGGCGAAGTCCTTAAGTGTTTTGTTGAGAAAGTCTGTATAGATTCTTTCAAGGTTTTGTATGTTTGGTATGGGGTTTTTTGAAATAGTGGTTATTGTCATTGTGGCAATAATCTTTCTGGGTCCTGATAAGCTTCCGCAAGCCATTGTCGATGCGGCTAAATTTTTCAAGGTGGTGAAGAAGACTATCCATGATACTAAGCAGACAATTGATAGTGAGCTAAATCTCTCTGCCTTGCAGCAAGAAGCCATAAGTTACCATCAGCATTTCACTTCCCAAGTTGATAATATTACTAAAGATATGCAACTCCAAGAGATTGATGAGATATTTAGTGAGTATAAGGCACTGCCACCAACAAAAGTTGGCGATAGTGAGCAATATTCCTTAGAATCTAGTGTGCTAGATTCTGGCTTAGCGCAAGAGTCGCTTAAGGCTTCTCAAGCTAATCTCCCTAGCAAAAAGCTCAAGACTCAAGCAAAGGCTATTAAAAAAAATAGTGCATCCGATAAAAGAGCCAAGAAGCCTGTCAAGCAAGCGAGCAAAATGCCAAGCAAGCTGGATTCTACCACTCCTAAGCCTAAGCGCACCAGATCCACTAAATCTGCTACAAATAAGGTCTAGCCAATGTTTGAAGAGCTAAAGCCCCATATACAGGACTTGCGTAAGAGACTTATTATCGCACTTGTTAGCGTGATTGTTGCATTTATTGTGTGTTTTGCATTTTGGAAGCAGATTTTTGCCATTGTAAAACTCCCTATTGAGAGTGCGTTTGCTGATAGGGTGCAAGGCACGCTAATGCAGCTTACCCCACTAGAGGGGATATTTTCTGCGATGAGCTTGTCTTTTCTTGTGGCTTTTACAATTTCTACGCCAATTATTTTCTGGCAACTCTGGCTTTTTGTCGCTCCGGGGTTGTATAAGAATGAAAAAAAGATCATTTTGCCATTTGTGGGCTTTGGCACGGCGATGTTTATCCTTGGTGCGCTTTTTGCCTACTTTATCATCTTTCCATTTATGATTGAATATATTTTGCTTTTTGGAAACGATATGTTTGAAGCCAATATCTCCGTGGAGAGCTATGTGGGGTTTTTTATCCGTGTGGTGCTAGGTTTTGGCATAGCTTTTGAGTTGCCTGTACTGGCGTATTTTTTGGCTAGGGTTGGAATGATTACTGATGAGAGTTTGAAGAAGTTTTTTAAATACGCGGTGGTGATTATCTTTGTGGTCGCAGCTATTATCACGCCTCCAGATCCCTTCTCACAGCTACTTATGGCTATCCCACTTGTTTTACTCTATGGGCTCTCAATTCTCATCGCCAAGTTTATCAATCCAGCCAAGAAATCACCAGAATCTAGCAGCGAGTCTGTTTCTAGTGATTTAGATTCTAAGCGTTAGTGATGTTTGCCCTATCAAGCTATGACTACCCCTTGCCAAAGCACCTTATCGCCACCGCTCCAATCTATCCCAGAGAAGCTGCCAAGCTCCTTGTCTATGATCGCACCAAAGAGCACATTACACATACTACTTTCGCGCATTTGCTGGAGTTTATCCCTAAGGACTGTATTATCGCGCTAAACAACACACGCGTGCTAAAAGCTAGAATCTATGGTAAAAAACTTGGCTCACAAACTGCACGAGAGATATTTTTCCACCGCTTTGCTACTGGCGATGATCTACGCACACTTTCAAGTGCTAATACCTTAGATTCCACTTGTGCAAGTCCGCTAGATTCTGGCGCGCTAGCACTCTGCCAAATCCGCGGTAGAGTCAAGCTTGGCGATGTATTTGCGTGTGCTGGATTCTATGCGCAAGTGGTAGCACTGCTAGATAATGGACACCGAGTTACGCGCTTTTTCACGCAAGATATAGAATCTAGCCAGAGATTTCTAAGTCAAGAAGCCGTGCTAGCAATGCTTGAAGAGATAGGGCATATCCCACTGCCTCCATATATCAAAAGAGCTTCTAATGACAATGATGCGCAAGACTATCAAAGTCTCTTCGCTACGCAAGCAGGCGCGATCGCCGCTCCAACAGCATCGCTACACCTATCTTCTACTATGTTAGAAGCTCTAAAGGAGCAAGTGGCGTATTTGACATTGCATATTGGTGCTGGGACATTTGCTAGTGTTAATGTCCCTGATATTAGAAATCATAAAATGCATACAGAATCCTTGCATATCACAGCTCAAGCTCTCGAGAAACTCTTGTGTGCCAAATCGCGCCTATGCGTGGGTACAAGCGCGCTTAGAAGCGTGGAGTATGCTGCAAGGCTCTATGAAGCGCACCCTAAGCCCTATGCTGATTTGCACGCGCAATGTGATATTTTTCTGCATTTAGGTGATAAGCCACGATATGTGGATTACCTTTTGACTAATTTTCACCTGCCCAAATCCACGCTTACAATGCTTGTGGCTTCTATGGTGGGTTATGAGCAGTGGCGGCAGATTTATGAGCAATCCATCGCTAAAGAGTATCGATTCTACTCCTATGGTGATGCTATGCTAATCCTTTAGGGGGTGTAGCTATGTTGGGGAGTGCCACTGATCTCACGCCTTATGCGCTAGATTCTAGTAGCTTTGATTTACAAGCTCTGGTGCATTGGCTAGAATCTACCTTTACTACTACTAATCCTTTACAAGTAGCCACGCAGTTAGAAATGTATGCCAAAATCTTGCTTGAGTGGAATACTTCTCATAATCTCAGTACTACGCGTACGATGGCAGATATGCTTAGGCAGATTGTGGATTCTATCTTGCCATTGCGCGTGATAAAGCCCTTTGATCAATGTCTTGATATAGGTTCTGGAGCCGGGTTACCCGCGCTTGTGCTAGGCATTTTATGTCAGCAATCGCACTTTACTTTATGTGAGCCTAGGAAAAAGAGAGCGGCGTTCTTGCGCTTTGTGGCATATAGGCTAGGACTTAAGAATATTTGTGTAGAAAATGCGCGCGTACAAGATCTTAGTCTATCTCAGCGCGCTAGCCTCATCACTTCGCGTGCAAGCTTATCGAATACCGAGATATTTGCTATTACAAGGTCGCTTATAGCAGATAATGGGGCATATTTGCTCTATAAAGGGGGGCAAAGCTACCATATCGCTCTCAATGCCAGCGACCCAAAAGTAACCCTATATCGCTATAATGCTAGAATCTATGTCTATAAGGAATTATGATGCTTCGAGTGATCGCGTTGCTATTGCTTGGCTTGGCGTTGCTGTGGCTTGTGCTATCTGTCGCTAGAAGGGTGGGGCATTTTATCACTAGTGTCACAAAAGCACCTAGTAAAGCAGAGGTTAAAGAGCCAGACCTTATGTCAGATGATATAAGCCAAGATCTCATCGCCTGTGCGCATTGCAGGGTATTTTTACCTATGAGTGAGGCGGTGAAATTCCGTGGACAATACTACTGCTCCAAAGCTTGCTTGCCAGAGTGAAGGGGTAGTGATGATTATTATAGGACTGCACGATTTAATCTATCCCACGCGCTTTATCTACACTAAAGATTTAGAATCTTTACGCACTTTGCAAGCAAGCTCTAGCCCATTTGAACAAATAGCGTGGTTTGACTTCCACGATGATAGCGAGTTTGCACTATGCTCTTATGCCAAAGTCAATGGTATTGATTTTGCCATTAGGGTGCATGATGTGGTGGAGTTTCTTAGCGGGGCATATTTCTTGCCGAGGTATTTGCTAGTGGATTCTAGTCCTAAGGTGTATCAAACCCTAGCAGATGAGTATTTGCTAGATTCTAAGGTGCTTTGTGTTATTGGTGGGTCAAGCCAGATAGAGGAGTGTGCCTTGCAAGGTATTGATGGCGTGGTATTTGCACATTTGCTTCAACTAGAATCTTAAAGGAAAACTATGAAAATAGGACGACAGCTTAAAAATCTCTTGCGCTCTTGGCTTAAAGCAGTGTATGCAGCGATCTTTGCTCCCATAGCGCACATACTCTATAAGCCGATTTTAGATGAGATTAGGGCTACTTGTCCCAGGAACGAAAGCACGCTGCTTCTAGAGCTATTTGCTAGAGAGAGACTTTTTGCTTCTTATAAGATCCTTGATCCTTTGGAGTCTATTGACTTTTTAGTGCGTGAGTCTAAGAGCTTTTTGCGCATTGGTGATGGCGAGATGATGACACTTGCCAATAAAGCTGGTGGATTTCACCGCTTCTCCCCCGCGTTAAAGGCTGATTTGCTTGCCTGTATTGAGCAAGCTTGTAGAGAGAATCTCCCCATAGGACTAAATCCTGTGCTGATTTATCCTTACCACGCAAATCGGGGGGGGGGGGGGACAACTTGAGCGCATGGGCTTCGGGGCTAAATCCAACCAAGAGAATGCTACGCTAGAATCCCAAACCCAGAGTGAAGCAACTACCCAAATCTCGCCACGCTTGCTTTATGCGTGTGAAAATATTAGTGCGTTTTATGTGGCGGCGTATTTCCCTAGTGATAGGGTGTATTTTGATGCTAATATGTTTTATACTACGCCAATTGAAGTTGCACTGCTAGCGCGTAAAATTGATACCTGCGAGTATGAGAGACTAGAATCTAGGCTTAAAGCATTCCCACGATTGTTTATCGATGATGATTATGGTAGGTGGCTATTGCAACTCTATAAAGAGCTATTGATCCATAAAATAGCCAAGCTTTGGGAGCAAAAAGACTGCATTGTGATTGAGGGGCGATACTCTTCAAGTGGCGTGCATAATGATCTTTTCTCCAATGCACGCAGTGTGCTTAGGATAAATCACCTGCCTCATCACGATGCTTATGAGCATTTAGATGAGTTTAAGGGCTATGTGCAAGAAGTGTTAAGTGGCTTTGATTCTACCCATACTTGCGCTATCTTAGCACTTGGGCATAGTGCTAAGATACTTGGATTTTGGCTTGATGGCTTAGGGTTTAAGGCATTTGATATTGGGAGCTTGTCGCTTAATTATGATTGCTTCTTGTATGGGGCTGATTTTTATACATACGCAGGGCAGGGTAATCCACTAGAGCTAGAATCTTATGTACTCGCTCCTTATATTGACAGTAAGCACAGGTAGATTTTAGTATGTCTGGGAGAGTGTTGAAGAGTACCCTAGAATCTATGCTAGATTCTAGGGGTAAGGCTTAGAGCTTAAAAGGATTTTCTACGACTTTTTTATGGTCGATGACATAGGGGATTAGAGCCATATGTCTAGCACGCTTAATCGCTACTTCTACACGCTCTTGCCACTTTTTTGTGTTGCCTGTGAGACGGCGTGGCATAATCTTATATCGCTCAGAGAGAGAGTGCTTAAGCATATCAATGTCCTTGTAGTCGATGAACTCGATTTTTGCCTCTGTGTATTTGCAGTATCGTTTTGAGTATTTTTTTCTTTCCATTGTTTGCTCCTAGAATGGTATATCATCATCATTGATGTCAATGCTTGGGATATTTTGCTCATATCCATTTCCGCCGCTTTGCCCCTGTGGTGCTTGCTGGTAAGTTTTGCTAGCTTGTGGCTGCGAGTAGGGTTGATTGGAGTAGGGCTGGCTTTGATTGTAGTAGCCTTGATTTTGCTCAGCATACTCGCCGCCACCTTGCCCTTGACTATCTGCCTTTCTATCAAGCATTTTCATACTCTCGCACAAGATAGAGTGTCTAGATCGCTTCGCGCCACTTTGATCCACCCAGCTCTCATACACAAGCCGCCCTTCAATCAGCACACGACTGCCTTTGTGGAGATACTGCTCAGCGACTTCCGCGGAGCGTCCAAATATCTTCACATCGACAAAACAAGTCTCATCAGCCTTGCTGCCATCTTGCTTATTGAAGCGATGTGTGCTCGCAAGACCAAAGAGCGACATCGCTATGCCTGAAGGCAGGTAGCGCTTCTCCACATCGCGGGTAAGATTCCCTACGATGATGACTTTATTAAACATTTTGTGTCCCCTTATTAGGCTTGTGCTACTGCGCCTGCTCTGCGCTGGATTCTTTTGCCTCTGCGCTAGATTCTAGCTTTTTAGCTTTTGGCTCAGGCTTTTTGTTTGCCCTATCAGCAAGGGTTTGCCACTGTTTTTGCTCCTTTTTGTTCTCATACTTAATCACAATAAAGCGCAAAATATCTTCGTTAATGCGATAGAGTCGCTCAAGCTCCAGGATAGATTCTGGTTTGGCGGTAAAGTAGATGACAAAGTAGTAGCCTCGTTTGTGCTTTTTGATCTCATAAGCAAGATTTCGCATACCCATATCTAGGCAAGTTTCAATGCTACCGCCATTTTTAGTAATGACATCTTTGTAGAAGTCGATCTTTTGCTTGATCTCTTCTTCGACAAGTGTGGGCTTGATGATAAACATCGTCTCATAACGCTTCATACATACTCCTTGTGGTAGTAGCCCTTGCCGATAGCGCGTCTAGCTTCTAGACTGAGAATCTAAACTACAAAGATAGGCAAGAGCAAGAAATAAAACGGCGATTCTAGCTTACTAAAGCTTGTAATTTGATTAAGCTACGCAGGGATATGGACTTTTGTCCCTGCATAATGCCATTGCGCCATAATCCCAGCAGGCTAAAAATCTCCAAAAACACCCGCTCTTTAATCTTCATTGCACGCTGGGCTAGGGTGTTTGTCTCTTGAAAGGGTAGGGCATAGCCTAGGATCTCCTTGCTATCTGGCTTTCCGTGCAAGCGGATATATACGGCAAACAAAAAAAGCTTATAGAAATGTTGCTCAAGCTCCCCTAAGAGCGAGAGCTCATTACTTAGTCCTCCATCTAGCATTTGCTCAAATACTCTTGCTATGTCAGCTTTGCTAAAGAGTGCTTGCAAAAGCTCATCGATCTCCACACTCCCCAACCCATAGCAAAGCTGGGCTATATCCTGCTGGGTAATGGCACGATCTAGTAAAGTGAGCTTTGAGAGCTCGCTACGCGCTAGGGCGATGTCATAGCTTTGCATAATTAGCAAGGATTCTAACAAATTGCCAGCAATACTAAGCCCCAATGTCCTTGCTTCTTGGATGAGAAGCTCCTTTGCCTCTGCTGGGTTTGGCTTAAAAAATCGCACTTCTACCACGCCATTTTTTTTCTCATCAATACTTCTATCGCTAGCCTTTCTAGCATAAATGTCTTTGTGCTTAAAATGTGTGCTAAGGCTTTTGAAATCGCGTGCGTATTGAGCTTGGGTTTTGCTCTCTGCGCGTAGAAATGCTACGATTAGGCTGTGGTCAGGGTTATGTGCTAGAGCGTTTAAAAGAGCTTTAATCTCCTTATCGCCGGGCTTTTTCTCAAGTTTTAGCACCACGCACTGCGCATCACCAAAGAGACTGCTTTGCGATAAAATCTCTAGCGTAGGGGCTAGGGAGTATTCCCCATAGTTGAACACTTTTGGCTCTAGGGCATTTGCTTGCAAGAGTCTTTTAATACTAGATTCTATGAGATATTCACTCTCACCATAGAGCAAGCATGCACGCGGTATATGTGTGCGTAAAAGGCTATCAAACTCTTTTTTATACATTAGAGTAGTCCTTATAGGGTGCATTTAGTGCGCATTTACTAGAATTTACATTGCGTGGGTAGATTCTACTTGGGGGCTTGATTGCTTGTAGGCGCAAGGTTCGGTAGAATCGCTCCAAGCCTATGCGCTCTTTTGCTTGGATATGATAGTGGATATGGGTTAAATACTCACGGACATATGCACTCGGAATACCGCAGGCTTTGGCACGCGTTTGTAAGATATAGTGTGGAATTTTGACACGCTTTTTGACAAAGGTGCGTGCAATGTTGGTGTAGAAATGTGCATGCTTGTTGTAGCAGAGCCTACCAAAGACAAAGGGTAAGCGGTGCTTCTCCCACCACGCTTGCCCCATATCAATAGCCTTACCACCAGCAAATCGATATTGCAGTGCTCTATCACCTATAAGCACACGCCCTTGCAAGCCTAGGATAGTGCTAAGAGCATTTGAGGTATCAGATTGATAGTCTTTGCGTGGCTTGGTTTTAGTATTTGTAAAAATCCTAGAATCCTGCGCTAGTGTTTTTAGAGTTTGTGCCCCATTGATAGAGTCCACTTTATGCGATTGTGTGACTTGATCTTCTTCTTCTAAGCTTAGCACACTCCATACCGCACCTTTAGCCACAATGCCAGCTTGCGTGCCTCGCTGCTTGCGATGGGCAGTATAGCCAGCGATTGTAGAGATAAAGCCTGCATCAATGCGATGAAATAAAAAAGATTGATTAAGCCTTGATGGGTAGGAACGATTGGCAAATGCCGCGCTTTTATAACGCGTGGGAATAGGGCAAGACCTTAAAAACACATCAAAGGGCATAAGGTTTAGATATTGGATCTTGCCAAATCGCATAGTAATCCTTGTGCTTTTTTGCGCGCAAGTATAGCAGGTTGTGGCTTAAAGGTGCTTAGGCTTGCGCCTAGCTCTAGTGTGTGAGTCTTCGCCCAAGAGAGCTAATAGTAGAAAAAATATAGATCAAAATCCATACAAACACTACACATAAGCTAAGGTTAATGCAAAATGCTAGTGGTAGCTTCACCCACCATGCAAGTGGCGGGAAGTGGCGCAGTATTGGAAATAGTAGGCTTGCAGAAATACCTTGTGCGATGTAGAAGTATATGGCATTGACTCCAGCGAAGCGCAAGAATCCTAATATGGTAAGTTTCTTTAGAAAGGCATAGCGCTTAGGCTGTATTGCTTTAGTAAATCCCGCCTCCTGCGACTTATTTAGAAT
Source organism: Helicobacter sp. (assembly GCF_017502485.1). Taxonomy (GTDB): domain Bacteria; phylum Campylobacterota; class Campylobacteria; order Campylobacterales; family Helicobacteraceae; genus Helicobacter_B. The sequence goes on from NZ_JAFVUX010000008.1 coordinate 42,406, forward strand.
TTTTGCGTTTTGGAGAGAAAAGCTAGAATCTAGCTTTTCACTAGTCGCACTCTTCTGGTCATTGCTAGTAGGCTTGCCCACTTGGCAATCCATAGAATCTATTTTATCCTTACCGGTTTCCCCCCCCCCCCCCGTTTTGCAAGCCACACATATCCCACCAAAAGCCCTGCCAAGCTCGCACAAGAAGCAAGTACATAGGGCAGAGATACGGGGAATTTATGTGCTTGGAGGTCAAAGATACTAGGCAGGTGTGAAAGAGATCCGCTAGAGTGCAAGATCATAAGCATTGCAAACCCTCCTATGCCCACACTTGCTAGAGCTATGATGATAGACTTTTGGCTTTGAGAGCGGATAAAGTGGTAGCCTAGCACGATTAAAGCAGTATAAAATACCAAATATTGAAGCCCTACGCCAAGGAAGGATCCCTGCCAGCTAAAAATCCCAAAAAAAGCCGCGATATAAAGCCCTAGAGCAAAGCTCGCTAGCAAAGCTAATGGCACACGCACAAAGCTTATAATAAGCGCGCTTGCAATCATTGCTACGCAAAAAACAGGCACAAACCAATACGACCCACCAAGTACAGGTAATGCGCTTGTGCTAAAGCCGTGTAGCGTGATGGCTGCTGCGGTATTCATAAAGCTTATGTGCTTAGCGTTAATGCTTACGCATAAATCATAAATAGCAATACACACGCCAAAGTAGAAAATTAGCTTCCACAAAGCAGGCAATGGGTTTGGGCTTTTGCTATATGCTAGAGCCATTCCAGCGATAAAGAAAAAGGCGGGCACATCAATAAGCAGCGAGAGACTCTGCACTGCTTGTGGCACATAGCTCCCCCCACTCCAAAATGTCGTGTGGATTAGCACAATGCTAATGGCACAAATCCCACGCAATATATCTAGGGCATCATCTCTCATTTGCATCCTTTGTGGTGGTTTGGGTTATTTGATCGCTTTTGTAGGCTAGGAGCAAAAAGTGCGGATACCAAAGTTTTGGCAGGTAGTGGTAGCGCGTGGTGTAGCCTAGAGCTTGCAGTGTGGATTCTAGCTTGTTTGGATAGACTTTGCAAACTTTTTCTTGGTTAAAGACTAGGTCGTGCAAGGCGTTTGCATAATGCCCAAGTAAATGCCTAGAATCTATATCTTTGATTACGATTATAGGGATAGAAGCGATGGATTCTAGGAGATTATTGATAAACTCTTGGCTTAGGTGGTGTAGCACATCGCTTGCGAAAAATAGGTCAAATGCATAGCGTGAAAGGGCAGAATCTAGGCTAGATTCTAGGGTGATGTTGGGGTAGTGGGTGTGAGGGGTTAGGGTGGTGTAGATGGAGTCGATGGCTACAACCTTGCATTGAGGCGTTGGAACTTTGCTAGTGGATTCTGCGCGATTGGCTGTTGGCTCGCTTAAATTTGTGGTGTTGCTAGAATCCACTTTTTGCAAAGTGTGTTCTATGGCTTGCGGTTGTTTTTCATTACCGCTTTTGGATTCTAGCCCGCAAACTGAATTTTTAAGCTTTTGCCCCCCCCCTATAGAAATATCACTACTAGTCATCATTGTAGCAAAATACTCACTAAAATACAGTGTTCCTGCGCCAAAGTCTGCGATGGTGCGCGGTGTGCTAAGGTCAAAGCTAGATTCTAGAATAGTGCAGATTTCTTGGGTGGGTAGAATCACGCCTCGCGCTTTTTTGCGCAAGCGTTCTACATAGCTATTATCAAAGCTCATAATCGCTCCTTGTGTTGGATTAAAGGGAGTGATTATAGCGTATTATGGGCGCATAGGCTTAGCAGTGAAGCTCTCTACTCCAAAATAATTAGCGTAGGTGTTGTTGGGCCACACTTTTGGATCTTCTCCGGGGTTGCCAAAGTCACCATAGCCTTTGTAGTATGAGGCAAATGTCGCAGAATCCACGACTATATCCACTTGTCCTAGGGCTTTTTGTGTAGCGATTGATGAGAGCATAGCGTGCCATTTGATACGCATATCCATATAGGCGATAAGCACAAAGCTCCCATAAGCAATACAGCTTGCAAGCCCTAGTGTCGCAATGGGCTTAAGCAGTGTTGGATAGCATAAGGTGAGATAGTGCAAAAACGCAAGCACCATAGCGATATGCAAGAGTGTAAAAGGCAGTGAAGTGCGCTTAGGTAGCCAGCCCATTTGGATATTGGCACTCTTATACATAAATACAGCGAAAAAGCAAAAGCCAATGCACAAAAGCATATTGCGCAAAGGAAGATTGTTTTGCCTATGGGCTAGCAAGCTCAAATACCACGCCCACACAAGAGCGAGTAGGAAAAATGCTCCGCTTGTATGCTGGCGCAAGATAAGTGTGGCAATAGTTAGAAGCACGATGAAAATAAGCTTTTGTGTTTTGCTCAAGTTAGATTCTAGGAGATAGAGCGCACTTGCTAGGATAATTGCTAGTGTGAGAAAGCCATTCGCCTTAGCATAGACATATTTTAGCCACGCGATTTTCTCACCAAAGCTTAGAGCAAGTAGCTCGCTAAAGCTATGAAATGGGATGCCAAGCTCCCTAAATACTGCGATACGCTTCAATGCTCCCGGAGCTAAAAAAACGATGAGAAACCCAACCACAAGCCCAGCAATCCCAGCAATATACCATAGTGGGATTTGCTGCTTTTGGTAGAGCATATACACAAGCAGTCCTAGCAAAAATGCAATAGCCACGATGATAAATTCACTACTCCAGCCAGCTAGAATCCCTAGCACAAAGAGTCCCACTCCACAGATAAATGAAAGCTTTGGTGGCACTAATCGCTTGCCTAGAGTGTAGCTAAGTAAGATTCTATAAGGGATAAGGAAGCTAAAGATAAGCATATATGCCCAGAGATAATTAAACGCACCAAATACGACAATGAAAATCCCACCAAATGATGAAGAGCCATCAACCATAAGGATAAAAAGTATAAGCGCAATTGTGCCTAGATCTTGCAGAGTATTGCTGGGCTTTCTCCCAAAGACGATAAAGAAAAAGGCGTAGATCACATAAGTGCCAACAAGCGCATTTAGTGGGGCAAAATAAGGCGTGGTAGCAAAGTGGCTGCCAAAACCCGCAGCTAGTAGCTCACCCAAACGCCCTAGCCAATTCATATATACACTAAGCGCACCTTGTAGCAGTCCTAAGCCTCTGCCTAAGTCATCGCTTTGCGGGGGAAAAAGAGCATTTAATGCATAAAGAAAGAGAAAAATACCAAAGGCTAAAACCGCTTGGTAAGAACTTTGGCTAAAACGGGGGGCAAGCGTGCTGCTAGTAGAAGTGCTAGTGGTTTTAGAAGCTTGTGTTTCCATAATCATCTCCAAAGGCGGGATAAAAGTCAAAAGCAAGTGCGCATTATAGCGCATTAGACTTATGCTAGTCTTTGAACTTGTGCTTGTAGGCAGCTAGGAGCATATCGCTATCATTATAGAGTGGATTCCAGCCTAGCTCTGCTTGCGTGCTACTAATATCGACAATGTATTGGCAGTCGGCTATGGCATATTGCTCCTTATACATTAGCGGAAGTCCTAGCTGCTCTAGCACACCTAGAGCAAGCTTCACACTTTTTGCATGCGTGGGAATGAGCTTGCTCTTTGAGCCTACTTGCGTGATTAGATTGCCTAAAAGGGCTTTGATTGTAGGGGGATTGTGTGAGCCTAGGTTATAGGCATTATTGGGGAAGCTAGATTCTATGGCACAGATGATTGCTCGCGCGCAGTCTTGCACGCTAATCATTTGGTAGCAGTTGCTGCCATCGCCAATAAGTGGCACAGGCAAAGAGTGCGAAATAAGTGTAAAAAGCTTGGTCAAAATCCCATACCGCCCAGCCCCTACGATAATTCTAGGGCGGAATATGCTAGCTTGTATGCCTTGCTCTCTTGCTTTAGCAATTAGATCTTCTGCTAATACCTTGCTTTGACCATAGTAGCCAAAGGGTGCGCGATTATGACTAGTATCCACAGGCAAGTAAGCAGGCTTGCCATAGACCATATCAGTGCTAAAGTAGATAAGCTTGCGCGCGTTAGATTCTAGCATTGACTTAAGTATTGCTTGTGTGCCTTTGACATTGACATCATAAAAATACCGCTCCAATGTCTTTAAGCCAAAGGGTTTAAGTGGGGGCTTTGGCGCGTAAGCTCTAGCGGCTAGATGTATGATAATGTCGCTAGATTTAAGTGGGAAATCAAAACCTTGTAGCAAATCACAAAACACAAAGGTGCCTAGGGTGTGGTTTTGCACGCGATCTAAGCAGATAATCTCGCCAGAATCTATGCGCCCTTGCGCTATGGACTCTTGTAAGGCTGTGATAGTATAAGAGCCTACAAACCCGCTCCCACCAATGACAATATAGCGCATAGCTACCCCCTGCTAAAAGTTAAGAAGACAAGCCCAGCACAAATAAGTGCTATGCCTAAGATCTTTTGCAAAGTAAGCGGCTCGCCAAAGGCAAAATACGCCACAACTGCTGAGAAAATAAAGCCTATACTAAGGAATGGATAAGCAATAGAGACATTCACACGCGCTAGCACGATAAGCCAGCTAACAATGCTAATGGCATAAATCGCCAAGCCTCCTAAGATAAATGGGTTTAGTACGCCTTTTAGGATAAAGCTAAGACTTAGGCTAAGCTCACCAAGATCGCCCATACCACGCTTTAGCAGGAGCTGGGCTATGGCATTGAGCAATACAGAGAAGAGAATGAGAGGGATAAAGGCAATCATAAATACTCCTTAAAGATGGGATTGATAGGGGGTTGTGTAAAAAGAATAAGGCGCAAAAATCTGGGCTTCAAGGCGGACTTACAAGGAGATAAGCGTGATAAATGGCGCAAATGACTACCACTGGCATCGAGGGATAGGATAAAGGTGTGGTAGGCAAAAAGATAATACAGGTAGCAAACTACTAAGAAACAAAACGGAGCTAGTAGAAAAGATGTGATATAGAATCTAAAGTAGCAGAATCTAGGCTGGCACGAGCTAGGATAGAGTTTAGGGCGATAGAATCTAGGCTGTAGATCTGCCCAGATTCTAGCTAATTCATACTGCCCCC
>NZ_JAFVUX010000009.1 GCF_017502485.1 Helicobacter sp.
CAAAGACAAAGACAAAGACAAAGCCTGCCGGAAAAGTCGTTTATATGCAAGGATTTTTGCGGCATTTTATCACACGCCCAAGCTGTGAAAACTGCTACGCCAAAGGCTTCAAATCTGGCGCGGACATCACACTAGGGGACTATTGGGGAGTGCATATCCATCACCCAGAGTTTTATGACACCACAGGCGTTACCTGCGCGCTTATCCATAGTAGGCAAGGCGTGGAGTTTATGGAGGTTATCGCAGAATCTATGGAGATAGTGCCAAGCACCTTTGAGAAAATCGCTTCGTGGAATGTCTCTCTGGTGCGCTCCCACCCCTACCCCAAACGCCCCTTTATCTCACAGAGCAAAGTCCTGCGCGAGATTATCACCACCTATGAGCAGACAAATGACCCACACAAAGCTCTAAAGCCACTAGAGCGCGCTTGCCTTTTAGATTCTATCTATGAGCTACCCACAATCCTAAAGTGGCGACTACGGGCAGCTCTTGTCTCTTGCTTGCCCAAATCCCTCAAATTCTACCTAAAATCCAAACTAAGGAGACATAATGCCTAATCTAAACACACCCAAAACCCCACTAGATTCTAGTAAATGCACAACCAAGACAAAGACATTGCGCATCATTACCTTTGTCTTTTGCGAGGAAAATTACGGGCAGATTCTACAAGCCTACGCTCTGCAACGCTTCATTAGAGACAACTACCCAAAGTTTGACACCAAAGTCATCTGGGGGCTACCACAAGCCTTTAGCAAGAAGCTCTACTACTTCCACAGAATCTGTGGCGACTCCATCTACCGCCTCGTGCGTGCGTGCAAGAAGCGCATACTTAGCAGCAGCATACAAGAGAGTCAAGCAGAGCTAGATATGCGCAAAAGGCGCGGGTTTAATGAGTTTAAAAAGCTCAACATCGCCCTACATGCTTCTAGCTTGCAGCACTATATACTCCCGCAGAAGCACCACTACCCAGAGCTTAGTGGCGACATTTTTATCACAGGGAGCGATCAGCAGTGGAATGATTGGGGCACTGCACCAAAGGAGAGCCTACAAGGCTATGCCTACTCGTGGTTGCCCTACTTCACGCTAGAGTTTGCCAAGCTAGAATCTACAAAAATCGCCTATGCCGCAAGCTTTGGCAAAAGAGTGTTTAAAAACCAAGCCCAAAAAGACTACTTCAAAAACGCTCTGCAAGATTTCACCGCCATTAGCACAAGAGAGCAAGCAGGCGTTACAATGCCAGAAAGCATAGCAATCAAAGCCACTTGCGTGCCAGACCCTACGATGCTTTTAAGCAAGGAGCATTACTGCGCACTTATAGATTCTGCTAAGCTTGATCTGCCTAGCAATCTTAGTGAAAGTATCTTTATTTACACCTATGGTGATAGCGCGTTTGGGGGGGATTTACTGCCAAAGATTCTAAACAAACATGACAATGTCATAGCAGTAGCTAGCACCTATAAGTCAAGCGACACTTATAATGCCACGATACAAGAGTGGCTTGCCTGCGTGAAAGAGTGTAGGCTAATGGTGACAGGCTCATTCCACGGCACTTGCTTTGCTATTATGATGAACACGCCATTTTTCCTAATGCGCATACAAGATCGCGCAAGCGAGAGCCTAAATACACGCTTTGAAACCTTGCTAGAAGTCTTTGAGCTACAAGATCGTATGGTCTCTAGCCTAGAAGAGCTAGAATCTAAGATCCGAGAAAATCCACCCATAAATTGGAATAAAGTCAATGAGCGACTTAAAGCGTGGAGAGCAATCGGGATAAAATTTTTGGCTAAGGAGCTAGAGCCACACCACACTAGCATTCCCTAGATTCTAGGGAATCAATAAGCTTTAAGCCTGATTAGTTATAATGCTTGCTTTATTTTTTAAGGTTTAACAATGGGCAATTTTTCTAAATTTGGCTTTATTCTAGCGACACTTGGTAGCTCCATTGGACTCGGGCATATTTGGCGATTCCCCTATATGGTAGGGCAGATGGGTGGGGGGGCGTTTGTGCTGTTGTTTTTGGTAATGACACTTTTTATCGGCGTGGCAATGCTCGTTGGCGAAATGCTTATGGGGAATAAGACACAAAAGAACACAGTCGATACCTTTATCCAACTTGACCCAAACCCCAAAAAGCCGTGGCGATTTGCTGGGCTTACGCTCATTGGCGGTCCAATTATCCTTGCTTTTTATGCAGTCGTGCTAGGCTGGGTGGTGTATTATCTCGTGGGAGTGAGTGTCGATCTCCCAGATAATGCCCAGCAAGCTGACCAAATCTATGGCGCACTGCTTACTTCACGCTCTTTCCACCAAATTCTAGGATTTACCTCTGTGCTAGGGTTCACAGGACTTATCGTCTCTCTCGGCATTAAAAATGGGATTGAAAAGCTTAATCTCGTGCTTATGCCACTACTTTTTATTATCTTCATTGGACTGCTTATTTACGCGGCATTTCAGCCATCATTTATGCAAGCGGTGCATTTTTTGTTTGACTTTAAATATGAA
>NZ_JAFVUX010000010.1 GCF_017502485.1 Helicobacter sp.
ACCAAAAATAACAATATCGCGATCCAAACCACACTTTAAATTATGATAAAAGCTGGAATAAGAAAGCTAAATGCTATGAAATTTTGGGAAGCAGAATATTATAGATTCATTACTTAAATGTTGCTGAAAGGGATTGGAAAAGATTAAAAATAAGTGAAATATATGATTAATAAATCCAAACCAAGCGTGTAGCGTATGAAGTGGTTATAATACCACGCTTATAGCTGGCAGATTGTCTGCTATAATTGAGATTATCACAAAATCGAATTACGAGATCTACAAGCTACCGCACTAGAACCTAAGAAAATGGAGTAAAGCCATGGTCCACCAAAATACAACACATTGCTATGCGCGCCACACACCCGTACTATTAACCATCTGCGCCATAATCATTGGACTCTCACTGCAAGCTTGTATGCATTCTACGCCTGCCAAAACCCAGCTACAAACAAGCCGTCTAGAGCAAATGGTCTCCGCGCACTCTACTAAACCAAAATCCGCTCCAAAATCCACCCAAAGTCAAGCAACAAACCCACCAAAATCTACGCAAACACCTCCACAAAAGCCCCAAGCCCACAAAAGTCCAGACACACCAGCACAAAAAATCAACACAAATAACAACAATGCGACACATGAGCGTGGGCTAGAATCCGCGGAATCTGCAGAATTTATTCCACTGCCACTAAACATCGGCGCAAAAGACATTCTAAGCTCCTCAACATTAAAGGATGATCACCAGCACATCACAGCCAAAAAATCATTTGATTCTGGTTCTACCTTTGTAGAGCTCTATGGACCTGCGGGCGATTTGCGCGCTAGATTGAGCTTCAAAAATGATGTGCTGGATGGGATCAGCACTACCTACCAAAATGGGCAAATCACACGAGAAATCCCATACAAAAATGGACAAATAGATGGCATAGTAATCACCTATATCCCCCCAGACAGACGCCTAGAAAGTAGCTATAAAAATGGCAAAAAACACGGAAAAACTATGCTCTATCACCAAGGCATACCCATTAGCTCTAAAGACTACGATAATGGTATTTTACACGGCACTTTTGAGACAGCCTTGGATCTTGCAGATAGCTCCACTTATCAAAACACTAACTCGCTCGCACACTACCACTATGGCAAAAAGCAAGGAGAATCCATAGGCTATGCTAATGGTAAGATCGTCTTCAAACAGCACTATGATAAGGGCGTGTTGCAAGGGCAGACACAAACCTACGGCGAAAATGCCATCATCAAAATCTCTCGCAATTATTACAATGGGTTTTTACACGGCGAGGAAATTGTCTATAACTACCCACAGCAAACCCCAGCATATAAATCTCACTATGAGCTTGGCGTGCTTGTCGCACCTTATGAAAACTACGAGGAAAATGGATCGACCTACTACTCCATAGCCCCAAAAGACAAAGCGCACTCTATCATAAAAGGCAAAAGCACTAACACACAAAAACTATGGCTCTATGAAGCTAGCCAGCAAGTCGCCCTAGAAATCACTAAAGATTCTAGACACAAACGCGTGCGGATATTCCACCAAAATGGTGCATTGGCAAGCGATAGCACCATTACACCCATACAAGCTAGCAGTTCTTACTACACGCAAGACTCACGCCTAGAATCTAAAATCCTTCACGATGCCAGCGCACCACTTAGGACAACTTGGCACTATACTCCACAAGGGCAGCTACTTACAAAAAGCCAAGAATCCCCGGAAAAAACCATCACACAAAGCTACAAAGATGGCATATTAGACACAGAAGTAGTTGTCCTAGAAGGCGAGGAAATCACCATACAAAAGGGCTTTTTTTCAAATGGGGCTTTGCAGTTTGAGCACCACTATGTAGAGGGCACAATGATTCAAGGCACACTCTATGACAAGGAAGGCAAAGTTGCCTACTCTTTCTCTCATACAAGCAAGGATATGATCTTTGATGAAGCATTCCCTAATACTGCGGCACAAAGACGCATAAAAGTCTTACCAAACCACTAAGGATGCCTAAATGAATATCCATACAAAAAACATCGACTCCCCTACAATCAACTACCTAGCCGATATGGCGCACTCTCTGTGTCAAAGCGGCTTGCTTGGCGTGTTTTATGGCTCAATATCTGCACGCCTTGGAGCAAATAGTTTTCTCATAAATCGCAAAGATGCCTTGCTTGACAAAATGGATCACAACTCTTTTATCACGCTCCACGACAAAGAAGACTATCGCTGGCAAGAAGCAAGCCTTGATAGCTTTATCCACGCAAATATTTATCGCAACTTTTTAGAAGCGCGCTTTGTGGTGTATTCCCACGCTCCTTATGCGACTTCCTACTCCCTAAAGCACGATGTAATAAAGCCTATTGACTATCTAGGATGCAGGATACTTGGGAGAACTAGCAAGATTTTAGATTCTAAAGAGTATGAGACATTGTATGAGCGTGCAGACACGGACATCGTGCGCTACTTTAAGACTAATGCCACAAACTTTGTTTTACTCAAAGGCTGCGGGATCTATGGTTATGGGCGCGACCTCTCTGCACTTGTAAAACTCGTATCTGTAGTAGAAAATAGCTGCAAGATACTACACTTTAATAATATAATCGATCAAAGCTACACTGATGAAAGCCTCTTTGAAATTTAGACTCTAGCCTATCCTTGATTAAATAAACATAGCCACTATCAGTAGGCACTCGCCTGCATTGATAGACTTCAGCATTTTTCTTATTGTCCTCAAATTCAGCAATACTAGCCTTGAGTAACGCTTCTCTTGTCATACATCGCCTTGCAATCTTTTTATAATATCTGGCTTAAGCCTAAAATCTAGCGTAATCTTTAGATTATTTTTTTGGTTATTTTGTATATTTGGCAAGAAGTTCAACGGCTTGCCTATTCCTCTCATAGCTTTTGTAATCGTATTGATGATAATTCTTTGAACTTCGCCTAACTCGTGTGCCAAAGTATAGCAATCATCTAAATTTTTACTTGGATTTGTAATTTGACAAGTTATATATATTATATAATTTTGCAAATCTTTTGTAACCCGTGTTTTTACAATACCGCCAAGATGTTGAGATGGGACTTTATTATATATTGCAAGCCCTATCAGATGCAATAAGCTTTCGCTTTATTGTATTCTCACAACTTTTAATAGTAGCATCTATCCCTTTTATCCTTTGCTCTATATTATCAATTCTAACATACCTGTGTCCTTTGTATATAACGCTCTTTGGCATAATATCTCCTTTTTTATTGTGCAAAGCAATAAGTTACTCTATGGCGAGATAAAGGTAGTCGGCTTTTATACGCTGGCAATGCGTGTGCGCTTACGCGCCCTTTGCTTGCCAGTAAGAGCTAGCACAATTACCATCTACTCCACTTCTGCATCAATGACATCATCATCTTTGCCCTTTTTCTTCTGCGCATCTTGTGCTTGCGCTCCTTGCGGATTTTCTTTGGCATACATTGCTTCTGTGAGCTTATGGCTTACTTCCGTAAGAGCCTTTAACTTCTCGTCTATTTGCTCTTTTGTCGCGTTCTCATCTTTTAACACTGATTTTAGCTCTTCTAATGCAGTATTGATCTTCTCTATCTCGCTAGATTCTAGCTTGTCTTTCATCTCCACTAGGGTCTTCTCCGTTTGATACACAAGCGAGTCTGCCATATTGCGCGACTCTATCGCGCCTTTGCGCTTGGCATCTTCTTCTTTATGAAGCTCAGCATCTTTGACCATTTTTTCAATTTCAGAATCTGAAAGCCCACTTGAACCAGTGATTTTGATCTCTTGGGATTTACCACTCACTTTATCCTTGGCTGATACTGTTAAAATCCCATTGGCATCAATATCAAAGGTTACTTCAATTTGTGGCACACCGCGAGGGGCTGGTGGAATACCTTGCAAATCAAAGTTGCCTAGCAACTTATTATCCCTAGCAAGCTCTCTCTCTCCTTGTAACACACGGATGGTAACAGCTGGCTGATTATCTTCAGCAGTCGAGAAAGTCTGTGTCTTTTTAGCAGGAATGGTTGTCCCCCTATCAATCACACGCGTCATCACCCCACCAAGTGTTTCAATCCCGAGGCTCAAAGGTGTCACATCAAGTAGTAGTACATCTTTCACATCGCCTTTTAAAACACCGCCTTGGATCGCCGCGCCCACCGCTACAACTTCATCAGGATTAACAGACTTATTGAGATCTTTGCCAATGAAGTCTTTAACTCTCTCTTGCACTTTTGGAATTCTAGTAGAACCCCCCACCATCACCACTTCACTAATATCACCCTTACTAAGCCCAGCATCTTTAATCACCGCATCGATTTTTTTAATTGTCTCATTAACTAGATCATCAATTAGGCTCTCAAACTTCGCGCGGGAAAGCTTTTTGACAAAGTGCTTTGGACCGCTACTGTCTGCAGTGATAAAGGGTAGGTTGATTTCTGTTTCTTGTGCGCTACTAAGCTCCTTTTTGGCATTTTCTGCGGCATCTTTAAGCCGCTGTAGTGCCATAATATCCTGCTTAATATCAATACCACTCTCACCTTTAAATTCACTCGCCGCCCAATCGATAATGCGATTATCAAAGTCATCTCCACCTAAGAACGCATCGCCTCCTGTAGCAAGCACTTCTACAACATTATCACCAGTTTCAAGCACCGTTACATCAAATGTCCCACCTCCTAAGTCATAAACCATAATCTTTTCCGCTTCTTTTTTATCTAGCCCATAAGCAAGTGCGGCAGAAGTAGGTTCATTGATAATGCGCAATACATTAAGCCCTGCGATTGTGCCAGCTTCTTTTGTCGCTTTTCTTTGTGCATCATTGAAATAGGCTGGCACGGTGATCACCGCTTCTGTAACACTCTCGCCCAAGTAGCTCTCCGCATCTTCTTTGATTTTCATCAAAATTTTTGCCGAAATTTCTTGAGGTGTATAAGTTTTATCCAAAATTTCTACCGCACAAGCACCATTTCTATCTACGATTTTATAGGGTAGTCGCTCTTGAGCTTGCTTAGCTTTGTCTTCATTAAGCATAAGTCCCATAATACGCTTAATAGAGTAGATTGTCTTTTGCGGATTGGTGATCGCCTGTCTTTTTGCTGGCTCGCCCACTAGAATCTCGCCTTTATCAGTAAATGCCACGATTGAAGGGGTAGTGTTTTTACCCTCTTTATTGGCAATGATTTTTGCTTCATTCCCTTCATACACTGCCATTGCAGAGTTTGTAGTCCCTAAGTCGATTCCAATTACTTTTGCCATTCTGTATCCTTTGTATTGAGATTAGTTGTTTTTCACCACGGCGACCATCGCTGGACGCAGGGTGCGCTCTTTATACTTATATCCTTGCTGCATTACTTGGGCAATCTGCCCATCTTGTGCTTCTGGCTTTGCCACTTGCATAATACACTCGTGCAAGTTTGGGTCAAACTCCCCGCTTATATCAATCGTCTCCACGCCGTGGCGACTAAGGATCTTTAGGAAATTCTCTTGCACAAGGGTTATTCCTTCTAAAATCGCACTGTGATCTTTGGCTACTTCTTTAGCCCTATCAAGCGCATCTAAGATGGGGAGCAAGTCTTTTGCGATTTTTTCGTACGCGTATTCTAGTGCTTGATTCTTATCGCGCTCTAGTCGCTTTTTAACATTCTCAAAATCCGCATACGCCCGCATATACTTCTCTTCAAGCTCTTTGTAAGCTTGCTGCATAATTGGCACACTAGACTCTCTAGGCTCACTAGAGTCTGCGCTAGATTCTAGTGCTTCACCCACATCCTGCGCTTGTGTCTCACGCGCTTCTTGTGTAGCCTGCTCATCTTGTGTGTGTGGCTCTTTTATCGTCTCTTCTATTTCTTCTTGCATACGCACTCCTTAAGAGTTAAGATTCTCTATGATGCTTTGGACTCTAGTGCTTCATAAAAGCCCTGATAGTCCCTATCAAGTCGCCCAATGCAGAGCATTTTGGTCGCCTGTCCTAGCACTTGCGCACTATGCGCGATCACAAGGTAATCGCTAGAATCTGGGAAATGCAAAGCACAATCAACTCTAGCAAACAAATCGCCATTAACAATCTCTAGCGCACTCTGCGGAGCTTGCGCAAACATCTCGCCCAAAAACCCTAAACCAAAAAAACGTGTTTTCTCCACGCTTTGTAAGGATCTTAGAGCTTGAGCTAGCGTATTTGCGCACACATCTTGCGCGATCCTTTGCATATCGTCGATTGCCACGCCCACAAGCTCTTGACAAAAGCGTGCCATAGAGGCGACAAAGGGGATAGCCACACAATCATGCTCAAACACCAACACAATCGCGCCACCATCACCCGCTTCTACCTCTAGCACACGCAAGAGTTTCTGAGACTTTGCAAGACGCAGGGCACAGGTGAGCCCAAACTCATCACATAGAGAGTGGAGCTGTGTAGTATCAATCTCTGGCTCAACACACGCAGGCTGCAAGACTTCTCGCCAATAATTCCGCAAAGCAGCGCGCGTAGGTACGCGACCACTGCTAATATGTGTCTGCACAAGCACGCCCTCTTGCCCTAGAATCTTAAAGTAGTTGCGAATAGTCGCAGAAGAAAACTTCCCCTGCAAGCAGCTCTTTAACGATTCTGACCCGATGGGTTCTTGGCATTTAACATATTGCTTGATCAAATGATTAAGCAAGAATTCCTTTTTCTGCATAGTATAAAGCCTTTGATTGCTAACTACAACGGACAGAATTCTAACCCACAAAAGTAAATGAAATTAGCATTTATAAGAAAAGATTGCTAAAAATTACTAAATATTAGTCTAGTAGTATAAACTTTAGTTAGTGATATACACTAATAAATCTTTACTACATAGAAATAATATTTCTCACTAGGTGCATACCACGCAAGCATAAGTCGTGTGATTTTAAGAAATATTATAAGGATTTTTAGGCACAATGCGTGGCTATTCAAGCCACCCTAGAATCTAGCACACTGCGAGATTCTAATCACACCTAGGAGCTTGGCAATACTTCCACGCAAGGATCTAGTATGTCTGCTATCACTGATGAGAATCTTCCCCTACTCACCCAAGCCGCCCAAGAGTTGCGCTATCTCTGCGCTGATATTGTGCAGCGTGCTAATAGCGGACACCCCGGCGCACCTATGGGACTAGCAGAAGTTGCAATTGTCCTAAGCCACCATTTGCGCCTAAATCCCAAGAATCCACGCTGGCTCAATCGCGATCGCCTAGTGTTTAGCGGTGGGCACGCAAGCGCACTTGTGTATGCACTACTGCATTTATGGGGCTTTGATGTAAGTATGCAAGATTTGCAAGCATTCCGCCAGCTTGACTCTCTCACACCCGGACACCCGGAGTTTGCCCACACACCGGGTGTAGAGATCACCACAGGACCACTAGGGCAAGGCATAGCCAATGCCGTGGGGTTTGCCCTAGCGCAAAAGCGCGCTAATGCCTTGCTAGATTCTAGCGCAAGCGTTTTGGATCATTCTATCTACTGCCTTTGTGGTGATGGAGATTTACAAGAGGGTATCAGCTATGAAGCTTGCTCGCTTGCTGGCTTGCATAAGCTAGAAAAACTCATCATTATCTATGATTCTAATGGCATAACCATAGAGGGCGATACAAAAATCGCCTTTAGCGAAAATGTGCGCGCAAGATTTGAAGCACAAAACTTTAGTGTCTTTGAAGCCAATGGACACGATCTGCTAGCGATAAATTCCGCACTGGAATCCGCCAAAGCTAGCAAACTTCCAAGCCTAATCATTATGCACACCACCATCGGCAAGGGTGCGCTAGAGCTTGAAGGCAATCATAAAACACACGGCGCGCCACTAGGCGCAGAGCTTATCACTAAGGCAAGGGAGCAAGCAGGCATTAGTAAGCAGGGTTTTTCTATCAGCAATGAAGTGGCATTTTTACTGCGCACTTGTATGGAGAAGGGTGCGAGCTTAGAAGCTTTGTGGGAGCAAGGCTTAAGTGCGCAGGCAAAATCTATGCTAGAGACACTAAGCTCACCCATAACCTCAAGGCTAGATTCTATCTCCTACCCCACTTTCACGCAAGGAGATTCCCTAGCCACGCGCGTGAGTAATGGCAAAATTTTAAATGCCCTAGCCAAAGCCTTGCCAAACTTCATCGGTGGCAGCGCAGATCTAGCTCCTAGCAACAATACTACCCTACTAGGTTCTAGCGACTTCCCCGATGGCAACAATCTCCACTTTGGTATCCGCGAGCATTCTATGGGTGCGATTACCAACGCCTTTGCTAACTATGGGCTTTTCCTGCCATTTTGTGCAACATTTTTTGTCTTTAGTGATTATATGAGTGCGAGCGTGCGAATCGCTAGTATTATGAGAGCAAAGGTGTTTTATATCTTTACACATGATTCTATCGGCGTGGGTGAAGATGGCGCGACTCATCAGCCCATCGAGCAGTTAAGCCACTTCCGCGCTATGCCAAATCTCCTAGTTTTCCGCCCAGCCGATGCCAATGAAAACATCGCCTGCTGGCAAGTAGCACTAGAATCTAGCACACCAAGCGCCTTTATACTCTCACGCCAAAATCTCCCAGTGCTAGAGCCTGTAGCAAAAAACCAAGCACAAAAAGGTGGCTATATCAAAAAAAATTCCGCCCTAGAATCTAGCGTGCAAATCACTCTGCTTGCAAGTGGGAGTGAAGTGTCTTTATGCCTGCAGGCCCAAGAGCTGCTAGAATCTAGAGGCATTGCTACGCGCGTGGTAAGTATGCCCTGCTTTGAGCTCTTATGTGAGCAAGATTCTAGCTACCATAAAGAACTTTTTGCTGGCAAAGTACTAGCAGTAGAGGCTGCTAGGGGCGATGAGCTTTATCGCTTCGCAGACTTAGTGCTAGGTATAAAGGGCTTTGGCAAGTCGGCTAAGGGTGAAGAGCTATTCGTGCATTTTGGCTTCAGCGCAGAGAATATCGCTAGACTTGCTAAAGAGCTTCTATGCTAAAACACGCATTTACGATCTGTATGGGCACACTGCTTACGCTAGCTCTAGCACAAGCCAAAAAGTCCCCTGACTACATCACAGACTCTAAAGACTTTAGCTCCATAGGCATTGACCGCCACGATATAGAAGCAGTGGTAGAGAAAACCACACATAAGCTCCTAGAATCTAGCTTTATACGCGAGCCACAAGGGCAGAAAATCCTAGCCATAGCTGATTTGCGCAATCTTACAGATGATGACATTGAAGTAGAATTTTTAAGCCACAAGATCACGAGCATTTTACTAAAGATCAAGAAATTTACTCTCGCAAACTCCATTATTGGCAGTGGTTCTAGCACAGATATTTTACTCACAGATTCTAGGGAGCTTACCAAATACACCGCCCAAGAAGATGGCACACTCCTAGCCCCTGATCTCTTACTTAGTGGCAAGATTATCCAGCGAACAAACAGTGTGGGCAATAGGGTGCGCGTTGATTATGGCTTCCTTTTTGTGCTAACTGATCTAAAAAGCGGGTGTGTAATATGGGGTTAGGATTCCTACTCCCGGTATGGTAAGTTCTGGGGGATTTGGCTTTGTATTACACGATTTTTGGGGCAACTATAGCCCCACCGCAAATCCTAGAATCCCGTGCTGACTCGCTTAAATTTTGGCATTTTCAAAAATGGATTCTAGGATTTTTGAGAAAAACGCCACAATTCCGTCATTGCGAGTCGCTGCAACAACGACAGCGTGGCAATCCACAAAAAATCCACACAAGTGGATTGAAAAAGTCCAAAAGGAGCAAAAGTGGATTCTAGGGGACAAATGGATTTAAAAGTGGGTTCTAGCATGCGCTGGATTCTAGCTCCTAGCTTCCCTACGCATACCCCCCGCACAAGCCCACACTATCTAAAGCACTCTGCCACCTTGCGCTACCAAGCCCTGCTTGCCTTGCAACAAACCAAGCCCCTCCCTATCCACAACGCACAAGCAAACATAGTGCACAAGCTATGCAAGCCCCAGAATCTACCCCCCAAACACCGCCACATCATCACCCTAGGCATAGGGGCAAATCTTGGCACGAAACAGGCAATCTGCCAACGGTTTGCCCACCTGCTAGACTCTCTTACGCGCTCTTGCACTTTGCTTGCTACAAGCCCAATTCTCTATAATCCACCCTTTGGCTATCCTAATCAACCTTATTTTTATAATGCCACCATCACACTAGGCACAGATCTGAATCTCATCGAACTTTTTGCGCGTGTGTTTTATTTGGAGCGGCGGTTTGGCAGGGGCAGAAGGCGTGCATTTAAAAACGCGCCTCGAACACTAGATATTGACATAATTTTCTATGATAAAGTGATTATAAAGCGACCATATCTTACAATCCCGCATCACGGATGCCGCACAAGAGATTCCGTCTTGCTACCGCTAGGCTTTGCGCTAAAGCAAGTGCTAGAATCTAAATCAATCTATCAATCTACAAGGAGTAAGCCGTGCAAACCTTTACTTTCACAGGAGAAACTCCAGCAGAAGCACTCAAAAAGGTGCGCGATGAGCTAGGCGATGATGCGATGATTTTAAAGACTCGAGAAGTGCGCAAGAAGAGCCTAAACCAAAACGCACTTTATGAGCTAGTTGTGGGCATAGAATCTCCTATTGCTAGCCCCCTGCAAGAAGTCCCCAAGACTTCCACAGACAAGCAAGAAGAAGCTGCCAATCCCCTACCAAACAATAGCATTCAAAAACGGCTTGAAGCCATAGCAGAGAAAGAAATCGCTGCGAAAAAAAAGCAGCGTAGCCTTAGCCATATCTTTGATGATGATGTAACCATTGAGCTTTCCAACACCGTGCGTGAGATAAGCAAACTAGCAGGACTACCCACTTCTATGCCAGAAGCTAGTGCGCTTATCGCCAAAGCGCAAGAAACCAAAGAACCTAAAGCGCGAGAGCTTATCGAGCCAACAGAGATAGAATCTACCTCCAAAATCCCCAAAGGCTACGCCAATGCGCTAGAGTCTATACAAGACGCAAAAGCCAAGGGCGAGTCAAGCAAAATGGCAAAGCTAGATGCCAGTCCCAAAACTCAAGCGACTTTCACGCCTATTGATGAAACAAGCAATATCAAAGAAATCCAAAGTGAGCTAAAAAAGCTTAATGACAAAATCAAGCTGATACAAAACACATTATGGGATGAAAAATCCCCAAAAAATATGAGTGTAGCAATCCCTAAAGAATTTGCAGAAATCTATCGCATCGCCAAAAATAGCGGTATGAATAAAAGCCATTTAGAAGAAATAATGCGTCTAAGTTTAGAGTTTATGCCTCTAAAAATGCGCGAGCAGAGCCAAACAATCCGTCGCTACTTCCGTGAAGTATTGCGCAAGATGATCTACTGCCGCAAGGAAAATAGCGTGGGCAAAAAGATCATTATGCTAGTAGGTCCAACAGGGGTTGGCAAGACCACCACGCTAGCAAAGCTTGCAGCGCGCTACTCCCAGATTCTACCAGAGAAGAAAAAAGTCGGCATTATCACGCTTGATGACTATCGCATCGGGGCTATGGAGCAGCTTGCTTGGTATGCGAGAAAAATGCGTATTAGCATAGATTCTGTGAGCGAGAGTGATGATTTTATCAACAAGATTGAGGCACTAAGCTATTGTGATTATATTTTAATAGATACTGCTGGACACTCCCAGCACGATAGAGAGAAAATCAATGAGCTAAAGCGATTTATCCGCAATGATGAGTATAAAATTGATGTAACGCTTGTGCTCTCTGCCAGCACAAAATATGAAGATTTAAAAGATGCATATAATGCCTTTGGCGAGCTTGGGGTAGATACCTTCATCTTTAGCAAGCTTGATGAAGCACGCGGACTTGGCAATATCTTTTCACTCGTGCATGAAACCAAAAAGCCTGTAAGCTATCTAACCATAGGGCAAGAAGTACCAAGCGATGTTGTCGTAGCAGATAATATGTATCTAGCCGATTGTCTTATTAGTGGGTTTTTCTACCCAAGCAAACCCCAATAAGGAGCTAGTATGCAAAAAAACCAAGCTGCCAGCCTAGAATCTATGATGCAAGCCAGTAAAAAAAGTACCGCAAAATTTATCGCCATAACTTCAGGCAAAGGCGGTGTAGGCAAATCTAATATCTCGGCAAATCTCGCTTACTCACTCAATCAACTAGGCTATAAAGTCGGTGTCTTTGATGCAGATATTGGGCTAGCAAATCTTGATCTAATATTTGGCGTAAAAACGGAGAAAAACATCTTGCACGCGCTCAAAGGACAGGCAGATTTTAAAGAAGTAGTGTATGAAATTAGCAAAGGACTTTACCTAATCCCTGGCGATAGTGGGGAGGAGATCCTTAAGTATTCTGCTTCAAGTATGCTTGCAGATTTTGCTAGTGAAGCTGCGATTTGGGATCTCTTTGATTATGTGATAGTCGATACAGGTGCTGGAATTAGCACGCTTACACAAGCCTTTTTGCAAGCAAGCGATCATATCATTGTCATCACTACCCCAGAGCCAAGCGCGAAAGCCGATGCCTACGCTATGCTAAAGGTAAGCTCGAAATTTACCAATGAGTGTATGATGCTTGTCAATATGGCTTCTTCAGCCAACCAAATCACTCAAGTTTTCACCACAATCTCTAATGTCGCTAAAGCAAATATCCCTAATCTCTCGCTCACACTACTTGGTGGCTTTGAGCATAATACCGCGGTAAAAAAGGCAATACTACACCGCAAACTTATCTGCCAAAGCGAGCCACACAATATATTCTCCATAACAATGCAAGAAGTAGCGCAGAGTCTTATCAACAAAGTGGAACATAATATGCTTAATACACCAAAGAAAAGCATTGGAAGCTTTTTTAAGCGTTTGCTAGGATATTTGTAAAGGACTACTATGCGTGTATCAAATTTTATCAATCTCTCTGTTGTGGCTGGGTTTTTCATAGGGCTTGCCATTGGGATTATGAAATTTGAAGAGCCGGAGCATATGCTCTTTATGACTATTGTTGTAACGATCTCTATGTATCTAATCTCTCTTACAATGGCAGCAATTTATATCTATATCATCGAGCCTAAACGCTCTATGCTTGCTAATAAAGACTTTATAGAGCGGCAGCTTGAGTATTTTGATAGTGAGTTTGATCAAACAGAGCGGCAAGCGCGTGCGATTAGGCAATTTATCAACAACTTTGACTTCTCTGAAGACAAAGAAGTCTCCAAGAAAAAGGCGCAAAAGTGAGAAACAACGGCTATGCAAACGAGAAGCAATTCTCCCAAGACCAGCTAGCGATACAATATCTCCCGGCAGTAAAGGCTATGGCATATCGTATGAAAGAGCGATTGCCATCTCACCTTGAAGTAAGCGAGCTTATCTCTATAGGCACAGAAGAGCTTATCAAGCTTGCTAGACGGTATGATGAAGGCTTAAATGACTCTTTTTGGGGCTATGCCAAATCGCGTGTTTATGGGGCTATGCTTGACTACTTGCGCTCACTTGATGTCATCTCTAGGGCAAATCGCAAGCTTATTAAAGCAATCGATATGGAAGTGAGCAAATACTTCAATGAGCACGAAGAAGAGCCAAGTGACGAGTATCTCTCTAGCGTGCTTGGTGAGAGTGTGGAGAAAATTAGAGAAGCAAAAATCGCTTCAGATATCTATATACTTGTGCCAATTGATGAGCAATACAATCTAATGGAGACTACCAATATTACTGATAAATTAGAAAAAGAAGAATTGATAGAAAAAATCCACAATGTCCTAAAGACCCTTTCAAAGCGCGAGCAGCTCATCATACAGCTCTACTTCCTAGAAGAGCTAAATCTCAGCGAGATTAAAGATATCTTAAATATCACAGAATCTAGAATCTCACAAATCACTAAAGAGGTGATTAAAAAAATCCGCAATAGCTTGGGAGAAAAATAATGGCTGATATACTAAGTCAAGAAGAAATCGACGCCCTATTAGAAGCTGTCGATGATGGCGAGAGCGATGAGACACTCCAAAAGCAAGATATTCTCCCACAAAAGTCTGTAACGCTCTATGACTTTAAGCGTCCAAATCGTGTCAGCAAGGAGCAGCTACGCGCTTTCCGATCAATCCACGATAAAATGGCACGCGCACTCTCTAGTCAGATTTCAGCCATTATGCGCTCTATTGTAGAAATCCAGCTCCATAGTGTTGATCAAATGACTTATGGGGAGTTTTTAATGAGTCTCCCAAGCCCCACAAGCTTCAATGTATTCTCTATGAAACCCCTTGATGGCACGGGCGTTTTAGAGATAAATCCTAGCATTGTCTTCCCTATGATTGATAGGCTTTTAGGTGGTAAAGGCGATCCTTACGACAACTCGCGAGAGTTTAGCGATATTGAAATCAATTTGCTTGATACCATCTTGCGCCAAATTATGCAGACACTAAAAGATGCGTGGAGTTCTGTAACCGATATGTTCCCAAGCATTGATGCTAAGGAGTCAAGCCCCAATGTCGTGCAAATTGTCGCGCAAAATGAAATTGTCATTATGGTAGTTATGGAGCTTATCATCGGGCATAGTAGTGGTATGATTAATATCTGTTACCCTGTCATATCACTTGAAACCGTACTGCCACGACTTGGCAGTAGGGACTTAATGCTAGGAGAAACTAGTAGCAAAAAATCGCGCAACAAAGAGCTACAGGCCCTAATTGGTGGAGCTGATGTGAATGTAGAGGCATTTATTGGCGGGACGAATCTTAGTCTAAAAGAAGTGCTTGACTTGCAAAGTGGTGATGTCATACGGCTTAATGAAACTGCAAGCAATAATGTCATTGTCAGTATCGATGGTCGAGAAAAATATCTTGCTACTATCGGTTTGCAGCGATTCCGCAAGAGTATTAAGATCCAAGAAGAAATCCTAACAGAGAAAGACAAGGTCAAGGAGATCCTAGAAATGCTAGAAACCCAGCGTAAAAATAAAATCGACACCGAAGAGAGTGAAGATGAAGAGGAATAAACCGCAAGAGAAGCAAAAAATGCTAGAATCTAGCACATTAAAGCGCACCAAAGGACTACAGTAATGGAACAATTTATCAAACTTCTTGCTCAAGAAGCGACACAAACGATAGAGGGGCTCACCGGTAGCACTCCCACCATCGCCAATGTCAAAAGCGGATCTGTCGCTGATTTGGTAAAAAACTTTCCTTGCGTGCTAACTACTATTAGTTTTACGGGCGATACTATTGGCACTATCGCTATTCTTAATCCCATTGATCTTGCCACCGCTTTATCAGATCTTATGCTAGGTGGTGATGGACAAAGCCAGCCAGAAGCGACCAGCGATGACCTAGATGCGCTCAAAGAAATCAACTCCAATATCCTAGGTGCAGTATCCACGGCTATGGGATCGCAAAAAGATGTCTCCAAAATCAGCTTCGCCCCGCAAAAAATAGAGATCATACAAAATGTCAGCGCGCTTAGCAATTTTACAGAAGCACACGAGTTTTCTTTCTCGCTAAACTCTATCACTTCTAATACTTTCTTTCTCGCTTCTCCGGCGTTTTTGCAGCTTTTTGCCCCAGATAATAGCGATGATAATACAGGAGCTACTAGCGACTCGCAAGGGCATGCAATGCTCAATCCAGATGAAATCCGCAATATTGGCATGCTCCTTGATGTCAAACTTACCATCAAAGTGCGTATCGGGCAAAAGAAAATGCTGCTAAAAGATGTCATCTCTATGGATATAGGGAGTGTTGTAGAGCTAAATCAGCTAGCAAATGACCCCTTAGAAGTACTTATCGATGATAAAGTCATCGCTAAAGGTGAAGTAGTGATTGTTGATGGAAACTTTGGCATACAAATCACTGATATTGGGACAAAGCGCGAGCGATTAGAGCAGCTTAGAGGCTCTTAAGACTTGATTAAAACAAAGGAGCAAGCTATGAATCAAGCCACCACACCAATTATCAATGAACAATCCTTAGATAAAGAAATCCAATTTATCCGAGAGATAATGATAGAAATGCTCCAAAAAGTCGATAGAGAAGTGTGCGACTTTTTTCTCTCACTAAACTCCAAGCTCCAAGCTAACACCAGCACCACCAAAGACCAATCAAACTTCCAAGCAATCCGCGATGAGCTGCACATCATCAATCGTGCGGGCAAGACTTTGGAGATCATTAAGGCGTTTTCTCTCTATAATATCTTAATCAACATTGTCGAAGAGCGTTTTAATATCGACCGCAAAAATCCCCTAGATCGCATACAAAATGCCTATGATGATCTCTTGCATAAGGGATTTGACAAGCAAGATTTAGACAAAATCCTAGAATCTATTTGCTTCTATCCTGTTTTCACTGCCCACCCCACAGAGTCTAGGCGTAGGACATTTTTGGAAGCACATTCTGAAATCACACAAGATCTACGCAAAATCTTTGAGCTAGGAGACAAAAAGGCAAAAGAGCATATCCAGTACCGTCTTCATCTACTTTGGCAAACCAATCTTGTGCGCACGCAAAAAATCGAAGTGCTTTTCGAGCTAGATAATTTGCTCTTCATTATAGAAAACTCTATCCTATTATCAAGCCAAAAGGTGCTTGAATACATAGAAACTATGTTGGAACACCCGCTTAAACATTCGCCAATCCGCTTAGGAAGTTGGATAGGTGGAGATAGAGATGGGAATCCATTTGTTACCAATGATTTAATGATAGAAGTGATGAAGATCCAGCATAAGCTCGTTATTAACTTTTATATCAAAAAGCTAGAGCGACTTGTGCGTGAGCTATCTGTCTGCAGTGATTGCACGCAAACTTCTCCGCGTCTTAGCAAATCTCTCCAAAAAGAAATGCCAATTCTCGATGAAAAAATTGCGCAAGTTTGCGCTAGTGAGCCATTTCGAGCGAAACTCTACATAATGATCAAAAAGCTACAAAATCGCCTTGTCTTTGTCAATGCGCCAAGCGTAATCACGCATACCTATTCCTGTCCACAAGAACTAATCGCTGATACAGATATGCTTATTGAAAGCCTTGATGGTGTATCTAGTAAATATTTACGCCAATTTAGACGCTTTGTGCTCTTAGGCGGATTCCACCTTATGCGCCTAGATTTTAGAGAGCATAAAGATGTCTTTGCGCAAGCGCTTGGCGAGATTCTATGCTTACTTGGAATCTGCGATAATGACTTTATGAACTATAAAGAAGAGCGCAAAATCGAGGTACTAAATACCGCACTAGCGCGTCCTAAGCTTGAGCTAGGCACAATCAGTGAACAACTTAGTGAGAGTACACAAAATGTCATTGAGATTTTTATGCGCATCGTCTGGGGAAAAAAATATATCAATGAAAATATTCTAAAGACCTTTATCCTATCGATGACAACTGATGCAAGCGACTTGCTTTGTGTGCTATGGTTTGCTAAGCAAACAGGGCTTTGGAAGCCGAGCAAAAAGCTAGATTCTGGGGTAGAATCTAGCAATGTAAGAGAAGAGGACAAGCTACGCGCACGCATTGCAATCACACCACTTTTTGAAACGATTGATGACCTAAATCGTGCTGGTGGTATTATGCGCACACTTGTGGCAAACCCTCACTACTCGCACTATCTGCGCGATATTGGTATGCAGCAAGAAATTATGGTTGGGTATTCGGATTCTAGTAAAGATGGGGGGATCTTTGCGAGTAATTATAGCCTGTATGGTGCAATCCAAGAGCTAAAGGCACTAGAGAGCAAGCTCGGTGTAGAGTTTGTGCTATTCCACGGGAGAGGTGGCAGTGTGAGCCGTGGAGGTGGGACACTAGAATCTGCCCTGCTAGCATCTCCCCCTAGAAGTGTGCAAGGGTTTTTAAAGACCACTGAGCAAGGTGAAGTCATTAGCTCTAAATACCTTAATAGTTCTTCAGCACAATTTTTTCTCTCATCCACAATGGCAGCCCTACTCAAAAAGACGAGCTATGATGTATTCTGCGCACAAGAGATAGCCGCAATGCCCACAAATATCGATGCAAAATGCTCTATCAATCCCCACCACAAGCAGCTTATGGAAGAACTTTCTCATATCTCATATAAAACTTATCGCAAACTTGTGTATGAGACACAAGGCTTTATTGACTACTTCAAGGCAGCTACGCCACTTGCCTTTATTCAGCAGCTAAACCTAGGCTCTCGCCCCAGCAAGCGCAAAGACACAACCAAAGTAGAAGACTTACGCGCGATCCCGTGGGTATTTGCTTGGACGCAAAATCGCTCCATAATCCCTGCGTGGTATGGGCTAGGAAGCGCGCTTAATGCGGTGGATTTGTCCGCACTTCAAGAGTGCTATGCAGAGTCTGAGTTTTTTGCTGCGACTATTAGCAATATTTCGCAAGCCTTTTTGAAAGTGGATTTGTGTATCGCCAAGCAATATAACAACTTCGTGCAAGACTCCGCCATAGCAGAATCTATTTGGGGTCAAATTACACAAGAGTATGACAAAACTGCCCAAATGCTCCTTGCTATCCGCAAGGAGAGTAATCTCCTTGATAGTGAGCCTACTTTGCAAAAGTCCATTTTCTTGCGCAATGATTCCGTAATGACACTCAATCTCTTGCAAATTGAGTTAATCAAGCAGTATCTAAGCACTCCGTATGAAGCCAAGCGATCACGCCTAATGGAGCAAATCCACTCCACAATCATTGGTATTGCGCAAGGCTTGCGCAATACAGGGTAAGGACTCTTAGTGGGGAAGAAGTTTATTTTAGGGATTAGCGGTGCGAGTGGCGTGCAGCTTGCCAAAGGATTTTTAGCTCATTTGCCAAAGGATTTTAGTGTGCATATCATCATCTCAAGGGGTGTAATAGAGTGCGCGAGATATGAGCTAGGGTTAGATTCTAGTGAGCTGGAATCTAGCTTGCTAGCGGTGCGCGAAAATGTACAAATTTGGCACGACAATGACATCGGTGCGCCGGTGGCTTCTGGGAGTTTTGGCGCGGAGGCTATGGCGATTATTCCCACAAGTATGAATGCGCTAGCAAAAATTGCCTGTGGCATTAGCGACACACTGCTTACGCGCGCAGCAAGCGTGATGATCAAAGAGCGTAAAACTCTCTTGCTAGCCCCTAGAGAAATGCCTCTAAATGCCATTTCCTGCGAGCATCTCCACAAGCTAGCCCTTTTGCAAGTAATCATCGCTCCGCCAATCATCGCCTACTACTCTTATCCCAAAAATCTCCAAGAAATGGAGCTTTTTCTCTATGGTAAATGGCTAGATATCTTGCAAATCCCAAACAATCTCTACAAACGCTGGGGTTCACAAACACACACAAAAAAACCAAGTAAGCAGCAAAACTCTACAAAGAAAAGCGCACAATGAAACACCCAATCGGCATATATCCGGGTACCTTTGATCCCCTGACAAATGGGCATTTAGATATTATTAAGCGCAGTAGCGAGATCTTTGACTCTGTGCTTGTAGCCATCGCACATTCCACATCAAAAAACCCTCGCTTTAGCATACAAGAGCGACTAGAAATGGCACAGCTTGCCACAAAAGATTTTGAGAATGTTTCGTGCATTGCTTTTGGCGGGTTGCTTGCTGATCTTGCCAAAACACATAGCGCAAAGTTTCTCATCCGTGGCTTACGCGTGGTGAGTGATTTTGAGTATGAATTGCAAATGGGCTATACCAACTCTTCACTAAATCCAGAACTCGATACTATTTACTTTATGCCAACTTTACAGCACGCTTTCATCAGCTCTTCCATCGTGCGCAATATCCTAGAACATAATGGCACAATCTCCCATCTAATCCCAGAATCTGTGTTTCACTACATTAAGGAGCGTGCGCAATGTATGTAGCACTAGAAGGTATAGACACTTGTGGCAAAAGTACGCAAAGCGCGCTTTTGCAAGCATATTTCCCGCAAGCCATTTTCACTAAAGAACCCGGTGGTAGCGCACTTGGAGCTACCTTGCGAGATATTATCCTACAATCCCAAGGTGGCGAGCACCACATAAGCCAAATGGCAGAATTCTTTCTCTTTTTAGCCGATCGTGCTGAGCATATTGCAAAAGTCATTAAACCCAATCCCACTAAGCTCATCATCACTGATCGCTCGCTTATCTCTGGTATCGCCTATGCCAAAGACTTGCCAGAATCTAGAGCGATAAATCTTGCCTGCACGCAAGGGATCGTACCGGATTTATGCTTTGTATTTATCATCAATAAGCCCACGCTTCAAGCGCGCTTAAGCACAAAGACTAAAGACTCTATAGAAATGCGTGGTATAGACTATCTCTTAACTATTCAAGATCGCATTATCCAAGTCGCACATAACACCGCCAAGCACACCATAGAAATCGATGCGACAAAAGACATAGCCCAAATCACACAGGAGCTTTGCACACATATACGCCAAGCCCTAGAATCTAGTGCGCGATGAAATGCCTAACTTGCGGGAAATTTTGCCTTCAAGTGATATGCAAAATATGCTTAGATTCTATCCCTTTACGCCCTAGTGTGCGCGAAGTGATGGGCGTAAGAGTTTATTGCTTTTATGGCTATGATGATGTGAGCTTTTTACTAAACTCCAAGTATTACACCATAGGCTCTAGAATCTTAGCACGCCTAAGCGATAAAGCCGCGTGCTATTTTGCACACAATAATAGCAACTCG
The DNA here is from genome assembly GCF_017502485.1 of Helicobacter sp. Taxonomy (GTDB): domain Bacteria; phylum Campylobacterota; class Campylobacteria; order Campylobacterales; family Helicobacteraceae; genus Helicobacter_B. The sequence goes on from NZ_JAFVUX010000010.1 coordinate 20,595, forward strand.
CAAGCCCTACACACACTCACTCTTATAGGGATTGATGATTTTGTAAGAAGCTATTACTCTCACACAGGCGTGATTATGCGCGCCTTTGCCAAACACACCGCTATGAAAGCTCTCTATGGACAACTTAAAGCTAGCAAGCAAGTCTCTTATGCTGGCAAACCACTCTCTTACCGCCAAGCCAATAAGCGCGCTCTATCCTACACCGCTAAAGCAAAAGATTTAGCCATAGTCGATGACATCATCACCACAGGCACAAGCTTTAGCGAAGCCATAGAAGTTTGCACACAAAAAGGGGCAAAGGTGCATTTTGCTCTAACATTGTGTAATGCACAAGAGTAGCCCGCAAGCCTTAAGCAAACTTCTGCTACAATCGCGCATTCAAGCCAACAATCAAAGGACATTGTCATATGGACTACAAAGACACGCTTCTGCTCCCAAACACCACTTTTCCGATGCGAGGAAATCTCCCGCAAAATGAGCCACAAACCTACCAAACTTGGGACACTAAGCAATACGCTTATAATACAATGCGCCTAAACAATGCCAAAGCAAGCGAATCTTTCACGCTTCACGATGGACCCCCTTATGCCAATGGGCATTTACACATAGGGCACGCGCTCAATAAGATTCTAAAAGATATTATCACCAAACTACACTATTTCCAAGGTAAAAATATCCGCTACACCCCCGGCTGGGACTGCCACGGACTACCTATAGAGCAACAAGTAGAAAAGGAGCATAGTAAGTCCCATCTCTCTACAAGTGCTTTCCGCGCACTATGCAGGAAGCACGCTGATACTTTTCTCTCAATCCAAAAACAGGAGTTTAAAGATTTAGGCGTGCTTGGGGACTTTGCCAACCCTTATAAAACAATGGATTTTAGCTTTGAGGCAAGTATCTACCAAACACTAGCCCAAGTCGCACAAAAAGGCTTACTAGCAGAGCGATCAAAGCCGGTTTTTTGGAGCTGGGCAGCGCAATCTACACTTGCAGAAGCAGAAGTGGAGTATAAAGATAAAGAAGATTACTCAATCTTTGTGGGATTCCCACTCACACAAGAGAGTCTTAAAGCCCTAAAGCTTGATGCCCTAGACACGCTCAATCCTATCCAAGCAGTAATTTGGACAACTACTCCTTGGACACTCCCGGCAAACCAAGCTATCTGCTTGCACCCAAATGAGTCATATATAATCACACAAGAAGGCTATATTATCGCCAGAGCCTTGTTGGAATCTATCGTGCAAGAAGGCATAAGCAAAGGCAAGATTCTAGCGGAACTACAAGGCAGTAGCTTTGAGCGCCACCACGCTATAAATCCGCTCAATGACAGAGAGTCACTGCTAATTGTAGGCAAACATGTGCAAATGAGTGGCGGAAGCGGGCTAGTACATAGTGCACCTGGGCACGGAGAAGAAGACTACTTTGCTTGCTTAAAGTATGATATAGAAGTGATTATGCCTGTTGATGATCGTGGGTGCTATGATGAGAGTCTAAAACATAAAGGGCTATTTAGAGTGGCTGATGCGGATCAATTCATAGGTATGCATGTCTTCAAAGCGAATGAGCAAATTCTCCCCCTGCTTGGCAAACATTTGCTAAAGAGTGCGAAATTTATCCACTCCTATCCCTACTGCTGGCGCACACACGAGCCTGTGATCTACCGCGCGACAAAGCAGTGGTTTATCCTTATGGATAAACCCTATCATAATGGCAAAACACTACGCCAAGTCGCCCTAGAAGCCATTGAAACCACAACTTTCTACCCAGAATCTGGGCGCAACAGAATCCGCACAATGATAGAAAACCGCCCTGATTGGTGTATCTCAAGACAGCGTGCTTGGGGTGTGCCTATTGCATTTTTTATTGAAGAATCTAGTGGCAAAGCACTTTTAGATTCTAGCGTGCTAGAGCATATTGCTAGTATCTTTAAAGAAAAGGGCTGTGATGCGTGGTGGGAATTAGATAATGCCACCTTACTCCCAGAATCCTATAAACATAGAGCAAATGAATTAGAGAAGTGTCAACATATCCTTGATGTGTGGTTTGATAGTGGTAGCACTTGGTTTGGCGTTTTACAAAGTGGATTCTACGATGCTGGAAGCTTCCCGGCAGATATGTATTTAGAAGGTAGCGATCAGCATAGGGGGTGGTTCCAAAGCTCTTTGCTTCTAAGCTGTGCGATCAACGGATGCGCTCCTTATAAATCAGTGCTAACACACGGCTTCACAATGGATGAGCGCAGTGAGAAGATGAGTAAATCCAAGGGCAATGTAATTCTTCCACAAGAAGTACTAAAGTCTTATGGTAGCGAGATTCTACGCCTATGGGTCGCGCTAAGTGATTATCAAAGTGATCAAAAAATCTCTAAAAATATCTTGCAGCAAGTAAGCGAACAGTATAAAAAGCTTCGCAACACACTACGCTTTTTGCTAGCAAACTGCAACGACTTGCAAGCTCTAAGCAAGCAAGAAGAACTAGGGCAAATCGATCGCTTTATCATAAAGCTTGCTAGAATCTGCTTTGAGCGTGTGCAAGCAGAGTTTAATGCCTATAATTTTGCAAGCGGCTTGCAAATACTTATGCACTTTATCACCAACGAACTAAGTGGGATCTACCTTGACTTGTGTAAAGATAGCTTATACTGCGACAGTGTAGATGATAAGGGGCGCAAAGCAAAGCAAAGCGTTATGGCAGTGATTGCAAGCAACCTATGCGCTTTGCTTGCACCAATCCTTACTTACACGATCAATGAAGCTTTACAACACGCCCCAAACATTATCCGCCAAGGCTCAAGCGATGTGTTTACCCTACATACACTTGCATTCTATGATGTAGAGCCAGATAGCGATTTTGATTTCTTAATCCAACTGCGCGATAAGTGTAGTGAGCTTCTAGACACGCTCAAGAAGGAGAAGCGTATTAAATCAGGGCTTGAGCTATGCATAAGCGGGGATTTTGGGAACTTCACAGAAGTGGGGCAGTGGCTAATCCTAAGCGACTGCGCGCCAAAAGATGAGGTTGGAAGCTTTGTCATAGATGGTAAGATTTTCACACTTTCTACAAGCTCTAAATCTCGCTGTGAGCGATGTTGGAGATATATGGCAGAGAGTGAAAATAATCTATGCAAGCGATGTCAGGCAGTCTTAGCACGATGAAAATTGGAATCATCGATTATGGTGCAGGGAATCTAGGTAGCCTGCGCAACGCCTTTGCAAAACTGCACCAAAGAGCACAATGTATCAAAGATCCAAGTGAAGTGGATTCTTGCGATAAGCTGATATTGCCGGGTGTTGGGGCATTTGGTGATGTGCGCGCACTCATTAGGCGAAGGGGGTTTGATGAAGCGATTATGCACTATGCTGCAAGTGGTCGTTATATTTTAGGAGTGTGCTTGGGTATGCAGCTACTTTTTGACAAAAGCTATGAATTTGGAGAGCACCATGGATTTGGGCTTATAGCAGGGGAGATCACGCGCTTTAATAGCGCACCTAGAGTCCCACATATCGGCTGGAATCAATGCTTTTTCACACAAGAAGGAGCTAACCACGCACTACTACGCGATATTAATGATGGAGTGTTTTTATACTTTGTGCATTCCTACCACGCGCGTTTGAGTGATGAGAGTATAGCCCTTGGCGTGTGTGATTATGGCAATAGATTCCCAGCTATAGTAGCAAAGGACAATATCTTAGGTATCCAGCCTCACCCAGAGAAAAGCCACAACGCAGGCTTACAAATCTTGCAAAACTTTCTCTTAATGTAGAAAAATATCCATCCCCCTATACCCCAAAGAGCAAGCAAAACCGATAAAAAGCACCGCGGTTATGCGATCAATCCACAAAAATACACGAGCATTAATCCACTCGCGCACATACAGCCCCACAAAAATTACGCTCACAAACCCACTCACCAAAGAGCAAAACAGCACAAAAAGCCCCAGCACAAACCCCTGATTTGCAAAAGGGGCTACCACCACGACAAAAAACAAAATCGCCTTTGGGTTAGAGAGATTGACAAAAAGCGCGTGGAAAAATCCTGCCGGCTTAGCCCTAGACTCTTGCATCCCTAGAATCTGCGTAAGATCACTAGCAAGCGGAGTGCGCAGAATCTTATAGCTAATATACCCAAGATATACCGCACCAAACACACTCAGTAAGCCCTGCGCTATGGGCTGACTCATCGCATGTGCAAACCCAAAATACACAAGACTAAGATACACCACCCATCCACAAGCAATCCCGCTAAGTGCGGTAAAAGCGGACATTGCTCCAAAGGCTATGGTATTGCGCAAAATTAGCAAAATATCTGGACCGGGTGTGATCGCCCCCACATAGCCTATAATAAACACAGCTATGTAGAGATTCCCAAGGGCTAAAGATATGTCGCTAATTGCCACTATATGCCCTAGACCGCACAGCTATCACACACCCCAATACACACAGCTGACACATCAAAGAGCCTATATCCAGTCTTTTTCATACATTTATCCAAAAGCTCTCCCGCATCGACATACACATCTTGCAATTTTCCACATTTTTCACAACTTACATGGAGATGTTTGTCACTTGCTAGCTCATATTTTTGCTTTTGGTTTGGAGGTTTAATCTCTCGTAAAATATCTGTCTCACTAAGTGTGGCGACATTTTTATACACCGTAGCTAAAGAAATGCTAGGATGAAGCATACGAATATGATGATAAATCTCCTCTACTCCAATATGTCCATTTTCTTGGATAAGCTGCAAAATCGCCAGTCTTTGCGGAGTAAATTTGAGATTTTTTTTATGTAAAAGCTCCTTGAAGCTTGCTGCTGTGTGCGCAGTCTCCTTGCGATATATCCTCATACTTTCTCCTATTTTTTTATAGATTTACTCTTAGCTTGCTCCACAAGCCTATCCTCTTGATTTTGCACTAAAGCTTGCTCTAACACATATAGCTTACGACTAAGCTGTGCGCTTGCAGTAATTTGTGTCATCATCACATAAATATTAATCATAAGCAAAACCACCGCACACATTCCAATAAATATCACGATCTTCATCGACTTTTTTGCCACACTAAGTGCCAACTCGCCATCTGTTTGTTTCATACTACTCCTTTTGTGTGTAAAAAACCTACCACAAAACGCAAACAAAGTGCGCAAATAAATGCGCCCACTGACACAAGCACAATACAAGCTCCAAGCGCCACATCATACACAAAAGAAATCAATATGCCACCACACATACACAGCAGGCAAATCCCAATGGATAAGCAAAACTGCATAGCAAGATTCCTTGCAAACATCATAGCAATATACGCTGGGATAGACAACATAGAAATCACTAAAATCAATCCACCAGCGCGCATACCAAGCACTACACCAAAAGCTGTTAAGATAAAAATCACACTGATAAAAAGCTTCGTGGAAACTCTCTTTAATCGACTAAATTCCATATCATACAACACACATAAAATCTCTCGATAAAATAGCGACACAAACGCAACAAGCATAATATCAAAGCATAAAAGTGCATAAATATCTTCTGCGGTACTCAATGCAAGTGCCCCAAACAAATAGCTCTCCATACTAATTTTATAGCCGGGCGTAAGCTCTATAAGCACCACGCCAAGAGCCATTCCAAACGCCCAAGCAATAGCGATAAAAGTATCAAGCCTACCCTTGTGCCAAAGAGTTGCATAAAGCAAGAGCAGAGCCATAGCAAGCGCAGCACCTAACGCCCCTAACAACACGCTGCAGCCAAAAAACATCGCTACACCCACACCACCAAATGCAGCGTGGGCAACACCTCCTGCAAGAAACACACTTTTATTTGCTACAATCAGCGAGCCGATCAACCCAGCACTAACACTTAGAAGCAGCGCGGTAATTGCGATATTTTGCATAAATACAGAAAACAAAGGCGATAAACCCTCAAACACAAGCACTCCAAGTTTGCTAGAATCTTAGGATTCCAGCTCTTCGGGTGATAAATCACGCAAAAAACGCTCTTTATCAAAAGTCGCCTGTAAATATGCTGAGATCTCTTGCGCATCAATAAAGGCATTTTGCAAGCAGCTTGTCGCACCCGGAGATGGTGTCATATTAAATGTAACACCCTTGTTTGTGATGATTTTTTTCTCACCAAGCTCCAACTGCTTTTGTGTCCTATCAACTACCTGAGGACGCACTTCACCATAGCCCTCTGCATATTCAATATCACTAAGCCTAAGCGATGGGATAAGCTTTTGCGCATCTTTAAGAAAAAGTCGCTTGCCAAAATATGGCAACTCAAATATAATATTCTTAAACACATACGATCTAATATCAGAATCTTTAAGCAAATCCAGCAAAACACCGAATACTTCCCTATGGAAATCAACTTTTCCTAACTCAAAGCTAATGCCACTATACCAATGCTTCGATCGCTCAAGCTTAGGCATAGCAATGGCAGTTGGTCCAATTCTCGTCCTACCAGAAACACTAATATCTGGGTCTCCGTGCACCGCTGCAAATGGTAGCTTTGGGTTTTGCACCATATAAACTTTACCTTTTAGCAAGTCAGGTGCGAAGTAGAAACTCCCAGCAATTGGCAAGCACCCAAGATCAGTGCCATAGCCCATAGACTGCGCTAGCACAAGCGAGTATGACCCAGCATTGACAAGCACAAACTTAGCAGTGACCACTTCGCCACTTTTTGAGATGAGATAATAGCCATCATCGTTACGCTTGATCTCTTTGACCCAAAAGTTGAGAAATACCTTATTGTTCGGGTTTTTCTCTTGGGCGCGTGTGGCGAAATCTTTACTCAAGCCTTCAAAATCCATCGCGCACCACGCTTCTCTATACCCAGAGCCTACAACATTTTCAGGGCGATCGCTCTTCCTATCACTGCCCAGAATCACATTTGGCTCGATCTCTTTAATCATTTGCTTATCAAACCACTCTAAATCCGGAAACACGGATAAAAACTCTTGATGCCGCTTTTGCATAAACTCACATTCTGCATCACCTACGCCAATTGCCATTTTTTGTGTTTTAAAAATGACTTGATTTTGTAGCTTATGCTTTAGCGCATAGTTTGTAACTTTTTGCGCAGCCAGCTTGACCTTTTTCGCCTTTTGTGCGGTGTAGTTTGTCTCAATTGAGCCATCGTGGATCGTTTGTGAGTTCGCGCGCACATTTGAGCTTACCATAGCGATATTAGGACATTTATCCACCATAGCAACACTCTTTATATCTGTGTATTCACTTAGCGTCCAAAACAATGCACACCCGGACACTCCAGCACCAACAATCACAACATCAAAATTATTCTCCATTCTCACTTCTCCTTAGATTCTTTGGCAAAGTTTGTCAAATAAATCGACTTCGCAAATATGCCCATCTGTATCTAGGGCACTTTGCACCCTAGGAATCGTGTGTTCAACGACTTCTTTATCCACAAATAGCGCACGATTGGCATAACCTAATAAAACCGATATGTGATGACCAATAAGGATTATAGTATGAAAATTGTTAATTTTTTTTAAACTTTTGTAAATTTGTGTCTGCATTTTTGTATCAATACTTGAAGTGGGTTCATCTAGGACAAGCAACTTTGGCTCTCCACACAATGCCCTAGCGATCAACACCCTCTGTCTCTGCCCACCGCTTAGCTCTGCGATAGTATTATGCGCCAAATGTGCTACCTCCAGCTTCTCTAATGCTTCTAGCGCTTTGTGCTTTTGCGCCTTTGTCGCCCTAAAGCCAAAGAGTCTTGGCTGCATAAATCCCATTAGCACCACATCAAGCACGCTAATAGGAAAATCAACATTAACACTAGTGTCTTGCGGGACATAGCCGACAAGACTTTTTGCGTGATGCAAGCTCGGATTTGGGTAGATAATCTCCCCAGAACGGGGTGAAAGCAACCCGATCAACAGCTTTACAAGCGTGCTTTTGCCCCCACCATTAGGACCAATCACTGCTAGAAAGTCATTTTCATACACGCAAAAATTTGCATTCTCTAATGCGTTATGTCGCATACCATCATACATAAAGCTTAGATTCTTACAGCGCAGAATTTCGCGCATTACTGCTCCTTAATCTTGTGTGCAAATGCATATAAGCTCTCTTCCCAATTTTCACGAAGTGGGTCTAGAATCTCCACATTTAAACCTAATATTTTAGCGATAGATTCTGCACGCTCCTTGTCAAATTGCGGCTGGATAAATAGCGTGCGTATGCGCTTTTCTTCTATAATCTTGGATAAACGATTTAGCGACTTTAGCTTAATCTCCTTTCCGTCTTCTTCTAGAGCAATTTCTTCAAGCCCAAACTCTTGTGCCAAATACCCAAATGCCGGGTGCAAGACCAAAAATGCCCTGCCCCTTTGCCCAGCTAAGATTCTAGTGAGATCTTGTGCTATCCTATCAACTCGAGCAAAAAATGCGGTTAGATTCTTTGTATAGCTCTCTTTATATGCTGGATTAATAGCACATAGCCTTTCATACATAGCCTGCGCCTGCTCTTTTGCAAGCTTCAAAGATAGCCAAATATGCGGATCGTGCGCGTGCGCAGTGGAATCTAAATGTGCAGAGTTATTTATATGATGGGATAATATATGCGCTAGATTCTTATACACTAGGGCGCGATTATTACTCGCTAGGCGAGCTTGCAAGGTAGCTTCATAGCTCATACCCACACCAAAAAATGCTACTGCTTGCATAAATGCCAGCGCTTGACTGGGCTTAGGCTCATAAGTTTCAGGGGACACATCAATTGGCACAACGCTTCTTACCTCCACACTATCACCAGCAATAGCACGGACAAAGTATAGCTGTGGCGGGACACTCACTAGCACAAGTGGCTTTCTATCTGCGCTAGCAGATTCTGCCACAACGCCGCCAAAACTCAAAAATAATACAAGTATGCAATATCGAATCATCGCGAAGTATCCAATAAGCTATAAAGATTTGTAATACCTACAATCCTATCGATTAAAAGTGTTTTAGAAAATAGACCATTGTGCTCTTTACCAGCATATAGGCTTGTTACCACCACGCCTCCTAACATATTTTTATACTTTCTAAATAGTGTTGAAGTTTTCACACTCCACGCGCTATGTGCTACCATAGCGCGCCCTTGATGCTCACCAATATAGAGCATAATGTGTCCCTTAAGATAGAGTACACTCCCAAAAGGCACGCCGTGTTCTATAATATAACGCTCTTTTTGCTTGCGGTTTAAGTGCGAGAGGTCTTGCATGCTCTTTTTCACCTGCGCTTGGGCGAGCGAGTTTCTAGGGAGATAAAGCCCATAGTTGGCAAAAATATCGCGGATAAAAGCTGAGCAATCCCTGCTTGCTAGATAGCCTCCCCAGCCATATTTATCTCCTAGCATTACATTGATAAGCTCTGCTGTGCGCACTTGGCTAAATGTGCGAGGAAAGCTCCCTAGCATATCTTGTGTGGCAATACTAGATTCTACTAACTGCGCTCTGCCTTGCATATCACGCACTGCCACTAACACGATGCTATGATCTTTCAAACTCTTTACCATAGGGAGAATCTGCCCCAATCGCGCATTAGTAAGAAATTTTCCTTTATGATAAAGTGGGATATTATCACGCTTTGGCAGAATATATGATGCATTTTTTAGCTGTGTGATCTGCTTATCACCAACTAACCCAAACTTGCTCACTAGAATCCACCCAGAAACAAACCCGCTTTGTATATGTGCCCAACGCTTTGTTTTATCATAATGTGTAACAAGCACAGGCGTATTAGCAAAAATCCACGAGTTTTGCCATTGATCAAAGGGAAAATCATCTTCTGTATCAAAGCGCATTTTCTCGCTTGGCACTACGCGGACATTGGTAGATTCTGTGATAATGGCTCTTTGTGCAGCACTAGGATAGCGCGCAATATCCATAGAATCTAAAATTCCTTGTGTAAATTCCTTAGAATTAGGTAGGCGATTCTCGCCAAATCCAGGCTTGGTTTGCAAGGAGTTTCGCACCCAAAACACACCTTTTACATCAGGGTTAGGCTTGGCAAACCAAGGAGAAAAATGCGCCTTTAAGTAAGCTTTTTTAAGCAAGCGCGTATCAAAGCTAGAGTCTGCAAACTCATCTTTAGCCATTAGGTAAAATCGCGCGTCTTGCGGATATATACCTACATCTTTTGCTATGGTGGTTATCTGTCTTTTTGCACAGCCTGTAAGTAGGCAAGCCATAACACATAAGGCGACAAGATAGATTCTAGCCATTAGCCAAACACTTCCGCCAAACAGCTCTCATCAAAGCCCACAATCACTCGCAGAGTACTTGTGGAGCTAGGCTTATAAGTAATCACCGGACGCTTGATAAGCAGTGGATATCCTAACATTAACTGCTGCTTTTGCTCCGGATTTAGGGTACGCTCCTTTAGCCCAAGCTTTTTGTAAGTCGCGCCCTTTGTGTTAAGCAATACTTCTACCCCTATCTCCCCCACAAGCCACTCCAAAAATCTAGAATCTAGGGGCGCAGTTTTCCAATCGACAAATTCATACGACAAATTTTTAGATTCTAGGTATTTGCGTGCCTTTTGCACACTACCACAAGTTTTAATCCCATATATAGTAATCGCTTCCATACACCACTCCTATCTCCTCAATCGTCCAAGCAAGTCCGCTATGGCATTTTGTAGCATTACATAGACTTTTTTAAACCCATCTGCCCCGCTATAGTAAGGATCAGGTACCTCTGCACCATCTAGCCCAAAATCTCCTAGCAAGGCGATCTTATGGCTCTCAAAGCCCATAGCTTTTAGCGCAGCAAGATTACTTCTATCCATAGCAACAAACAAATCCACATTGCTATGAGCATAAGGGTTTACCTGCTTACTTGTGTAATGTGCTATATCAATGCCATTTTCTCGCGCGATAGCAATTGAGCGCGCATCGATAGGATCGCCATTATGAAACCCTGAAGTCCCAGCTGATGAAAATTCTAGGCTTGGCATATTTGAAGCTTGCGCATATAGTGCATTTGCAATGCCTTCTGCAAGAGGTGAGCGACAAATATTCCCCAAGCATACAAACATAATATTCACTTTCTCTTGCTCGCATAGCTGCGTAAGATAAGATTCTAACTCCACTTTAATGCCTCCTCTTTAATAGGCTTTTTAAACTGCTGGGCTTAATATTTCCGTGTATTGAAGCATACATCCACTCACCACACCACGCCATAAGCCCAATGATAAGAAAAATAGTGCGCGTATTGGTATAATCAGCTTGTGCAATTATCTTTGAACATAGAGAAAACACCAGTACCCCAACCACAAGCCACAACAAATTAGCATACTCATAGAATCCAAATAGTTCTTGATTACGATATAGTACTACCACCACACACAAGAATCCAAAGTAAAACAGCCACAAGTCAATGTATAAAAGTGGGTTAGACTTGCCATAATAAGGCTGTATTGCATAGGCAAAAAGTACAAACAATGTCGTATTGATACTTGGCATATACGCACTAAGCCACTCGCCCCATTTATTAAAGATATTTAGACGGATCTTACACGCTGGCAGGGCAAGAGGTAAGATGATAAAACACACATACACAAACACATACACGCTAATATCAGCGATCTTCCATAGCACCACACCTCCAAATGTATCGCTAAAAGCATAGGCGATTTCATCAGGCTGATTTTGCATAACACCCTTAGTAATGCGGAAAAATAGCACAAGCAACACAATTACCCCAATGATTAGGGCTACGACTTTTTCTGTTGTGTTATGTCTCTTTCGGCGGATAGAGTAGGCGATAAACACCCCACACATTAACACAAAGCAAACAAGCAGGAGATTACTTGTAAAATCATACGCTCTATGGGGATAGGAAAATACTAAAAAAAGCTGGGAGAATGTCGCACTCAGGCTTGATACAATCAATGAAAGCAACACAAACACCACAAAAAAGAAAAACAACGAAGAAAATAGAATCTTACTCTCAACACCTTTCATACTCTATCCTAAAAATTTTTCACAACAAACCCATCAATCCCATCAGCAATCCCTACTGCTAATGACCTTTGATATGCATCATCATTTAATCTTGGAGCTTCAATAGGGCTAGAATTATAGCCTATTTCTATCAACACCGATGGCATTAGCGCGCCAGCTAGCACCCAAAATGGACCCTCTCGCACACCGCCATCTGTAACGCCCTGATATTTTTGGCGCAATCTTTTTAGAATCCCATATTGAATATCTATGGCAAGTTTATTGGAAGCAAGTAGGCGGTGAGAATTAAGCGAGTTTAAAAATGTCTGCTTGGAAAAATAGTTCATCACATCAATGTCGTCTTTATTTTCTTGCTCTGCGACATCGCGTGCGCGATCACTTCTAGCAGTGGATAAGAAGTAGGTCTCCACACCTTTTGGGGACTTTTTCGCACTCTTTGGGACAGAGTTGGCGTGGATTGAGACAAACAAGTCTGCATTTTTCGCATTGGCAAAATCTGTGCGCTCTTTAAGATTAAGATAGACATCTTTATCGCGTGTCATATAAGTAATATAGCCCCTTTTTTTTAGCTCTCTACTTAAATGTGTCGCAACTTTTAGCACGATATGCTTCTCGCACACTTTTGTAACCCCAAGCGTGCCACAATCCTTACCACCATGCCCTGCATCAATCACAACCTTGTAACCCTTCTTGGGCTTGGGAGACGATGGACTTGGCGGAGTAGATTCTATGGGCTTTATGGGAGATGATGCAGAAGATGGTGCGGGGGACTTTGTAGGCGGCTTTTGCTCTTGCTTAGGCTGAGTTGGCTTTGGGGTGGCTTTGGAGTCTTGAATGGATTCTGGAATTTTATCTACAAAAGATAGATAGAGATTATTTTGCACAAGCTTGATTTGATAAATGACACCATTGCCATTAGTGATGACAAAGCGCGTGATTTGTGGTGTGTTTTGCGCGATAGTTACTTGTGCATTACGAGGAAAAAAATACACCTTCTTGCCATTATCTAACACAGCTTTTATATCAATATAAACGGCATTATTAGAAATTTTTATCGGCTTTAAATCAAGACTCTCAACACTTGAAGAAAATACAACCTTTAAGCTACTTGCGCCAAATGGGATAGAGTTTGTGATATGGAGAGTTTGACTCTTTGCAAAACAAATGCCTAGCACAAAGAGAAAAGCTCGCCACACCCACCATTATCCTTGTGTGAGTTCTTCTATAAGCTCTTTTACGCTAATGATTTTTTGGATTCTATATCCATTGGCACCGCTAAAATACAATCCTTCTGTTTTATCGCCTAGGTGCCCCTTCCCCAAGCTATCAGCAATACAATAGCCCACCTTTTTAGCCTCCACACCCCTATGGCAAGGAGCTACGCAATTACTCACGCACCGCACTTTTGGGGCGTTGCCCTCTTCTAGTCGCTTTAGCACCCCTATGCGCAACGCCCTAGCAGGGTAACCCACAGGAGACTTTACAAGCTCAATATCTGTCTCTTGGATATGAGGCATAATCTCTTGATACGCCTTAGCATCACACTCTTTCGTCCCCAAAAAACGCGTCCCCATCTGCACACCACTTGCCCCAAGTGCTATAAATTTATCAATATCATCTCTATCCCACACCCCACCTGCTGCGATAATAGGAATATTGCCCCAATTTTTAGCTTCCTGGGCAATTTGTGGGACAATGGCTTCTAACTGAAACTCTGGCTTAAAACAATCTTCGTATTTAAAGCCCTGATGCCCCCCACTCAAAGGTCCTTCTACTACAACAGCATCTGGGACACGCTTATATCGCTCTTCCCAACGCTTGCAAATAATCTTCAAAGCTTTTACTGAAGAGACGATAGGCACTAGTGCTACATCAGGGAAATTCTTCGTAAATTCTGGCATATTTGTTGGCAAGCCAGCACCTGTTACAATGATATTTGCCCCAGCTTCGCACGCATCACGCACCACGCGCCCATAGTCATTAATGGCGTGCAAAATGTTTGCGCCAAGCGGATTACTCCCACAGATTTTACGAGCATTAGCAAAAATCTCATTAAGTGCGGTTTTTGAGTAGAAGTTAATCGTCTCAAAGGGTTTATTATGCACAAGTTTTTCGACAAACTGCATCTTCTTATAATACCCGGTACCCACGGCAGAAATAATACCCAAAGCCCCTTCTTTAGCAACACTTCCAGCCAGCTCATCCCAGCTTATCCCCACGCCCATACCACCTTGAAAAATGGGGATTTTTATCATATGTTTTCCTATTGTTAATGGTTGCAAAGGTTTTTTCATTCTTCTAAGTCCTTATCGTATAATAGCTTTTAAAAACCTGCGCTTGCCGATTTGAATGATGTATTCCCCGCTTGTAAGCTTGAGGTTTTCATCAACAATCTTTTGCTGGTTGATCTTAAGTGCGCCTGCTTGTATATCTCGCCTAGCCTGAGAAGTAGAAGAGCAAAGCCCACCCTCTTGTAGCACCCTGCAAATCCAAACACCAAAGTCAAACTCCCTTGCCACAATCTCACTTGGCATCTCCTTTTGGGCAAAGACCTTTTCAAACTCTGTTTGTGCAGATTCTGCGATACTCTTATCATAGAATCTAGCGGTAATCTCAAAAGCCAATGCCTGCTTCACAGCCTTTGGATGTAAACTTCCTAGCTCCACGCTCTGACGCAAAGATTCTAACTCATCTAGCGATTTGCAACTCAAAAGCTCATAATATTTCCACATAAGCACATCAGAAATGCTCATTATCTTAGCATACATTGTATTAGGTTTTTCTGTAACGGCAATGTAATTCCCCAGAGACTTGCTCATTTTTTGCACACCATCTAGCCCTTCTAATAAAGGCACAGTTAAGACAGACTGCTCTTTAGCAAGCCCATAAGCACGCTGCAAGGTGCGCCCCACAAGAAGATTAAACTTCTGGTCATTTCCACCTAGCTCAATATCACAATTAAGCGCGACAGAATCATAGCCCTGCAAAAGTGGGTAGATAAACTCAATAATACTAATGGGTAGATTCTCTTTATAACGCTTAGTGAAGTCATCGCGCTCAAGCATTCTTGCCACAGAAAACTGCGCAGTAAGCTGCACGAGCCCGGTGATACCAAGCGCACTGATCCAAGTGGAGTTAAAGCATACTTGTGTATGTGTAGAATCTAGTACTTTAAACACCTGCTCCTTATAAGTCGTGGCATTTTGCTCTACTTCTTCGCGTGAGAGCTGTTTGCGCGTTTGCGTCTTACCGCTTGGATCGCCAATAGTGGCAGTAAAATCACCGATAAGAAACTTCACATCACCACCATAGCGCTGAAAAGTCGCAAGCTTTGATAGTAGCACCACATGCCCCAAATGCAAATCCGGCGCAGTAGGGTCAAACCCAGCTTTTACAATAAACCGCTCCCCCGTGGTGAAAAATCGCTCCACAAGACTTGCGATATACTCTTCCCCGATAAATTCACTAGCCCCCCTTTTAATCTCTAGCATAGCTTGTTTAGTGTTTTCTTTGATTTCTTGTGGAGATAACATACAATACCTTTCAATTTTGATACGCGTCTTTAAAATTAGCAAAATCTATAATAACAAACTTGCTTGAAAGCAGTTCTTTTATGCGCTTATGGCTTGTATCTTCAACATCAAACACAATCTCGCAATACAGCGATGGTGCTTGTCTATCATAGCCGCAATAATTAATCCCTATCACATTACACCGCTCTTTTGCTAGCACCGATAAGAATGACACCAGTGCGCCTGCCCTATCATCTAGAGATACAATCACCTTATATGCCTTTTTATTAACCTGCGCCCACTTAGCAAAGACCATCTGCTCACCCTTATCAATGGCTCCACTTAGTTTATCACAAAGCTTATGGTGGATAATCGCCTTTTGGTTACTAAGAACTGCCATCATAGAGTCTCCATACTTAGGGCGACAGCAGTAGTCAAATGCCACGCCATTAATCGTACGATTACTAATGAAGATAAAGTTTTCCAGCTGGATTTGCTTAGGTGCTAAAACATTAAAGCGCACTTTTGCTAGCCAATTTCCAAAGCTCTGTGTAATAGCGGTATATTGCTCCTGCAAATACTCTTCATCATACACACATCGCGCAAGGTTAGAATCTAAATTGCGCATAGATAAATAGCGTGCAAACACAGCAGAATCCTTGCTAAAAATTGTGGCTAAAATATTGACCCCAGCCTTTTTCTCTATCTCTTTCAAGCGGTTTTGCGCTTGGATTTTTAGGTGATTTTTCGCACGAGAAGTTTTGACCATATCAATCCAAGTGTATTTAGGCATTTCACTAGGATCGCTGACAATTTTTACAATATCACCAGATTTTAGCGTTTGTAGCAAGGATACTTGCTGATTGTTGATATAAGCACTTTTAGCCTGATCCCCAAGCTCACTATGGATTAGATAAGCAAAATCAAGCACCACAGCCCCAGCTGGCAAACTAAAGGTATCGCCATTAGGCGAGAAAACAACAATATCTTCTCGATATAAGTCATTTTTGGCAAGCTCATAAAACTCTTCAATGTCATTGTTTTGGTATTGGAGATTTTGTAGCCACTCAAGACTTGGGGTAATCACACCATCACTCTTATACTTCCAATGTGCAGCAACCCCAAACTCCGCATTTTTATGCATATCAAAAGTGCGGATTTGCACTTCAAATACACGCGACTTGTCGAAGATTGTCGTGTGGATTGTTTGGTAAGCATTTTCCTTGGGTAAAGCAATGTAATCCTTAAAGCGTGAGATAATGGGCTTGAATGCCAAATGCACAAGCCCTAGAATCTTATAACACTCAATAGTCGTTTTTACTAGAATCCTAACTGCTAACAAGTCTAAAATCTCATCAATCCCAACGCCCTTTCGCTGCATTTTTAGGTAGATAGAGTAAGGACGCTTAATCCTACTCTCCAGTACAAACTGCGTCTCATCAAAGCCATTTTGCAAAAGTAGCTGCTGGATTTTATTCTCAAACTCATTAAGTTGTAAAAATAAGGGTTGGTTATTATTCTTCAAAAATTCTTGTATCTTTTGGTATTCTTGGGGAAAGATATATAAGAAGCTTTTATCTTCTAGCTCATTTTTGATACTAGAAATCCCAAGTCTATGAGCAATTGGCGCATAGACAACAAGTGTTTCTTTTGCCTTGCGTTGCCGCTTTTTCTCACTCATCACCCCAAGTGTTAGCATATTATGCAAGCGATCGCAGATTTTTATCACAAGCACGCGCGGATCATTAACTGCAGCAATAAGCATTTTTCTAAAGGTGAGTGCCGCTACTGCTAGGCGTTGGTTAGCTGCTTTCTCCCCTAGCTCTTCTGCTTGGATTTCATCGATTTTGGTAAGCCCATCTACAAGCTGAGCGACAGACTCACCAAAATCCACTTCCACACTTTTGAGATCAATATCTGTATCTTCCACTACATCGTGCAAGAGCGCAGCGCACACCATCGCCTCATCACCACCATAAAATGCCACCAAACACGCCACACAAAGTGGATGCACGATATAAGGCTCTCCTGTTTGGCGAAACTGCCCCTCGTGGCTCTTTTGCGCACAGACAATAGCGCGTTGGATATTTGCCGTAATCTCACAAAGACTTGAGAGTAGATTCTTTGCCTGCGAAAAAGTCTTTAGCTCTTGAACTTGCGTAAAAATTTCCAAACGCCACTCCTAAATGCGTGTGCGTGAATATTAGTCTATCTCTTCAATGCGCTCTAAAACAAGCTTTCCTTCAGCGATCTCGCGCATAGCCACATCAGCTAGCTTTTCAAGCTTGAGATTTGCCCCTACGAGATTTGGCGCACCATTATTAAGTTGCTTCACGCGCTTAAAGATCATATTTGCAAGCACATAACGATCATTATTGACTTGCTCCAAAGCCTTTGCCGCAATTTGTTCTGTCCTCATACTTTATCCTTAGTGTTTGCCTTAAAGTTTGTAAAGTCTTTATTGTATAATAAATCTCCTTAAACTCCACATACTTGTACGCTTTCAAGCATAAGGTATGATTATCTCAAAGTTGCGATTAAAAGGTTCTTATGCACACTAGCTCCATTACTATCCCACAATGTGTGCAAGAGATTATCGCCCATCTACATGCTCACCACTTTCAAGCCTTTATCATAGGTGGTTGCGTGCGCGATAGTCTGCTTGGAGAAAAGCCCAAGGATTGGGACATTACCACAGATGCCACTCCTAAGCAAATCCAAGCAATTTTTGCTAAGAGTTGTAAGCTTATCACACTAGGGGAGCGATATGGGACAATAGGCATTGTCGTAAATACGCCAACTACCTTTTGTGTCGAGATCACAACCTTTCGCCTAGAATCTAGCTATATCAATAGTCGCCACCCAAGCGATGTTTCCTACACTACCGACTTACTCCAAGATCTTAAGCGCAGAGATTTTACCTGCAATGCCCTAGCCTATAATCCCTATTTACTCACTCTCCACTACCTAGACTCATCTCCCAACACATTGAGAAATAAAGCACGAAAGCTAGATATTAATGTCTATGCGCTTTATCATCGCTATATGCCCTATATCCGCGATGATATTTGTGATTATGTAGGTGGGCTAACAGATATTGCTACGCGCACCTTACGCTGTGTAGGCGATGCCAATGCACGCTTTAGTGAAGATGCTTTACGCATATTGCGAGCATTGCGCTTCCAAGCGCAGCTAGGCTTTCGCATAGAGCCTAGCACGCAAGCTGCATTGTTTGCCAATGCCAGTAAGCTTAGCCAAATTAGCGCGCAAAGGAAGCAAGAAGAGTGGAGCAAGATCCTTTATGCCAAGCATATTACAAACGCGATTATAGGCTTTGGTGTGGTATGGGCAGAAGTGTTTAAAGAGTTTGCGAAGCCTCTAATCATACTAGATTCTAGTCCAAGCGCGCGAATGCTCACCATCCTTGCTACACTAGAATCCATAAACACCAACCAAAGCTTGCATATAAGCTCCACTCCCCTAGAATCTATACACACAGATGCTGCTCTAAGCCTGCGTCTAAGCCTGTGGTTTTACGCGCTAGATTCTAGCCTAGAGCAAGCCACAAGCTCCCTGCAAGCCCTAGGCTATAAATCGCGCATTATCTCTCTGTGTCAAACACTCCTATCCCACGCCACTCTCCCAAGCCCACAAAGCCTAGAATCCACTAGGATCCTAGCTAGAGATATAGGGCTGGATTCTCTAGCACTTGTGTGTGAGCTTATTGCACTAATCTATGGCAAGCACTATGCCGAGCCTTTACAAAAACACCTAGCCACAATCCACACACAAAAGCTCTGCTACAATCTAGCCACTCTGGCACTAAATGGTAATGACCTAACCGCAATAGCAGACTCTATAGGCATAGTACTAGAAGGTAGAACTATCGGCAGGCTTTTGCGTACCTTGCTTGATGAAGTAATTTGCTCGCATTTACCAAATACCAAAGATACACTTTGCGCACGCGCAAAAGAGCTTATCCAAGCTAGCCTAAACTAAGGAGTATTTATGGGACTAATTTGTGGGATTGATGAAGCTGGGAGAGGCTGCGTGGCTGGCTCGCTGTTTATTGCAGGCTTTGTGTGCGAGGAGAAGCAAGATCTCTTCGCACTTGGCATAAAAGATAGCAAGAAGCTATCACAATCCAAACGCTTTGCACTAGAATCTACCTTGCGCGACAATTTTGCCACCCATATCGTGCAAAAGTCTGCCGCACAAATTGATACACAAGGACTAAGCGTGCTGATGAAAGAAGCACTAGAAGAAATTATGGAATATTTTAGCCCACTATGCAATCGCTTCATTTTTGATGGCAACACAAACTTTAATGCCAAATCCCCAAACGGCACACAATTAGAAACAATAATCAAAGGCGACACGCTTGTAGCCGCGATTTCTTGTGCTTCGATTCTAGCTAAATGTGCAAAAGATAGAGAGAGTCTAGAGCTAGATAAGCAATTCCCGCAGTATGGGCTAGCCAAGCACTGCGGCTATGGGACTGGGGCGCACTATGAAGCAATCAAGCACTATGGGCTAAGCCCAATCCACCGCGCAAGCTTTCTTACACGCCTTGAGCTTGAGCGATGATGATGATCCCATACTTTGTGCACAGTGGTTTTAGTAGCACGAACGAAAGATATGTGCAAATATTCTCCTTGCAAGTAGATAGCTTCTTACACCTACCATTTTCCAAGCAAATCCGCAAAAGCACCGCCCAGATCACTTACTATACTAAAGCACACACCATAGCTATCAAACCACCTATGTGAGATAAGTTAAGTATATGCTTAGGTCTTTGCTAAATCTAACACAAGCATATCACCACTTTCTTGCCATTTAAAGCCAATTAGACTTATATGCAGATAAGCAAAATTCCTGCCCTATCCATAAGCTCTATTCTAGATTGTGGAAGCTTTTGTAAAGAATCTAGCCCCTAAACCATGCGAGCAAATCACTTGAAGCTAAGGTTAGCACTAAGCAGGACACGCACACTTGCATAAGTAGATTCTAGGTCGCATTGTAGTGTTGTGCTAAAGCACGCGCGTTGCCTACCCTTAGACGCTAAGGCGAAGAATATAAAGCCAGATTTATCTCTCTCCATAGCAAGCTTATAGCGCGCTAAGGCAGAATTTCTAAGCTATGGATACACCATCCTAGAATCTAAACCAGTAGCACACCGCTATTTGCGCGCACTTCTTCAAGCGTACGCTTGCATCAAAATACTCTGCCATTGTAGTGATAGAATCAGCTCCAAGCTTGATGTAAACTTTGATACAAAGTCTTAAATGCTTGATTACTTATAGGCTTTTCAATAAGCCAAAATATCCTAGAAGTTTGGCTTATTGAAAAGCCTATAAGGCGCACCCTGCTTGCACAAATCAGCTTGTCTTGACATTAAACTTTTTTTAGGCAGTTGTTAAACGATAGGTATCCTTGTAGCCGACTTTATAGAGACAATAACTTGCCATTGCAGGGACAAAAATCCCTAGAAAAACACCTCCTATGCCCACATAAATCATATACACTATTCTTTGCATACATCCACAATGACCGCCCAAACTCATCTAGCAAATACACATAAAGCAAGGCTATTAGTGGGATTTGGTGCGCTGTTGTATCCTGCCACAGCTCGAACAAATCCCCCATAGCAAAAACTGCTTGGGTGTGCTGAATAAATGCACAACTTCTACATAGCCAATTTGCCACCAAGGGCGATATATTCTCTTCTTGCGCGTCCATACTCACACTTCCTTCTACAAGCAAAATGTATGGCTTTGCATAAGAGATTCTAAGAGAGAGCTTGAGTATTAGCAACTAGACTAAGTCGTGATAATGTAGCCACGCAAGCCACATAACACCCATATATTCTAAAAAATCCCCACACAACACTGTAGCTTGATTTAGCAATCCACGCGTACGCACTTTCACCACTTGATCACACACTCTTTTCTTGCTTGGGCGCAAAGCTATCAAGTGCGTTGTAGCTTATATTCAAAACTCACACTAGGCTTGATAACATAACCCCTAATACTCCCCCGCATATAACATACCATAGGCGCGGATTATGCACCTTGCACACCAATTTGATAATATGCAAAGCCCTTAGATGCTAAATCAAGGCTATGATAAATATTGCGCCCATCAAAAATCACAGGCGTGCGTAAAAGCTTTTTGATCTCATCAAAATCTGGGCTTCTAAACTCGCGCCACTCGGTAACAAGCACGAGCATATCGGCATTTTTTAGCGCGTTATATTTACTTGTGGCAAAAGTGATAGAATCTAAATTTTCTTGCAAATAGAAGCGTGCTTGCTCGGTGGCTTTTGGGTCATAGGCTTGGATTCTAGCCCCTCTACTTACTAGCTCTTTTATCAACACAAGTGCGCTTGCTTCTCGCATATCATCTGTCTCTGGCTTAAAGGCAAGCCCCCACACAGCGACAACCTTTCCTGAAAGATCTTGCCCAAACTTCTTACAAATTTTTTGCGCAAGCAGCTGTTTTTGTGCATCATTGACTTGATCGACTGCTTGCAAGATTCTAGGCGTATAGCCTGCATCAAGAGCGGTTTTCTCTAAAGCTTTGACATCTTTTGGGAAACAGCTCCCACCATAGCCACAGCCCGGATAAATAAAGCTATATCCTATGCGCGAATCACTGCCTATGCCTTGGCGCACATCATTGATATTTGCCCCCACGTGCTCACAGATTTGACTCATCTCATTGATGAAACTAATTTTTGTCGCTAGCATTGCATTTGCCGCATATTTTGTCATCTCTGCAGATTCTATCCCCATAGCGATAAGGCGATCAGATTTGACCAAAAATGGCGCATATAAAGAGCGCATAACACTTAAGGCTTTGGTGCAATCACTCCCTATCACCACACGATCTGGACTCATAAAATCCTTAATTGCCACGCCCTCTTTTAAAAACTCTGGGTTGCTCACCACAGCAAACTCCACATCCTTACCCCTAGATTCTAAGGCTTTAGCAATGATTGAGCGCACTTCTCTAGCAGTCCCCACAGGTACAGTGGATTTGTCGACAACTATCGTGTAGTCATTCAAGTGCTCACCAATATCTTGTGCAACAGCACGCACAAAGCGCAAGTCTGCACTACCATCATCGCCCATAGGCGTACCCACAGCAATGAAAATCACTTCTGCTTGCGCAATTGCCTCAAGCTTTGAATCTGTGAAAGACAAAGTGCCTTTGGCTTGATTTTCTACAATCATCTCGCTTAAACCCGGCTCATAAATAGGCACTATACCCTTTTGTAATTTGGCGATTTTGTCTCTATCAATGTCAAGACAAGTTACATTATTGCCCATTTGCGCAAAACACGCCCCAGCCACCAAGCCGACATACCCACTCCCAATAATCGTAACTCTCATATATCAATCCTTAACCAAGTAACATAACAACTCTACAAGCACACAAAACTGTCTAAGCTCTCTATACCAAAGCTCTTCCTACTCAAATGTTACATCACGCGCTTCTACAAGATCACCATAAATTGGCGCAAGTATCTCTTCATAAGCCTTTACTAGAAATTTATCTTTTTGCAATTGTCTCATTTCTTCATTAAGCCACTCAAGCAACTCTACATTGCCCTTTTTAACCGCTGGAGCTACCACATCAATCTCCCCAAGCTCTTTAATCCCAACTGCAAAGCTTGGATTTTCTTTTGCCCAAGCAAAGAGTAGGGTATTATCATGTGCTAGTGCATCGCCCCTACCATCTTGCAAGGCTGCGAAAGTCTCGGTATTTTGCTCAAACTTTAGTAGCCTGATTTCTGGGTGATTTTTGCTGAAGTAAAAGTCTGCTGTCGTACCCTTATTGACAATGAGTGTTTTGCCTTGTAACTGCGCTATGTCAGTAACTACGCCATCTTTGCTTACAATGCCTAATGACACTTTCATATATGGATTGGCAAAATCCACTTGATTTACACGCTCATCTGTGCGTGTGAAATTTGCCATCATAATATCAGCCTTATCAGACTTCAAAAACTCGATACGATTAGCCGCTTCCACAAGCACAAAGCGCGCTTTCTCTTCACTACCAAGCAAGTCTTTGGCAATTTGTTTAGCGATATACACATCAAAGCCAGCGTTTTGCCCCTTTTCATCAACATAGCCAAAGGGTGGCTTATCACCAAAAACTCCGATAATAATACTATCTTTTTGCTTGATAGATTCCAATGTACTTGCGCCTGATTGACCCTCGCCACACCCACTTAACATAGCCATAGCCCACACAGTCCCTAAACCAAAAATTATACGCAATACACTTTTCATATGCTTTCCTTACATATTCTCTATATGATTCCTGATTGCTAGATTCTAGTTAGAGTCTAGCGGAGCCTACCCCACTACAATCTTATTGGCTTCTTCCATTCTCTGCAAATGCTCCCATCGCTCATCGACTTCTTTTTGGAATTTTTCGATGATATGGGCATTTTCTGGCTTAAATAAATGTTTAAATCGCCCTTGTGCGCCAAGATAGTCCCGCACAGGGATAATATTTTTAGGACGATAGGTAATATGCACCTCCTTGCCATTAATGATTTCAAAAAGTGGGAATGCCAGAGAATCTACCGCGAGATCAGAAACATCAATCGTCTTATTAGACTCAAATCGCCATTCAGTCGTGCAAGCACTCATCGCATTGATAAAAGTTGGTCCCTCTGTGTCAATGGCTTGCTTGATCTTTTTGTTCATATCTTTCCACTTGTTTGGAGCTACTTGAGCGACATAGGGGCTACCGTGCGCTGCCATTACAAAAAGCATATCTTTTTTGCGTTCCTTTTTTCCATAGCTGGCACTCCCAGCGGGCGTTGTTGAAGTGCTAGAGCCAATGGGCGTAGAGCTTGATCGCTGCCCACCGGTGTTGGCATAGACTTCATTATCAAGGCAGATATAAGTCATATCATGTCCGCGCTCAAAGCAGCCACTAATAAACTGGAACCCAATATCATAAGTACTACCATCACCACCAAAGGCGACAAACTTAGGCTTCTCGCCCTTATATCGCCCCTTTTTTGCTAATGCACGATACATAGTCTCTGCCCCAGCTGCCGCAGTAGAGCCGTTTTCAAAGCCAATATGTATCCAAGGCACATCCCAAGAAGTATGCGGATAGACCGCCGTAGAGACTTCAAGGCATCCCGTAGAATTGCCAATAACAATAGGTCCTTCAACGGCATTTAGCACCTCTCTAATAATAATCCCATGCGCACAGCCCGGGCACAAAATATGGGAACCCTCAAACTTCTCCGCCGCTTTGGAAAATTGCTTTAAGTTTTTTACTTCTCTTACCATAACTTCTCCTTACAACTTCTCTACATTAGTAAAAGCTCATTTTTGGACCGCGTAAGCCGATAAACTGCTGCGTGGGGTGCGTGAGCTTACCAGTTTTAGCATTTTTCTCTAGCTCGCAGAATATCCCTACCAAATCCACCTGCGTAATATCGCGCTCACCTAAACCATAGATGTAGTTGCCAAGCACAGGGTGCGCAGAATCTGGCACCTGATACAATGCCGCGGCAACTTCATTAAACAACGCTCCCATAGCACCAGCAGGCAAGCTCTTATCCATAATACCAACCGCTTTTGTGTGCTTTAGTGCTTCACCCACAAGTGCGTAGGGAAATGGGCGGAATACTTTGACACTCACAACCCCTGCTTTAATGCCATTTTTACGCGCAGTTTTTGCCGCTACACGGGCGGATTCTGCTGTGGTCCCAAGTGCAAAAATAGCCACTTCTGCATCATCCATATCATAAGTTTCTACGACTTTATGCTCCCTATTTGCAAGCATTTTAAACGCGCTAAATGCCTCTTCGATGACGGCTTGTGAGTGCATAAGCGCATTATGTAGCTGTGCTTTGTGTTCATAATGCCACTCTTCTTCTGCTTGCGCACCATAGGTAGCTGGGTGCTCGAAGTTAAATAGAGGATTTTTCTCCTTATACTCGCCGATAAATGCATAAGCTTGCTCATCACTTAAAGGGCGGACATTTTGCGCAGTGTGAGAGCATAGGAAGCCATCTTGATTGACAATAACTGGAATCCGCACGCGCATATCCTCAGCGATTTTAAAAGCTAGGAGATTAAGATCATACGCATCTTGAGGATTCATCGCGCAAAGATTGATCCAGCCTGCATCGCGCCCTAGATACATATCTGAATGATCGCCATGGATATTAAGCGGCGATGCAAGCGCGCGATTAACAAGATTTAGTACAATTGGCAAGCGCATACCAGAAGCTTGATAAAGCACTTCTACCATCAGTGCAAATCCTTGCGAGCTTGTCGCAGTCGCCACACGCCCACCAGCAGCTGCCGCGCCTACGCAAGCACTCATTGCCGCATGCTCAGATTCTACAAGCAGAAACTCACCATCAATGTAGCCATTGCTCATAAAAGTCCCATAATTTTGCACGATGGGTGTTGAAGGCGTGATGGGATAAGCTGCGACTACATCGATTTGGGCTTGGCGCATCGCTTGACACGCCGCCATATTGCCATCCCATACAACCACTTTGTCAAGTTCCATAACTTTTGGCATAGCTTACTCCTCTCTTTTTTTCTTTTCTTCTTTGGCTGGCCACTTACTAAGGGCTACTTCATTTATCTCGTGGTTATTAAACATTAGCAGAGATTTTGGATTAGTCGGACAAACATCTACGCACACGCCACAGCCTTTGCAGTGCATATAATCCACACCCTTTAGCTTCTCATCGCGCACCAAAATCGCCGCATCAGGGCAATACATCCAGCAGTTAAAGCAATTGATGCAAATCTCACTATTATGCACAGGCTTATCAATGCGCCAATGCGCCACACTCGTGCCATAGGAGCTTTCTTTCGTATAACTTCGCTCATTATTATGCTGCCGCAAAGTCTCTACCCCATCTTTTTCAAAAGGAAACAACACGGACCCAATTTCTAACTCTGTCCAATCTTTCATACTATCTCCTTGCAGTAGCTATTGCACGCTATCATACGCGCGCTGTATGGCTTCCATATTTGCATCAATCACTGCTTGTGGCAACTTCTTGCCAAGCACTTTTGTAAAAGCCTTTTTAAAATAATCAAGCTCCAAAATCCCAGAAATTTTCACAAATGCGCCAAGCATAGGGGCATTTGGTATCGGCTTGCCAATTGTGTCAAGCGCGATTTGAATACAATCAAGTGTATAAAGTGTCTTACCTTGCAAATCAGGCTTTTTCGCAATTAACTCTTCTTTTGAGAGATGGGTTGTGATAATGTATTTTGTCTCTGGCTTCTCATTGGCACAAATATCGGTGATAAACACAATACCCGGATCAATCACTAGCACATAATCTGGCTCCATAAACTTCTCGTGGTTTAAAATCGGACAATCATCAATCCTATCATATGCACTCATCGCCGCACCACGCTTAGCTGACCCATAGAGCGCGAATGCCTGCACTTCCTTCCCTGTTGTTGCTACCACATCAGCAAGTCCTTTGGCACCTGTTACTGCACCTTGACCCGCTCGCGAATGCCATCGTATCTCTAGCATAGATTCTCCTTGACTTAAAGGTGATGTTTCAATCCTTTACACACAAAATGTCTAAAGACTGTGGAAACGCCGAGATCTTACCACCTTGTTGCTAAAACAACTATAAATTGAGAATCCACACCCACCAAAAGTGTAGAAAACTCTCATAAAATGTATATAATCGTAACAAATATTCCCAGCACTCGCGACTAGATAGAATCTAGTGAATCTCGCTATTTTACTCAGTTTGCATAGCTAGTTGCTACGCTTTGCTACATTTTTAAATCCTATTCTGTCGTGTGCCATCCCTCTTCATACTGCTTGGCTTGTACGCGGATAGCACTTACTGCCTCATAAACACCATCATAGCTTGCCGTAGCCCTAGATTCTAGCCCCACGCCATAGCCGCTACGCACCCACACACCATTGATCTGCGCATTCTGCGCTGCTTCTAAATCATAAATTGTATCACCAATCATAAATACCTGCTCCTTTGGTGTAATAGGCAAAGAATAAAGAGCTTTTAAAATCGGTTCTGCGCTAGGCTTTGGGTGCTGCACATCTTCACTGCCTATAACAACTTTAAAAAACCGCAAAATATCGAAATGCTGCAAAATATGCTTAGAATATAGCGCGGTCTTTGTCGTAACCACCCCAAGGTGCGCAAAGCCACTTGCCATAATAAGAGATTCTATTACATTTGGTAACAACTTCGTTTCTTGTAGATAAATTTTCCTGTAATGATTTTTATACAAAATTGCCCTATTTTGCGCTTCTTTACTATCAAACCCTATCTTTACAAACATCTCCGCAAGTGGTAGCCCAATGAGCGAGCGCACCTCATCTAAAGTGGGGGAAAATTCCACACCACAAGCGTGAGTGAAGCTATGATAAATGCCATCGATAGAATCTAGAAGCGTCCCATCTAAATCAAAGAGCAAGACATATTTCTCATGCTCACCAGAATCCGCTTTTATCTCGTTGCCTAGGTTTAAAGCAGGCTTTCTTACTATATGCGGCTCACTAGAGTCTAGCTTTAACTCAAAGACTCCTTGCGCACACTCAATACTCTTAGATTCTGGTAATTCCTTTAGCTCGATTGTGTCTTGTGTGCTTGGGTACTTAGGCTCTTCCTTAAGCTCGATATGCGCACTCATCTCCTCAGACCTAGAATCCACACTCTCATCTGCCTGCTTTGTATTGTGAAATTTTTTCCAGCTAAACACGATGTTTTCTCCTTTTCCACAATGTCCTGCCGCTTGGAGCATTACCAGATAAAATGCCGTAGCGTAACTCATAGCCCATAACAAGCGTAGCCACAAGAAGTGCACACGCCTGCGCCACAGGATAGCTTGCAAACGCCCCGTCTAATCCATAACGCTCACTTAAAGGGGGCAAAAGTAATGCGATAAACAAAAATGTGTAACAAATTGTAATGACAATAGAGCTTATTGTGCGTTGGATGGATTGCAAAAAGATTGCACACACCATACTAATCCCCAATAGTACATAGCCAATGTAGTAAATATGCATCGCTTGCACGCTTAAAATAGCCACCCTATCGCTTGAATCGACAAAAAATGCCACAAAATACGGCGCGCAAGCAAAAAACAGTCCATAAAGTAAAAGCCCGATAAGCACCACTGCAACAAGTGCAAAGCCAAGTGCGTAACGCAGTCTAGCAAAATTACCAGCTCCGTAATTAAAGCTAGCAATGGGTTGCAAGGACTGAGAAACAGAGAGCAAAATCGTAAAAAACACAATCCCGCAATACAGCACCACACTATACACCGCAAGCCCTGTATCTCCTGCTATACTTAAAAGCGCACCATTATACAGCACCATTACAACAGCTGCTGAAAGCTCGGATATACTCTCTGGCAAGCCACTTTTAGCCGAAGAAATAATCGCGACAAAGGAAAACCTAGGGACAAAAAACAACGCGCCCTTTTTGCGCACAAAATGACCAAGCAGTACGCTAAATCCTATCGCGTGCGCCAAAATAGTCGCAAGCGCACTTCCCTCAATCCCCATATCAAGCACAAACAAAAACACATAATTAAGTGCGATATTACTTGCTGATCCCAAAATCATCGCAAACATACCTAAAATCGGGCGTTTGTCATTCACGACAAAAATATCGCTTAATGGATGCAAGATCAAAAATGGCATACCAAGGAAAGTAATTTGCAGATAGATTCTAGCAAATGCGCGTATTTCATTAGAAATCTCCTTGCCACGCGTAAGGAAGATCAAAATCTCATCAACAAGCACAAAGCCCAGCACGCCCATAACCACCGAGCTAAGCGCCACGAAGTAAAAAATTGAGCTAAACACGAGCCTTGCCCTAGCAGCGTGGTCCTTACCCAAAAAATACGACACAATTGCCGCCCCACCAAAGCCAAAAAGCAGCTCATATGCGATACAAGCGGGGAACACCGCCCAGCACGCACCAATGGCAGCCAAACCATCTGTGCCAATCTTTCGTCCCACAAAGATCCCATCAATCGTAGAGTAAGTAGAGAGAGCGAGCATCGCACAAAGAGCAGGGATAAAATAGTAGAAAAATAGCTTGATGATAGAATCTTTTTTAAGATCCAAGCCTGTAGCAATCATTATCCATCCATAGATTACACAAAGATAATCGTGCATTATAGCAATGATGAGTTAATGCTTGCCCACCACTAAGCGCCCAATATTTGCGCCATTTAAGTAAATTCTTACGCAAAATGCCCTACACTATCTCCCATCTTAAACCGAAGGAGTTGGCTATGGAATTTCGTATTGAACACGACACAATGGGCGAAGTAAAAGTACCCAATGACAAATATTGGGGAGCGCAAACAGAACGAAGCTTTGAAAACTTCAAAATCGGCGTAGAAAAAATGCCCAAAGAGCTAATTTATAGCTTTGCAAAACTTAAGCGATCGCTTGCAGTGGTGAATAACGACCTAGGCAAGCTTAATGATGAGAAAAAAAACGCCATCGTGCAAGCGTGTGATGAAATCATTGCTGGTAAGTTTGATGACAACTTTCCTTTGGCTATTTGGCAGACAGGCTCTGGCACACAAAGCAATATGAATATAAATGAAGTCATCGCTAATCGTGCCAGCGAGATTCTAGGGGCAGACTTCCGCAAGGAGAAAAAAATCCACCCAAATGATGATGTCAATATGAGCCAAAGCTCTAATGACACTTTCCCCACGGCAATGAGTATCGTCTCTGTAATCCAGCTAGAAAAAAAGCTACTTCCCTCTCTAGAAGCTCTACGCGATACTTTTGCCAAAAAGGTAAAAGAGTTTGACTCCATCGTAAAAATCGGGCGCACACATTTGCAAGATGCCACCCCCCTCACTCTTGGACAAGAATTTAGTGGCTATCTTTCGATGCTTGAGCACTCACGCGAGCAAATCATCTCTTCTTTACCTACGCTAAGAGAACTTGCCATCGGTGGGACAGCGGTGGGCACAGGGCTAAATGCGCACCCAGAGCTTAGTGAAAAAGTGAGCGCAGAGCTTAGCAACTTCACAGGCGTGAAGTTTGTCTCAAGCCCAAATAAATTCCACGCACTAACAAGCCACGATGCCATCACTTTCGCACACGGCGCACTAAAAGCACTAGCGGCAAATCTTATGAAAATCGCTAATGATGTGCGCTGGCTAGCAAGCGGACCTAGATGCGGGCTAGGCGAGCTACTAATTCCAGAAAATGAGCCCGGAAGCTCCATAATGCCTGGCAAGGTCAATCCCACACAATGTGAAGCATTAACAATGGTAGCAGTGCAAGTTATGGGCAATGATGCGGCAATTGGCTTTGCAGCTTCGCAGGGGAATTTTGAGCTAAATGTCTTTAAGCCAGTGATTATTTATAACTTCTTGCAAAGCCTTGACTTGCTAGCAGATGCAATGCACTCTTTCAATATCCACTGCGCTGTAGGTATTGAGCCAAATAAAGAAAAAATCGCGCATAACTTGCACAACTCTCTAATGCTGGTAACTGCGCTTAATCCACACATCGGCTATGAAAATGCCGCAAAAGTCGCCAAAAATGCACACAAGAAAAACATCTCCCTAAAAGAGTCTGCCCTAGAGCTAGGACTCCTAAGCGCGGAAGATTTCGACAAATATGTTGTCCCAGAAAATATGATTAAACCTAAAGCATAAGCATCTTATGCGCCCTTTTCGCCTCCTAGGAGCTAGGCTAGCCCTACTCCTAATACTTGCACCTATTTCTCTTCTTGCTATTCCGCTTTGTCAATCTCAATCTGAGCAGCTTAAATTTTGGGGCGGTACACTTATGCAAATTATCTCTCTGCACGCAGGCGTGGGCGCAGACTTCAATGCACTAGATTCTAGCGCGAAAAACCTAGCGCGAAAAACGGCTACCACGCCAATTGTAGGCGCTAGTGCTGGAGTAATGTATATGAATCCAGAAGATGATAGGGAACTTGATTATGGTTGGAGAGTGCGCTATCTCTTTAGCCACTCTCCAAAGCTTGATCGTAGCACACACTACATCGGTGCGCTTTTGTATCTCCATCCTTTTCCTAATCCCTACCACCGTGCAAGTGGAGCGATACAGACACATAAAGACTGCGAAGATAAGCCTGATGGCTACCCTACGCCATTTTCCTTTGTGCTAGGCAGTGGGCTTAGTGTGCAGAGCAATCCTTATGGACAGAGTGTAGGCGGATATATGGAGAGTGGGATCGCGCTTTTTAAGTGGTTTCCGCTTAACGCTGAGCTGATTTATCGCATTAGCTTCTATCCTAGTAATCCATATTTTGAGTCCATTACACAAAGTATCCAGCTCGTTTTTACAATCCTTTAGATTCTATCTCAAGCATTGCCCATAGTTTAGGGCAGCTATTACCGATAGTGATATAAGGCATAGCCCGTGCTAGTTTCTTTAAAATCCCTAGAATAAATACTAGAAAAGATAGCAAGCATTAAGTAAGAATCAAACCAAGCTAGAATCTAAAAGCCTAGATTCTAGCCAAATGCAAAATAGCTTGCCACGACTTGCAGTCGTGGCAATGACAAAACTAGAATCTACACGCCAAAAACACCACAAAGCCTAGAATCTAAACTTACCCTTAAGGCAAATGTACTACAATCAAAGTCTTACTCTTTAAGTCTTACTCTTTAAGGAAGGATTATGCCCACTCTTACTATCCAAACTTCAACCACTTCTTATCCTGTGGTTATTGATGAGTTTTTGCACAATGACACCTGCATAACATCCCAAAGCAAAGCCCTAATCGTTAGCAACCCAAAAATAGCTGGGCTCTATCTCCATAAGATACTACCAAAGATACAAGCACAAGAAGTGTCTGTCTGCATCGTACCAGATGGTGAAGAGTATAAAAATATGCAGAGTGTCGAGCATATTCTACAATGTGCCTTTGCCAATCGCTTAGATAGAAAGTCGCTAATGATCGCACTTGGTGGCGGAGTAATAAGCGATATGGTAGGCTTTGCTAGCGGGATATTTGAGCGAGGGATTAGCTATGTCTCAATCCCCACAACTCTGCTTGCACAAGTTGATGCATCTGTGGGTGGGAAATGCGGGATCAATAACGCCTATGGCAAAAATCTCATAGGGCTTTTTTATCAGCCAAGTGCGGTCTATATCGATACAGGATTCTTACACACACTCTCTATGCGTGAGATTAGAGCGGGGCTAGCAGAAGTACTAAAGGTCTTTGTCTGCTTTGATGAGCAAGCGTTCACAAAGCTAGAGAAACTAGAGCCACTAGAATCTAAAAGCGCGCTTTTAGATTCTAGTGCGCTTTTGCCCCTTATCCAAAGATCCATAGAGATTAAAGCCAAAGTTGTAGAACAAGATGAGAGAGAGAGCAATATCCGCGCCGCGCTTAACTATGGACATACTTTTGCACATATTATTGAGATGCAAACACACTATAAACGCTTCTTGCACGGCGAAGCAGTAGCTATAGGGATAGCTATGGCAAACACCCTAGCCCAGCAGCTTGGAAGTCTAAGTGCTGCAGATTCTAAGCGCATTAGCGCGGTGCTAGCGCGGTTTGGCTTGGATGGGAGCTATCGTATCAATGATATAGAAGCTTTCTATCAAGCATTTTTCTTGGATAAAAAATCAAGTAACAACAAGCTTCGCTTTATCCTGCCTGAAGGGATCGGTAGCTTTAGCCTACGCGATGATTTAAGTAAAGAGCAAATTCTCTCTTGCTTGCAGCATTATGCGCGCTAGATTTCTACTTAGAATCTATACTTCCAAAGTCGCTGGCTATTTAGCACTACGGATATACTGCTAGCACTCATCGCAAATGCCGCGATCATTGGATTTAGCAAAATCTGTGCTGGGTAGTAGAGCACACCGCACGCCAGCGGTATGCAGATACAATTATAAACAAATGCAAAGCCTAGGTTCTCGCGGATATTTTGTATAACTTTCTTAGATAGAGACATTACAAAAAGTATGCGCAATATATCATTGTGGTAGATGATAATATCTGCGGTGTTTTTGCTTACATCATTAGCTTCGGCGAAGCTTAGAGAGACATCTGCTGCTGCTAGCGCACCCACATCATTGAGTCCATCGCCTACCATCATTACAACCTTACCTTGCTTTTGAAGCTCTTGTATATAAGCTAGCTTATCTTCTGGCTTAATACCTGCTAGATAGCACATAACCCCTAGAGACTCTGCTATGCGCTTGGTGTTTTTATCACTATCTCCGCTTAGAATATGCGGTGTTAAACCCTTGTCTTTCAGTGCTTGGAGTAGCTCTTGTACCTTGGGTTTTAGGGTATCTTCTAGCGTGATTATGCCTAAAAGCTCATAGCTAGAATCTACCTTTTTCCCCAACAACACTTCTATATACCCCTCTTGCCCTTCTTGCGTGATTCGCTCTATCTGTCCTGCAAACATCGCTTGATTTCCTAGTGCGTAAGTGTAGCCACCCTTTATTGCTTCTATCCCAAACCCTGCCCGCACGCAAAACTCCCCAAACTCACTTGGCTTAATCCCTTGCTGCTGGACTTCTTGGATAATAGCTTTAGCGATGATATGCTCACTCCCCTTTTCTAGCCCAGCACTTAGAGCTAGGATCTCTCTCTCGCTAAGATTACATAGACTTTTTACCGCTACGACTTTTAGAGTGGCTTGTGTAAGCGTGCCTGTTTTATCGAACACCACATCACTAATCTTGCCAAGCTTCTCAAAACTCTGCGCTTGTTTAATGAATACTCCTTGCCTATTGGCAAGCGCAGTGCCTATCATGACTGCCATAGGCGTAGCCAGCCCCAAAGCACACGGACAAGAAATTACAAGCACGCTAATAAACACGCCAAAGGCAAAATCCACCCCCTCGCACATCCACCAAATACCAAACGCCACTAGAGCGACTGCGATCACCGCCGGGACAAAATATGCTGCAATCACATCTGCTAGCTTAGCGATAGATGGCTTAGAACTCATCGCCTCTTGCACAAGCGTGCCAAGTGCTCCTAGCGTGCTATGTTCGCTTGTGCTAGTAGCCCGCATAATAAAAGCGCGATTAGTGTTGATACTACCAGCATACACCCTATCACCTGCCCTTTTTTCAACAGGGATCACCTCACCACTAAGCATAGACTCATCAACGCCCCCTTCCCCATCATACACAATGCCATCTGCTGGGATCGTCTGCGCGGGGAGAATCCTTAGCTTATCGCCTATGCGGATTTCTTGGGGGGAGATTTGGCACTCTTTGTGCGTATCTATGCGTAGCACTTGCGAGAGATTGCCCAAAAGCAATGCGCGTATTACAGAGCTTGTTGTGTCTTTGGCATTTTGCTCTAAGCCCTTACCAAATAGCACAAAAAACAAAATCACACAAATGCTTTCAAAATACCAATGCGTGCGCCCAAGCAAGGCATTATGCACACTATACGCAAGCGCGGCAGTGGTGCTTATGGCAATGAGTGAGTCCATTGTAGGAGATTTGGCAAGCAGTGTCCTAAAGCCTTTGAAGTAATAATCACGCCCTAAATGCATACTTGCAAGAGCTAAGAAAAGCTGGGTAAAAAAATTCACACGCATATCGCTAAATGGTGCAATAAGAGCAGAATCTAGCAACATAGGTGCCATAGCAAGATAGAGTACTATAAGCGCACAAACCCCGCTTAATAGCACGCGATGTTTATGGAGAAAGTGTTGTATGCTAATGAATTTTGTTTTACGCGATAAATCGTAGATTACTTCACGCGTGCTGCGGTTACGCACCTCAAGTGTACGCTCTTGCACGCATTTGCAAGCCTCTGATTTCTCATCTACAATCCTAGAATCCTTTGTCAGCTCATTGACATTTATGGTATTCCCTTTAGAATCTACTTTTTCAAACATAGATTCTAGGGAAGCGGATTTTTCGCTTTCAAGCTGCTTGCTATCACCGCTCGGGGGCTCTAAGATTGTGGAGCTAGAATTGCATTTTATAAGCGTATAAGGAGATAAAGCTTGGGGCTTATTAACAAAGCGTAGCGATGAAGCCCGCGATTCTAGCCCGTGCGCGCAAGCCAAATTTTCTCCCAACAAAGCTGGCTTGTAGCCTAGCTTTGTGATAGCGGCAAAAATTGGCTCTAGGCTTTGGGAGTCCTGCAAGGTTAGGGTAGCGGTTTTGGCAATTAGGTTGATATGAATATCTGCAAGAAGATCTTTAGATTTTAAATGCTTAGTGATAGAGTTAGCACAAGAAGCACAAGACATACCATCAATAGCTATGGTGAGCTTTTGCATAGAGAGATCCTTATATAGCAAATATGACTTGAAACATTAGGCAATCGTACTAGATTCTAGCACAAGATCAATGCAAGCAATTTCACTAGGAGCTAGGAAGCGAAAGCTTGGTCCCCAAAATCCTGCCCCAGAGCTGACATAGAGCTTCGTATCTTTAGTGTGCTGATATAGTCCGTGGATATAGTGCTGATCAAGCCAAACAAAAATCGACATTGGGAAAACTTGCCCTGCGTGCGTATGTCCGCTTAGCACTAAATCAAAACCACCCACATCATAAAGCCTAGCAAATTTAGGCTGATGTGCTAGCAAAATACTGGGCTTGCTAGCATTTAGGCTCTGCCTAGCGCGCGCAAGATCTGGCATATACTCGCCAAAGTGCAAGCCCGCTAGGTCATTAACCCCAGCAAGATTAAAGCCACTGAGTTCTAAAGACTCATTATCTAGCACACGCACTCCACTTGATCGCATAAACTCCATTATAGGCACAATTCCGTGGTAGTATTCGTGGTTACCATTGACATAAAACACACCCTCTTTGCTACGAAGCTCTCTTAGTGCGCCAAGCTCTTTGCCAACTTTTGCTATATCATCATCAACTAAATCTCCTACAATCACTATGACATCGGCATTTAGCGCATTGATACGCTCCACAATACGCTCTAAAAAATCAGCCTTAAGGATGTGTCCAATATGCACATCACTAATCATTGCAATGCGTTTTTGCTGCTTTAGCTTAGGGAGCGGGATTTGGACATTGCGCACCTTTGGGGTACATAGGGCATTATTACGACTTGTGAAGAAAAAGAGAAAAAACAGTCCAAACACACTTAAATCGTTCAAGTTTTTTAACAACTTGCGCCGTGACGGCAATCTTGGCACTCTAGAATCTAGCTTGGATTCTGCTTTAGGCTCTAACATAGCCTGCCCCTTAGAATCTACTTGACTAGATTCTAGTAATCTACTCTTTAACCCCCTAGATAATGCCCTGCCACAAACCACCGCCATATCCACACATAAGCACGCTACAAACAAGCAATAAGTAACCGCCACACAAAACCCCAAAAGTCCATAGCTTATATCGTGGAAGCGCAGATCCTTTGCCACAATCCAGAATCCAACTTCACAAATAAACATCAGCAAAAGCGCGCTTGCAAGAGATTTTTTATACCGAGAAAACACCAACGAAGTGCGCGATAATCGCCAATAAATATAAATCTTGCTCCCTAGCAAAAATCCAAATATTACTGCGACAATCGCTAGAATCTTTAGTGTCATTGCTATTAAAGCTGCTTAATTAGCTCTTTGGTCTGCTCTGGGATTTGGTAGGTATTGTTCAATATCTCTAGACTAAAGCTTATGTCATATACTTCTGTCTGTAAGTTGGCGCGATTAATTTGCACAGGAGGGTTGATCACTACGCTTGTGTGCAAGGTAGAGAGCTGTTCCATAAGCCGCCACATATTAGCGACATTTTTTGTCTGGGTGGTGAAAACATAGGTAGTACTTTGTGTATGGTCATTTGCCTGCGTGGTGTGGCTAAGCTGTTTGACAGATTTTATGTCAAGATACTTAGCAATTAGATTCTCTATCTCTTGAAGGGCATTTTGATTATCAAGCTTTGAGAAAGAGTCGCGATTGTTTGTGATGAAATCTTGTAGGCGCTTGGTAGCGTTATCATAGCCCTTTTTGATTTCAGTGTAAATGATTTTTTCCCTGCGCTCTAGGATATATTGTGATTTAAAGGCGATGATCGTGGGCCAAAGCAAGTAGTTGAAAAACCCGAGAATCACACTGACATACAAAATACAAAAGATCAAATTACGAATAACCAAGTCCGTATCGACTTTATTAAAAGAGCGTGTAGCAGGGGCTTTCATCATATCTCCTATTCAGTGTCGTCTATAGCAGCTCGAGATTCTGCCTTTCTGGTGGCTTGAGTATGCGCGTGACTAATGGAGGTGAACTCATACCAGCCATTTGATAGCGCGTAGAAATTCACATTAGATCGTCCAAAGTTTGCCTTAAGCGGATCTTGCAAGGCAAAGTAGAAAAACTCCTTTGAAGGTGTTATACCCTTTAGCACGAGCATAGTATCGCTAATCTCTATAAAGTGCAAGGTGATTTTATCGGGTATAAGCTCTAGTAAATTATGCAACTTATCACGACGAATATTGTTTTTATCACTTCTTTGATACACAAGCGTAGCTTCAAATACAAGCCGCTCAAAGTACTCATCAATATCGATGATATTTTGTTGCAGGATTTGCTGGCTGGCTCGATACTCTTGCGCGCGCTTTGTAGAGACAGTAATCTCCCTTGCCACAAAGCTATAAAACCCAAGCAAAATCACAATCGTAAGCGCGAAATACAGCCACCAAATCTTAGTGATCTTGGCAAAGATGTGCTTGGTCTTATGGCGAGTAAAACTTAGTGCCATTATCTTCCTTTAAGCTCTCTTTGCGCAAATTCTATCAATACATCAGGGAGATCAATGTCTCTCTTCACCATCTCTAGCATAAGCTCCTTGGCGATAAACTCGTGTGCTTGATCACTTAGCTTGCACGCATCAAGCAAGATGACCTTATCAATAAACTCGCCTTGATAGAGAGGGTTTTGATAATACTCCTTGATCGCATCAGCGAGAATCTTACTAATAACTCTCGCTTTTGGCATATCATCATAGACAATTTTTGTCTCATCAAGATTGGGGATAAACATATCTGTCTGCAAATGCTCTAAGCTTGGATCTAGGGCGATTTTAGCAAACTCATCAAAGTCATCGTCTAAAGAAAGCTCATCAAAATTCTTTAGCTCAATATCTGGTCTTTGCTCCTCTTTATTAAGCATAGGCACTTCACCCTCAGCGATAAAAAACCCACTAAAAGTCGCCACGCCCTTATGCACCACCGTAAGGGCAATATTGCTCCGTTGCAAAAACGCATAGACATTGTTACCTAAAGTTGGAATATCGTGGGCATTTTTATCAATAAACAAAAACGGCGAAAACAAAAAATCTACCCCGCCAATCACATCATAGCGTCGCAAATACTCCTTAATCATCGATCGCTTGGCAAACACACGGATCGTATCGCTACTGCTAATCTCACACTCACTCGCCCGAAGATTCCCAGCGAAAAAATCCCTAGAATCTTTCCGTAAGACTACACCCTGCGAGAGTGTCTTAATCACCGCGCTCACATAGGTAAAAGGATAGCTATGCTTATATCTTCTTATAAGTTTCACAGCCTCCATTGGGATTTGGTTTTCAGTAGTTTTAAACTCTTTTGTAAGGGATTCTACTTGCTTGTCTCGCTTGATTCTTATGATTTTTATCGTACAAGTGATCGCATCAATATTGATTGCGATAAACACTTGGCTAAAAAATGGCGACACCATCGAAGTAAAAAATCCCATACACCTACCCTTGTATGCGTTGCATTTGTTTTTTTACCACTTCTCTTGCTTCTTCTAGGCTAAGACTCGGATCTAGCGCGAATCCTTCGCTCATATAATAGCATATTTTCCCAAAAGGTAGTGGTAGCAAAAACCTATCCCAAGTCCCAAACTCATAGCGCAAGCTCGGCACTACACGACACACGCTAATCTTTTTACCCGTTTTTTGTGCCATCATTATCACCCCATCAGCGATATGATGATAAGGTCCCTTTGGACCATCGACAGCTATGCCCACATCTTTGCCCGCTTTAAGCCCAGCAATGAGCTGCAAAAGCGCGCGCACGCCGCCTTTATGTCCAGATCCTGTGCTACCTCTCACACTCTCAAAGCCAAAGCACTCGCACATTTTGGCAATGAGCCCTCCATCAAAATGATTGCTTGATAAGATATAGATATTAGGGCGGCGTCGAAGCTTACGATAGAGCATAGGGAGCATAAGAATCTCACCGTGCCAAAAGGCTAGGATCGTATTTTCACACTGCAAACTCTCATCAATAAAAAACCGATTGCGACTTGTCGCATACAAAATCCACACCACCATCCAGCCGACCCTAGGGACGATGGCTTCAATAACCCTGCGCTTCCAATTCATCAATTTCGCGCTCTAGCACCTATATGCTGGAAGAAATAGTAATGCTTGTGATCGTATCATCTTGTTTAAGGCTATCTAGCACTGCTAGACTCTGCTCATCTTCAATCTGCCCAAAAACTGTGTGCTCCCCATCTAAATGTGGTAAATCCACAAAGCATAAGAAAAACTGGCTCCCACCTGTGTCTCTCCCAGCATGTGCCATAGAGAGCGCGCCTCTTTTGTGGCGATGTGGGTTCCCCTTTAACTCACAGGCGATCCTATACCCCGGACCTCCTGTGCCATCACCCCTAGGGCAGCCTCCTTGCGCGACAAAGCCAGCAATCACGCGGTGGAATGTAAGCCCATCATAGAATCCATCCCGTGCGAGTGCAGCAAAGTTGCTTACCGCCTGTGGCGCACTCTCCCCAAAAAGCTTCACAACAATCATACCCTTATTTGTCTCTATCCTAGCATACGCACTAGAATCTAGCTCTTCTTGCGTGGGGGCAAAAGTTTTTAACTCTTCCATAGTAAATCCTTTAGTGTAAATATGCTAGAATCTAAAGCTTTAGCATATTGTTTAAGCATCCATATATGTCCATAAATTATGTCAATGTGGTTTTGCAACATTAGATTCTAGCGAGTTTGTCCTTACTAGAATCTAAAATCCAGAGAATCCTTAAAAGCCAAGCATTGTGGCTTTTAAGAGACTATATGCAACATTATGAGAGTTATGTTCTTAGGGAGTAAGGTGGTATTTATGTCCAACGATTTATTTATGCAGTGGGGCAAGAGATGCACTAGACTTGTGTTTTGTGCTGTGATGGGGCTATGCTTTATCTCCAATGCTTCAGAATCTGATCTTAGCGACCCTTTGGAAGCACAAAAAGAATCTCCAAAATCCGCAAACCAAAACGAGCCAGAATCTAGCCAAATAGATAGAGTGATTACGGAAGTGGGAAGTATGGACGACTTTTTAGCTGTACAAAAAAAATTCCCATGGATACGCTCTGTGGGACTTATAATGGTCTCCTTTGATGATGGAAGCTTCCGCAGTGGATTTGGACTGCTACTGCCAAACAATCTATTTCTAACCTCTGCAGAACTTGGACATAATGCTAGTGCTTATCCTAAAAACACCTTGCTAAAAATGCGCGATGAGAGCGCGGGAAATCTCATCTGTATAGCAGAATTGCGCCTAAAAGCCCTTGATAAAGTGCAAGGCTTGAGCCTTTTTGAAGTCTCTGGCTACACTGATGACTACTGCAATCTCCGCTCCCAAAGCTACTACCATAGCAAGATTCTCGCCCATAATGCCTACGATATTACAAGCACAAAGCCCATGCGCACGAGCGACTACTACACCGTTACCACGACTTTTAACAACCCAAACATCAGCATAATCACGCTGAAAAACAACGCCAAGCAGCTCCCTATAAAAAATGCGCAGAAAATCATTTTTGGGCGACCATTCTTCGCCAAAGACGGGCAGCTACTTGGTGTGGCCACTATCCCTAGGAACGCCACTGCACCCATAATTGTAAGCTACAAGGAGATTAAAGACTTTTTATGTGGTATTGATAAAAGTGGATTCTATATCAGCAGTTTTGTGCAAGATCTCTGCCGCAAACCCAATGCCACAAAAAAGGCACGCTAGATTCTAGCTAGTAGAATCTAGTCATACCATAGTAAAGCCACTAATGTCTAACACTCAGGCATATCAGGCATAATTGATACACCAGCACTAAAGTTTTATGATACAATCACACTAAAGACACAATTTTCTTTAAGGATAGACAATGAGCAAAAGTCTTTATCAAACACTAGAAGTCAGTGAAAATGCAAGTCAAGATGAAATCAAAAAGGCTTACCGCAAGCTAGCACGCAAATACCATCCCGATGTCAATAAAGAAAAAATCGCAGAAGAAAAATTCAAAGAAATCAATGCTGCTTATGAAATTTTAAGCGATGAACAAAAACGCAAGCAATACGACCAATTTGGCGATAGTGTGTTTGGCGGACAAAACTTCAGCGATTTCGCGCGTGCACAAGGTGGAGCTGCTGGGCTTGATGAGATTTTAAGCCAGATTTTTGGCGCGCGAGGGGGCTTTAACTTTGGCTTTGGTGGCGCGGGATTTGGGGGGTTTGAGCAGGATTTGGATATACAAGCAAGCATACGCATACCCTTTGAGCTCTCTATCACCGGGGGCAAGCATAGCATAGTGCTCGAAGGCGAGCAGATCGCTATGAAAATCCCCGCTGGCATAAGCGATGGCAAAAGTATCCGCCTGCGTGGCAAAGGACGCACAGGGCGTAGTGGTAGAGGGGATTTGATCCTAAAGGTGCAAGTAGATTCTAGCGCGCTGTATGAGCGAAATGGCGATGATATTACTCAAGACTTTGATCTCCCGCTAAAAACAGCACTTTTTGGTGGCAAGATAACAATCCCCACCTTATACAAAGAAGTTACGCTAAAAATTCCACCTAATACCAAAAACGCGCAAAAATTCCGTGTCAAAGAACTAGGCGCAAAAAACCTAAAAACCCAGACCCTAGGCGATCTTTACTTGCGTGCTAACATTATCCTGCCTAAGCTAGAATCTCTCTCAAAGCCCTTGCAAGATCTCTTAGAGCAAGAACTAGAGATATAAGGAGTATGCAATGTATAGCTATGATGAGCCTGTATATCTCATTAGTGTTGTAGCAAAAATCCTAGAAATCCACCCCCAAACTCTACGCCAATATGAAAAAGAAGGCTTGATTGAGCCGGGTAGGACAGAGGGGAAAATGCGCCTATACTCCCAGCGCGATATTGATAAAATTAAGACAATTTTGCGACTCACGCGCGACTTGGGCGTAAATCTTGCGGGTGTGGATATTATCCTACGCTTAAAGGAGCGACTCGATGAGTTAGATGGCATTATTGAGCAGCTACGATCTAGTGCAAACAAAGACAATAGCGTGACCATTAAACAAAGCTCGTATGAGTTGATGATATTTAAGGGTAAATAAATGTGCAGTGGGGATTTTATGGACTTGGCTTTGGGCAAGCAGTGTGGCAATATCGCAAAAATTATGCAAGGTGTAACCACTGCTAAAGCTACTAATCTCTCCCGGTTTTTGCAAGGCAACCACAGCTCCATCATAATGCTTAAAATCTTTAAAGAAAAAAGACGGGGACAGAACTCCTGCCACAAACAACTAGTGCTAGAATCTAAACATTTAGATTCTAGCACTATAACCGCGCCATGACCCATCTAGCCGCTCTTCTACGCCCACAAACCTTAGCTGACTTCCTAGGGCAAAGCCATCTGCTACACAAAAACGCTCCCTTATGTCGCGCTATAGCAGCAAAGCAAATGCCACACTGCTTTTTCTATGGACCTCCGGGCAGTGGGAAGACGACTCTAGCAAGACTTATTGCCAAAGAGTTAGGCGATGTCTTTCTCCCCTTTAATGCCACAAAATTTAAGCTAGACTCCCTGCACAGCGCGCTTAAACCCTATGAGCAATCACTCATTACCCCGCTTATTTTCATCGATGAAGTACATAGACTTAGCAAACCCCAGCAAGAAGCCTTGCTGCCCATTATGGAAGAGAGAAGTGCTATTGTGCTAGGGGCTAGCACAGAGAACCCTTTCTACACGCTTACAAATGCGATCCGCTCGCGCTCTTTGCTTTGTGAGTTTAAACCATTGCAGGCAAAGGAGCTAGAGGAGCTGCTTGGGCGCGCACTTAGGGAGCTTAGGATAGAAAAGATAGATTCTACCTTTGAAGCCCTAGAATCTAGCCAAACACAAATGGATTCTAAGAATTACCACGCATTGCTTAGCGACAACGCTCACAATGACAGAAGGAACACAAGTAGTGAAAGTCTGGATGCTAGCTTTTCTAAAGAAAATACCCAGA
This sequence comes from Helicobacter sp., assembly GCF_017502485.1. Classification (GTDB taxonomy): domain Bacteria; phylum Campylobacterota; class Campylobacteria; order Campylobacterales; family Helicobacteraceae; genus Helicobacter_B. Next base: position 64,303 of record NZ_JAFVUX010000010.1, read on the forward strand.
ATCTAAACGAGCCAACACAGGACTCAAATCCAACACCCAAACTAACAAAAGTGGATTCTAGGGATGAGGCACAAATTCTCAACGAGCCAGCAAAGGATTCTAGGATTTGCGATGAGAAATCTTTGCTTTACGAGTGCGTGCAAGGGCGCATACTAGAGGTATGTGACCGCAACGCACGCGACGCAGTCAAAGATTTATCGCACAAAGCCCAATCCACCAAGCAGCAGCTAAAAACCATCACCCAAGAAGCCTGCACCTACCTCATCTCAAGCAGTGGTGGCGATGGGCGCGCTATGCTTAATGTCCTAGAAGTGCTAGCCCTAAGCGATACGATCACCCTAGAAGATGTCAAGTCCTTACGCCCCGTAAGCTTAAATGATGGCACAAGCGAAGATGACACTCACTACAACCTAGCCTCCGCGCTCATTAAATCTATCCGCGGTAGCGATGTTGATGCAAGTATCTACTACCTAGCAAGACTGATTGCCGGCGGGGAAAACCCCGAGTTCATCGCTAGAAGGCTTGTGATTCTAGCGAGTGAAGACATTGGCAATGCCAATCCAAACGCCCTAAACCTAGCCACTTCCACAATGCTAGCGGTGAGCAAGATCGGCTACCCAGAAGCGCGCATAATCCTAGCCCAATGTGTCATCTATCTAGCCTCCTGTCCCAAAAGCAACACTGCCTACAATGCCATCAATATAGCACTAGAAGCCATAAGCCAAGGTGAGATCTTGCCCATAAGTCCGCATATCCTGCCTAATTCCAAAACCTACAAATACCCCCATAATTTTGGCGGCTATGTCAAGCAGCAATACCTACTAAAGCCACTGCAATTTGTCAAGCAAACACAAAAAGGCTTTGAGAAAACACTCAACGAGTGGCTAGCAAAAATCCACCAAATTTAGAATCTACTATAATCACTGCAAACAAAAACAAGGAGTGTAGGTATGAAAGTATATAGCTTTGACATTGGTATAGCGAGCATTGGCTGGGCAGTGGTGGAAGATAGCGAACTCAAAGATTTAGGCGTTAGAATCTTTACCAAAGCAGAAACTCCCGATAAAGGAGAATCCCTAGCACTACCTAGAAGAAATGCTAGAGGTGTGCGAAAACGACTAGCTAGAAGAAAGGGGCGACTCAACACCATAAAGCAGTTACTTTGCAAGGAGCTTAAATTAGAGCTACAAGATTATCTAAGCACTGATGGTGAACTACCAAAAGCCTATACAAGCTCCAAAATAGCACCGCTACAATCTCCTTATGAGCTACGCACCAAAGCCATAGATCAAAGGCTAGATTCTAGTGATTTGGCACGCGTCATTTTGCATATTGCAAAGCATCGAGGTTATGGCAATAAACACGCCAAAGAAAGCAAAGATGCAGAATCTGGCAAGGTCAAAAAGGCAATAGAAGAAAATCGCAAAATACTAGAGCAAAAGGGATATAGAAGTGTAGGCGAGTATCTCTACAAGGAGTTTTTCGAGCGAGCAAGGGTTGGCACGCAAGAGTTTAGCAATGTCCGCAACAAAAGAGACAATTATGAGCACTGTGTAGCACAAGATATGCTAGAAGATGAGCTTAGGCTAATCTTATCTAGGCAAAGAGCATTTGGGCAAGAGCTAAGTGAGACATTTGAAGCAAGACTTTTAGCGAAGATTTTTGAGCAACGCCCATTAAAAAGCTTTGCAGATAAAGTTGGGAAGTGTCAATTTATCCCAGAAGAGAAGCGCGCACCCAAAGATTCTCCAAGCGCGATAGAGTTTGTAGCACTCTCACGCACAATCAATACCCTTATAAATCTAGCCAAACAAAGTGGAGAGATCTACACTAAATCCACTATCTCGCAAGTCCTAGAAGCCACTTTTGACAAGGGCGAAATAAGCTACCGCAAATTACGCGAAATCATCAAGCTAGATGAAAAAGTAAGATTTAGAGATCCTAGGCTAGATTATAGCAAGGGATTACAAGAAGCAGAAAAGGTCAAATTCCTAGAATTTAGCCAGCTAAAGGCGTTCAAAAAGGCTTTAGGAGGGAGCTTTAATCAGCTTGCAAGAACAAAGCTAGATACAATAGCAGAGCATATTGCATCAATCAACGATCCTATGCAGCTTAGCCAAAAGCTAGAAAAAGAGCTACCAAGCCTTAACAAAGAACAAACACAAGCTCTAAGCAATCTTAGTTTTTCTAAGCATATTGGCTTAAGTCTTGAGGCTTTAAAGCAGATTCTGCCATTTATGCGTGGGGAGCGTCAAGCACGCAGTGACGATAGTCTTATCGGCATTGATGAGTGCGGAGAGTGCCAATGCTTGCGCTATGATGAGTCCATAAAAAAAGCAGGGTTAGAGCGAAGCAAAACTGAAAAGGGGCAGATGCTCCCCCCACTTAATAAGTTTGAGCCACATTTGGCAAATCCTGTTGTAGCAAGAGCATTGGCAGAGTATAGAAAGGTGCTAAATGCTCTTCTTAAAAAGTACGGCAAGCCCCACAAAATCCATATAGAATACGCTAGAGAAGCCACACTGACTAGCACAGAGCGGAAAAAGCGCGAGAGAGAGCAGAGAGAAAACTATAAAGCAAATGCAAATGCGCGCAAGCAATGTGAAACAATGGAGCTTGAGCCCACAAGCACCAATCTCCTAAAGCTAAAGCTATGGCAAGAGCAAGGAGAATTCTGCGCATATAGTGGGGAGAAAATCACACCCACCCACCTACAAGACCCCACCGCCTTGCAAGTAGATCATATCTACCCCTACTCACGCAGCTTTGATGATAGCTATATGAACAAATGCCTAGTCTTTACAAAGGCAAACCAAGAAAAGGGCAACCGCACGCCTTTTGAAGCCTTTGGAGCAGACTCTGCCAAGTGGGGTGCTATCACAGCCCTAGCCCAAAAGCTCCCGCACAAAAAACGCCGCAGAATCCTAAACACAGCCTTTGAGAACAAAGAAGCGGGATTTAAGCTACGCAATCTTAATGACACAAGCTATATCGCGCGTCTTGTAGCAGACTATACTGAAACATATTTGGAGTTTTTGCCCCTAGTTGAAAATGAGAATACCACGCTTGGCAAGGGAGAGAAAGGGAGCAAAAAGCATATTGTCGTGGTCAATGGCGCGCTTACTGCCACTATGCGGCATTATCTAGGCTTTGCTAGCAAAGATAGAGACAACCACCTGCACCACGGGCTTGATGCAGTGATTATTGGCTTTATGAATGATAGTGTGATACAGGCTTTTGCAAAGTTTAAGGAAAATCAAGAGACAAGCAAAGCCGCCTACTATGCCCACACACTAAGCAAGGAGGAGTATAAAAAACAGCGAGCTTTTATCAACCTCCCAAATGGTGAAAACTTCCGAGCAAGTGTGCTAGAGAAGCTAGAATCTATCTTTGTCTCTAAGCCTCCTAGACTAAGGGCTAGAGGAGCATTGCACGAAGCTACCTTCTACTCGCCAAATGACCCTAAACTACTTAAAAGCTATGGCGGGACAAAGGGTGTGGAAAGGGCATTAGAACTAGGCAAGATTAGAAAAGTTGGCACAAAGATTGTAAGCAATGGCGCGATGGTGCGTGTGGATATTTTTAGACATAAAAGAAGCGGGAAATTCTACGGCGTGCCTGTTTATACAATGGACTTCGCGCTAGGGATTTTGCCAAATAAGGCAGTTATTGTTGGCAAGGATAAAAGTGGCGTGATTAATGATTGGCAAGAGATGGATGCTAGCTATGAGTTTGCATTCTCACTCTATAAAGATGATGTGCTCCTAGTGCAAAGGAAAGAAATGGAAAAGCCAGAGCTGTGTTACTTTGTAAGCTTTGTTTCTAGCAATGCACAAATCAATGTAGCCAAGCATGATAATAAATTCTCCACACTCACAGAGAACCAAAAGCTACTTTTTAGCAATGCCACGCAAGAAGATGTATCTGGCAAAAGTATTGGTATCCAAAAACTGCAAGTCTTTGAAAAATACCAAGTCTCAATCCTAGGCGAAGTAGCAAAGTCCCCCTTCTACCCACGCCAAGCCATAGCCCTAAAGCACACAAAACCCATCACCCAAAGGAGTAATGATGGGCTATGATGAAGCCTTTAGGAGTGTGCTAGTTAGCTCCCCAGCTAAGCTTAGCCTGCAGGCAAAGCACCTTGTCCTAGCCCAAGAAGACAAGCAAGCAAAGATATTTCTAAAAGATATTCACTCGCTTATCCTAGAATCCCAGCAAATCACCATCACCTCCGCCCTGCTCTCTGCTTTGTGTGCGCATAATATCATCGTGCTAACTTGTGATGACACTCATCATATCAATGGCATTTTGCACCCATATTTTGGGCATTTCCAGCAAGCCAAAGTCGCTAGAGAGCAAATGCGTGTAACCAAGCAGAAGCGATCTATCCTATGGCAAGCGATCATCAAAAACAAAATCACCAACCAAGCCTATGTCCTAGCAGCGCACAAGAAGCACAAAGTAGCCAAAGAACTGCTAGCTCTAGCAAGTGGCGTTACCCTAGGAGATTCTAGAAACTTTGAAGCAGTTGCAGCAGCCGCGTATTTTAAAGCTCTCTTTGGAGATAACTTCACTAGAGAGCAACTATGCTTTGCCAACTCTGCGCTTAACTATGGCTATGCAATTGTGCGCGCTTGTATCGTGCGCAATGTCTGCATTAGTGGGCTTGTGCCGTGGCTAGGTATTAAGCACGACAATATGTATAATAGCTTTAATCTCTGCGATGATGTGATAGAAGTATTCCGCCCGTGGGTGGATATGCGCGCCCTAGAGCTCAACTCCCCTGCAAAAGATCTAGCACTAGAGCAAGGAGACAAAAGGGAGCTTATTGCTATCTTGCAAGCAAAGGCTTGCATAGATGAGCAGACCTACCCACTTAGCAGGGCGATTAGCCGATATGTGCAGAGTATCAAGGGGGCATTACTAGGGGAGCAACGACTAGCAAAGGTGAGCTTTGCGCTATGAGTGTAGGCAGTGAAGAGCCAAGAGAACCACAGGTTGCAGATAAGTTTATGCGCGTGTTGCTAATGTTTGATGTGCCTACCAAAACCAAAAAGGAGCAAAAGCACGCCACAAAATTTCGCAACAACCTAATAAAACTAGGCTACTTTATGATGCAATTTAGCGTTTATATGCGTATATGCAAGGGCATAAGCTCGGCAAAAGCCTCTATCAACGCAGTTAAGATGATCCTACCACCTTGTGGCAATGTACGCGTGCTACTCATCACAGAAAAGCAGTTTGATGCTATGGAGATCCTTTTAGGAAATCCATCGTTTAATGAAGACATAAATACCCAGCACAATCTCGTGCTATTTAATTTTGATGAAAAAATTGGCGATTATGAGTATAGAGAATCTAACCAAAGTCAAAACACAAAAGCAAGTCAAAAAAGCAATAAGAGCGGCGAGCTAGAATCTAGCACCACTACACAAGCAAAGAAACCAAGACAGCCAAGTCTCTTTGAATTCTAGGGGTTAGTTTGGGATATGACTTACCCTGCGGAGGACCCCAAACCTCCTTATTTTAGTCCCTTTTTAAACTGCCTATAAGCACGAAATCAAGGGTTTCGCACTTTATAAATCCACTCTAGCTGCGTGCCACAGGGCGACAGAAAAGAAGATATTCTACCACACAGCAGTTTAAAAAGGGACTAAAACGTATTGCTAAGCTTTATGATGAAGTTTGTGAATTCTACCACACAGCAGTTTAAAAAGGGACTAAAACAAGCCCCCACTGATATTGGTGGTGATGCGAATTCTACCACACAGCAGTTTAAAAAGGGACTAAAACGCCCTTAGCGTGCTTACAAATAAAAGCGCGATTCTACCACACAGCAGTTTAAAAAGGGACTAAAACTGCACTGCAATTGCTATTGCAAGTCCAAAAATTCTACCACACAGCAGTTTAAAAAGGGACTAAACCCATTACTACTGCTTTTAATCATTCCGTACGCACCAATTCCACCTTTGATTGAAGAGACATTTTCTAACCTCTTCTGGGGGTCATTTGCACTAGGATTTGAAGCGCCTTTACCAATTTCGAAAGTTTCTGTTGTCTTTACACCTGAAATCTGCTTCGTTTTGTCATCATAAGCTTTACCAATTTCAACAGTTATAGTTTTTTTGTCGGAAGACGTTTGTGCTTCTTTAACAGAAACATACACCGTTCCACTCGTACCGACAATATTCATTGCACCACTGTTAATATCTTTATTCGTAGTACCGCTGATATGAACAGCGTTGCCAGGAGCATTTTGATTACTGTTCGCCTCATCCAAGGTATTTATGTTCACATCGTAGTAATATGAAATGTAATAGTCTCCAGTTCCAGTGTTATAGTCCTTACCACCAACTCCTAGGACAAAATATTGATAGGTATTTTCAGTATACTTGTTGAATCCAAATACAAGCCCAGCCTTACTGGTGGTCAAATCAGCTACCTCCAACTTTGCCACAATTGGGCTACTAGTACCCGTCACACTGAAAGATATTCCAAACTGCTTAAATGCGCGGACATACTTGTCACTTGAATTGTCTTGTTCCCACACTTTTTTAGTTTTTTCGTCTGTTGTCCAGTTGGGATTTCCAGAATCTACACTCTGCTTACATCCGATTACAACCATGGAGAGCATAACGAGTAATGCCCCCCAGCACACCTAATTTGCGCTTATACATAAAATTAGCTCCTTTGCCTTGTAGCGTATGGGTTTCAGTCTTTGTAGACTTTGGCATAAGGTCTAATCTTCTAGCTGCTGTTTGTCAAGGTGTAATCCTTTTTTTGTCAAAGTTTGGTTAAGAGGGGATGTGCTCAAAAGAGCCACAGTGTTTTTTCAATTTTCTGTAAAGTATAGAGTGTTGACAAAATATTTTTTCTTAAATACAATATTCAACAAATATTATACAATGACCTAAACAAGTAGGATATTGCATATCGGTAAGGAGTTTTTATGAAGAAGATTTGCGTGATTGCCGCTCTGTCAATCTTCGTGTTGGCTGGTGTCAGCGCAGTTGGAAAAAAGGATTCCGCTGCCAGTGCTGCGGAAAAGCCTGCGGCCTTTGACATGGACATTACGAATAATTCCTTGGCCATCAGCCCCAATGAGGATCTTGCCATCGTTTCATACAGCAAGATTCCTGGAATAAAGGTGTATGATTTGAAGGGACGGAAGCTCATTGCCGAGCTTTCTGAATTCGTCACCCCTAGGCATATTGCATTTTCAAAGGATGGTTCACGGTTCTATGTTTCCGACAGTTCCTACGGCTCAATCCGAGAATTTGACAGCGCTACCCGCTCTCTCGTCAAAACCTATCCCTTGGAGCAGGGTGCCTTTGGATTTACCTTGACCAACGATGGCAAGAGGATTTTCTGCAACAATCAGGCTAATAGCACTGTTACAGTAATCAACCTGGAGACTGGCGCCATCGAAAAGGTTATCGAAGGATTCAGTCGCCCTCGGCAGGGAATCGTTGTGGACAGCCAGGATGCCTTTGTGTATGTGACCAACTTTGAGGGAAATGATGTCCGTGTTGTTGATACTACCACACTGGAGATTGTAAAGACTCTCGCTGGCATTCCTGATGTGCGGGCCATTTCCGTGGACAAGGACGGCAAGTATTTGTACGGAGCCTCCAGCAGCGAGGACACCATCAATGTGGTAGACATCGCTACCGGTGACTTGGTGACATCCATCAAGGTGGGAAAGGAGCCTTATGGCTCAAAGCTGTCCCCTGATGGAACCCTCATTCTTACAGGAGAGAAGGTGAGCAATCAGGTCAGTGTCATTGACACTGCAACCTATCAGGTGCTGCGGGTTATCACCGGACTGAATGAGCCTCGGCAGGCCATCTCCTATAGCGCAACACCGGGACAGGCCTATGTGCTCAACGCAGACCTGAGTGTTACAATCATTGACTATGCAAATGGCCAGATTGTTGCCAACATTCCGGAATAAGCCGATATAAATTATAAAAAAGGCAGCCCTATGAGGAATGGGGCTGCCTTTTTTTATGCGTGAAGGGCTGGGCTTTGAGATGACTCACTCAGCGGACACAATTCTTGGTTGCGTCGAAACCGCTTCATTCTGCGGAGGAGGACTCAAATTCCTGCTGGATTGTATCCGCCACCCGCTGGATGCGAGGCTGCCGCCTTTCCTCCAGCGGGTTGTACAAGACGGAATTCCGCAGGGTCAGGCAAAGGATGATGAATTCCCTCTGCTCCAATGCTGTATACTATTCTACCACACAGCAGTTTAAAGGGACTAAAACTACTTACCACACAAACTCAAAAACTCCCTTGTATATGAGAATTGCTCCCAAATATCTGGACGATCTTTTTTGATGATAGCGCATTCTCTCTCTATCCTTTGGGCTAAGTATTGGGCAATATCTGGGGCTTGCAGAAGTGCTTCTATAAGCGTGGATTCTGTGAAGGCAAGTTGCTTTGCCCTTGCTAAAAGTGCGCGCGTAGATTCTATATAGCTTTGTGCTTTAGCTCTAGCTTGCTCTAGGCTACTACTTTTAATAGGGGGGGGGCAGCACATACTAGATAAAGCGGGTGGCTCTCATAGCCTTCTACCACGATAGATTCTAGCTTGTGGATCGGATGGGACCACCGCAGGAGTTTAGATTCTATATTTACAGATGCATCAATCTCAGCACTTGAGCCATCTGCTAACCTTGAGAGTGTAGAGAGTCCAAACACTTCTCCATCAATATGAAAAATATAAGGGAAGCACCTAGGGAAAGATGAGCCTTTGATCACGCTTTCTTCATCATTAGAGTAGTTTGTATAGCCAAAGCGATCGCAGAATTTCTGCATAGTGCTTGACATATTTGCATCATCAATATCTTCCATACTAAGGTAGCTCACATCACTTGTGATATGCTCCACAAGCTTGCGCTGGGAGCTAAAGGATATCATCAAATGCGAGATATTTTTGACAATCTCAAAGACTAGCGCATTTGCGTCTTTTTGGGTGTGTATGGTTGATATAATATGTAGCATTGTGGCATTGACATTGCTTTTGACAATGCCAATGGGATCGCGTACGAGCTGATACACAGGCACGCGCTTTGTGCAAGTAGCTAGAATCTTGCTCGCATCGTTATTTAGCGGAGACTTATCAAGCACTAAGCCATCAAACTCACGCCAGAACACAAAAGGGCGGAAATTCTCATAGGAGAGAATTTCCATAGGCTTTGCTTGACACCTAGAGAGATAGTGCTTCACCGCTGTTAGTCCCACGCCATGCCCTCCTAAAAGGATATATTTGTAGCGACTTTTATGAGGGAGAAGGTTTGTTAAGCTAAATAGCTTTTGCGTACCGGGAAAGCGATCATAGAAATACCCCCAACGCCCGCCTTTCATGACCTTTATCATATTTCTAACTCTCTGTAATACTCGCATTCTCGCTCCTTACTTAGATTGAATTGCTACTAGGATTTGTCCGACTTTTTCATCGATAGCACCTAGCGTGGTGTTGTCAATTTGCAAGTGTGCCTTTGGCTCATCGTATTCTATATCTACACCTACGACATTTACTAGCTCGCCTTTAAGGGCTTTAGAGTAGAGCTGCTTTTGATCCCTGCGCATTAGCTCTTCATACGCACAAGAGATATAAATCTCAAGGTAGTTAGGAAAATGCCCCCTATTATATTGATAGATTTCATCAAACATCGAAATGGTACTTACAATGGTTATGACCCCTTGCCTAGATAAAAGTCTAGCAAGATCAGCACGCTTTTTTGCCACGCTAATGCGCCCTTGCTTATCATAGCTATATGCCCCTAGCACATCGCGCAGCTCATCGCCATCAAGATATACCACATTAGAGCCAAAATCTCTAAGCCTTACATAAAGCTCTTTACAAATAGTACTCTTCCCGCTCCCAGCAAGTCCTGTAACCCACACTACAAGCCCATAGAAGCTAGCCTTGCACGCTAGCGGAAGCTTACTGCCACACACATCTTCATAGATTTTTCTACCTACTTGATTCGCACTAAAAGCGATAAAGTAGTCATTAGCGAAGTGCTTTTTGTTATAGCGTAGGGGCTTACCTGTTTGGATACTTATCACCGCACCCCCACTTTGCTCAACAATCACTTGAGACGCCGCGGTATCCCACTCCTTTGTGCCATTAAATCTTGGGTAAATATCCGCATCTCCGCTAGCAAGTGCGCAAAATTTCAGTGATGATCCAAGCTTGATACTCTCTAGTCCATAATGCGCGATAAACTCTTGCGTCTGCGCACTTGAGTGGAATACTGAGTCGCACGCAAGCAAGCTAGATCCTAGCCCCGCTTGCTTTGCTCTATTGGTGCTCTCTCCACATAGCTTGTCCCCAGAATCTAGCCTAAAGCTATGCAAGGCAGTGGAATCTACTTCATAACTCCTTGCGCCAAAGCCCTCTAACCCCACATATAACTCCTTTAGCGCAGGTGCATACACCACACCTAAAATCGGCTTGCTGTGATAGATTAGCGCGATATTGATACTCCAGCCTGTGAGATTAGCAGCAAAATCCTTTGTGCCATCAAGGGGATCAACTAGCCAAAAATACTCCGCATTTACGCGTGCTTCATACTCTAGCACCGCTTCTTCAGAGCAAACTTGATAGGGAGAGATTTGCATAAGTGCTTGGGTGATAAAAGCATTTGCCTCTAAATCTGCTTTGGTAACAGGCGAACCATCGGCTTTCACTCTAGTTTCTTTGCTACAAGCTAGGGCTATCTCTCCTGCTTGCACAGCAATTCTAGCGACTTTATCTAGTAGCTCTTGCATCACACGCCTTTATCTGCAAGTGCTTGTATATCGCGTAGCGGTATAGCTAAATCGCTTGGCATATCCACCTCCAGCCAGCCCCCATCAATCTCCACAGCTTGCGCGTTATCAAAAGTATCTATAAGAGCTTGTAAAAAGCTTGTCATATACATATTAGCAAAGTCCTTGCCATCATAGATTCTGCTTCTATCAAGTCCATCATAGAAATCTAGCATTTGTGGCAAAAAGTCGTGAGAATATGCAAAAAGCCCCATATACTGCCCTTGTATCTCATCTAAGCTTTTAGGCTTTTTACCTAACTCTATGATTTTGCCATTGTGGATTTTAAGACTCTCAGCATCAAGTAGCACATCACTAAAGCGCATTTGCCAAAGTCTCTGCCACTGCTTATCTACTGCGATTGCCAAAGGCGCACTACTTTTGCAAAGCTTTTGCACACAAGGAGCAAAGTACACAATATCCGCATAGGAGATAAGCAAGTCTTGTTTATCTTTAACACAACCATCTATCCACTCTCTAGCACAGAGCATTGTCTGCACCATATTGGTGCTAGCATAGTTTAGGTTCTTGTACATTATGCGAACGTTATGCTTGCTTAAATAAGATTCTAGCACCGGATACAAATACCCACCAACTACTGCTATTTCATCAATGCCACAAGCTAACATTGCTTCTATTTCATAGTCTATGATAGCCTTGCCCGCATACTCCACCATACATTTTGGCTTATCTTTAGTGAGTGGCATAAGTCTTGAGCCAAAGCCCGCTGCTAAAATAAGTGCTCTCAATTTCTCTCCTTTAGTGTGTGCAAAAAGCTCTGCCACAGCTCATCATACTCCATACCCCCGCTTCGCTCAATATGCCACATCATACCAAAGATAGGTAGCTCCCTATGCCTAAATGCTTCTACGCTTGCATCACTAGCTAGGGCGATAGATTCTAGCTCGCTAGACACGGATCGCACGCAGTAGTTATGAAAGGAATTAACCTTGTAACTTCTCCCTTGCACTTCTATACTATGCTCTCCTATATGCCCCTGAAGTGGCACAATCTCACAGGAAAAATACTGCGCGATCATCTGCGCCCCACGGCAGACCCCAAGCACAGGCACGCGATGCTTCACACAATGCTCTAGCACTGCCATCTCATAGCTATCGCGCTTTATTGATAGCTCATCATTACAAAAACACGCTAAATCATTCCCACCGCTAAGGATCACGCCACGCACAAAGGGCGCATATTGCGCAAATGAAATATGATAAGCAAGAGGCAAAGGCAAATAGCTAGTAAGATTACGCGCGAAAAACTCCCCCCACTCACTCGCCAAACACTCGCGCACTTCTTTGTGGCTAGATTCTACAAGTCGTTGTGTTATAGCAATAAACATTACAGACACACTATCTGCTGGGCTTGGCAGTCTATTTGGATTGTGGAGGCATTAGCATATGCTTGATATGCATGCTCTCCCACGCCAATCACTGCTGGGATCTGCAGCTCAGAAGCACGGATCGCCATATGGGAGTTGCTCCCACCATAGCAAGTGACAAAGCCAGCAATACCTTTGGTAAAGAGATAATCATAGCCCGGATCAGCTGACTCAATAAGCACGATAGAACCTTGTAAATTTTGCTGTGTAGCAGAATCTAATTTGATGACTTTGCCTATGGCAAGTTTTTGCGTGATGAAGTTTGGTATAACCTTGCTTGAGAAAAAGGCAAAAACTTCTTCTGGCTTTGTGATAAGTGGTGGGAGCTTTAGCGCGCAAGTAAGGTCGTATTCTTGCTTATTTGCGGCAATTTCTTGTAGAAATCGCTCCTTTGGACTCTCTTTATATAAGCTTGCATACAAGCTCAAAATACTTTTAATATCCAAATGTGCCATATCACTTACTGAGATTTGCAAGCTCTCGCCTAGCTCTTTGATATAGCTTAGAGCTTTTGAGAGTAGCTTAGAGAAGGCAAACTTCACGCTCTCTCGCCCCTCTATGGCTTGCTGCAAAAATATGAGTAGATCACTAGCGCAAATCTCTAGCCCATGTTCTTTGAGCAAAAAGTCTAGCGCGCGAAGCCGATCATCGCTTAAAAAGTGGTGGTTAGGTGCTGGTCTCTCTTTAGCAGATTTGTCCAACGCACTAGAATCTAGCTTTTGTGTATTTGTATGAATTGCTTCGCTACGCTCGCAATGACTAAAGGAGCTATCATTGCAAGCTAACTTGTCAGCGTGGTTAATCCACTGCGGTGCTGTCATCGTGGAACTTACTTGGCAAGGCGGACAATCCATAGAATCTAGGCTTTTAGATTCTAGCTCTATTTGCTCAAGTTGGGCTTTGTGGCTTTCAGTAGCGCTTGGGGATTCTAGGATCGCGGAGCTAGAGTCATTTGTAGCCCCAATGTGCTCAAGGTGCGCCCCTCCTGTTTTACAGCCAAAGTAGTAGTCAAACCCCTCATCATACCTAGGTGAAGTAATATCATAGCTCCCTGCGCGCAAATGCCCGTAGCGCGCTAAGAATTCTTCTAAGCCATCTTCTTGCAAATGCGTCATATCCTTACTTAGCTGCTTGGCTTGCGTATTGAGCGAAGCTAAAAAAATCTGCATCTCTTTTTCAGTTAAAAAGCCTATTTCTACAAGTGAGCGTAGTATCTGCATAGCGATAAACGCCGCCCTAGCCACCCCAGCAAAGGGTAGCGTCCCAAATCTCTTGCACTCTTCTAAAAGCCAATAAATCTTGTCATAAAGCGAGAGATTAGAATCCACTATCGCGCTATATCGGCTCTCAAGCTTTTGGGACTTCTCTAAATCTTTGCGATAGAGCCCAGAGTCTGGGGCTAGCACAGAATTGGTAAGATTGAGCAAGGCAAACTCCACACGCTTTAGCTCATTGTCATTAAATCCGTGCTCAAGTAGCTTGCGTAGCCGATTTGGCGTGGAGAAATCATAGCAAGAAAACACAATGTCAAACTCGATTTTATCGTGAGACTCTGGAGTGGATTCTAGGGCTTGTAGATAGTAATCCACAAGCTTTGTGGCAATATCTTTGTCCAAATGCTTTGGGATAAAGGAGTTAAAGCTCACGCGCACATCAATATAAGGTATGCCTAAAAATGAGTGCATAAGAGGATGGGAGCGTAAGTTTCTATACCCATAATTATCGCGCTGGTAAGCCCACACGCCATCTGTTACAATCTCTTTATACAAGCTAAGTGCTAATCGTTTAGGCTTTAGCCCAATGATTTCTGCTGGATTCCAGTCAGGCATCACGCCAAATATCGCCTTTTCTCCAAGCACATTTGGGTGGGGCGCGCTTAGGGCTTTTATGCGTTTAGAGAGTCGCTCTAGTGCGCGAGGGGTGATCATCTCATACAAATCACGCTTGTGCTGCATAACAAGTGGGCGCACCTGCAAGCAGTAAAGCTCCTCCACACGCTCGCTAGAATCCTTGACAAACGCAAACTCCACATCTAAACTTCTACAAGAAAAGATCAATTCTAACTCACTAATGAGTGCCACCACCCTAGCCATCAAAGGATCGCTACAAGGCGCGCCACGATACTGCACGAAATTGAGAATAGCATTGGTGTTTCCACTTGTTACGCTTGCATTATCGCCGCTTGTATCATAGCTTATGCAAAAATACGGCGCGCTAGATTCTTTATCCACACTAAAGCCCACGCCACATAGTGCGATAGAATCTAGCATAGGCTGGATTAAGATTTCATCGCTAGACTCTGGCATAGAAGCCCCTACCTGCTCTATGGCTTCTAGCAGGGCTTTGGTATCGCTTGCAGAGATATTGGCTAGGCTTAAGAACGCCCCGGCATTAGAAGTGCTAACAGTATCTTCGCTCCTAGAGCTAGATCGCACGATAAGCTTCTCACATCCTAACTCTGCAATACGAGCTAGGAGACTATCTTGTGAAGCGGCAAGCTCATCGCGTGAAGTGATCACTAAGGGCAGGACTTTGGCACTACGAAGTCGCCCATATAGCTGCTGTAATGTCCCCGCCTTTGTGCCAAACTCCACTGCCATCTCCGCTTATTTTGTAAAGTAAAAGCGGATTCTAGCAAAATCTTGCAAAATTATTAGATAAAGTTTGGACTTAAGCGAACTGCAAGCTAGCTAGTCATTAAGCGTGCTTGTGTTATTATGCCCCTAGCAAGACTACTTAAACACAGCTTAAAACAAAAGGTAGCCAATGATTACGCAGCAAAATTTACAAGAAGTGCTAGAGATTTTGGGCTTTGAAGCTCTCTCTACGGGGGGGG
>NZ_JAFVUX010000011.1 GCF_017502485.1 Helicobacter sp.
AACCTTATCCTACACGCCCAAGGAGAAAGCCCCCTAACAAGCTGGAATCCCTACGACCCACACAGCGTGGCAGGATTCTTTGATAGTGAGTATATGTTTGGACTTCAAGGATTTGATATAGTGATTGGTAATCCGCCGTATGGTGCTACCTACCCAGCCGAGCATAAGCTAATATTTAAGAAGCACTACAAATCCGCCCGCACAATCAATGAGAGAGAAGCCAAGCGACTCTACCCAAAAGAGTGGCAAGACAAGCTCCAAGTAGGCTCGCTTAATACTTACAGCCTTTTCATAGAGCAGAGCTACAATCTCTGCGCCACACAAGGCATAGTGAGCCTAATCGTGCCTATGAGTGTAACTGCTAGCGAGTCTATGCAAGGCTTACATAAACTCCTGCTCAATAACTGCGAGAGCATATGGGTGAGTAGTTATGGCTACCGCCCTAATCAAATCTTCCTAAACGCCGCCACAAATGTATCTATTATCTCTTTTATCAAATCCCACACCAAAGCACGCCACCTTTACACCACGCAAATCAACAAACGCTACAAACACCAAAGCATAGAATCTATCTTGCAAAATCTAGCTTTCACAGACTCACTGCCCTATATCAAAAGTGGCAGACTCCCTAAAATAAGCTACCAAATAGAAGTAGATATTTTGCGCAAAATGTATAGCCCAGATTCTACTATCGCAAGTGTAATAAGCGAAGCTAAGAGTGCTAAGGCGATTTATTATCGCAGTAGTGGTGGGCTTTACTATAAGCTAATTACATCTTTTGCTACACATTCTAGTAAAGAAGTAGCTTTATTTATAAAGCCCAAATATTCCAAAGCAGTGGGGGCTTTTATGAGTAGCACACTCTTTTATTGGTGGTGGCTTATCAATTCAAATTGGCTTGATAATCGTGGCTATGAAATCTTAGATTTTCCACTACCTTTGGCAAATCTAAGCGATGAGACCTTACACAAGCTAGAATCTATCTATGCAGAATATGAAGCCGACTTAAAGGCAAATGCCAAGCCTTATCGCTCACTTGGAGAGCTAGCCTACTACGCACGCAAATCAAAGCATATCATTGATAAAATCGATAGATTGATATGCCCTTTATATGGACTAAGCGATGATGAGACAGAGTTTATCATCAACTACGACCTACAATTCCGCACCGATGATTAGAGCAGATGCTACTATGGATTGCCACAACTTGCCTTGCAAGTCTCGCAATGACAAAAACTTAGATTCTAGCGACAATGCCATTCTTCCGTCATTGCGAGGCGAAGCCGAAGCAATCCAACCCCAATCGTCATTGCGAAGCCCTTTAGGGCTGAAGCAATCTATAAAGACAAAGCACAAAAAGTAGATTCTAGCCGATCGCCTTTAGCCCAATGCTTGTGATGATGATTACGCACACGCATAGCAGCTTTAAAAATGAGCGATCTTCTTTGTAAAACACCACCCCGACAATCACGCCCCCAGCCGCACCTATGCCTGTCCATATCGCGTACGCCACGCCCATAGAGATCTCTTGCATAGCGACAGATAGACAAGTAAAACTAAGCGCAAAACATCCAATAATCGCTAACAAGTAGAGCTTCTCCCCATCAACAAAGCGCTTCATCACAATCACGCCAAAGATCTCCATAAGCCCAGCAGCAAGCAGCATTATCCAGTGTATCATCAAGCCCCCTTGTCGCTTGTGACAAACTTTAGTCCAATAACCGCACACATCAGCACTACGATGAGCGTGATTTTTAGCCAAGAAGCTGGTATGCCAAAGACCACGATCTCCGCTAGCACAATCCCAGCCGCACCTATGCCCACAAACACACTATATGCCACGCTAATTTCAATCACCCTAATTGCAAGTAGCATACACACAAAAGAAATGCAAATGCCAAGACCTGTTAAAGCCTGCAAACCTAGCGTGTCTGCATATTTGAGCCCACTTACCCAAAATATCTCACAAATACCACCAATGATGATAAGAAGCCACGCGAGATTTTTGCTCATGCTCTGCCTTTGAGTAGTTTAAAGCTGTGCATTGTAGCATATAGAGTATAATGCTTACTCGCGCGGTTACCTAGGCAACACTTAAGGCTTATCATAAATACTTTAGGAGAAATTATGCTCTCACATCTTCTGCGACCACTCATCTTGCTACTAGCAATTCTTTGTGCCATTGGTGCTAGTGAGAATCTAGCGCGCAAAGCCCCTGCCCAAAAGCTAGCTGATAAACCCAAAGACAAGGCACTTGCCATAACTATGCAAGGGCAGACGCTCTGCTATATGCCATCACATAATAGTATCACTCTAGAGCCTTGCACAACATCCACCCCTCTAGCGCGCTATGATGTCTTCGCGCGTGTAGCGTGGTTCATCAACAATGCGTGGCTATGTATGAGCGTGGCAGATAATGAAGTGGATATTGTGCTAGAGCCCTGTGTGCTTAATGATACTAAACAGAGATTTATGCTAAGGGATAATGTATTCTACACACAGGATAAATCCCTACAAGTATCCACAAAAGGCAAGACTTTAACCCTAGCCACAAAAGGCACGATCCCACACGCGCTAGATTCTAGTATGCAGGAGTGGGCAAGCACCCTTGCTACACCTGCTGGGCTTAATAGCTCCACCTTTATAGGCTGGAGCTTTGTTACTCCTAGTGGGTTTGATATGTATTATCTAGCAAATACTGCTTCTATCAAAGATAGCCCAAGAGATTTCATCTACAACCCAGAAACCAAGCAGCTAGCTCTATTTGACACACACACCCTAAAGCCCACTTGTCTAACTTCTACACAAACAAGCAAGCAAGAGTGGAACTGGGTAACATACAAAGAATGTGTCGAAGGGCAAAAACCTCAGCAGTGGGAGATATTTCTCTTTGGGGAGAATAATCAAGCAATGCTAAAAGACTATCTTGGCAACTTTTTGCGCGTAACCAAATACGGACCTAATTGGGGAGTGCCCTACACTGCTACAAGTGCCTACATCGCTAAAGATACCTACAATACACCTACTTCTTTTTTCCATTTTGATAATGCTATGCAAGATTGGCAGAGATTTGTAGAAGCAAACATTAGCAAAGAGCTACCAAGCTGTCCAGCCCCCGGCAGCAGTGCGCGCCCTAGTCTTAAAGCCCAGCCACTACCTAGCCACTTTGCTCTAAATGACGCGTGGAAAAGGCGATTATGGCAGATCGCTACTAGCACGGATGGCGTGCCACTACGCGCAGGAGACTGCGGAGTGTGCCTGCTACATAGCTATCAAATAGTTGCAGAGCTTATCACCTACACTCAAGCACCACTAGAATCTGGGGGCTATTTCTTTGACACACAAGCAGGGGCAAATCCTTTCCCATCCTTTCGCACGCGCTACCCATTGCTAGCAAGCCAGCTAGAATCCTACACAACGGCAAATGCCCCCAGCACACTATCTTGGGCAGATGCTGTAACATATGCAACACAAGTGTATCGATCTATCGCTCTAAGTATGTTCCCGGGGTATTTTTGGGTAATGCAAGAATATGCAAGAAGTCAAGCTGAAATGCTAGATATTCTACACGGGTTTTTTAATGCGCCCGCTGGGAGTGTGTGGATCATTAATGTATATATGCGCGATGCGCAAGGTAGAGCAAACGGACATGCGATCCCTGTGGTGAGACTAGAGCAAGGGGTGCTATTTATCCCCACAAATATTATAGGAGGGATTAGCTATGAAGCTTTTAGTAGGCTACTCTCAAACAATCTTATGGCTACAACTTTGCAAGAAGCAATCAACGCTCTAACTGCACAAGGCATTGCCAATATCTATATGTTTGTAGCACTGCGCCTAAGAGAGCCTTATGGGAATCCTTTAAACACAGAGGTTTCAAGCAATAATTGTAGTGGTGATGGAGATGGGCGTAGAGGAAGTGGGCTACTCCCCCTCTCTCAAGCAATCAACCAATGTGCAAGTGGCAGATGCCTAATCCAATGAGACCAGCCCCAGAGCCAATCGCACACACACACTAGTCAGGCTATGCTTTTAGATTCAAAAAAATCTAGTCTTTAAATAGTGCGCTACCAATGCGCACTATAGTTGCCCCCTGCCCAATGGCGTGCATAAAATCCCCGCTCATACCCATAGATAAAATCTTCACATCACTATATGAGGCACAAAGCGTGTCATATAGGGCTTTTGTCCTAGCAAAGCTCTCTACTACCACACCTATATCTTGCGTATGTGCGCCTATGGTCATTAGCCCTTGTAAGCGCAAATGTGAAGTATGCGCACAGATATGCGCAAAGGCGTCGCAAGTAGATTCTAGGGAGAATCCGTGCTTACTAGGCTCACTTGCAGCATTTACTTGCAAAAGAGCTGGCTGGATTCTACCTTGGGCTTTGCACTTTTCATCAAGACTTAGAGCAAGCTCTATGGAGTCGATAGAGTGGATTAGCGCGGGGCTTAAAGCTAGGAGTTGGTTGATTTTGTTACGCTGGAGCGTACCGATGAAATGCCACTCAATAGGCTTTAGATCTACTTGATTTGGTGCTAGATTCTCCATTATGGCAAGCTCGCCTGCCTTTTGGCGTAAATCTTGCACCCTATTTTCACCAAAAACACACTGCCCAGCCCAGTAGAGCGCGCGGATAGATTCTAGGTCTTGATACTTGCTTGCTGCCACAAGGGTAACCTTATGTCCTGTAACACCCGCTTTAGCTTGGTATTGCTCTGTGGCGACTTTGATTTGCTGTGTAATAAAAGAGAGGTTGCTAGCTATACGCGCTTGTCTATTTCTTTCTTGTATATTTTGTGCGTGTTTATCCATTGTAGGATGTGCCGCCAAAATATGCAAGCGCAGACCCCCAAGTAAAGCCCCCGCCAAAGGCATCAAGCAGCATAAGATCGCCCCTTTTAAGTCGCTTGGTTTTATAAGCTTCATCAATAGCCATAGGAATACTAGCAGCAGAAGTGTTACCATACTTTTGCACGGTTACAATCACTTGCTCATCGCGCAAGCCAAGCTGCTCACCTACCGCAGAGATGATGCGCAAGTTTGCCTGATGAGGGATAAATAGATCAATAGCAGTGGGGGAAATATGATTGCGCTCTAAAATATGGATTACATCGGCAGTGAGCGTGCGCACCGCGTGCTTGAAGACTTCGCTACCTTTCATTTGCAGCTTGCCTCCACTGCCATCGCTAGATTTTTGAGGGGTCATTAGCAAATCGCTATGCGCGCCATTTGCACCGATATGGACATCAAGTATAGACTCTGATCTATCTTGTGTGCGTGAGATGATCGCCGCTCCAGCCCCATCGCCAAAGAGCACGCAAGTGCCTCTATCGCTAAAATCTAGGACATTGCTAACCTTTTCTGCCCCTACGATAAGAATAGTGCTATATGCGCCTGATTCTATAAAGCTCTTTGCCACGGAGAGCAAATAGACAAACCCCGTGCAAGCAGCCGTTATATCAAAAGCTGGGACATCAGCGATACCAAGTTTAGCACTAATCAAGCAAGCATTGCTAGGCATAGCCATAAAATCTGGACTAAGAGTCGCGCAAATCACTAAATCTATGTCTTTTGTGCTAAGTCCAGCACGCTCAATAGCTAAAGCTGCTGCTTTTGCACCTAAATCACTGCTACCTTCATCATCTTGCGCAAAGTAGCGAGACTTAATCCCTGTGCGCTTAGTGATCCACTCATCGCTTGTATCAAGTGTGCTTTCAAACTCTGCATTTGGGACGCAACGCTTGGGCACAAATGACGCGATAGAGCGCATAGCAGCATAATACATACTCACCCCTTTGTGCTAGAAAAAGCTTGAGCGATACGCTCGCACACCTTAGCTTCACAGGCTCGAAGTGCTTGATATACGGCGTTTTCTATGGCGCGAGCATTGGACTTGCCGTGGCTAATGATTACTACTTGTTTAACGCCGAGCAACGGCGCGCCACCGTATTCGGCATAATCGACCTTTTTCTTAAGGCTGGCAAACGCACCCTTAAGTAGCAGTCCACCTAGCATACGCAAGGGACACGACTTGATCTCTTGTTTTAAAATCTGGCTAATAGAGCTTGAGACCCCTTCACTTGCTTTTAAGACAAGATTCCCGCTAAAGCCATCACACACAATAACATCGACACTACCATTGAAAATATCATTGCCCTCTACATTACCCTTGAAAAATGGATAGCCCTTTAGCAGAGCAAAGGCGGCTTTCGTCAGCTCATTGCCTTTAGATTCTTCCTCGCCATTTGCCAACAGCCCTACACGGATAGAGTCTTTCTCATAGCCCATCACACTACGCGCGTATTCATAGCCCATTATCGCAAACTCTACTAAGTATTCTGGTTTGCAGTCGGTGTTTGCTCCAGCATCTAGGATCACACTAGGCTTATCTGTGATAGTTGGCATAAGCGTGCAAATAGCAGGGCGAGAGACTCCATCAATCCTGCCAAGTCGCAAAGTCGCTAGACTCATAGTCGAGCCGCTATGCCCGGGCGACACAAGCGCATCCGCCTTGCCCTCTCGCACAAGATCTGTAGCGATATAGATTGATGAATCCTTACGTTTTAAGGCATCCGTGGCACTCTCTTCCATACGGATATAATCGCTACAATGCACCACTTCCACGCGCTCATTTTCCCCATACGCGACCCCACTTTGTGCAAGCACCGAGACAATCTCTTTCTCATCACCTACAAGCAACACCTTGCACTCGCGCGCTTTAGCTGCCACGATAGCACCTTGCACAATGGGCATAACTCCGTGATCAGCACCCATCACATCAACAGCTATCTTCCACATATCCACTCCTTAGCCTTCGCGCTCACTCGCTTCACGAGTTATTTGTATGAGCCACTAAATTTGTTGATATGGTGTGGGAGCTTCCAGCTACCATCTTTGTCTTTGATAGGTTTTACTAGTGCTACTTTGTAGTGAGTCCTACGCTTTGCCGCTCTTGTTTTACTTACTCGTCTTTTTGGGACTGCCATACTAATCTCCTTTACTATGATAATCAAGTCTAATAGATTCTATCTCGCTTTGTAAGATAGAATCTAAGTCGATAAAGCCATCAAAGCACTCGATCACATCAAATACCTCAAAGCGTTGGCTTTGTGTATCCCAGAGTCCATCTGCAATATACAAAACCAACTCTTCATCAATGTTTTGCAAGAATTCTTCCCCACTCCTATCACATATAAGCGCAATCTCTCCTGCTAGATTTGCATTGATACAAAATAGCCCACGATCTTTGGCAAAAATCTCACCCTTAAAGCACAATCCTTGAGAGTGTAACTCAAACGCCTTTGGTGCTGAAGAGATCTTCCTAGCTTGTATGCGCATAGCAAGCAATGCCGCTAGATTCTAGCAAATCTCTTTAGTAGCGAAAAAGAAAGCAATTTCATTGCGCGCATTTTCTGAGCTATCGCTTCCATGCACAGCATTTGCATCAATGCTTTGTGCAAAGTCTGCGCGGATTGTGCCGGGCTTGGCTTCCTTGGGGTTTGTAGCGCCCATTAAATCGCGATTTTTAGCTATGGCATTATCTCCTTCTAGCACCATCACAACTACCGGACCACTTACCATAAACTCGACAAGATCGTTGAAAAACGGTCTGTCTTTGTGAATCGCGTAGAACACTTCTGCATCACATCTAGAGAGCTGGAGCTTTTTCATCGCAGCAATTCTTAGCCCATTACTCTCAAAGCGATCAATGATCTTGCCGATCACTCCCTTCTGCACGGCATCTGGCTTGATGATAGAAAGAGTCCTTTCTGCCATAGAGTCTCCTTTGTGATTAAGTTTTGGCTAAAGTAAATTTGTGATTATAAGCCCCTAATGCTTAAATAACAATTACGCTAGGCATACAAGTTCTTGCGCACTCTTATAACTACTCTGCTAGATTGACAATGTTACAAAAAGTATCAAATGCTTGCTTGCAAACAACACTTTACATCGGATTTTAAGCTATTTTTTTGATTGCATTGAATCGCATTTTAATTCAACCTAACAAGAGCAGTAATATGGGTTTTATCCATTGACCTTTCTGGTGCAATTCTTCTCGCTTCAAGGAGCATAATAGAATCTTAGGCTTTGCGCGCTAGATTCTAGCGTATATTTGGATATACTCCCTAAACACACGCATTGCTTATAAGGCATAAGTATTTACACCAGACAAAAGCTGATATCTCGCTGCATGACTAGCACTACAAATGCTAGTCGTTAGCTTTGCGCTATAATGCCCATCTCTGCAAAGCCTAGATTACAGATGACCTTGACACTAAGGAGTGCTTGATGATCATTATCCCTGCTAGACTTGATTCTACGAGATTTCCGCGCAAGATTTTGGCAGATATTTTTGGGCTGCCTATGGTAATAGCAAGCGCGAAAAACGCCGCCAAAGTCGATGAAGTGTGCGTAGCGTGCGATGATACAAGCGTACTAGAACTATGTCAGAGTCATAAAATCCGCGCCCTGCTCACCAGCAAAGATCATCAAAGTGGTACAGATCGCTGCTATGAAGCAGCCAAGAAGTTAGGACTTGCTAGCAGTGAAATCATCATCAATGTCCAAGCTGATGAGCCGTTTTTAGAGCCAGAGGTTTTGCAAGCATTGCACAACACAATGCAGCAAGGCGCGTTTATGGCAAGCTGCGCGAAGCATATCACCCAGACCCAAGCACTTGATCCAAACGCGGTTAAAGTAGTAGTGGATTCTAGTATGAATGCGCTATATTTCTCGCGCTCCATTATTCCCTATGATCGCGATGCTACCAAGCTAGAATCTAGCGCGCAGTATTTGGGGCATTTGGGCGTGTATGGGTATAGTATGGAGAGTCTTAAGGAGTTTTGCGCCCTACCACAATCCAAAGAACACTCCCCCCTAGAGCACACAGAGAAGCTGGAGCAGCTACGCGCGCTCTATTATGGCAAGCGCATTACTATGGTGCTTGTTAGCACACAAAGCATAGGGATCGATACGCCAGAGGACTTAGCAAGGGCATTGCAGTACTTTGGAGAATCTAGCTAGATTCTAGGAACACTATTTGCTGGTGAAGCTTGTGTAAACCGAGGCTTTAGAAACATTAAGGACATAATTATGAGACTCTACCACAACACCACCAAAGCCTTTAGCATCATAAGTATAGTGGGACTACTTAGCATAGCTAGCACCTTTAGCGCGTGCTACAAGCCAGCAATCCCCACCCAAGATCCAAATGCTTTAGGCGTGAAAATTTATCGAGGAAAATCTTCGCTTAAAGATTGCACCTATCTCAGAGAATCTTCAGGTATTGTCAATACAAAGGGTTATGGCATTAAGCTGCTTGCTGCCATAGCAGGCGCAGAAAATGACTTGCGCAACAAAGCTGCACGCTTTGGTGGGAATGCCGTACTTGTACTACATACTGAGTCGCGCTACCTAGGGGGGGATTATCAGTTCAGAATGGGACTAGCAAACGATGCCATTTCTAACAAAATCGATGAATATATCATTTATGGCGAAGTGTATCACTGCAAGTTTTAACATAGGCGCGTAGGCAAGCGTTAGATTTTTATGGCATTATTGCGCATTCAAAGCGAGATTTCGACAAGGAGATATGATGAAAGCAAGCAAGATAAGTGCCCTATTGTATGCTTGTACGCTAGGACTTAGCGCGCTTAACGCCTATGATGCAAGCGTAGCCAAAAAACTCCTAGAGTCTAAAACCAAGCGCACACTGGAGATAGTGAGCTTTAGCCCGCTAGATTCTAGCAATTTATTTCTGCTCGTTATCCAAGATAAGCTAAATGGTTATAAAACACTCTTTATAAGCGATGAGAAGCAGCAGAATCTAGTCGTAGCAAGCGCGTTTTTTAGCAGTGATGATACAGTAAGCAAACGCGTCTCCCAAGAGTTAAAAGCCATAAGCACGCATAATTTCAATACCCAAAACTCCGCCAAGCTAAACGCGCTCTTTGCCTCTATCCCTAAAGACTATGCCATAACCATAACCGGTGCTACTCCTAAAAAGTTCTACATCGTATCAGATCCTATGTGTAGCCACTGTCAAGAGGAACTAGCACACATAGAAGAAAAGCTACAAACCCACACCATTGTAATGATCCCTGTAGGACTACTTGGGCAAGACTCTCTATACAAAGCAGCAGATATTGCGCGCCAAATTCGCAGCACCAAAACCCCAAAAGAGCAGATCCAAATCCTGCGCAAAATCTATGCGCGCACCTATGCACCCACCACCGCAAATGATGAAATATATAGCAAAGTCATACGCGTAACTAATAGCATTAGAGATTCTAAGCTCATAGAGGGTGTGCCATTTATCTATGAAGCACTAGACTAGTAACTAGAATCTAAAAGGAGCAATGATGAAAAAGCCTAAACATAGCACCATCTCATCACGCCACTTGCCATATAGGAAGATCGCGGATTTTGCGATGGTAGGTAGCAGTAGCGCGCTTGTGCTAGTCGCCCTACTAGGCTGTGATAATCCTAGAGATCGAGATGACTTTGTCAATAATTCTAGCAGTCAAGGTAGCCAAAGCCCACAACAAGCTATCAAGCAAGGGGCATTTGTCATCGTAGAAGAGCAGCTAGACGGGAGCTACAAGGTCCTAGAAGAATACCCAAGTGCCACTACGCGAGTAGTCGTGCGTGATAAGTCTGGGACAGAGCGGATTTTGAGTGATGAGGAAGTAAATGAAATCATCCAAAAAGAAGCCACGCGTGTAGAGAATGGTACAAGTGAGTTACTAGCTCCAGCTGGTAGCGGTGGGGGTGAGAGTGGTGGTGGCTTAGGACTAGGAGGTGCAATCCTAGCAAGTGCGGCAGGCGCGTTGCTAGGAAGTTACATTGGCAACAAGCTCTTTAATAACCCAAACTACCAGCAAAACAAACAACGCACCTACAAATCCCCCCAAGCCTATGAGCGTAGCGCAAATAACTTCAAGCAAGGTAGCGCAAATACTCCACGAGCGGGCACAACACCAAACAATGCAAAAAGTGGATTTTACCAAAACAACGCCGCTAAAGGCGCACCAAGCCCACGCCCTGCGCAAGGTGGCTTTAGTAGCTAGCCTAAACCCAAAGCTACTAAAGCACAACACTTGCATCATAAGTCCAAGCCCACGCACACACTGCGATTACAAAACCTTAAGGAGACTAGATCTATGCTGCAATGCTTTGTCATAAACCTTGCCCATTCCCTTGATCGCAGAGCAAGTATGGAGGCAAATATCGCCACGCTTTTTGCCAAAGAGCCGCATTTGCAAGAAAAGCTTGCCTTTCATTTTTTCCAAGCTATAACGCCTAAAGACATTAGAGAAAGTGGCTTTATCAAGCGGTATTGCCCATTTTGGGCTGGGGTGTATAAGGCTAGAGCAGTGCGAGAGACAGAGCTAGCGTGTTTTGCTTCTCACTATGCCTTGTGGCAAAAGTGCGTAGAATTAGGGCAAGGGATCATCGTGCTAGAAGATGATGTGAGCTTTTGCACTGGTTTTGGGGAGGGCGCGCAGGCAATCGCGCAAAGTCCCTATGAGTATGTGCGCCTAGCGTGGCGAACTTGGCATACGATGTATCTTGTAGCAGAGCATTTCGCCCTAGCTCCCAAGCTTATGCTAGGCACATCAGGCTACTATATCTCTCCAAGCGGTGCGGCAAAGCTCATAAAAGGTGCGGAGAAAATCTTTGTCGCGGTGGATTATTATATGAGCTTTTCTTACTTGCATAATGTCGCTGAAATGCTCTACCTTCCACATATCACAGAAATCAACGAGCTAGATGAGTTCTCCACCATAGGCAAGCCAGAGCACCAGCCAAAGGATAGGAGCTTCTATTACCGCTTCGTGCTACTGCGCGAGCTACATAGATTCTACCGCGATATGCGTATGAGACTTTTTAGCCAAAAGTTCTTGCGCGCGTGCAAGTAGCCTAGCCAAAGGGTAGTAGCAGTGCGGGAAGTAAATGGTGCATTGATCCACACAAGTAGCGTGATTGATAGCAATGTAGCAATAGGCGCAGGGAGTAAAATCTGGCATTTTTGCCATATTTTGCAAGGTAGCGTGATAGGGCGTGATTGTGTCATCGGGCAGAATTGTTGCATAGGTATGCGCGTATCTATCGGTAATGGCTGCAAAATCCAAAACAATGTAAGTATTTATGAGGGTGTAGAAGTGCGCGATGAAGTATTCATAGGACCAAGCGTGGTATTTACTAATGTCCTAACCCCACGCGCTTTCATCAATCGCAAAAGCGAGTTTCTCCCTACAATCTTGCACAAAGGTTGCTCTATTGGCGCAAATGCCACAATACTTTGCGGTATAGAAATAGGCGAGTTTGCACTCATTGGCGCAGGGAGTGTGGTGCTAGAATCTGTGCCAAACTTCGCACTTATGGTGGGTAATCCTGCTAGGCTCATTGGCTTTGTGGATAAGTCTGGGGCTAGGCTTAGGTTTGATAGCAGAGGGAGAGCTAGAAGTGAGTATGATGGGGGCTACTATATGCTAGAAAATGGTGTCGTGCGTGAGATCTAAAAAAAGGGATTTAGCTTTGCGTGATAAATCTTTGATCGCTTCACCGCACTTTCTCGATAGACGCTCAAGTCTTATCTCCTTGCGTGGCTCGCAAAGCAAAAGATACCGCTCGGCATTAGCCGATGTTTCTCTAGGAGTCCTAGAATCCCATAGCGGCTTTGATAAAACAGCCAAGATTGACAAACAGCTGACATCAAAAAACAGCCTTACCTTAAAATCCACAAACAGCCCCACTAGTAACTCCGCAACTCCTAGAATCCTTGAAGAAGAAAGTCAAGCGTTATTTTCCGCGAAGCAATCCTACTCTACGCAAGCAAAATCCATCAACCAATCGCGTGCTTTACCAAAAGCACGCAGTCTTGAAAGCGTGCAGGGGGATTGGGGGGTGAAAGGGGGGATAAGGAGTAGAGCCTGCCAAGCAGCCCCCTTATCCCCCCTTGAAAAGAACTCATCTAAAGTATCACTAGAATCTAGTGTGGATTGCCACGCAGTGCAAGCACCGCTTACAATGACAGAAAAACACGCTAAAAGCTCAAAAATGGATTCTAGGAAAAACGTCCAAAGTGTAAAAACGCCAGCAAAGGATTCTAGGATTTGCGATGAGAAAACAAGGCAAAGTTGCAATTCCTTTAATAATGCCCAATCCACTAGTCCAAAGCCGATGCCCTACACCATAGCTGTTATCGGTCTTGGCTATGTTGGACTGCCCCTAGCCCTAACCTTTGGCACAAAATACCCCACCATAGGATTTGACATAAACCCCACGCGAGTAAAAGAGCTACAAGAAAAGCTAGATTCTAGTGGCGAGTGTGGGCTACAAGACTTCCTGCAAGCCCCTTTAGTGCGCTTTAGTAGCAACCCAAACGATATAGCGCAAGCAACCATCTATCTAATCGCCGTGCCAACGCCTATTGCCAAAGACAAGCTCCCAGATCTCTCCTGCTTGCAAAGTGCGTGTGAGCTTGTGGGCTCTATGCTACAAGTGGGGGATATTGTCGTGTTTGAATCCACCACCTACCCCACTTGCACGCGCACTTTCTGTGCCCCCCTACTAGAATCTATCAGCAAGCTCCAACTAAATCGCGACTTCTTTGTGGGCTACTCACCAGAGCGCATAAATCCAGCTGACAAAATACACCGCCTAAGCCAAGTGGTAAAAATCACTTCAGGCTCTAATAAAGAGTCTGCTGCCACAATCGATAAACTTTATGCAAGCGTGATCCCTGCTGGCACGCATTGTGTCTCTAGCATAGAGATAGCTGAAGCGAGCAAAGCCCTAGAAAACGCGCAGCGCGATATCAATATTGCCTTTATGAATGAGGCATATATGCTCTTTGACACGCTTGAGCTTGATATGGCAGAGATTTTGCAAGCAGCGCGCACGAAGTGGAACTTCCTGCCATTTTACCCCGGGCTTGTGGGGGGGCATTGTATTAGTGTCGATCCCTACTATCTCTCCTATATTGCCGAGCTTAAGGGTTTTAGTCCAAAGCTTCTCACAAAAGCGCGCATAGTCAATGAAGCAATGCCCCACTTCATCGCTAGAAAGTTTGCCAAGCAGCTAGAATCTGCTGGGATTAGCCTGCAAGGAGCCAGGGTGCTTGTGGTAGGCTTTGCATTTAAAAAGGATTGCAGAGATATGCGCAACACCAAAGTCCCGCATTTATGCTATGAGCTAGAATCTTTAGGCTTACAAGTAGAAGTGCTTGACTCGCTTATCGATAGAGATAGGGCAAAGCTAGAGTATGGCATTTGCGTGCTAGAATCTAAGCAGCTTATAGCAGCTAGCGGTGATAACAGCTATGATGGCGTGCTGTGTAATGTCCTGCACACTTGCGATGCGCGCATCGATCTTACAAGTCTCTGCAAGCCCCGCTATGCACTTATGTTTGTAAGCCCTTGACAAGGTGCGTGTTTTTCCATAAAATTCGCGTTTTACTTCCAGATGCTAAGACAGATTCCGGATTAGCTCAGCGGTAGAGTAGGCGGCTGTTAACCGCTTGGTCGCAGGTTCGAATCCTGCATCCGGAGCCACTTCTTTCTACTTTTACACTCTACGCTAGATTCTACTTCAAGGACATTGATGAAAACTCCACATATTGTATTTCTGGGTGCTGGGTATGCGACTCTCTCTTGTATCGCTAATTTGCCAAAGTCAATTTATAGCACTGCTAGATGGACGCTTATCACAAAAGATTCTATACATTATGAAAGTATCTTGCTACACGAAGTCGCAAGTGGCTATAAAGATAAAGAGATTTTACATAAGCTAGAAGATATTCTCCCAAAAGACATAGAAATCGTGCAAGACTGCGTGCGTACAATCAATGCCTCTAGCAAGCAAATTGTCTGCGAGCGCGCCACATATAGCTATGATATACTGATCCTTGGACTAGGCTTTGCTAGCGATAGCTTTGGCATAAGTGGTGTGAGTGCATATGCCCTGCCACTTACAAACTACCACCAAGCCAAAGCCATCCGCGCTAAGATAGAAGCAAATCTCCAAGCCTATAAACATACTAATGATGAACGGTATTTGCGCTTTGTGGTATGCGGTGGGGGGTTTAGCGGGTGTGAGCTTGTGGCAACTCTCGCCCAAGAGATCCCAAAGCAAGCAAAAAAACTAGGCATACAAGAAGCCGTAGAATGTGTGTGCATAGAAGCCCTAGATAATGTGCTACCGATGTTCTCACCCAATCTAGCGCAAAAGGGACGCGCGTATTTAGAGAAACTAGGGGTAAGGGTGCTTAGTGCTAGCAAAATCCTAAGCGTGCTAGAAAATGGTGTACAAATCGCGTGTGGAAATGAGCAAGGGCAAAATGGTCCGCAAACTACACTTATAGAGTCTTTTTGCACAATATGGACAGCAGGAGTGCAAGGCAACCTAGTCATCGCTAATTCTTTTGGCACGCCAAAATCAAAGCTTATCACCACCCCATATCTCCACCCAAAACCCCTAGAATCTAACGACTCTAATGCCACTAAAGCCAAAGACTCTAGCACGGATATAGATGTAGATTCTATCTTCGTGCTAGGGGATTGTGGGGCACTGCTAGATGAGAAAACACAGCGATTCTACCCACCAACTGCCCAGTTAGCCCAGCAGCAAGGGATCTACCTAGCCCGCATTCTCCCTAGCTATATACAGCAAGTCAAAACTACCAGCACACTAGAATCTACGACGCCCCTAGATTCTAGCGCACCAATTCCGCCATTTTCCTACAAGCCACAGGGCACAATCTGCTCACTAGGATACTGCTATGGCATAGGTGAAGTCGCTGGGCGCGAAGTTTCTGGGCTTATCGCCATAGCCATAAAACGCGCCATAGAGTGGCGATGGCGCAGAAGTATCAAGGTAAACAAATAGCCCTAGAGTCTCTAGACTCTAGTCGCCTATGGATACTAAAGCGACATTTGCCACACCACCGATCACAATGGCAAAGAGATAGAATCTAAAAGCCTAGACGCTATCTCTTTGCTCGTGGCAGGACTTTTGCGCTAAAATGGGGCTTTGTGAGTCGAGTCAAGGACGCATACTTAAAGCTATGTAGCCACCGATTTATCACTACAATGGCTTTTTAGTCAAAAGCCAACACATCTAACTAGAATCCAAGTGCTAGCTTCATATAGTAGCTTCTCCCCGGCTCATAAATTCTCGTAGTAGGAGCTAGCCCGCCTACCATCACCCCAGATTTAGAAAGATGATAACTATAAAGCGCGTTAGTTAGATTCTCCACTCCGCAAAGCAGGCTAAAATTCTTGCGCTTATAGCCACCATAAATGCTTAAAGTAGCAAAGCCCAAGCTCGCCCCAAAGTCCTTGCCAATAACATTGCCATAGTCTTTAGCATAGCGACTTTGCGCAGCATTAGCCAACATATCTGCACGCGCTAGAAACCCTCTATGCTCGAGCCACAAAGACACTTGTGCTTGTAGCGGAGCTACTTGGGGCAGTGGTGCTCCTGCTAGCAGTCCGGATCTTGTAGTGAGATTTTGCCCATAGGTGTAGGCAAGCGAGCCAGAGATGTAAAGAAGCCCAAAAGCCCCATACTTTGCCTCAAGCTCTGTTCCTGCTAGCAGTGCATTAGTATTAAACGCGTTTGTTCCATTTGCGTAGTGCAGGGCGATATAGTCCCACATATACGCACTATATAAAGATGCTTGCAAGGAAAAATTCTCTCTCTTATATGCAGTAGCAGCATCTAGCTGGAGGTTGCTCTCTTGCTTCAAGCCCATACCATTGCCCTTGGTTCGCTCCCAAAAGTCTGGGCTTCTCTGCGCCAAGCCAAGCCCTATAAAATACGAAAAACCACCCCTTTCATATTGGTAGCGAGCAAAACCACTACCTAGATGATTGCTAGTAGATTCTGCGGTACTAGCTTTATGTGTTAGTGCATAGTCATACCTCGCGCCAAAATACACACTAGAAGCAGAATCTAGCTGCGCATAAGAGCCTTGCATAAAGATAGAGGCATAATTGAAGTGGAATTGTGGCTTGTAGGCTTGAGATAGGATAGCATTTGCCTCATTGATAGAAGACTTACTGCCAGAAGTGCGTAGTTTTTGATCATCATACGCATAGCTTGCGCCTAGATAGAGTGTAAGTGCATAACTTAGGTAAAGTGTGAGCTCAGCGCGTGCGTTGGCATTGGTGCGCTTTGGGTTGCTTAGCCGATAGTCTGCACTAGCTTGCCTATGGGAGAAATTATCCATAATGTGATCAACTTCGTGCCACGAAGCACGCACATCAAGCCACCTTACAATTTCGCTTTGAAACTGCTGCTGTGCCTTTAGGCTAAAGGATAAGCGATCAAATGTGCGTGCGTCCATTGCCCTGTCTTGGTAGGATGAAAACCCTCTACCTATATCTATATCAAACTCTATGCCTGTGTATTTAGTGGGCGTGAGTGTAGCGATTAAACTTGCGGACTCACGCTTATAAGCAGAGTGTGTGGCACTCCCCCCACTAAAGCTAGTGCTCCCTGTGCGATAGTCTCCGCTCTCATAGCGGCTTGCAATTGCGCGCAGCGAGCCGTATTTGCCCCCAGTAAGTGCGCTTGCGTGCAAATCTAAGCGATCAAAGCTCCCTGCTAGCACACTTGTATCCGCTTGCAAAGTGTTATGATCTAGTATTGTAATATCGCGCATAAACACCGCTCCACCGCTTATAAGCGACCCCCATCGCACATCTTGGGGACCTTTGATTAGTAGGATATGGTCATAATTCTCTGGGAAAATGTAGGTAACACTTGTGTCCATTCTACCCCCGCAAGCACCCTGCAAACTGCCACCATCAAGCAAGATCGGCACGCGTGAAGCCCCTTGAGAGCGGAATAACACCTCACTTCCTAAGCCACCTTTACGCACCATAGAAAAGCCCGGCACATATAAAAGCGACTTTGCTATATCGCCAGAATGTAGCAGGGCATCTTTGGCTGCTAAAATCTGCTCACTTTGCATAGGTGTGCGCGTAGCGGTAGTATAGACAGGAGGTAGCGACTTAGGGCTAGAATCTAGCCGAGATTCTAGCTTGGACCACAGACTAGAAGTTTGGCTAGCATTTGTAGCAAAAGGCAGGACTGCAAGCATTACTAGGTGTTGGATACGCATAAATCCTCCTTGAGCAGATTCTCATTTGGCAAACATTATACAAAGAAACAAAAAAAACGCAAGAAGCCTAGCAGTCTCTTGCAAAAGTTTTTTCATATTGGCTTCATAGAAATACTGCTATAATGCGCCCACTTACGAAATAAGGAGCATTTATGCCACTACTAGATAGCTTTAAGGTCGATCATACCATTATGCCAGCTCCTGCGGTGCGCCTTGCTAAAACTATGCAAACACCAAAGGGCGATGTTATCTCTGTCTTTGATCTGCGCTTTTGCGTGCCAAATGAAGACATCCTTAGTGAAAAGG
Source organism: Helicobacter sp. (assembly GCF_017502485.1). Lineage (GTDB taxonomy): Bacteria > Campylobacterota > Campylobacteria > Campylobacterales > Helicobacteraceae > Helicobacter_B. Next base: position 18,444 of record NZ_JAFVUX010000011.1, read on the forward strand.
GTATCCACACATTAGAGCATCTCTTCGCCGGATTTATGCGCGATCATCTAAATGGTAAAAATGCCGAGATCATCGATATTTCGCCGATGGGTTGCAGGACTGGGTTTTATATGAGTGTCATTGGAGAGCCTTGCAGCTATGATGTGTTAGAAGCGTGGGAAGCAAGTATGCGCGATATTTTGCGTGTGGATACAATTCCAGAGGCAAACAAATACCAATGTGGCACCTATGCTATGCACTCACTCAAAGAGGCGCAAGAAATATCCATAAAAGTGCTTGACAAAGGTATAGGCGTAATGGATACACAAAAGCTCTTGCTCAAAGAGTTTGCATAAATAGCAAGAGAGTAGCTATGCTAGCGCGATTAGGCATATTCTGCGCTTGTGCGCTTGTTTTCCTTAGTTGCTCAAAGCCCTATACAGATGAGAGAGTTAGCCAGTCCATCACACTTGCAAGCTCCTTTAGCAAGCAGCTAGATTCTAGCCTAGAACCTAGCTACGATACAAATACGCCTAGCACCTTTGCAGAATCACTGCTTACACTCATTGATGATGAGAGCTTACGCGTACTGCTTGATATGGCTCTAGCTAATAATACCAATATCCTTACACTCACTTCTCAAATCGCCCAAGCTAGAGAAGCCCTAGGGCTAGCAAGTGCCAATATGCTCCCAAAGCTCTCTATCAATATGGGCTACAATTACAGCTCAGGCAACTACAATCGCTACCAAATCAACATCAACCAAAACACTCTAAATGCCAATCTCTCTCTATCGTGGGAGCTAGATCTCTTCGGCAAGCTTAATATGCTAAGAAAATCGAGAAAATATGACTATCTAGCCACGCTTTCCAATCTCTCCGTAGCGCAAGTAAGTCTTATTGGCGAAGTGGCAAGTAATTATTATGCCTATAAGCGCATTACCAAAGCAGCACACTTGCAAGAGCAGATGATTGATAATTATGGTAGGATTTTAGACACTTTGGGACATAAGCACGATTTGGGGCTTATTGACATCACTATGCTAAGTGATACAATCGCCGCGCTAAATACCGCTAAAAGCACGCATAGCTCCCTACTCCTTGAGCAAGAAAAGATGAAAAATGCCCTAATGGTCCTACTAAACACCAGCGACACCCAAGCACTTACGCTAATGCTAAATGACAGCACGCTAAAATCTACCTCCATAGCACAAGCACAAAGCCTAGAGTCTAGCCTAGATTCTACTGCCTTTAGTGCGCTAGATTCTAGCCTCCCTAACATAAAGCTCCCTAGTATAAACGCCCTACCTAAAGATATTTTGCTCTCTCGCGATGATGTGCGCGCTAGCATTGCTAGTCTAAATGCACAAGTAATGCTAAAAAACTCCAAAAAAGCCGCGCTTTTCCCATCGCTTAGCCTAGGCGGAAACTTAGGGCAGATTCTCTTCTCTTCACGCGGGGTTGGGGATTTGATCTGGAATATCACTGGCTCACTTGCCTCCCCGCTTATCAATCGCTCCGCTTTAACCAAAGACTATAAAATCCAAAAAGAGAGTGTGAAGCAGGCATTCTACGCACTAGAATCCACTTTACGCACAGCACTTGGCGAGATAGAAAATGCCATCACAGAAGTCAATACCGCACAAAGCTCCCTGCAAGCCAAAGAGCAAGTACTCTCCACTTCGCAAGAAGTGTGGCTCATAGCGCGCGCGCGCTATGAGCTAGGGCTACTTGATGAGTCAAGCTACCTTACAAGCTACAATGCACTCTTGAATGCACGCCAAAGCGTAGATGAAGCGCGCTTTGCTAGGCTCTCTTCTGTGATTGTGCTCTATAAAGCCCTAGGCGGCAAGCTAGAGCAAGCTAGCAAGAGTGCGCTAGATTCTAATAACAATCTCTTAAAGGGGTAGCTATGTCCAAGCTGGTTTCTCATCTAATCGCACTGGTCACGCTTACGCTACTTATGGGCTGTGCTAGCAAGCCGCCAAGCTGGTTCCTCTCTGCCAAGCAAGGAGCTAAATTCTATGGTGTGGGCAGTGGGGAGAGCTTTGAGAGTGCTAAGCAAGCTGCCATTGATGATCTAGCCCAAAGCGTGCAAACCCAAGTGCGCTCTTCTACGCATATCTACAACACCCAGCATAATGACAAGCTCACAACCAAGCTCTCTCAGCATATAGAGCTAGATTCTGCTATGCTATCCTTACCTAATCTCCAAGTGCGCAACAAAGCCTATAAGCAAGGCACATACTATGTCCAAGTAGATATTAGCAAAGAGCAGCTATTAGCACCACTTAAACAGGATTTACAGGCTATCTTATCACACACAAAGCCCATTATCGCCACTACTCCTAGCTGTATCACACTAAGAGATTTTGGCACGCTAGAATCTAGCTTCAAGCAAGCTAGCAAGCTAGCCCAGATTCTAGAATCTCTACAAGCTCCTTTACCTAAAGACTTTCACAAGCTTTCCTCTCTCTATAATCAAGTCCAAAAGCCACTGCTCACTACCACCTATCAAGGTCTCACCAAAGCCCAAGAAGCACTCTTTAGCGCGGAGATCTCCAAGCTTGCCGCAATCACTAAGGATTCTAGCACTCCGCACCTAGCTATAAGTGCGACAAGAAATGCCAACTCCATAGCCCTAGAAATCACGCTTAAAGACTGCGCGCAACGAGCTATTTTCCAAGCGAGCATACAGGAGAGTCAAGCAAGCTATGACTATGCCCTAAAGCGCGCCGCAATAGTGCTATATAAAAAGCTTTATGCATTTATGCAAAGCGAAGATGGCTTCCCTAAGATCTAGTATCTACTTTTTACTAGCGATAATGCTATGTGGGGTAGCTCTTTATGCCAATGGGCGCGCAGATAGTGCAAGGGCGCAAGATGCGCCAGAGTCTAAACTCTTGCTCCTTATGGACTACCACAAAGCGCGTCCAAATAATGTGCAAGAGTTTGTTATGAGCGAGAAGCTTGATGGCGTGCGCGCTCTATGGAATGGCAAGCAACTTCTAACCCGCAGTGGCAGGGTGATCAAAGCACCTTCTTGCTTTATTGAGCATTTTCCGCCCTTTAGCCTAGATGGGGAGCTATGGATAGGCAGGGGGGAGTTTGAAAAGGCATTAGCCCTTGTGCAAAAAGACTGCACACACTGCCCTTGTAGCAGAGATAAAGAAGCTAAAGATTCTAGCTGGGATAGGGCAAAGTATTATGTCTTTGATGTGCCAATGTGTGATGTACTAGAATCTAAAGTTCCCAAAAACACGCCAAAAAATCAAAGAGAGCAGAGTGCAGAAGATGCGCACTGCACACTTTTTGAGCGGCTTAAGGTGCTAGAATCTTATCTTGCAAGCGCGCCTACAATACCTATTTCTATCATCAAGCAAGAGCCAATTGCTAGTGAGAAACAGCTATTCAAACGCTTGCAAGAGCTAAGTGAGCAGGCGCAGAGGGGCTTGTCTTGCGCAGGGTTTTAGCACCTTATGAGCGTACAAGATCGCCTAACGCCCTAAAGCTTAAAGCCTATAGCGATGCAGAGTGCAAAGTAGTAGCCCACAACACAGGCAAGGGTAAGTATGCAGGCAAGCTAGGCTCGCTTACTTGCGAGCAAGAAACCGCCACCAAAGATACGCCACGGCTAATGCGCTTCAAAATCGGTAGTGGCTTTAGTGATAAAGAGCGTCAAGACCCACCGCCACTAGGCTCTATTATCACCTATAAATTTTATGGCACGACTAAAAATGGTTTGCCGCGCTTTGCTGTATTCCATAGAATCTACCAAAATCCTTGAAATGCAGGATAAACTATGCGCGAGATTGTGCTAATTAACTCTACTATTTCTAAAGAAATTCCAACACTTTGTGTGAGCGAGATCCGCTATCTCCCCATCTATGATGCCTTGCTAGAATCTAACATCCCACCCTACGCGATAAAAGAGCATATTGACGCACTTATTTTTACATCCAAACACGCCATTAGCGCACTTATGTGTGCGATGGAGCAGCACAGCGAGCTTAGAGCGTTTTTAGAAATCCCCGTGTTTGCCATTGGGGCTGGGTGTGAGCGCGTGCTAAAAAATGCAGGCTTTTGCATAGAGTTTATCTCTAGCACTTCACACGGAGAGAGCTTTGCTAGAGAGATTATCGCGCGATCTTGTAGGCACAGGCTACTCTATTTACGCGCACAAAGCATTGTCTCAAACCTTGATCTAACGCTTAAGCAAGCCCAAATCCCCCTAACGCAAATCATCGCCTACACCAACACCCCAAAGTCTCTACCCCACTCGCAAAAACCAGCCCCACACTCTGTGCTAATCTTTAGCGCACCAAGCAACTACCACGCATTTGTGCAAAATTTTGGCTGGGATTCTAGCTATATTGCCATAGCAATTGGGCAGACAACCTTGCGTGCTTTCGCCCCTGATGTCATAGCCTACACAAGTCCCAAGCAGACGCTAGAGTCCTGTATCAAACTAGCAAAAGAGCTTGCCCTAGAATCTAGCTAGATTCTAGTTTCTAGCGCGCTAGCATTAATTTTTAAAGCAAAGATTAATATATAGCTTTATATAATGTGAGCTTATTTTACTTTAAGGATAAGGAGTCCCTAATGAAAGGTCTTTTCTCAAAATTGGCGATTGTAGCGGCAGTAGCAGTGCTTTTTAGTGCGTGTGGTGATGACAAAAAAGCAGAAGAAGCTGCACCACAAACAACAGTAGAAGAGCAAGTAACTGAAAACCCCGTAGTAAGCACTGATACAACAGATCCAGAAACAAATACTGAAGCTAACGAGCAAACTCCAGAAGCAAACGCTGAGACTACTCAAGCTTCTGCTGATCAAAATGCTGATGAAGCAGTGCAGGCAAGTACTGAAGAGGCTAACGAGCAAACTCCAGAAGCAAAAGAGACTAAATAGCTTTCATACGCGATCTCCGCACTCGCGGAGATTTCTTACGCTCTACTCTATCCCACTTATCATAAATGTATCTTATAAGGTCTTTGCTACCAAGCTTATATCTATGCTGTGTAGTGTGCTTGGCAGATGATCTAGAATTCAAGCCCAGTACCACCCCACAAAATCCCACGCTAGAATCTAGCTTCGCTCGCACACAAGCACTGCTCTTACTTGATTATGAAAATGACGCAAACTTCAACAGCAAAATCGATAAATACTATACCGCTGGTGTGCGCCTAAGCTTTATTACCAAAGAATCTAACGCACTTAGGTTTTTACGCTTTGTTAGCTTGCAGCAATTTTTTAAGCCCAGTGCGTTGCATACAAGCTTTGGGCTAGCCATCAAGCAAGAAATGTATACCCCAAAGGATAGATTCTCCCCTATCCCACCTGAAGATGACCACCCTTATGGTGGGTATTTGGGTGTAAGCTTGCGTAGCTTTGTGCGCAGTGCATATGTGTTTGAGAGCTTGGGGCTTGATATTGGAGTTGTAGGCAAGGCGAGTGGGGCTAAAGAAGTACAAGATCTAATCCACGATCTAACCAACAACGCCCTGCTTGCAGGTTGGGGGACACAGCTACGCAATGAGCTCATCCTAAATGCGCACTATGGGCTAAGCGCAAGTGTCTTAAAGATTCTAGAGCACACTGCTCATAGCCTAGATCTAATGCCACAATTTAGCCTAAGCCTAGGAAATGCTAGGATCCACTCTCAAGCAAGCCTGCTTGCACGCTTTGGCTACCGCCTTAGCCCAAACACTGCGCCAATGTATCTAAATAGTGGCTTTATGGGCGCACCTTATGTTGGGCAGTGGTTTAGCATATATGGCTTTGTAGGTGCAGGTATGCGTGTGGTGGGGCGCAATATGTTTTTGCAAGGTAATACTTTTGCTCCACATTTTGCAAGCAACCATAGCATTAGGATAAAGCCCTTTGTATGTGAGTTTGTCTGGGGAATTAGCTTGCGTTATAAGCGATTTGAAATTGTGTATAGTGTGGTGCATAGGAGCAGAGAGTTTGCTACGCAAGATGATTTCCATAGCTTTGGGCTAATCTCTCTAGGAGGTAGAATCTAGCCCCCACCACCAGAATCTAGCTTCGCGCAAAAGACACTTGCTAGCTACCCCGCACTAAAACTTCACTTGATCCCAAAGGGCAAAGCGCAAAAGCAGCTAAAGCCTTATCTTAAGAGACCAAAGTCGCCGCTAAACAAAAGAAGCTTACTGCAGCAAGGCAGCTCAATGAAGTGCAAGCCTATGCCCCAGCAGATGCAGAAGTGAGCAACATTCTCCTAAGTGAAAGCGAGCTGAGTCCTACAGGATTCCCTGTTGTTTTGCTTGTGGATAATGCACAAGCGTGGCCAAATCTTGTTGCTGGGGTGGGTGATTTTGGTGCTTTGCGATGGGTGTTTATCGCAAGTTGCGTGGCTTGCGACGGCTTTGGGGGGGGGGGACTTAGAAGATGAGAGCTACCTACACAAGTAGTATTTGTCTCCTCTATGCCACTAGTATTTATTTTAGGCTTCATTTGACCAAGCGAGTTACTACCGCAGTTTTTGCAAGGTCTTAGCTACATGATCTAAGCATACCACGGCGTTAGAGACTTTATTAGCTTAAATCAAATGGATGCGGATGTTCGAGCATTACTCTGCATTTTTTGATACTATTGGCTTTGTTTGCGCTATGTTTTGTAGCAAGTGTAATACTTATCATAAAAGACAGCAAAGGCGCGCGCAATACAAGTATAGTCTAGGCTTATGCTATAATCGTGTGCTTAAAACAAGGAGTTTAAGAATGAGCGCTGAGGTATTGGATTTCTCTAGCACGAAGCTCTTTTTAGCCCCACTTGCTGGCTATACGGACTTGCCCTTTCGATCCGTGGTTAAACGCTTTGGTGTAGATGTTACAGTGAGTGAGATGATAAGCTCCCACGCCTTGGCATTCTCTAGTGCTAAAACTCTCAAAATGCTCCAAAAATCCTCCCTAGAGACACCTTATAGTGTGCAAATCGCAGGCTCAAAGCAAGAAATTATAAAGCGCGCAATCGCCGTGCTAAACACACAAGAAGGCATTGATATTTTGGACTTTAACTGTGGCTGCCCAGCTCCTAAGGTCGCTAATCACGGCAATGGCAGTGGGCTTTTGCAGGATCTGCCTAAGCTTGTGGAGCTTTTGCGCTTGATTAAAGAGCAGAGTAAAACACCTTATACAAGTGTCAAGGTGCGACTAGGGTTTGATGAGAAAATCCCAACTGAAATAGCCCACGCACTCAATGATGCACCCGTAGATTTTGTCGTAGTCCATGGCAGGACCCGCAAAGATGGGTATAAAAAGGAGAAAATCGACTACCAAGCCATCGCACAGATGAGAAAGATTCTACGCCACCCACTTATCGCCAATGGCGAGATAGACTCCGTGCAAAAGGCGCAAGCTGTCCTGCAAGAAACAGACGCAAATGGGGTGATGATAGGGCGCGCTGCACTTACTAGTCCGTGGATTTTCTGGCAAATTCGCCATAACACTACTGCGCTTCCCACAATGGTGAAAAAGGACTTGGTGTTAGAGCATTTTGATGCGATGGTGGAGTTTTATGGAGAAAGGGGTGTAGTAATGTTTAGAAAGAATTTACACGCCTATGCTAAAGGGCACAATGGCGCAAGTGCCTTTCGCAATGTGGTCAATGCTATGGTAGATTCTAGGCTAATGAGAGAGAGCATTGAAGAGTTTTTTGCCACAAGTGCGCTAGAGTGGGGGAGCGCACCGCTTGTTGCTCTCAATAAAAGAAGTATGTAATGTGGCAAAAGCTAGAATCTAACAACACAACGACACTTAATACCACTGCACAGGACTCTAATGCAAAAGTGGCTTCTAGTAGCATTCTAGTGCGCTTGCTATGTGTGCTCGCCTTTGTGCCACTTCTAGTAGCAGTAGAATCTAAACCAAGTCGCACGATTTTACAAAACACGCTGACATCCACTCTCACGCCCCCAAGTGCACCTACCACTAAGCCTACTAGCACTAAGCCTGATTACACACCTCCCCCTACCCAAGACGATGAGCTCGGTCAATTAAGTGCGCAAGATTCTAGCTTTTTCTACAAGCCAAGTCCTAGCGCGTGGATATTTGGCGATATTTTGCACCCATATATCGGTTTTGGCGCAGTGTCTGCAAGCTCTACCCACACGCACAACACCCAAAGTATGAGCAAAGAAGTCGCCACCTGCCCAAACCAAAAATGCAGTGGCGATACCACAAGTGCTGAGTATTCTGGACAGCTTAACACCGGCTATGGCTTAGAGATAGGAGCGGAATACTTTTTTGACAAATTCCATATTTTAGGAGTTAGATTCTTTGGTGAGATGACAAACCGCAATGGCTCACTTGGGAGCAAGATTGCTGGCAGTGATAAGCGCGATACAAGCACCAATAATTTGCAAGAAGCGTATCAAATTTGCAAGGGTAAGTGGTCTAGCGGATCAGATAAATGTGGGATCTTAATCATAGGCAGTAGCACTGATTCTAAGACGCCAAATACCAAAGTCGAAGACACTTTCACTTTCCAAGACACGCCAGATGCTAGCACACTAGCCCCCCAAGATGGGCAGTATTTGAGCTTTGCACTAGGGGCTGATGCAATACTAAATATCCCTGTGGATACGATTTTACAGCAGTGGCTTGGGTTTTTGCGCCAAGAGGAATTCTGGCTCTCTAGGCTTGCGTATTTTAAAGCAGGGGGATTTATCGGCGGTGGAGCGGAGTTCGCGCGCTTCTCCCAAGGCGATCCCAATAACAAAACTTGGTATAACGAAGCTGCTGCTAAAGGCAAGGCAAGTAACGCAAATGATGCCTTTTTCTCCGCGGGAAGTGGGGGGTTTGTGCGCTTTGGGGTAAGTGTATATCTCTCGCGCTTTTCCCGCATAGATTTTGGCTATAAAATCTCCCACTACCCTATCGCACAAGAGCGATGGTATGGCTATGATGGCAGGAAGTTTGAGAGTAATAGCCCGGGTACAGTGAGAGAAAACGACCCATGGAGCGAAAGCCTGCTAAGGCAGAAATTTGTAAGCACTAAGGATAAGGAGTGGTTTTTGCGCTTTGCTTTAAGCTTTTAGGGTGCGGGCATTGCAGCAAGCGTTATGTAAGCTACTTTTTTCTATAATGTCGCGCAAAATCCGTAGCCACTGATAGCTCACCTCAAGGAAGACTATGACATTACAGCAAGCCTTATCTCTCCCTAAAGACGAGCAGCAAGCTCTAAAATCTAGCATAGAAGCCCACGCCAAATCCCAAAGTGCTATTGAGCTAAATGCCTATATCAACTTCTCTAACGACAACTACAGCGGTGTGCCAATCTTGATCAAAGACAATATCAATGTCAAAGGCTGGGAAATTACTTGCGCGAGTAAGATTCTACAAGGCTATATCGCCCCTTATGATGCCACTGTCATCACACGCTTGCGCGCTAATGGTATGAGCGCGTTTGGGCGGGCAAATATGGATGAGTTTGCTATGGGTAGCACGACAGAGTCCAGCTGCTATGGGCGCACGAAAAACCCTAAGGATTTCTCAAGAGTGCCCGGCGGAAGCTCTGGGGGTAGCGCGGCTGCAGTGGCTGGGGGCTATGCGATCGCCGCACTTGGAAGTGATACAGGTGGCTCTATCCGCCAGCCTGCTGGATATTGTGGCTGCGTGGGGCTAAAACCCACCTATGGCAGGGTGAGTCGCTATGGGCTAGTGGCATATAGCTCAAGTCTTGATTGCATAGGACCAATCACGCAAAATGTGCAAGATTGCGCAATCTTGCTTGATGCTATTAGTGGTTATGATGAGCTAGATTCTACCAGCGCGAAACTCCCACCACTGCAAAGCTTCTCCAAGCTCGATAAGAACCGATGCTTTACAATCGCGGTACTTAATGACTTCTTAAAAGACGCTGACCCAGCAATCGCTAAAGCCTATGAAGAGACTATTAAAACCCTAGAATCTAGCGGTCACACCATAGTCCCTGCAAAAATGCTTGACACAAGCTTACATATCTCTACTTACTATATCATCTGTACCGCAGAAGCTAGCAGTAACCTTGCGCGCTTTGATGGTGTGCGCTATGGGAATCGCGTAGATTCTGGTGGGCTAAAGGAGCTCTATAAATCCACGCGCTCGCAAGGCTTTGGCAAAGAGGTGAAAAATAGGATTCTCCTAGGGAGCTTTGTGCTAAGTAGTGGCTACTATGATGCCTACTATCTTAAAGCCCAGAAAATGCGCGCGCTTATCGCCCAACAATATGCCAAAATTTTTGAGCAAGCAGACTTGATCTTATCACCCATAACCCCAAGCATTGCCCCTAAATTCCAAGCTTCACAAAACCCTCTTGCAATGTATCTAAGCGATATTTATACCATCGGAGTCAATCTCGCAGGACTCCCAGCTATTAGCATACCTGTGGGAGAGTCTCAAGGCTTGCCTATTGGTATGCAGCTCATTGGCAGAGCTTACGAGGAGCAAAGTGTACTTGATTGCGCATATGGACTAGAATCTCAGCTAGCTTAGTAGTGTAAGGAGATCGTATGAAAATCACACAAAAAGCCCTAACTTTTGAAGATATTTTACTAATCCCTGCATATTCTGCGGTACTGCCAAAAGAAGTCGATACAAGCTCTAAACTCACCCGCAATATCTCGCTCAATATTCCCTTTGTATCTGCGGCTATGGATACGGTTACTGAATATAAAACTGCCATTGCTATGGCGCGCTATGGTGGCATTGGCGTTATCCATAAAAATATGTCCCCAGCTATGCAAGTAGAGCAAATCGATAAGGTAAAAAAAAGCGAGAGCGGTATCATCACTAGTCCTATCTCTATCCAAGCTAATCGCTCCTTAGCCGATGCCAAAGCCATCACGGATAATTACAAAATCTCTGGCGTGCCAGTCGTTGATGAAAAGGGGCTTTTGATAGGGATTTTGACCAATCGTGATGTGCGCTTTGAAAATGATTTGAGCAAGAAAGTCGGCGATGTGATGACAAAAATACCCCTAGTTACCGCTAATGTAGGAGTAAGCCTTGATGAAGCTAAAGCCATTATGCACAAGCACAGGATAGAAAAGCTCCCCATAGTCGATAGTAATAATATTTTACAAGGACTAATCACCATTAAAGACATTCAAAAGCGTATAGAATACCCCAATGCCAATAAGGACTCTCAAGGTCGCTTGCGTGTGGGGGCGGCTATTGGCGCGGGGCAGCTTGATAGAGCGCAAGCTCTCATTGAAGCAGGTGTAGATGTGCTAGTGCTTGACTCTGCGCACGGACATTCTAAAAATATCATTACCACACTAGAATCTATTAAGGCGAACTACGAAATTGATGTTATCGTGGGTAATGTCGTAACTGCACAAGCCACACAAGATCTTATCAAAGCAGGTGCAGATGCGGTGAAAGTAGGCATAGGTCCGGGCAGTATCTGCACCACAAGAATTGTCGCAGGTGTTGGTATGCCCCAAGTTTCAGCGATTGCAGGCTGTGCGGAAGTGGCGACGAAGATGGGGGTACCGATTATCGCAGATGGTGGGATCAAATACTCTGGTGATGTTGCTAAAGCTATCGCCGTGGGTGCATCTAGTGTAATGATAGGCTCTCTACTAGCTGGCACAGAAGAGAGTCCCGGAGATTTGGTACTCTACCAAGGGCGGCAGTATAAGAGCTACCGCGGTATGGGAAGCATAGGTGCGATGACTAAGGGTAGCTCAGATCGCTACTTCCAAGAAGGCACTGCGCAAGAAAAGCTCGTACCAGAGGGTATCGAAGGGCGCGTGCCATATCGTGGGAAAATCGGCGATGTGTTACACCAGCTTACAGGAGGGCTACGCAGCTCTATGGGCTACCTAGGTGCGGTAAATATCTCAAGCTTGTGGGAGAGAGCGGAATTTGTGCAAATCACTGCTGCTGGGCTTAGAGAATCACATGTACATGATGTGGATATTACCAAAGAAGCACCAAACTATCACGGCTAATCTGCTACTAAATGGAGCTTATCCCAAGTGCTGATGGATCACTTAATGCCTTTAATACACACTTTAGCGAGCATTATGCAAGCAATAGCTATGGTGCGCTAAGTGAGAAGCTAGGGAAGCATATAGCTCCTGTGTGGGAAGTCTTAGCCTCCTGTAAAATGGATTGGGCTTTGAGTGATTTGCATTTTGGGGCTAGAAATGGCAATTGTGGCGATTGGAGCGCAATTATCACCACTCAAGACAACTCCCTTAACCCACCTTGCAAAACAAGGGAGAGCACTCACCAAAAGCAATGTTTCTTTAGAGCTCCTAGAATTCTTAAACAAGAGAGTCGGGCTAAAAGTAGAGACCAAACCGAGCTAGAATCTAACAATATAGATTCTAGCTTTTCTACAAAAAAAACAAAAACTTCAAACAACTCGGCGCAAGATTCTAGGAGCTCTAAAGAAACTACACTTTGCGATAAGAAAGCTTTGCTTTACGGACGATCTCAATGGCATACACTCCCTGTCCCCAACACGCATGAAGCAATCCACAACCCTAGCCCAAAAGCCAAAACACCCAAAGTATGGATTTTAGACCTTTGCTTTGGGCTTGGCTACAACGCCCTACTTTCACGCCTTTTTAGCACATTTGATCAAATGGATTTTTACATTATCTCCATTGAGCAAGATAAGCAGAATCTAGCCCTTGCTAGCAAGATCCACGCGCTAGATTCTGGCTATGTCTCAAAGCTAGAATCTAGCAGAGTAGCACACATAGCGCGTAATGTATCTTTGCAAATACTCTGGGGTGATGCACGGATATTACTTGCGGATTTGCAGGCAAACTTGATGCAGCAATATAGCTATTTTCACGGCTTTGATGTCATCTACCAAGATCCATTTAGCTATGAGAAAAACAGTGCGCTATGGGATTTAGAGCATTTTTGCACGCTTGCTAGTTTGCTTAAAGACTCTGGGATTATTACTACCTATGCTACAAGAAAAGAGATCATTACAAACGCACAACAAGCAGGGCTACTAGCCTATCGGTATAAAGTAGATTCTAGGACTTTAGACAAGCTCTATCAACAATGTGCTAGATTCTATCCCAATAGCCTAAAAGCTCGCACACACAAGCGTAGCTCAAGTATTTTTAGCAAAGCTCCCGTACATATCAGTGGCAGCACACTGCGTAGCTAAATCTACACTTCAATGCTCTTTTTCAAATGCAAATCAAATCCGCTTAGGGCATTGTAGCTTTTATTTGCATTAGCACAATGAGAGCTAAGAAGTGTGAAGTCTTTCACGCCAAGCTTTTTTAAAATCTGTGCGCCGATTCCAAAGTCTTTAATATCGCCACAATTTTTTGCGATATTTCCGCTATTTGCCATATTCTCACTATTTAAGCAGATGAGATAGCCGCCTTGCTGTGAGAGTAGCCCTATGCTTTTTTGCAGAGATTGCCACTCATTAGAATCTGTTAAAAGTGCAATATCACTGCTTGTGTTATGGAATCTAATGAGCGGAGTTTTAGTCTCAGGACTAAAGCCAAAGGCGATATGGCAATTTTGCAAATGATCTATAAAGGTGATTTTCTCACACTCTTTTGCCATAAACACTGCTTTTTCACGCGAGATTTCACGCACAAGATTCTCAAAATTTAAGCGATATTGAATAATATCAGAGACATAGAGAATCTTTAAGTTATGAGTCTTAGCAAAATCAAGGAGGAATTTATCCCCACGCCCCGCCATCGTGCCATCTTTTTTCATAATCTCGCATATCACACTAATGGGTGCAAGACCAGATAGCTTGCAAATATCCACACTCGCTTCTGTATGCCCCGTGCGGATAAGTGTGCCACCACTCTTAGCAATAAGGGGGAAAATATGCCCCGGACGCACAAAATCGCTTGGCTCTGCGTTACTATCACACATAAGACGGATTGTTAAATCACGCTCATACGCAGAGATCCCTGTCTTTGCTTCCCTAGCATCAATGGATATAGTAAAGGCGGTTTCGTGGTTGCTATCATTTCTTTGCACCATTGGAGGTAAGTCTAGCTTATGGGCTAGCTCTTGTGTAATAGATACACAAATTAGCCCTCTTGCTTCTTGAGCCATAAAATTTATTTTCTCCGGTGTGGAAAAGATTCCAGCCATTACTAAATCGCCTTCATTTTCCCTGTCTTCATCATCCATTATGATAATCATTTCGCCCTTTTTAATTGCCTCTATAGCTTCTTTCATACGCGTTTGATACATTGCTATCCTTAATAATGCGTGGAAGTTTATGTAGAATGCTGATTATACAATAAAGATTCTCAAAATCCTACCAAGAGCACTTATAGACAAGTCTTAAGACACTAGCACAAAGTATGTGTGCAAGCAAGGCTAATAGCCGAGATCTACCAACGCTTGCTACAAATCCACATATTGACAAATAAGTAAAACTACTATACAATATCGCCTTGATTAGACGCTGTTGGGGTATCGCCAAGCGGTAAGGCACCTGGTTTTGGTCCAGGCATTCCGAGGTTCGAATCCTTGTACCCCAGCCAATTTTCTCCCTTTAACTTATACTATATCGCGGGGTAGAGCAGTCCGGTAGCTCGTTGGGCTCATAACCCAAAGGTCGGTGGTTCAAATCCATCTCCCGCAACCATACATCAAATCCCATATTTTAGCTTTTGGAGAGTTGTTTGATAAGCGTAGCTCATAGCCCTGATGCTGATGATATTTTTATGTATTATGCCATTGCGTTTGGGTGGGTAGATTCTAGGTTTGGGCTGAAGTTTTACAACACCGCACTAGATATACAAACGCTCAATGAAGCGGCTTTGCAGGGTGATTATGATGTGAGTGCTATTTCCTTTGGTGTATATCCGCTTATCGCGCAAAATTACGCGCTTTTACGCACGAGAGTAAGCTTTGGCAGTGGCTATGGACTAAACTCATTAAGTTAAAGGGTAAGCAGCTAAAGTCGCATTGCAAAGTCGCTCTCTCTGGCGCACACACGACAAATGCTCTGCTTTTCCGCATAGCTTATCCCAATGCCAAAATTGTGTATAAAAACTTCCTTGATATAGAATCTGCTGTGCTTAATGGTGAAGTTGATGCGGGTGTGCTTATCCACGAGTCAATCCTAACCTTTAGCGATCAATTAGAGGTGGAGAGAGAAATCTGGGACATATGGTGTGAGCTAGCAGGCGATGAGCTACCCCTGCCACTTGGTGGTATGGCTTTACGCCGTAGTATCCCACTGCTTAGGGCAGTTGATATAGAAGACACACTGACAAGGGCTGTGCAAATCGCTACGCAAAACAAGTCCCTACTCTCCACAATGTTGCTTGATCGCAATCTTATCCGCGTCAATGCCAAAGAGCTAGATACTTATCTCAATCTCTATGCCAATGCAGATTCTATCTCCCTTAGCTCCGTGCAAAAACAAGCCATCGATACACTTTTTTCTCTACTATATAAAGCTGGATTCTACCCTAGGACTTTATGCTGTGAAGAATTTCTGCTCCCTAGGGAGTATGCAGAGCTACGAGACTCTTAGGCTGTTTATAAACACATAAACCTTTTGCGCTACAATCGCTAGAATCTACACAATAAAGGAATATGATGAGCTATATCAACAAATGTCTTTTCCCAGCAGCAGGCTATGGGACACGATTTTTACCTGCGACAAAGGCTATGCCTAAAGAAATGCTCCCCATTCTCACAAAGCCACTGATACAATATGGTGTCGAAGAAGCACTAAGTGCTGGCTGCCAAACAATGGCAATCGTTACTGGGCGAGGCAAACGCAGCATAGAAGACCACTTTGATATAAGCTATGAGCTAGAGCACCAAATCAAAGGCACAGATAAAGAATTTCTACTCGATGAAGTGCGCTCGCTCATCACACAATGCACTTTCTCCTACACACGCCAAAACGAGATGAAAGGCTTGGGACACGCGATTTTGACAGGGGAGACACTCATTGGCAATGAGCCTTTTGCAGTGATTTTAGCTGATGATTTATGCGCAAATATCGGTGGAGATAGCGTGCTAGCGCAAATGGTCAAACTCTATGCCAAGCATAAATGCTCCATAGTCGCCATCGAAGAAGTGCCTATGAGCGAAGTGGATAAATATGGTGTGATTGCAGGCGAGATGATTAGCGAGAATGTCTATCGCGTCAATACAATGATAGAAAAGCCAAGTGCTAGCGAAGCTCCATCAAACCTAGCAGTCATTGGTCGCTATATTTTAACGCCTGATATTTTTGATATTTTGCGCGTAACGCCTCCGGGCAAAAAGGGTGAAATCCAAATCACCGATGCCCTAATGGAGCAAGCAAAAAATGGGCGCGTGATCGCCTACAAATTCCAAGGTAAGCGGTATGACTGTGGCAGTATTGATGGTTTTGTAGAAGCGACAAATGCATTTTTTGTAACAAAAAGCGGTAAATAATGTATAACCAGGGCTTTTATACGGTGTTTTTGCTCATCTCCTTTGGGTTTGGGTTTGTCGTGTTTGTATTTGGATTTTTTATGCAAAGCTTGTTTGACAAAAAGCCAAAGCTAAAACCCTTCACCCTAAAAGACTTCCGCAAACTTATCCCCAAAGCCAAAAGCCAAGACCAAGCTCACGATCTAATCGAGCAGTTTGTTAAGAAATTTGGGCTGTTTGCGCCAAACTCTAGTGATTGCCAAGAGTGGCTTGATGTGGTAAAGGAGCTTACAAGTCTTGAGAGTATTGACACAGATAAAGCCGCTGAAATCCGCGAGCACCTAAGCGCAAAAAACCCAGCCATTAAAAAAGAAATATCTGATGTCATAGGGCTTGCCCTAAAGACAAAAAAAGACTCCGCTTCCTAGATTCCTAGTCTGCCCACCTTGCGATCGCCCTAGAATCCACATAGCATACTTAAGCTTACCAAAGTAAGCAAGGAATAGCTGATTAGATTTAGGCATTTAACATAAGTGAATGGTAAGCCAAGCTACTAGCTAGAATCTAAAGGTGTTCTTAAAGAAGTCGCTAGATTCTATCTCACTCTTCTTCTACGACTATGTAGAGATCTTTCAGCCCTTGCGCTTGGATTATATCCATCATCTGCACAAAGGAATTAAGATTACTTTGGGAGTCGCCATTGATGATGACAGAAGTGCTTGCATCATAATTCTTTATGGTTTGTTTGAGTGTTTCTAGGGTGTGGAGCTTGTCGTTTAGATAATAGCGACCTTGCTCATCAATAGCGATGGTGATAGGCTTGCTCTGCGTATTTTGCTTATTTGATCCATCGCTTACTTTGGGGACATTGACTTGGATTCTAGAGGTGTTGATAAAAGAAGCCGTTGTAAGCACGATTACTAAGAGTACAAGCATAATGTCAATAAATGGCACTAAATTCATAGAGTCTATTTTCTTCAAGCATAGTCCTTAAGGGATATAGCAAGACTAGATTCTAGCAAAATCTAGCTTGATTGTAGGTGTGAGCAGAAGTTAATGGCAAAAGACTTAAATATCGTAGTGCACCCATAAAAATGTATGACTTCGATCCGAGACATTTTTGGGTGTGCTAGATTGTGTAGTCCCTCCTTTACCATCTGCCCAGCCCACTTTATAACCAGTCTTTGTCGTATCGCTAAAGTATTCGATCTTGCCACCAATGGATAGTCTGTCATCGATTTGGTATGCAAGATTGAGCGCGACGCTATGCTCTTGGCTACGCTGTGCATCTGTCCAGCGACCAAGGAGCTGCCACCATAGCTTGTTTGCAAAGTGGGTCCCCCCGAAAAAGAGATAAGGAGTAAGCGCGTCTTTACCCACCATATCACTCACACTTCGACCAATGTCATAGGAGCTTGCTATCCAGAAGTCTATCATCCAAGGATTCCCTGTAGTCCCGATTCTAGCATTTGCGTGCCCGAAGTTTTTATACAAGCCTAACCCAAAGTTGTAATTATTGTAGTCAAGCTGCTGCTGGACTAGCAGGCTTTGGGTGTATTTGTTCATCGTAGATCCCCAACGATAGCTCCCTACAAGTCTATCATCATAAATTGGAAGCAAGATATTAGCAAAGGTGTGTGATCGGAAGCCTGCACCATCAAAACTCTTGTTTGTATCATACTCTACACGGAATGCCGGAGCTGTGTAAGTGCCGGGTGAAAAGTAGATATAAGGCGTGATATCGAGCCCTCCAAGGCTGTAAATCACTTTAAATGCGTGGATTCCGTAGTTAGCGAACTGCCCAGCACTTGTACTATAACCTTGTGGCGAGTAGAAGTCCATCAGCCATTGACCAAAGGCGAAAGCTCTCCCATAGGAGCTATACCACCAGAACTTGAGCGATTGAG
This sequence comes from Helicobacter sp., assembly GCF_017502485.1. GTDB lineage: Bacteria > Campylobacterota > Campylobacteria > Campylobacterales > Helicobacteraceae > Helicobacter_B. The sequence goes on from NZ_JAFVUX010000011.1 coordinate 36,708, forward strand.
AGTTACTAAGCTTAATCTTCATTGCCGCTTCAAACCCCTGTGTATAGCCACTCATATACTCAGCGCTTGAGAGATAGCGACCTCCCTTAAATTGAAAGCTAAGTACGCTTGTGTCAAAGTCACCATAATTGTAGTCAAGATAGGCATTATTGATCACATATAAACGATTTGATCTGGATTTGTTTCCGTTATACCCTGCCCAAAACCCTACATATTCATTATTCACACTATCTGGTCCTAGTGGGTAGTCCTTGCTTGTGGAGTCTAGAATCATCGACCCGCCTGTAACATTGAAGCCATATTTTAGCGATTGACTTTCCAAGTCATTAGCGAGTAGATTTCCATCAAAACCAAGGTTAGCTATGACATTGAGAAAGCTATCTGTGGGGTAGATACCTTTGTCTTCGTCAATTGTTTGGTTATTGAAGCCACCTTTGCCAAACACCTCAAGCCAGCCATTGTATTTAATATCAAATGCACTTGCGCCACTAAGTACACCAGCAACAATAGTGCTTATCGCTAGAATCTTGTTTGTACATTTTGTGGTGAAATTCTGCATAAAAATTCCTTAGTATGGTAAAGAATAGAGTATAGCTTTTTTACCTTGTATTTACCTTATATTTACTATTTTGTATGCAGAGTTGCTGGAAGTAAGACACTGGAATATAGCGCGCCACAAAGCATAGCTCGCCAAAGGTAAGATCCTAGATTTTAATGTCTTGATGTGTTTCTCGGTGGATTATCATCGTACATTTTTTCAGTTTTACTGGGTACTATTGTCGCATCATCGCCTAGCTCTTTTGGATCTGGCATTCTGCCATTATCAAGGTGGCTAAGTAATGCCTTTTTAAACGCCAAAACAGAATCTACCCTATAATACTTCCCACCACTATCCTTGCTTAAGCTTTGTAAAAACTCCACATCTTCCCCCAAAGCAAAACTATGAAACACAACTTGATTAATAGCCTGTTCAGCCATACCTCGCGTGATATTGTGATTGAGATTTTTCATCATTTTTAGCACCAAATCTGCACGAAATTTATCCGGTGGCGTGGGATTAGTTGCAAAAATATAAAGCTCCTTTACCAACGCATTATCCTTAGTGAAATGCTTCATACTCTCAATCATAGAAACATTAAGCAAGTAGAGATATTGTGGATTTAGGCTTATATTCCCGCAGGCTTTTTCAAAGCTTTTTGGCTCAAAAAATGGACCTAGTGCATTTGGATAGCGACTTTGATAGTCAGTAATAATCACCTTTGTAAAATACTTGGACTTATAGATTCTTTTGGCAATATAGGGGGCAATTTCCTTAAATGCCTTAATATAGGGGTGCAAACTAAAAGTGTTGCAATACACAAAGCCAAGCTCTTTATAAGGCTTCTCACACAAATGGATTCCAAAATCGTTATTTTGCTGAGAGAAATTAACGAGAGTAAAGCTTGTCTTTTTACACACAGAAATGATATGCAAAATCCCAGCCCCACTTGTATCAAGATTATATATAAACTGCCTATCTTCACTCAAAAAGCTTCCATCTTTTTGCAAGATTCCGCCATTTAGAATTCTATCTGCAAAGCAAATCCTTTTATTTGTGCTAGAAGATTGGATAGCCTGCTTATCTTTGGCATAAATCACGCCTTCTTGCATTTGCTGCTGCTCTCCTGTAAGCTTACAATCCATTCCATCGATAAGCGTACTAAGCTCAGCAAATACCACCTTTTCATCATAAGGGTCAAACTCTTTCATTACTCTACTCCTTTGTACTAGATCTATTGGCTTATAATCATCGCTTATCTTTAGATAATCAAAGACAACAAATACAAATAAAGTATAGCTGGATTTCGTAGAAATATGTACAAGATCTCGTGGTGAAAGATTGTCGTGCAGAGTGTACTACTAGAATCTAGCAGAGCTAGATTCTAGCCTATCTAAAATGTAGGTTTTGGCGTAGCAGTTGTGCTAGCTGGCAAAATGGGGTAGATTACCGCAGGGTATTTGCCATTAAGAGACTGGAAGAATTTTTCGATTGTTTGGGCTTCTTTGTCGTTTATGGTGATGCCTAGCTGTATAGAGCCCATCTCTTTAATTGCATCTTTAACATCCCAATACTGTCCATTGTGGAAGTAGGGGGCTGTATCTAGTACATTTCGCAAAGATGGAGCTTTGACCATACCATTAGCATCGCCTTTGAAACCACCAACTTCGGCAAATTTATAAGGCTTGACCACAGCAAAAGCCTGCATAGATCCACCTAGGTTGATATCTGTGTGGCAGGCGGTGCAACCCTTATCGATAAACATATTTAGTCCAGCTTGCTCTTCTTTACTTAATGCTTTTACATTGCCTTTTAGGAAGTCATCATAGCGACTTGGAGTGTTTAGTGTCATCTCAAAAAGCGCAATTGTATCGGCGATTAGCTTAAAGTCGATTTTAACATTATTGCCATAAGCGGCTTTGAACTCGTTGACATAAGCAGGGATTGATTGTATGCGCGCAATAATCTCTTTCGCCGTGGCTGCCATTTCTACAGGATTCTCAATAGGTCCTTGTGCTTGGTGTCCCAAGTCACCCGCGCGCCCATCCCAAAACTGCACGCTATTAAACATTGAGTTATACACACTTGGAGAATTTAGGTGGTGTGGGTTTGCTTGCCACTTATGCCCACGGGCTGCTGGCACCACATCTACGCCACCTAGCCCTAGATTGTGGCAGGTATTACAAGAAACGAGATTGGACTTTGAAAGCCTTGGGTCAAAGTAGAGCTTTTTTCCTAGCTCGACTTGAGCTGCAGTGAGCGTGGGTTTATAGGGTGCAGCGAGCTTGTACTTTTTGATCTGATCTTGCTGGTATGCAACTAGCTCTTTGCCTTGAGGCATAGGCTTTAACCCTGCGTTTTTTGCCTTTTCTATAAGCTCTTTTGGCGAGATAGATTCTACTTGATTTGCTGTGATGGTTGCTATGCTGAGTCCTAGTGTGGCAATTGTACGTGCAAGCGTGGAAAATATCATACGAATCCTTTAAAGTGAGAGTTGCGGTAAAATCGGGGCGTATTCTAGTTGAAGCAATATTAATACAAGCTTAATAAAAGATATTTTTTATCATTTACTAAAGTGAGTAAAATCTACTTGAAGAAGAATATGATAATTCCCAACCTAAACTAATCCTAATGCCAAACTAGCTAGAATCTAGCAAAGTTTCTAAGAGAGTATAAGGAGCAAAAATTGGGCTATACACATTTACATTTACATACAGAATATTCTATGCTCGATGGTGCCAATAAGCTAGAAATACTTGCCAAGCGACTTAAAAGCCTTGGTATGACAAGTGTCGCTATGACTGATCACGGCAATATGTTTGGCGCGATTGACTTTTATACAAAGATGAAAAAGCAGGGTATCTTGCCTATTATAGGGATTGAGGCATATTTACATAATGCTGATGAAATTGGGGACAAGAGCTCTAAAGCTCGCTATCACCTATGTCTTTATGCCAAAAATGAGCAAGGCTATAAGAATCTAATGAGACTCAGCTCACAATCCTTTATCCACGGGTTTTATTACTACCCTCGGATAAATAAAAAGCTCTTGCAAGAGTGTAGCGAGGGGCTTATCTGCTCATCAGCCTGCCTTGCAGGAGAGGTAAATTTCCACTTGAATCTAAGTGAGAGAAACTTAAAATACGGTGCAGGTGGCTATGAAGCAGCCAAAAAGGTGGCACTAGAGTATAAAGAAATCTTTGGCGATGACTTTTACCTAGAGCTTATGCGCCACGGAATCCCAGAACAAGAATCCATAGATTCCCATATTTTGCGCTTAAGTAAAGAATGTGAGATCAAAATCATCGCTACTAATGATGCACACTACCCTTCACGCGAAGATGCGGGATTCCAAGAGGTGGCGATGTGTATTGGTACAGGGCGCACCTTGCAGGATAAAAATCGCTTGCGCCACAGTGTGGCGGAGTTTTATATCAAAAGTGAGCAAGAGATGGCAAAGCTCTTTGCCGATGTGCCACAAGCCTTAGAAAACACTCAAGAAATCGCGCAGAAGTGTGCAGGTTTTAGCATTGATCTAAAAGATGAGAAAAACAACCCTCCAACCCCACCGACTTTCAAATTTACCAAAGAATATGCAAGTGCTGAGGGGCTAGACTTTGAAAACGATGAAGACTACTTTATCTACAAATCCAAACAAGGACTAGAAAAACGCCTACAAAATGTCCCAAAAGAGAAGCACCAAGAGTATTACAATAGGCTTGAATATGAGATGGGGATTATTGCGAAGATGAAATTCTCCGGCTATATGCTAATTGTGTGGGATTTTATCAATCAAGCTAAAAAGATGGGCATACCGGTAGGTCCGGGGCGCGGAAGTGCGGCGGGGAGTCTCGTGGCATTTTGCCTAGGGATTACAGACATTGATCCATTGCGCTATGACTTGCTCTTTGAGCGATTCTTAAACCCAGAGCGCGTGAGTATGCCTGATATTGATACAGATTTTTGCCAGCGCAGGCGCGGTGAGATTCTAAACTATATGATTGAGCGATATGGTAAATACAATGTCGCCCAAGTCATCACCTTTGGTAAAATGCTCGCAAAAGGCGTGATACGCGATGTTGCGCGCGTGCTAGATATGCCCATAAAAGAAGCCGATAGCTTTGCTAAGCTTATCCCAGAAAAGCTAGGAATCACACTTAAGGGCTATGAGAAAAATGGTGAGTTTATCGAGGGCGCGTGGGAGCTAGAACCAAAGATCCAAGAGCTAGTAGCAAGTGATATGCTAGCGGCAAAAGTGTGGGAGTTCGCTCTAAAATTAGAGGGCTTTAACCGCAACGCCGGCAAGCACGCGGCAGCTCTTGTGCTAGATAGTGAGAGAGAACTATGGCACAAAACGCCACTATATGCTGGCACTGATGGAATTATACTCACGCAGTATTCTATGAAATACCTTGAAGCAGTAGATTTGATCAAATTTGACTTCTTAGGGCTAAAGACACTCACAGTGATTGATGATGCGCTAAAAATCATTGCAGATCGCTATGGTACGCGTATAGACTTCTCGCAAATTGATGTCAATGACCCTAAAGTCTATGAGATCCTGCAAAGCGGGGATACAATGGGGATTTTCCAAGTGGAATCTGGTATGTTCCAGCGACTTAATCGCCGACTAAAGCCTACCAACTTTGAAGACATTATCGCAATCATTGCTCTTGGTCGCCCCGGACCCATGGAATCTGGTATGGTAGATGACTTTATCAAACGCAAGCACAGTTTAGAGCCCATCACTTATATGTTTGATGAGCTAGAACCGATTTTGAAACACACTTATGGGACAATTGTGTATCAAGAGCAAATTATGCAAATCGTGCAAGTTATCGGTGGATTCTCCCTTGGCGAAGCAGATTTGATACGGCGCGCTATGGGGAAAAAAGATGAGCAAATTATGGCAGATAATAAGCAAAAGTTTATCCAAGGAGCGCAGAGCAACGGCTTTGATATGCAAAAGGCTAGCGATTTGTGGGAGCTTATTGTCAAATTTGCTGGCTATGGGTTTAATAAGTCGCATTCTGCGGCGTATGCGATGATTACATTTGAGACGGCGTATCTTAAGACCTATTATGAACACGAGTTTATGGCAGCTCTTCTTACAAGCGAATCTAATAAAATCGATAAAATCGCGGAGTATGTAGAGGAGGCGAAACGATGTGGTATGGAGACACTGCCCCCTCATGTCAATCTATCAGATCAGTTTTTTAGCGTTGCTGATTGGCATAGTGGAGAAAAAAAGATCGTTTTTGGACTGGGGGCAATCCGAGGTGCTGGGGAAGATGCTATGGGCAGTATCATTGAGTGTAGGAAAAGTGGGGGAGAGTTTAAGGATTTGGAAGATTTTATTTCTAGGGTGGATTTTTCTAAGATTACCAAGCGTGTTATGGAGCCTTTGATCAAATCTGGTAGCCTTGATAATCTAGGCTACACACGCGCAACAATGCTTAAAAATATCGATGAAATTTGTGAGATTGGGCGCAATAAGCAAAAGCTCGCAGGCGAGATACATAACTCGCTCTTTGCCGACTCGCAAGATGAGCTAGCTGGAATCCGCTTTAGTTTTAGCGATATAGAGGAGTTTGATCAAAAAACCACACTTGATTATGAGTATGAGTGCTTGGGGCTTTATATCTCTGGGCATCCGCTAGAATCATATCGCAAACAAATTACAGCACTTAAGGGTGTCTCGCGTATCAGGGCACTGGATCAGCTAGAAGATGGTTCTAGCGTAATGCTTGCAGTAAAAGTTGTAGACTTGGAAAAGCGTGTTTCCAAAAAGGGTAATATCTATGGTGTGTTAAGCGTGATTGATCTCTCTGGGAATGCCAATATTACTATATTTGAGAGTACTATTGCCAAACTTGATTGTATGGATCTAAATGAGCCCATAGTGCTTAGTGGGAAGGTGGATTCTAGAGATAGCAAGAAAGAATTTCGCGCATTTGATGCGCTCTGTCTTGAAGATGCCAAGCAGACCAAAATCCGACTAAAATACCAAAAAGAAAAGGATGGTCAAGAAGAATCAGGTGAGATAATCCCTATCCACATTGATCCAAAGAGTCTAGGCTCTGGCTGCGCGCTAGGGATCGTACTAGACAGAGAAACTGATGTGGCGCACTTAGAGCGTATCTCACAGTGCGCTAAGAAACATAGCGGTGAGCAAGAGCTACATATCATCATCAAAGAAGCAGGCAGGAATTATGTCTTTGTGAGTGATCTTAAGGTGAGTAGCTCGATCACACAAGAGCTTGACGAGTTTGCTTGGGAAACGCGCAAAACCGCGAGAGAGCTACAAGGCTAAATATCTAAAAAGGAGTAGTTATGGCTTGTGTTTTACAAATAGGGGCTGGTGGTGTAGGTGGTGTAGTAGCACATAAAATGGCGAGCAATCGCGGGAGCTTTTCACGCATTATCCTAGCTTCTCGCACACTTAGTAAATGTCAAGCAATAGCAGATTCTATCCGCCAAAAAGGCTTAGGTGAGATTGAGATAGATTCTGTGGATGCCGATAGTGTGGAATCTGTGGTGGCTTTGATTGAAAAATATCGCCCAAAATTAGTGGTGAATGTCGCGCTGCCCTATCAAGATTTGAGCATTATGGAGGCCTGTCTTCGCACAAAAACACATTATTTAGACACGGCAAATTATGAGCATCCAGATTCTGCACACTTTGAGTATAAGGAGCAGTGGGCGTATGATACACGCTATAAACAAGCAGGAATCTTCGCGTTGCTTGGCAGTGGGTTTGACCCCGGAGTTACAAATGTGTTTTGTGCTTACGCACAAAAGCATTATTTTGATGAGATACACAGCATTGATATTTTAGATTGTAATGCGGGGGACCACGGCTATGCGTTTGCGACAAACTTTAATCCAGAGATTAATCTAAGAGAAGTGAGTTCAAAGGCGAGATATTGGGTTAAAGATATTGATTCTAAAAAAGTGGATTCTAGTCATTGCGAGACTTCTGTAAGAAGTCGTGGCAATCCACAAGATACAGAATCTAAACCTTTAGTCTCTAACACAGACTTGGAGTTAAACCCGGACCTAAAGCAAGACACCATTTATCGCAAGTTTGAGCGAGAAGAGAAGCATTTTACACTAGATTCTAATACGCAGGATTTAAAAGTAGAATCTTACTTTAACGGGCAGTGGCGAGACATTGCCCCCTTAGCTTTGATGAAAGAGTGGGACTACCCAGAAGTTGGCGTGAAAAATAGCTATTTACTCTACCACGAAGAGCTAGAATCGCTTATCCGCAATATCAAAGGCTTACGAAAAATCCGCTTTTTTATGACCTTTGGCGAGAGCTATCTTACACATATGAAATGTTTGGAGAATATCGGCTTTTTACGCATTGATGAAGTGACACATAAGGGCAGTAAAATCGTGCCTATTGAAGTGCTAAAGACGCTTCTGCCAGACCCAGCAAGTCTTGCTTCTCGCACGAAGGGGCAAACGCATATTGGCTGCTATATGAAGGGTGTGAAAGACGGCAAAGAACGCACAATTTATATCTATAATATTTGCGACCACGAGACTTGCCATAAAGAAGTCAATGCGCAAGGTGTGAGCTATACCACAGGTGTGCCGGCAATGATTGGAGCAAAACTTATATGCGAAGATAAATGGGGGCTAAATTGTGCAAAAATTGTGAGCGGAGCGGATAATAGCGATATGCCAAAAGGTGGGGAAATGCAAGGAGTAGATTCTAGTAGTGGTAGTGGCGTGTGGAATATGGAGCAAAACGACCCTGATTGCTTTATGGCGGAGCTAAACAAACAAGGGCTTCCTTATGTAGTGCTGGAGTTAGATTCTAATGGCAAAACAAAAGTGCTAGAGGATGGAAGAAAATAGAGATTTGCAAAAAAATAAAGATGTATCAAATCCATAAGCGATAAGCGGTATAAGGGAAAATCAATGTTCTACACGATAATAACAAAAGCTAGGGATAAATGGCTAGAAACAACAGATAATGCCACGCTAACAAGCCTTTTAAGCTATATCAAAAGTCAAGGTGGATTGAGAGATGCACAAGTTGAAGCTATCAAAACCTATCTTTATTTAAAAATAGAATGTAAAAATAAGCCTTTAAGCACGCTTTTTTGCGAGGGCAAATTTAATACCCTAGATTTAAACTCCCTGCCACTTAGCACATATTTAAGAGAATTTTTAATCAACAATCCCGCTGCCCTTAGCCTTTATGAATACGCACATAGCCTGCAAGCACACAAGATTCTAAAAACTATGGAGTCTCATTTTGCTGCCCTAGATTATGAAAAAATTTTTAGCGATTTATTCTATCACACAAGCTATACAGACTATCTCTTTTCACTGCCTATGGGAGCTGGAAAGACTTATTTAATGATGTGTTTTATCTATTTAGATCTCTATTTTTCACTACTTGATTCTCCAAACACCACTTTTGCACATAACTTTCTTATCCTAGCACCAAGTGGATTAAAAAGCTCTATACTTCCAAGCCTTAAAAATATAGAAAAGTTTAATATCCATTGGCTTATCCCAAGCCCCTATGCGGAGGAGATTAAAGGGCAGATCAAATTTGAAATTTTAGATGAAAATAAAAGCGCGAAAAAAAGCAACCGCATTCACAATCCCAATGTCGCAAAACTTGCAAATTATGAAAATCCATTTGGCTTAGTTATCCTTACAAATGCGGAAAAAGTGATTTTAGATAAGATTGATAAGGAATCTAGCTTTGCAGATTTAGAGGGCAAAGTAGAGGGTGTGAAAAAAGAGGAATGGTGCGTAGCAAATGAGTTGCGAGAAAAAATCGCGGATATTCCACATTTAAGCATTTTTGTAGATGAGGTGCATCACGCTGCAAGTGAAGATATAAAGCTAAGAAAAGTTATCTCACAATGGAATAAAAGGGGCAATCTCAATTCTGTTATGGGCTTTTCAGGCACGCCTTATTTAAAAAGCACAGAGAAAGTAAATATTGGTGATTCTAAACTAGAGCATAAAGAAATAGCAAATATTGTGTATTACTATCCCCTTATTCAAGGGATAAATAACTTTCTTAAAACCCCTGTTGTAAAAAGTGTCAATGATACAAATCGCTTAAACATAGTAGAAAGTGGCATAAGAGAGTTTTTAAGCGGTGATTATAATAATGCACTTGGTAGCAAAATCGCTATTTATTGTAGCACTATAGAAACTTTAGAAGAACAGATTTATCCCAAAGTTTGTGAGATTATAAAAGATTATAATCTAAGCACAGAATCTATACTTAAATTCCACAAAGGTAATAAAACCTACAAAGAGCCACAAAACGCGCAAATAGAGTTTGATAATCTAGATTCTAAACACTCACACATTAAGATTATTTTGCTCGTGCAGATTGGCAAGGAAGGCTGGGATTGCAAATCACTAAGTGGTGTAATACTCGCACAAGAAGGGGATTGCCCACAAAATATGGTTTTGCAGACCTCCTGCCGTGCTTTAAGACAGGTAGAAAAGGGTAAAAATGAAAAAGCCCTTATCTATCTTAACGCCTTTAATGAAAAGAAGTTAGCTGATCAGTTAAAGCAAGAGCAGCAAATGAGTATCAAAGACTTTGAAAATGGGAGCAATACTACAAAAATCACGCTAAATCGCTATGATAGAACAAAGCAAATCCAGCCTTTAGCATTTGATTTTTATCAGCTTAAACTTAAATTTGAAACCCTGCATACGACACAGGCAAATCCTGCTAAAAGCTTAGATTCTATCCTGCAAGATTTACAGTCACAAGAAAAAAGGATTATAAAAGAAAAAGAGATTATAGAGACGACAACAGATTTCACACAAGATACACACACAACAAAAATCATAGAATCTCACGCCACACAAAGAGCTAATTTTAACTTTTGGCTTTATGGATTGATAAAGCAAGGTTTTTCTATGCTAAGTATACACGACCTAGCCCCATATACCAAGTGGCTTCAAAGTATTTTTACCCACATCACAAAAGATGGATTTTTCAACCCAAGCTTCGAAATAAAGGCTATCAATCAAGCCATTAGACTAGCCTTTGCCCCTAAACGAAGTCTAGATTCTAAACAAGAGCTAATCCCACAAAATGTCCAGCTTCTAATCACGCAGAATTTAACAGAGCAAATCCATATAGATGAAAAAGATGAAGAAAATTTTATCCCCAATCAAGCAAAAGTAGAGCGGATTCTACAAGAAGATAGGGGAGAGCTAAGCTTAAGCCCACAAGAAAAACAAGCCCTAGAAATCTTAAAAGAAACGCAGGGCAATGAAGAAGCCATCAAAGCCCTAGAATCTAAAGTTACAAAAACTCCCCATAAAGATAAGTCCTACCACTATCTACCCTATCGCACTGATAGTGGGTATGAAAGAGAGATTTATGAAAAGATTCTAAGCCTTGATATTTTTACACATTTAGATTTAGAAGCCTACTATAATGGCGACTCACATTTAAGCGATTTTAAAATCCAAGTGATAAAAGATTCTAAGCATATAGGCATATACACGCCAGATTTCATCATCTTACAAAGACAGGATAAGAAAATCCATAAAATCCTAATTATAGAAGGCAAGGGCGCACATTTACAAGAGAGTTTTAAGGATAAAAAAGCCTTTATGCAGGATTTTATCAAGGAAAATAATCAAAAATTTGGCTATGAGAAATTTGACTATCTCTATTTACAAGATGATATACATAAAGGCGATGAGCTTAGAGCCACACTCATCAAGCATTGCAAAAAGTTTTTTACTAAAGATTCTAAGGAGAAATATAAAGAGAAATAATGGCTAAGCTCAAAAACACACAAAAGGAAAATAAATGAGAATCAAATATGTCCCCTATGAAAAGCCCCCTATACGCGGTCAAGCCATTTTAGATAACTTCACACGCACACTCAAATACTCAGGCAATGACGCAGTCAATATCCGCTTAAATCGCGGTATGCCCCTGTATGAAATGCAAAAGCTAGAATCTGTGCGTAATACTAATGAAGTTGTAGATTCTAAAAATATGCTTATCAAAGGTGAATGCTTAAGTGCCTGTGCATATCTCAAAGAGCAGGACATAAAAGTGGATTTAGTCTATATTGACCCGCCTTTTGCAAGTGGAGCAGACTACGCAAAGAAGGTGTATCTAAGACAGAATGCAAATGCAGATAAAGCACAATCTAGCATAGAAGTAGAAATGCCCCAAGAGTTTAAAAGCTTTGAGGAAAAAATGTATGGCGATATATGGAATAAGGAAGATTATCTCAACTGGATGTATGAAAATCTAAAAGCTATTAAAGAAGTGATGAGTGAAAATGCAAGTATTTATGTGCATTTAGATTGGCATATCGGGCATTATGTAAAAATTTTGCTAGATGAGATTTTTGGAGAGTGGAATTTTAGGAATGAGATTGTGTGGTTTTATGGTGGAACTTCAAATTCACAAACTCAATTTGTTAGAAAGCACGATTGTATTTATTCTTATTCAAAAAGTGAAAGTTATATATTTAATTTTGATGAAGTTAGAATACCCTATGAAGATGAAAAGAAGTTTAAAAAGGATGAAAATGGTAAATGGTTTATGAAATGGGACAGCACACGAGATTATTACCCTAAACAAGTTTTTAAAAATGATGAGTGGATTATTTTGGGTAAGGGGCAATATGATGTATGGACAGATATACCTTCTTTTTCAACTTCACACGGAGAGGAGTATAGAGCTTGGGACTACGCCACACAAAAACCCGAAGCCTTGCTAGAGCGGATTATTAAGGCGAGTTCTAATGAATCTATGATTGTGGCAGACTTTTTTGGCGGCAGTGGAGTGAGTGCAGCAGTGGCACACAAGCTAGGACGCTACTTTATCCATTGCGATGTGGGGCTAAACTCTATTCAAACAACACGCGATAGGCTAAAAGAGCTGAATGCAGAATTTGATATTTTAGAAGTTAAAGATGGCATAGAGCTTTTTAGAAATCCCGTGCAGACAATGGAGAAACTCCCGCGTTTAATCACAGGCTTTCAGTATCTTAAATATTTAGATGAAAGCCTAGATTCTACTTATTTTCAAGGCTATATTGCCACTGCTAAAGAGGTTATCCCCTGTCATCTTCCTAACTTGCTAGATTCTAATCATAAAGTGCTTGATGTGCCTTATTTCAAAGAGATTTTACACTTTGGTGTAGGGAATCTAGAAGCACACACAAGGGGGATAAAAAAACTTAGAATCTATTATGTAGATATAGAAAATGAAAAAGAGCTTAGAGAAATGGCAGATGAGTATGAATATTTTAGGGGTGAGATTGAGTTTGTGCCTTTGAGTGAAGCTCTTGTAGAAGTGGTGGATAATGACTATGTGGAATATAGTATAGAGACAAGCAAGCAGGGCTTTAAAGTGGCAATCACAAAGTTTTTAAGCGACAGAGTGTGGCAAAAAATTGATGCCTATAATCAAAAGCGTGAGATTCAAGCAAAAAAGAAAAATAAAGAGTTTATACCAATCCTTTTAAGTGAAAATGGCTTAGAATGTATAGAGTATCTTAGCCTTGATTGTGAGAATGCAAGTGGAGTGTGGCATAGCAGCAGTGAGATTAAAATCAATAAAAACTCCCTTGTGATTAAAAATGGCGTGAAAACTAAGGATTTATGGAATGGCTATATAGAAAGCACAAAAAAGCCCCTGCGTCTTAAAGTGCGTAATATCTGCGGCGATGAGAGTGTGATAGATTTGCACTAAATTATTTAAGGAGCAAAAATGAGTAAAACAATTAACTTTGGTTTTATACAATTAAGTCAGTGCATAGATGGTTGAAAATACATTGAAATCTCTTAGATATGAGACGACAAATGGGAGAAAATAATATGGAGATTATGTTTATAGCTCTTGTGATTATTGTTGCTATTTTTGTGTTTTATAAACCGCGCCGAGAGCGATCAAAGCTTCGAAACTATATGAGCAATACCTATCGAAATAAACAAAAGGGCGATGAATATGAATTGCAGATTGGTAGATTATACCAACAACAAGGCTATAAAGTGTATTTTAAAGGCATCAATGAAGGCAAGCGCGATAATGGTGTTGATTTGATTGCCTATAAAGGTAATGAAGTGGCACTGATTCAGTGCAAGAATTGGGAAAATACACAAGTAAAACAAGAGCATTTAAGAATATTTTTAGGAGATTGCACCGCGTATTTGGAGAAGAATCGAAAGATTTTTGCTAAAAAGAATGTCAGTCGTGTATTTGTAACAAGCTGTAAAAACATAGATTATGGCGTGAAAAAATTTTTAGAAGAAAATAGTGTGGGATACAGAGTTATCCCCTATGATAAAGTAAGCTTACATTAAAAACTGCAAAGTACAAGAATGATATTTACATAAGACTGATTTAAACGATCTTTTACAAATCAAAATATGCCAAATGAGTGATTATAGTGTCGATTGCTTCATATCAAGGATTGCTCAAAATATGTCCAATAGAAATTACTAGAGATAATTGGGAGATATTTTTAGATTGTCTAATTCTTTTTATGTTTGTAGATTTCTTGCATTTGCTCTTTTGCAATAGTGCATTCTTTCAGTTCTAGCAATTTTCACCTACCTAATAATTAAACTATAGTTGGTCAATGTTGCACCAAGGAGTGAAAATGAAAGCTTCTGCAGGGCAATTATGGTTCTCTAATATTAACCAATAGATTTGGTGCGCGCGTGCTAGAGTTATAGAAAAATTACACTCCCTAAAAATTTCATTTTAGGCTTAATCTTAATTACCTTAATGCTTTTTGATAATGGAGCTTGGAGACTAAAACACAAGGCAACAAGCACAGCAAGCTCTGAAATCTCTTGTATTTGGCTTAGAGAGTTTTTCGTAGATTAAATTAGAGCAAAAGAGCTAGAAGTACAACTGGTATTGATTGTAAAATTTGGCACAATGAATTTAGCACCATGCTACTAGAGCTCTACATAGCACTCAAACTTTGTTTGCAAGATAGAAGCACAACAATCAAAAGTCGCTTGTGAAGATTGATGCAGATATAATTAAGCAACAATCCGCGCACTAAGATTGAATCGCCTTTAGAGGTACAACAACAGGTAAAAACTGCTTTAAATTATGAAATTAATATAGTGCGTTAGATGTTATTGTTACACTAAAGAATGAATGGTTGAATTATTTTGCTGTGGGCAATGGCTGTGGATATAGGATTTAACAGGACTTGATATGATATGATGGTATTGCAGAATGACTACAACAACATTCGTGTATTTATTGAGTAAAATCGCTTAAAAGGTATTTTGCAATTAGCGACAGGAAGCGTATAATGGTGTACAAGGAATATTACGACTATAAGATCTGAGAGTTATTGACATAGGGTTTTATATGAGAGCAGATTAATTTCTGTATTCAGCTCCTTTTTAACTGCACTTTGTTTATATTGCCATAAACTTTAAAGGTTCCTTATGTACATTGTCTTTGTTTTGGCTCTACCCCTTCTGCTCTGCGCCAAGCCCTTTAGCCCCAAGCAAACTCTAGCACAAACGCCGCAAGATACCCCTATACGCGTGCTAACGCAAGATGGTCGCTCTCTATGCTACACCCCTACATTTTCACACGGCACAAGCTATATCGCTCTCTCAAGCTGCCAAGGTGCAATGCAAGCGCGCTATGATGTGTTTAGTCGCCTAGCCTATCGCATTAACGACACTTGGCTGTGTATCACTGCGCCAGATTCTGTGGTAGAAAGAAAGCGTGATAAAGATTATCTACATTTATCGCCTTGTGTTATCAATCTTCCAAGCCAGCAGTGGCAGCTAAAAGACAATCGCTTCTACTCTCTTGATGGCATTTATAGCATACAAGATAATGGAAGCTATTTGTATGCAACGCATGTCTTTGCAGGAGAACTCTACACTCATAGGCTTGAACGCTCTATGCAAAAGTGGGCAAGCACCATAGCCACTCCGGCAAATCTCACTATCCAAAGTGCTATTTCTTGGAGCGTGAGTTATAAAGAAGGGCAAGATCGGTATTTCTTAACCAATAACCAATCGCAGAAAAACACTGCATTTCTCTACTACAATCTTTTAAGTGGGCATATTGCAAACTATGATGAGAGCAATGGGAGACTTTATTGTATGTATTCTAGCACAGGTAAGCAAGCGTGGGACTGGGTCGCTTGGGGACTATGCACAGACGCACTCCCACCTAAGGAAAATAGAGCATTTTTCAAGCCTATCCCTATTGATGATAAGCACTTTGCCTTTTTGGATAAAGATGGCAATATTTTGCGACTTACACGCTATGGAATTCATTGGGGTGTGCCCTATGTTGCTAGCAAGGAATATGCTAGCAATGATGTGCAAAATAGCCCAACTTCTGCCTTTGAGTTAGATTACGCTACGCAGGAGTGGCTGCGCTTTATTAGCGCAAACATTGGGGAAAATCTCCACACTTGCCCAGCACCCGGACACAAACACAACCCCCTACAATCATCAAAAAAAATTTTACAAGTCGCACCTATCTCACCGCCATTGCCACTACGCAGCCTGCTTACGGCAATACTGCCAATACAGCAGGTAGAATCTAAAGCTCATGCCAATCCCTTGCACACACCACATTCTCCACCTTTGCGAAGTGGCTCTCCAGCCCTGCCTGCTTACTTTAGGTTAAATGAAGCTTGGATAGCACGCTTGTGGCACATCAACATTAGCACAGATTCTTCTAGGACAAGCATCGGAATCTGCGGAACCTGTCTTTTGCAAGCTTATCAGGCAATTGCCGAGCTTTTAGAGGCGCACGCTCATCCGCGCGGAAGCGGTGGATATTTCTTCGATACAGGAGAGAGGACAAATCCCTTTGCCAGCTTTTATGCAAGGAATTCACTCTTACACGATACTCTGCAAGATATTTTATCCTACTATGATAGCCCTGCAGGTAGCCATATAGAGTGTTTTCAGCGTGGGATGGGCAGAGTATTAGCAAGTAGTATTTCTATGCTCCCGCAATATGAGTGGAACATACTAGGACAAAGCACGGAAGAGAGCGAGATGCACGCGCTACTTCAAAGGGTTTTAGAGCGACCTGTGGGCAGTGTATTTCTCTTCACGCTCGTGCGACTAGATCCTGTACGAGGCAGAAGCGTTGGACACGCAGTCGCAGTACTAAGACTAAGTGATGGCGTGGTGATTATCCCAGCAAATGCCCCAAGCGTTAGCCTAGAATCTTTCCGTGCAAGAGTGCAAGCTGTGCAAACTCCAGCAGATATGATAGAGCGGCTTACGCGCTTTGGTGGGCGGTATTTGGAGCTAATAGGACTAGGCGTGCTAGAAGTCTCAAGGGCGCATAGCAATCCCTTTGAGGCGATTGTTTCACTTTATAATTGCAGTGGAGAGGGGGAAGATAGGCGTGGCAACGCCTTACTGCCTTTACCAGAACTCTTAAATGAGTGCATTAGCGGTCGATGTGTGTGGTAGTATTTAGGGAGCTAGATTCTAGCTTGCGCATTTAGATTCTCTTGATATGCTGATAGCAAGAAGGAGTGAGTATGAAGCTTTTGCCAATGGTATTTATGATAGCGTGTGTAGTGGGTCTAGCTAGTGAGCTACTCCTCAAGCCTCCGCTCCACCCTATGGACTATCATAAGTTCTCCCAAACACTAAGCGGCGATCCCAAGCAGGATATGCCAAGGATCGCAGGGCTAATTGCGCGCAATCTCTCTGCTTGCTATGTGCGCGCCCACACCCTAGCTGGCAACGCACAAGAGAACCTAAAGCGTGTGAAAATGGGCTGCGAGATAGAAGCCTACAATATGGCAAATGTGCCAATCCATAGGCACTATGCTATGCGTGGTGAGCTATTAGAGCACGATGAGATACAAGCGCGCAAGGAGCAGTTTTTCACCAAGTATAAAGCACGCATTTATGAGAGTGCTAATGAGCTTACAGAGCTAGAGCTTGGGCTATAGGCAATTCTCAAAATAGGACAGATTTTGCTAAAATCACGCTCCTACAAATTTATGGGGAGTGCAAGATGGGCAAAAGTACGACACCAAGCCTAGAAAAGCCAATGCCCAAAAAGCAAAGTCTAGAGCAAGGCAACAATAATCTCTAGACTTCTTGCTTGATCTATGGGTCTTAGGCTTTAATCTCTATACTACCACAAAAGTACAGAAGCCTGTGGATATGAAGACTAGAGAAGATCAAGTCGCTTGCAGTAGTGATTGCAGTGTGATTCTAGTCTCTAGGGCTTGCAGCAGAGCAAGTGGGAGTCTTATCATTAAAGCTGTTTCCTGCGTAAGACAAATATTTTAGGCAGTGGTGGGTGCTTGTGTCAGTCGCGCTTGTCAAGCTTACAGGCTTTAGTAGTGTTGATGCGGTATTTGCATGTAGCATTGGGCTGTAATGTGGGGCATTCTATCCTGTCTTTGGACTATTGAGAAATGATGTGCTAGTACTGCTTGATCACACGCTAAAAATAAATGAGAAGCAAGCAGCGATTAAAGCGATTTTAGATTCTACCAAGGAGATTAGGAGCTACCACGATTTAAAGGCATGCCAAAGTGGTGGGCTGCACTTTGTGGAAGTGCATTTGGAGTTTAGTCCAGAGATTTTGCTAAAGGACGCGCACGCTGTGGCAGGACTCTATCGAGTAGCAAATCAAAAGCCTGCAAAATAGCTAACAAGCGATCACGCACCTTGACGCCTATGAAGAATAGGCGCATAAGCTAGCAGAGCTACTGGAATCTAGCATACTATAATGCCACTGATTCCACGCACTAACACGATAGAGACTATACAGATTCTGCTTTGACAAAATGCAAGGAGAGAGAATTCACGCAATGGCGCGTGTTTTTCTCCGTGAGGCCTTCACCGATAAATATATGCCCCAAATGCCCCTTGCAGCTAGCACAAAGAATCTCTACACGCTTGCCATCGCTATCAAGCTCTTTGGCAATAGCTCCTTGTATCTCATCATCAAAACTCGCCCACCCACAGTGACTTGGAAACTTGTCTTTAGAGTTATAGAGCGCAGCACCACACTGGCGACAGATATATATACCATTTTCAAAATGATCAGTATAGATTCCGCTAAATGGTGGCTCAGTGGCTTTATCAATGATGATTGCACGCTCTTTGTCATTAAGTGGTGGCATTGTAGGCATACGCGCTCCTTATTCAAAATATATGGTTTGCTAAAATAGTGAACTTGAGAGATTGAAGCTCAAAAGTGTAGGATAAGTTTTACTAAGCTTTTGGCAAATCTGCGAGCTTGGCACAGGCTGGACTCTCACTTGCAAGCTTTGGGCGGTAATGTCAATCATCACGCAGTTATTGGCTACATCTTGCACACCATCTTTCCCAAGTCGCACACCATTGCCCTGAGCCACCCAGCGAGTAGGAGATAGCCCAGTAGTTTGCATAATGAAAGCGCCATCAAGGGGTCTTGCGCTTAGATCCTGCGTGAGTGCTGCTACTTGCACGGAGCTAATGACTGCTTGTATATCGCTATTTACTGCCGCATAGAGTGCATCTGTACGCGTGGCGACAAGCTTTGGGATCGCAACTGCTGCCAATATCCCAACCACAGCTATCACAAACACAAGTTCAATCAAACTAAATCCACCGCTCACCCTAAGCTTTGGCGCGTGGATTCTAGCGCGCATTACACAAGCCTATCGACCATCTTTTTGACAAAATCTGCGCCAATCTTAGCCGAAGACTCCAAGAACTCATCAAAGCTCACATCAGCACTCCCATCGGCATTATCACTAATAGAGCGCAAAATACAATACGGCACTTTAAAGCTATCGCACACCACTGCCACACTCGCCCCCTCCATCTCCACTGCCGCTGCGCCAAAGTTATCGACAATCCACTGCTTTTTCTCTTTGTTGTGGATAAAGACATCGCCTGAAGCGATTATGCCCTCTTTTAGCGTGATATTAGATTCTAGAGCCACTTGCCTAGCGATGGCATTTAGATTCTCATCAGTCTCGATAAATACCCGACTCTCTGGAATGAAGCCTAACGGGTGTCCAAACGCGCTAATATCCACATCATGCTGACATAGTTTAGTCCCAAGTAGCAAGTCCCCCACTGCTAAATCTTCCCGCAAACCTCCAGCCACCCCACAGAAAATGACCGCATCACAACCATAGCGCAAAATCATCGAGCTAGCCGTGATAGCAGCATGCACCTTGCCAATCTTGCTATAAGCGATATGTATCTCTGCGCCTTTATATAGGCTATGGTAGAACGAATTGTTTCCTGTGGCTGTGAAGCGATTCGTCGAGAAAGCCTTTACAAGTGGCGTGATTTCTTCTTCCATTGCCCCTATAATGCCTATTTTTTTCATCACTGCTGATCCAATTGTGAGATGGATTCTTGTAGGGTTTGGGTGTTGGCGATTGTTAGCGTAGGCTTTTGACTTAGGCGTTTGTTTAAACCCTTTAGCACGCTATTATGCCCTAGCTCGATATAAGCATCGATATGCTCATCAACAGCAAGGATTGACTGCTTATATAACACGGGAGAGATAAGCTGCAAGCGCAGAAGTTCGTAGGCTTGCTCAGCGGTGTCATAGGGCTTTGTCGTGGCATTTGAGATGATAGGTAGCGCGAACTTGGGCTTTAGATACTCACGCAAAAGCTCCCCAAATGGCTCGCACATAGATTCTAGCAGGGGGCAGTGCGAGGCGACCGAAATAGGTAGCAACAACGCTCTTTTAGCTCCTAAGGCTTTAATGGACTCTTCTATGCTAGCCAGATCGCTCTTCTTTCCCGCTAGCACGATCTGCCCATCGCCGTTGTAATTGGCACACCAAACACTTTTGCCCTGATTACGCCACGAGCTCGTGGCTTCTTCTGCCACCTCATCGCTAACCCCTACGATAACCATCATCCCCGCATCTTTACCATCGCACGCCTTAGTCATCATCTCTCCGCGCGCTTTGGTGAGCCTAAGCCCATCTTCAAATCCCACGCCTAGCGCTACACACAGCGCACTTATCTCACCAAGCGAGTGTCCTAAGGCAAAATGCGCAAGAAGAGGAGACTCTTGCTGCAAGATTGTGTGCGCGATTTGACTTACAAGGAAAATCGCTGGCTGGGTGTATTGCGTTTGATTAAGCAGGTCGTTTTCTTCAAAAAGTAGCTTTTTGAAGTCAAGCCCCAGCACATCACTAGCAGTCTCAAACATCTCCTTTGCTACGCCGAAGTTCTCATAAAAATCCTTGCCCATTCCTATGGCTTGAGAACCCTGCCCCGGGAAAACAAAAGCATATCTCATCAATAATCCTTGATCAATGTTATTGTAAATAAATGGGGTTGCATTGTAGCAAGTTACCGCTTATTGTCAAATAAGTTTGTGTTGGTGCGTGGCTAGAGCATCTCTTTTATCATTGCTTCAAACATCGCCCTATTCATATTCTCGTGCAAAATTTTGCCGTTTTTCACACACCATATTTGCCAATCTTGCCCCACTTTTACAGGTAAATAAAAGATATATCCCGTGATTTTACTAGCACTTAAATATGCCTTTTTTAGCCTTTGTATCTTTTGCATATAAGCGTCTTTTTCTATGCTTTGAGATTTACTCACATTCACACTTTTTACTTCAAAAATGTGGATTCTATCTCCCTTGTCTTTAAAGATGAAGTCTGGGTAGCTCACGCGTTTTCTCTCATCGTAATATTCATATTTTATATTTGATTTATCTATGAAGTTTTTGCCAAAAAGATAGATTTTCTCCCCATTTATCTCTATGTGTTTAGCACAAGTTTTAGCAAGATTTTTAAGGATAGCACACCACTCTTTTTCCGCTTTAGAATCAAGTCCAAACTCATCATTATCACTTCCCCATATCCAGCTCTCACTCCCTATGCTAAACTCACTCTCTTCATAGAAGCTATACACATCTTCGCGTATTTCCACGCACTTAGATTCTAAATATTCATCATAGTTTTCTACCGCGCTTTTTACTTTATTTTTAATAGAATCCAAGCTTGCACTAAAGCTATAAAAATCCCTAAACTCCCTCACATATTCTGCGTATTTTTCTCTCACTTTATCATCGCATTTTTGTATCTCTCTATAAGCTTGAAAAATGGACTTTTTAAACTCATATTCTTGCAAGGGGCTAATGCAAGATTCTATATCAATATGCTCTTTTGGCACTTCTTTATACATAGTCGCATAAAAGGGGCGAAACTCTTTTATAATCTCATTTGTTTGCTCTTTATACAAATTATCATAGATTTGCTTCTCCCCTTTTAGCCACACTTTTTTCTTGCCATTTTCTTTAGGCATTATCCCATAGATATATGCCTTGCTAAAGACTTTTTGCGTGTTAGAATCTAGTCTTTCAAACTCTTTTAGCATAGGATTTCTCCTAACTCTCCCAATCACTTGCATATCTAGGCTACTTGACTTAGAATCTCGCACTTGATAAAGCATACAAGCCCTAGGCATATCAAAGCCCTCTGTTATCACCATTTTGAAAATCACCACATCAATAAATGAGCTATTTTCCTTGACATATTTTTGCCATAGGGCTTTGTTTTTTACCTTATCTAGTCTTGTGTTTGTCTCATAGCCTTTTTCTTTCTCCACAAAGCACACCCATCTTAAGCCCATTTCTTCTACGACTTTTTTGATGATTTCTAGCTCATTTTCTGCCTTGCCTTCATTAGATATTTGCACGATAAAGCAAGGATTTATCCCTTGCTTTGCATACACTTCTCTCAATTCTTTAAACTTCTCTAGTGCTTCTGCCAAGTCTTCTTGTAAATCTCTCTCACTATCCCCACACCACTCTACAGATTTTATAAGCCCTGCTTCCACCGCTTCACTCTCTTTTATCTCTACATCAAATGTATCATTTTTTGGCGTAGCAGAAAAATGCAAGATTTGCGTGAAATACTCTTGCAATTCATTTTCTAGCTTATTTGTAGCAATATGTGCTTCATCGCGGATTAAAATAATTTTTTTACCACTTTCTTTTATGTTTTGTAGAAACTTTAGCAATGCCTTTTCTTTATAGATTCTACTGCCTTTTGTAAATTGATTAGTGGGTAAAACATACACATTCGCATTTGTATCAATATCTAGGCTATATTCTGTATTTTTGCTATTTTCCGCACCACTACTTATGTAAAAAGGCTTTAACTTTGGATAAATACACGCATTTGCTAATTCTACAAAGCTTTCATAATTTTGTGTCGCTAGCTTACCCTTTGAAAGTGTGGATACAAGAAACACAACTTTAGAGTTAAAATCTAGCATTGCATTCATAAAAGCTGCCATCATTCTTGTTTTACCACTGCCTGTGGGGGCTTTTAGCGTTATGTCCTTTTGATTTTGCTTTGCTAGATAGAGCAAGCTTTGCACCGCGTTTTCTTGCAGTTCTAAGGCAGCTTGTGTCATTTACTCCCCCTTTTTTGTAGAATCTAGCTTTTTGTCATTGCGAGATTTTGCATTAGCAAAATCGTGGCAATCCATAGAATCCATATCGCTAAAATCTACTTTTTCACTAGATTCTAAATGCTTATTATTTCGCACCCTAAACCCTGCACCCACCCATAAAGGCGTAGATTCTAAACTCTTGCAAGTGGCTTCAAAGTTCTCACACACCCACTTAATCTTTTCTTGTTTGGAGTGTGTAAAGTCCTTGCCATAGAGCTTTTCATCAATCTTATCAAAAATGTTTAAGTCTGTATCGCTTAGAGATTCTATCTCTAGCACTTCTAGCCCATCGCCATAGGGCGTATTTTTCTCAAGCCATTTGAAGTTTGTCCCACCATCATAGCAAGAGCCACTCATTATGCGTTTTAGTCGCTTTGTAGTTACATCTTTTGCTATGCCATTGGGATTTATGCTTGTTTTTTCATTGTTTGTTACTAGGATACATTTTCTATTTCCGCCATCTTCGCGGTTGAGTTCCATTACGGCGTGGGCGGTGGTGCCAGAGCCAGCAAAGAAATCTAAAATAATTTCTTGGCATTCGTCTTTTGGCGATAAATGCGGGAGCGACGAAAAAGTGCGGCGGTCATTACCCTTTAGGTAACTCCCTTGCACTTTTTCTTGCAACCCACATTTCTCATCCAAAATACTAGAATGCCATTTGCTTGTAGATTCTGCTTCTGCCTTTGTCTCTTGCTCCCCTTGCATTGTCAATCCAGAATCTAGATTCTGGATTTCTGCATTTCTCTGCAAAATCTTAGAATCATTATTGCTTGTAATTTCTGCTTTAAAATCTATGTCGGTAGAATCCACCTTTTTAGATTCTAGGCTATGCGGCGAGATTCCCCCCCCCCCCGTCGTTGTGGCGGTGGTATAAGCCCCTTTGTCATTGCGAGATTTTGCATTAGCAAAATCGTGGCAATCCATAGAATCTACTTGTAAATCCACATAATCACTAGGGTTTGTTGTAGCGTGTCTTAGAATCTCTTTTATAAAATGTATAGGTTTGGGATAGGCAAAGTTTTCTACAAATCCTATATCTTTTGCTTCCTTTGTAGCCACTTGATTCATATAAGCATTATCTACAAATTTTAGGCTATCAAAAGTCCTTTGCTCTGTTTGCAAATCTTTCAAATAGCGTTTATAAATAAAGCCCCTTTCATTGTCTTTATGCTCTTTTTTAAAGCAAATTCGCCCTTCATCAATATGCTTTTGCATAGTGCTTTGAGAAAAAAGCCAAAATCGCCCCTCTGGTGGATAATCCTCCTTGCCTGTGTAGGGATTTTTCACGGCAAAATAGCCCGTTTTCATATCGCCACTTTTGGCAGATGGGTCAGCGCTGACCCATCTGCCATTAGGGTCATTATCGGGGTTTTTATATCCGCTCAAATCTTTTTCTCCCCCTAACAAATTTATATTTGCCCTATCCTTTGCATAGCAAAGTAAAAATTCGTGTTGATAGTTTAAGCCTGTTTTTGCATCGTTTGTCGTGCTTTTTGTCTTGCGGATAAAATCCCCTACAAAATTCCCTTCCCCAAAGACTTCATCAAAAAGTCCTTTGACATAGGCTTGATTCCTATCATCTATACTACAAAATATCACGCCATCATCTTGTAAAAGCATTTTAGCAAGGCTTAGGCGTGGGTAAAGCATTGATAAAAGATTATCGCGTGTTATGGCGTTATCATAATTTGTGTGCGCAAACTCCCCTAAATCATCTTTACCATAAGGCGGGTCTATGTAGATGACTTTTACCTTTCTTTTGTAATTTATAAGTAGGTTTAAAAGGGCGGGGTAGTTGTCGCCGATAATGAGTGTATGACTCTTGCCATTTGTAGATTTAAAGCTTAGCTTCTCGTTTTTTTTAAAATACTTTATCGTCCCATCGCTCTTTTCTAATCGCACATCAAAGTGAAAGCCTGTGCGTTTTAGACTCATTCCTAAGGCAGATAGCTTTAGCACTTCTTCTTTAGATTCTGCATTTTCTATGAGTTTAGTGAGAAACTCGGCATTTTCTTTTTCTAAAATCTTATCTTCTTGCCTTTGCTTGATTTTTGCTATTTGCTCTTGTTTTAGCTCATCTAAGTTACTTTGTGGATTTTGCATCCTGCTTCCTTTAGTTTGCTAATAATTATGTCCTGTCATTATGCGCGTATCTTTGTGAAAATACCCTTAAGTCTTCTTAACTCTTTTGCTCCTTAGCAATCTCCTACAACAATATTTGCAAAATTTTGGCGTGGAGAGAAGTTATACATTCTTCAAGTGCAATAAGCTAGCATTGCACATCAAGTATTAGGGCGGTGGACTATGGTGCTATGGGTGTTTGTAGCGATGATGGTGTGTTTATATTGGCGACCTTTTTGCTTGCCTTTGTGGGTGTATAGCACTCTTGGAGCTTTGGCGTGCGTGATGATCTCTGCGCTAGATTCTAGCGATATTATGCATGTGTGGGCTATGGTGTGGGATAGCACGCTAACACTTGTGGGGCTTATTATGCTAGCTGTTATGCTAGAAAAGCTGCTGTTTTTTGAGTATGTGGCGATGCTTTGTATCCGCGTGCTAGGGACTAAGGGAGCTTGTGGCTATGTTTGCCCTCGCGCTAGATTCTATGTGTTTCTCGTGCTTTTTGGTGGAGGTCTGGGCGCGGTGTTTGCCAATGATGGGGCGATTTTGATTCTCACACCATTTATCTTGGCACTTTTTAAAGTGCGCAGAGATAGTGGGCATAATAGCGGGGCTTTCACTCCACTTGTGGTGTGCTTGCTGGCTGTGTGCTTTGTGAGTGATTTTGCTTCAAATACCTTTGTGATCTCAAACCTAACCAATATCATCACTGCGCAGTTTTTCTCCATTGATAGCAGAGACTTTACAAGAGCGATGCTCCTACCACAAGCAAGCATTCTACTAGCGTGCTTGGGGCTTTATGTGCTTGTGAGGCGGTATTTGCCACCGATTTTGCGCTTTTATGACTATGGAGAGAGAAGCCTGATGACAAAGGGTGGCTTTATATTTTGCCTTGGGGTTTTGGGGATACTGCTACTTGGTGTACTGCAGGGCAGAAGCTTTGGCGTGCCTTTGTGCGTGGTGGTGGCAGTGTGCGTGGGAGCACTGCTTCTGTATGGCAGGCTTAGGGTTCTATCTTGTCTTAAGAGCGCACCCTTTGGGATCGTGGTATTCTCTCTGGGGCTTTTTATTGTGGTCTTTAGCGTGCAGAAAGCCTATCCCTTGCAAAATCTACTCTCTAGCGTGCCTTTGGGGATCTTTAGCGTGGGAGTGATTAGCTCGCTGGGATCAAGCCTTATCAACAATCTTCCCGCGGTTATGCTTGGTAATCTTGCTTTGGCGGACTTTATGGGGCTTGGAGCTGTAGATTCTAGTGTGCTAGATTCTGCTCTGCTAGCATCTAAAGAGCTGCTTATTTACGCGCATTTACTAGGCTGTAATGTCGGCTCAAAGCTCACGCCAATTGGCTCTCTTGCTACTTTGCTCTGGCTTTTTAGCCTTAAACGATATGGAATCTACATTAGCTTTTGGCAGTATATGCTAGTGGCATTGCTTGTCGTGCCTTTTGTGCTTTGTGTGGGACTTTTGGGGCTCTATCTCTACACGCTATTGTAGGAGCTAGGAGCTTGGTATTTTTAGCTAGCATTTGCGCGTGCCTGCAAATAGATAGTGGCTTCTAAGATTCTCTATGCTAGAATCTACTTCTTACCAAAATCGTATTAAAAGCTTAGATTCTAGGGGCGTGGAAGTTGGAGTTTCTCTCATATCTCACAGAGGGCAATGTCATTGTGTTTTTGCTACTTTTGCTACGATTTAGCGCGATTTTGACATTTTTCCCATTTTTTGACTCCCAGCTTGTGCCCATCTCGGTACGAGGGGCTATGGCGTTTTTTTTAACCATTGTGTTTCTGCCCTTAGCGCACACAAATGCCAACATTACAACCCTACCTGATTTGCTGCTAGCAGCATTTATGGAGATAGCACTAGGCTTTATGGCTTCGCTTGCGCTACAAATCGTTTTTAACGCGCTTTTTATCGCAGGCGATAGCATAAGCTTTTCTATGGGTATGACTATGGCAAGTGCCTATGACCCATCAAGTGGGAATACAAAGCCTATCATCGTGCAAGTGGTTATGCTAAGTGCGCTTGTTCTAGCACTGCTACTAAACTTTCATCATCTAATCTTCCGCTTTGTAGCTTTCACGCTAGAGATTCTCCCCATAGGGCAAGTGAGTTTCTCACCAAATCTTGCAAACTACCTTGTCCGAGCTTTTGGAAATATGTTCGCATTAGGCTTTGCTATGGCATTTCCCGTACTTGGAGTGATTTTACTTACAGATATTGTCTTTGGTATGATTATGAAGACACATTCGCAGTTTAATCTCTTCTCCTTTGGATTCCCACTCAAAATCGGTATAGCCTTTGTAGTGATGATTTTGATCATACCCGGGATTTTGTATCATTTTAAAACAGATTTGTATGAAGCATTTAAGGCTTTAAATATTGTCTTTTCACATTAGTTGATAAGGAGTCCAAATGACCACGCCTAAAATAACCCTACTCCACCATACACCATTAGAAGTATGCTCGCACGCTATACGCACTTGCTGGAGTAGCTTTGATAAGAGTGATTGTGGTGGGGAGAAAGATAGAGAGCTTATCAATCGCGTGGGTAATATCTATAAGCACCAGAGTGTCCTTGAAAGCTTAGTGTATAGCTTTTTCATACAAGGAATATCTCGTGCGTGCTTACAGGAGCTAGCTAGGCATAGGATAGCTAGCTACTCAGTAAAGTCGAGTAGATATACATTAGCAGAGCTAAAGAGAGCAGATATATCCACACTAGAGCAGGCAAGCAAGTTTATCAAACTCACAGATAATGACAAGGTAAATCAAGCTAGCCACAAGGCATTACAGAATCTAAAGGAATTATTGCTAGATTCTAGCACAACAAATGATATGGCTAAATATGCTATGCCAGAGTGCTACTTGACAGAGCTTACTTGGACTATCAATGCACGAAGCTTACAAAACTTTTTAACACTACGCACAAGCAAGCACGCATTATGGGAGATACAAGAGCTAGCATTAGCGATATATGAAGCATTGCCACAAGAGCATAAGTATTTGTTTGATAAATGTGTGGAGAGTAAGTAAAGGAGAGTTAATGGCTAAGTTTTCTACCATAATCCTAGCAGCAGGCGTGGGAAGCAGAATGAAATCACACAAGCCCAAGGTACTACATAGCATTTGTGGCAAATCGATGATAGCACGCATCACCGAAGCAGCCTTACTAGTAAGTGACGATGTGCATATCGTGCTTTATCATCAAAAAGAGTTCATAGAAGCGCATTTGCGCCAATATTTTGGCGCAAAGCTTGAGTTTATAACCCTGCATACCCAAGACTGCGAGAACTTCCCGGGCACAGGCGGTGCGCTAATGGACTCTGGGCTAGCATCTAGGGGGCAGATGTTTAGGGTAAAGTATCCGCGCACCTTGGTGCTAAATGGCGATATGCCCCTAATTAGCCCAGAATCTATGCGTGCTATTGTCACTACAAATGCCCCCATTGTCCTAAGCACTATCACACTTGAGAACCCAAGTGGCTATGGACGCGTGGTGCTAGAATCCACTTCTTCACACACGCCAAAAGTGCTAAAAATCGTCGAGGAGAAAGACTGCAACGAGCAAGAGAGAGATATAACGCTTGTCAATGCTGGAATTTACGCCTTTGATACAGAGCTACTAGCTAGCACACTGCCTAAGCTTAATAATGATAATGCGCAGCGAGAATACTACCTCACAGATGTTATCGCCCTAGCTAGAGAAGATTTGGCTAAGGAATCTCAAGTGCCTCTTATAACCGCCTTCTATGGCGATGCGCGCGAGTTTATGGGAGTCAATTCTAAGAGCGAGCTAGCGCAAGCAGAAGCGATCCGCCTGCAAACCCTTAGGCAAAGAGCGATGGATCAGGGTGTGATTATGCGCTTACCAGAGAGTATCTACCTAGAAGAGTGGGTGGAGTTTGAAGGAGAGTGCGAGATAGAAAACAATGTCCGCATTTGTGGCATTAGTGCGATTAAACACTCTCATATCAAAGCAGGTAGTGTAGTAGAGCATAGTGTGATAGAGCATAGTGACATCGGTCCTATGGCGCATATCCGCCCACACTCACACATCTCCCACACGCATATTGGCAACTTTGTAGAGACAAAAAGTGTGCATTTAGATGGTGTGAAAGCGGGGCATTTAAGCTATCTTGGGGATTGTGAAATAGGATCTGGAAGCAATGTAGGTGCAGGGGTGATCACTTGCAACTATGATGGCAAACAAAAGCACCGCACCATCATTGGGCAAAATGTCTTCATCGGTAGCGATACCCAGCTAGTCGCCCCTGTGGAAATAGAGTCTAACTCAATCATCGGTGCTGGCTCCACGATTACTACAAATGTAAAAAGTGGCGCGCTGGCATTATCGCGCGCAAAACAGACGCATATCGCAGGCTTTTTTCATCGCTTTTTTGCCAAACCCCAAGACTCCACACACTAAGCCACAACTAAGTCAAAATCAGCTACCCTAGAATCTATCGGGGGGTTGTTATAAAAACCATATTGCTGGCTTGCACATTGCATTAAGGAGAACTAATGCTAAAAACTTTTCGCGCGAAAATGATTTTTGCACTGGTTGTGTTTTTTATCATAGGTGTGGTGGGGCTAATTGCCCTACTGCAAAGCAACTTCAACAAGCTTGCCACCAAGGAATCCACCCATACAGTAAATATGCTTAGTCAGTCCATTTTCTACACAATCCGCGCGGGTATGAATATCGGCTCAAGAGACGCCATTGAAGCAAGCGTGGAAGACTCCAAAAGTATCCCCGGAGTCGAAGATGTGAAGGTCTATCAAGCCCCAAGCGTGGTAGAGCTCTTTGCGATACAAGATCCACTTGTACCCACAGATGCGGTGCGCAAGGTGTTTGAGACAAAAGAGTCTGTGCTTGAACACACAAGTGATTTTGCTCTACTTTATGAACCACTAATCGCGCAAGATAGTTGCCTTATGTGCCACGCAAATGCAACTAAAGACGAGGTGCTAGGCGTTATGGAGCTAAAAATCTCACTCAAAGAGCTACACGAGGGAATCACGCAGAGTATGTATTGGGTCACTGGTATCACTGCTGTGGCTTGTCTTGTGGCTTTGGGGGGGCTTTGGGTGTTTTTTGAGCGAGAGCTAATCCGCCCACTTGGAGTCTTGCGCGCTATGGCACAGGATCTCACTAGCACCAAAGAGGGTGATCTCACCAAACGAATCGCCATAAAGCGGCAAGATGAAGTGGGGATCACTTCGTCATTTTTCAATCGCTTTATAGAGAAAATCCAAAACACCATAAAAATCGCCAAAAATGTCTCCACTGAAAATCTCCAGACTATCATCAATCTCAATGAAATCTCCCTAGAGCTCTCCAAAAACTCCGCCATACAAGTCGCCCATATTGACACCATTGATAGCTTTTCTAAAGACATTGCCAGCCAGACTCAAGGGGTCAAGGACAATATCGCTGCTATGGTAGAAAGTGTCTCAAGCACACAAAATGCTTTAGATGAATTTATCACCAACCTAGAATCTGTCGCAAGCAAAATGGAGCAATCAAACCAAGATCATCGGCAGATTTTTGAGAGTGCAAAGGTCCTTGTACAAAACGCTGACCAAACGCGCCAAACACTCTCATTTATCGCGGACATCGCGGATCAAACAAACCTACTAGCCCTTAATGCCGCCATAGAAGCTGCACGCGCTGGCGAGCACGGGCGGGGCTTTGCAGTCGTAGCAGATGAAGTGCGCAAGCTAGCAGAGCGCACGCAAAAATCGCTCAATGAGATTTCTGCGATGACAAATGCAAGCGTGCAGAGCATACAAGAAGTGGGCGAAGAGATCCAAATCACCGCACAAGAAGCCGAGCAAGTCGCCCAGCAGACAAAAGAGCTTATCAGCAATGCACATCACACAAAGGAGCTTTTACGCCAGAGTTTGCAGGCTTCTAGCGACATTGCCATAAAGAACGAAGAAGTGTTTGCCAAAACTCTTAGTCTAAGCCAGAAGATCGAGCAAATAGTCGAGCTCTCATCGCGCACAAAGGAGCTTGGCAACAAGGTAGAATCTATCGTAAAAAGCACCGAGCAAAAGACAAAAGAGCTAGATAGCGGGATCTCTGCGTTTAAGACTTAGATTCTAGTGTCAAGCTGGAAAATTGTTTAATGGCTTTAATCACTTGTTTTAGATTCTATTTCTTTGCATTTAGAATTATGCTTAAATCTATAAAGCTAGATTCTCTCAATACCTACACCTGCAATCCTTATGAATACCATAGAAATCTTATGCACTAAAAAGCGAAAAACTAGATAAAGAAAAATTGCTAATTAAAAGCTCCTTGCCCTTTTGTGCTTTATCTTGTTTAAAATTATTCATACCATACTGCACGCTAAATTCTTTACAATAAAAATCTTTATAAAGCTCCCTAATGAACTCACTATCATCATAAGTGAGCAGAAATTTATGTGCTGTGTTTTTAAGATTCTCGCAAAGCCTTTTGTGATCAAAGCTCGTGTGCAAATCACCCTTTTTACCATAAAGCTTTGATTTAATCGCACTAAAATAAGGTGGATCAAGGAATATAAACACGCCTTGCCCCTCTTTTTGCAAAAGCACTTCATAATCATCACTGCTAAAATGAAAATTTTGCAAAATTTTAGGCATTGCTTTAAGCCGCTCAATGCTGCTTTGTGTAAAGCGAGATTCATAAGCTTTCTTTGAATATCCTCCACAATCAAGCAATCCTGAAAAGCTAATGCGATTTAAAATAAAAAAATCTACTGCCCTTTGCAGTGGGTTTAAGTCCTGCTTCCTGTGGCTTAGAATCTCTGTGTGTAAAGCTCTGCCATCTCTAAAGCTTTCTTTCATTTCTTGAATCTTTTCAATAAGCTGCATAGAATCCACTTGCAAAACCTGCCAAAAGCAGTATAAATCATAGTTTAAATCATTAGCAAAAAGGCTTATATTTTCACGCGTTTGTGCGAGATAAAGCCCCACACTCCCACCACCAAAAAACGGCTCTCTAAACTCTTTAAAATCTTTAGGAAAAAAGTCTTGTAGAAACTTTATTGCCCTGCTTTTGCCTCCGGGATAGCGAAGTGGGGATTTATGATAATTTTTCATAGAGTTATCCATACTATCACTACACTTTTACTAATAAATTTTTCAAATCACTTATTTTAGATTCTATATCTTTAAATTTAGAATCTAACTCGCTCTTGCGTTTTATACTCAAATTGATAAAATCACTTTCTTTTTCAATACCTATAAACTGCCTATGTAAAAGATTTGCTGCAATACCTGTGGTGCTAGAGCCTGAAAATGGATCGCAAATTATGGAATCTTCATTACTCGCCATTAAAAGCAATCGCACTAAAAGAGCTAAGGGCTTTTGTGTGGGGTGTTTGCCAAAGGTCTTTTCCCAAGGAGCAATCGCTGGGAAGCTCCACACATCACGCATTTGTTTATCATTATTAAGCTTTTTTAGAATCTCATAGTTAAAAATATGCTTATGCTTATGACTTTTCCTAGCCCAGATGATTTGCTCGGTAGAATGCGTAAGATAGCGGCAACTAAAGTTTGGTGGGGGATTAGTTTTCTGCCAAGTAATGATATTTAAGATCTTAAAATCAAGCTTTTGCAACGCCCTGCCAAGTGAAAAAATATTATGATAAGTCCCACTTATCATAATGCTACCTGTGGGCTTTAGGGCTATTTTTGCACTTGCAATCCACTCCATATTAAACCTATCAATTTCATCAATATTTTCTCCCCTGTCCCATTCGCCTTTATTCACACTCACAATCTTGCCACTTTGGATACTTAAGCCATCGTTTGAGAGAAAATAAGGTGGATCGGCAAAAATCACATCAAAACTCTCTTTCATCTGTGGCAAAAGGGCATTACAATCGCCTTGATGAAGGCTAAATGTAGAATCTAAACTTGTAAAAGTAGGGATTAGCGTGTGAAATTTAGCGGTCATTTTGTGCCTTTTTAATAAAATCTTTTACATTATTGAGATTATACATCTCTACGGTTTTATAGGCTTCTTGCAATTTATTTTTACTGCTGTGCCAACCTTGACCATCAGTAATCCATACAAAGTTTTTATCAGCAAACTTATCAAATTTTGGGGCTAATTCTTGATATGCTCTAGCTGTTTCGTTAAGCTTACTCCCACCGCTTGTATAAAAATTGCATTCAACAAAATAGCTCATAGTTTCCCCAAAAATCACAAAGTCAAATCGCTTTTTATCATCTCCAAAGCTTCCCTGTAAATCGCTAAATTCTGCAATATTTACTTGTTCTTTAAAACTTAAATTAGCCTTTGTAAAAAGATCTTTTAAATAAGATTCCATAAAAAGCACCACCACGATTTTTTCTTGCATTGCTATCTAACCCCACCTCAATACCAAAGACAAAGTCATTTAAATCTTTAATCTTACTATTACCAAAGATAGAATCTAGCCCACTCTCACAGATAAATTCATAAATCCCCTTAGGGCTTTGCAAATACGCATTAATGGGCGTTTCACCGCCATTAGAATCTAATGTCAGCTCCCTTACATTGCGAATTGCTAAAATCAAGGGCAAAACATTAAAAGCCTTAGCATACTCATCAAAAAGCAAAGTAATCTTATCTTGCAAACTATCCTTTGGCACACCCAACAAAAGATTTAAATGATTAAGGCTAATGCTTAATTTATCTTTATGTGCTAGACACTTCTGCCAATCCACAAAAAAGCCCAAATCTCTATTTGTCGCTCTAAGAGTGCTTAGAAAAGTCTCAAATGCTAATGTATTTTTCACAATTATTCCTTATGTGTTGTGCGTTTCAACTCACTCCCCAAACACCCTTTTAAAAATAGAATCCACATTTTTTGTGTAGTAGCTAAACTCAAAGCATTCGCGGATTGCTTCTTGCCCGATAAGCCCCACGAGTTCGCTATCTGCTAAAAGATATTGTAAGTAAAGCGACTCGCCCTTGTCATTTACCGCTGCTTTGCCTTCTTGCAAATCACCCCAAACCTTCATCGCATTTCTTTGCACGATTTTATAGGCATCTTCGCGTGATACGCCTTTTTTAGGAAGTTCAAGCAAGATTCGCTGTGAAAACACAAGCCCACCGGTGAGATTGAGATTTTTCATCATATTTTTTGGATACACCACGAGCTTTTCAAGCAGTCCTTTTAAACGCATTAGCATAAAATCTGTGGTGATAAAGCTATCTGGCAAGATAAATCGCTCCACGCTACTATGGCTAATATCCCGCTCGTGCCACAACGCGACATTCTCCATTGCAGGCAGGGCATAAGCGCGTATCATTCTGCAAAGTCCTGTGATGTTTTCACTCAAAATGGGGTTTCTTTTGTGTGGCATAGCAGAGCTTCCCTTTTGCCCAGATTCAAAATACTCTTCTGCTTCATAGACTTCTGTGCGTTGCAGGTGTCGCACTTCCACGGCGATTTTCTCACAGCTACTAGCAAGCAGAGCTAAATCACTCATAAGCCTAGCATATCTATCTCTTTGTATCACTTGATTACTCACAGGGGCAGGTTTTAGCCCTAGCTCTTTGCAGACGAGTTCTTCTAGCTCCATAGGTGTATGGGCGAGATTGCCCATTGCACCGCTTAGTTGCCCCACAGAGATGACTTCTAAAGTAGATTCTAATGCCTTTAAATGCCGTCCTAGCTCATCATACCAAATCGCCAAAACTAGCCCAAAAGTGATAGGCTCTCCGTGGATCCCGTGGCTTCGCCCTACCATTAGCGTGTCTTTGTGTTCATAAGCGCGTTTTTTTATCGCCTCTCGCACTTGAGCTATATCATCTAAAATAATCTTTAAAGAATCTCGCATTTGCAGTGCTACTGCAGTATCTATGCAATCGCTAGAAGTGATCCCATAATGCACCCAGCGGCTCTCTTCGCCTAGGCTTTCTGCCACAGAAGTGGTAAAAGCGATTAAATCGTGCTTGGTAACAGACTCTATTTCATCAATCCTAGCAATGTCAAATTTCGCGTTTTTGCATATCTTTTCACAATCGCCATCAGGGATTAGCCCTAGCGTATTCCAGCCACGCACTAACGCCTTTTCTACTTCTAGCCACGCAGAATACTTTGCATTCATATCCCAAAGTTTTTTCATCTGCTCTCTTGCGTATCGTTCTACCATTTTTGCTCCTTGTTTGATTAGATTTTAGCTTTAATACCCTGCATTTTTTAGCTCTTTATACCACTCACAGCCCTCTTGAACGCCTAAATCACAGGCTTTACCAGCGAGCTCTTTTGCTTTTGCAAAGTCCTGCCTTGCTCCTTGTCCATTGTAATATCGCCCCCCAAGATTAAGACAAGCAGTTCCATTATCAAGCCCACAGCCTTTTTCATACAGCTTCCTTGCTTTGGCATATTGCTGCTTGCTAACATACAAAACCCCTGCATTGTTGCATCCAAGTCCATTGCCTAAATCACAAGCCTTTTCATAGAAATCAAGGGCTTTTATCTCATCTTTTGCCCCTCCCTCTCCATTTGCATACATAACACCAAGAATATGACAAGATTGAGCATGATTTAGCTCACAGGCTTTTGTGTAATAACTTCTTGCTTTGATTAAATCTTTTTTTACCCCAGCCTTGCCAAAGTAATACATATACCCAGCACCAGCACAGCCATATTCCTCTCCGCTCTCGCAAGCTTTCCTATACAACTCAAGAGCTTTTGCTCCATTTTGCTTCACACCTTTTCCTTCTGCATAGAGAATCCCCACATGACCACAAGCCAGCATAATCCCACCATCACAAGCTTTGGCATAAAACATAAGCGCTTGCGCGTAGCTATTTGCTTTCTTATGATAGTCCCCTAGCGCACCACAAGAGTTAGGCTCATTATAATCACAACCCTTTTTGAACCACACCTTTGCCTGTGCTATATCGCTTTGAGAATGAAACTCTAGCCCCACAAACATACATGATAAGCCCACTTTCTCATCACAAAGCTTTTGTAGCCCCTGTATATCCCCTTTATCAAAAAGTGCTCCGCACGCCTTGTTGTCTCCATCTTTGCATTGTACCCTTAAAGCTTGCAGCTCCTTTTCTCTCTGCCTTAGCGCATTATGCCGCTCTATCTCACTAGAGACGCTAGGATCTGCCACTTTAGAGATGATCTCTTCATTATCCCATAGCACCTTGCCCGTTTTTATATCACTTAAAGTGAGCAAAAATATATAATCAACCCTCACAACTTCACCTATCTTTTTGCTCCTTTGGGCAATCTTGCCACTAAGTGATAGCTCTGGGGCTTGGAGCGTGTCTTGCTCGTGGGTGGTGTATTGGTTGTAGTTTGGGTCTTTTGTGAGCTTCCTAGAGTCTTTGATAAATCTATCAGCTTTCGCGCCACTGCCAGAAATAGCATTTGTGAGCGTAAATTTACCGCTTTGTCTCATCGCTCTAGCAAGCTTCCTAGCCATAAGCTCGACATCTATATCTTCGCTTGTCTCATTGGCAATATCCGCGATTGCTAGCAGTCTTTTACCCTGAAGCGTGCGGACATACTGCGAGTCAAGGAGTGAAGCGGCATTGCTCTCTATCACTTTATCAATATCGTGTATATCAATCCCAAAGGAGACATACTCGCTAGAGTCTTGCACATAGCTCGCACTTTTCACCCCAGCCAAGCCACACACCACGCACACACAAAGCCCTAGCCAAATCCCCAGCATCCACTCTTTCATCGCTTAGTCCCTTGCAAGCCCAAATTAAACCACACATTATAATCAACCTAATCTTTAATCCCGCTCACATAATGCCACAACCACAAGCCTAGATTCTACTAGAATCTAGCGCACCTAAAACAAGCACCCTACCACACAGGGCTAAAATCTGCTACACTTTACAAAAATCTTACAACACTAAATCAAGCAAGGATAAACAATGTTTAAGCGTTTTAAATCAGAGATTTATACCTACTACAAAATGGTCATTTTAGCTCTTATTTCTATCGCGGGGATCGTGCTTATGGGGCGTAGCGAAGTCGCGCAACATCTCTTCTCTGGACTAGCGATTTTCTTGCTAGGAATGCTCTTTTTAGAAGATGGATTTAAAGGCTTTAGCGGTGGTATGCTAGAAAAAGTACTCAAAAACTTCTCCAACACCCGCCTAAAAGCAATCATTTTTGGGCTTAGTAGCACAGCTATTATGCAAAGCTCCACACTTGTAACAATCCTTACCCTCTCTTTCCTCTCCGCCTCTTTAGTGAGTCTAGCACAGGCTCTGGGTATTGTCTTTGGCGCAAACATCGGCTCTACCACAAGTGGCTGGATCATCGCTGGCATTGGGGTGAAAATGAATGTCTCCGCCCTTGGACTACCGCTCATCACACTTGGGGTTTTGCTCTTGCTAATGAAAAACAAGAATCTAAAATCCCTAGGCTATATCCTAGCTGGGATAGGATTCTTCTTCCTAGGGATTGCTTACATCAAAACAGGCTTTGAGAGCTACCAAAACTTCGACCTAAACGCGGCGGCGAAATTTGGCGGATTTTGGGCGTTTTTGATATTTTTTGGGATAGGGATTTTAATCACTTCTATTGTGCAATCAAGCTTTGCCACACTTACGATCATTATCTTAGCCCTAAGCTCTGGGAGCATTAGCTACAATGACGCCTTAGCTCTTGTGATAGGCACAAATGTCGGCGGCGTGGTAACCGCACTGATTGCTTCTATCTCTTCTAGTGTTGATGGGCGCAGGCTTGCCATTGGCAACACGCTCTTTAATGTCGTTATAGCCATTGTATGTATGGCGTTTTTACCTGTATTTAAGGAGATTGTCGAGCTTGTAAGCAGTCTCTTTGGCTTTGCGAGTGATGACTACGCGCTAAAAATCGCGCTTTTCCACACGATCTACAATGTCATCGCCGTGCTTTTGATGACACCATTTATCCCTATGTTTGAAGCATTTTTATGCAAATTTATCACCACTTCAAAAGATGATACCGACTATGCAAGATATTTAGACTTTGATCTAATCCCCTACCCAAGCACCGCCAAAGAATGCTTAGAAAAGGAGGTGATACATCTCTTTGAAAACACAATCACAATCTTAAGCGTAGTTATTGGCACAAGTAAGGAGATATTTTTCACACAAAGGCTAGATTCTACCTACTTCACCAATACAAAGCTCCGTATCGATGCTACTAAGCTAGAAAATATTTATGAAAAAGCTATTAAAAACATTTTCAGCTCTATCATTGATTTCTCCACGCACTTGCGCACCACATATAGCCAAGACCCTATACTTTGCGCAGAGATAAGCAATCTCCAAAAAGCCTCGCGCAATCTTGTTGAAGCCACAAAGAATCTAAAAATAATCCAAGCAAGCCTTATTAGAAACGCCAATGCAAGTAACGAAGCCCTGCAAGCCCAATACGCACAAATACGAGCCTTGCTAGCAAACACACTCTATGACCTAAAACATCTCCAAGATGAAAATGCCCCACAAAGCGGGCAAAAGCTCTCTGTAAATGAGCGCAAGCTCGCAAGTAACAATATCCAAGAGGGCATTAAAACAATCAAAAAAGTCTTAAAAAAGACTAATGCCCAATCCATAACCACGATCCAAGACCTAATCAAAGACCGCACAATCACTTCTGCGCAAGCCACTTCACTACTCAATGACATAGCCTTTAGTACTGAAGCATTAAAAGAAATTGTAAGCGCGGCAAACTGCATTGTCAAATACGAAAATGTCCTACTAAAAACGACCCTGAAAAAGCCTAAAGAATCACTAGAATCTACAGAGCTAGAATCTAGCTCCTAAAGCTAGGTGGCTTGTAAGCTAGCATTTAAGCATTCTAGGCTACAATCGAACTTATTTTTACGCAAAGTGTCACTATGGATTCTACTCTCTACCGCCCCAATGTCGCTGCGATTTTACTCTCCCCTAGCTACCCTGATGTGTGCGAATTTTTCTTAGCAGAGCGGATTGATATGCAAGGGGTATGGCAGTTCCCTCAAGGTGGGATTGATGAGAGCGAGAGTCCAGAGTCCGCACTTATGCGTGAGCTTGAAGAAGAAATAGGTACAAGTGAGATAGAGATTCTAGCAGAGTATCCAGAATGGGTGAGCTATGATTTCCCAAGCTCTGTTATCACCGCTATGCGTCCGTATATCGGGCAAAAGCAGCGGTATTATCTCGCTAGACTTTTGCCAACTGCTAAGATCAATCTAACAGCCCACACACCAGAGTTTTCACGCTATGAGTTTGTGAAGTATGAAGAAATTTTTAGGCGCGTTACACACTTTAAGCGCGATGTGTATCACGAAGTGCTTGCGTTTTTTCTCCCTATTATCACACAAGCACAAGGGGGCGTAGAGCTATGCTAATTGTCCAAAAATATGGTGGCACGAGTATGGGAGATTGTGAGCGAATCGAGAATGTCGCAAACCGCGTCATCGATACGCTACACTCCTACAATAATCCACAGCTAGTTGTCGTAGTAAGTGCGATGAGCGGGCAGACAGATATGCTAATTAACTTCACCAAATACTTCACATCCTTGCCTAAACTGCGCGAAGTAGATATGGCTCTAAGCGCAGGAGAGCGTGTGAGTGCAGCACTGCTTGCTATCGCACTAGAATCTAAAGGCTGCAGGGCAATCTCACTAAGTGGGCAAATGGCAGGGATTTTGACAGACTCTACCCACACAAAAGCGCGGATTGAGTCCATTGACTCTACTTACACAAGATCATTGCTAGAGCAAGGCTATATCGTGGTGGTAGC
Organism: Helicobacter sp.; assembly: GCF_017502485.1. Classification (GTDB taxonomy): domain Bacteria; phylum Campylobacterota; class Campylobacteria; order Campylobacterales; family Helicobacteraceae; genus Helicobacter_B. The sequence goes on from NZ_JAFVUX010000011.1 coordinate 76,558, forward strand.
TGGATTCCAAGGGGTGGATAAAAATGGCGAGATCACTACGCTTGGGCGAGGTGGTAGTGATCTCTCTGCTGTGGCACTTGCAGGAGCTATGAAAGCGGATTTATGCGAGATTTATACTGATGTCGATGGCGTTTATACAACCGATCCGCGCATAGAGAAAAATGCTAAGAAAATCGATAAGATTAGCTACGATGAAATGCTAGAGCTTGCCTCAATGGGCGCAAAAGTCCTGCTTAACCGCTCCGTAGAGCTAGCAAAAAAGTGGGGTGTAACACTTGTAACGCGCAGTTCTTTTACCCAAAAGGAAGGCACACTTATCACAACAGAGGAGAACATTATGGAGCAGCCCATTGTAAGCGGTATCGCACTGGATAAAAACCAAGCGCGGGTAAGTATAGCTGATGTGCGCGACCGCCCGGGTATCGCCGCAGAGATTTTTGGCGCGCTAGCTAGCGGGAATATCAATGTCGATATGATTGTCCAAACCATCGGTAGAGATGGCAAAACAGATATAGACTTCACAATCCCCTTAACAGATGTGGAGCAAACTAAAGTCGTGCTACAACCCTTTGAAGTCGATGTAGAATCTATCGACTATGACTGCAATATTGCAAAAGTCTCTATTGTAGGCGTGGGTATGAAGTCCCACTCTGGCGTGGCAAGCGTGGCATTCAAAGCCTTGGCAAATGAGAATATCAACATTATGATGATTAGCACAAGTGAGATCAAAGTTTCTATGGTCATCAATCTAAAAAGCGCGGAAACTGCAGTGCGCGCCTTGCACAATGCCTATGAATTAGATAAGTAGGGGCTATGAAAAACACCGACTTCCGCTCGTGGCTACTAGAAACTATGCGCCTTGAGTATAAAAAATGGGCAAACGATAGAGAATGGTTAGAAATCGACCGCGCGCTATTTGCTGACACTATGCTCGGCGCGATTAAACATATTGTAAGAGGCGGGACACTACTACTTGCTACTGATAAGCACAGGGAGTGGTTTGGCACTTACGCTCTCTCTAGATTCTACTATGGTGGCACTCATCGCCCACTTCTCCCCATATTCTCGCTTAATCGCCTACTAGGTGCGGACTTTTCTGCCCAAAAATCTAGTATGGACAATACCTCGATAGACAATACGATCAATATGCTTGATATTGCCTATGGGGATTATATGTTTTGGTATGTTGGGCAAATCAATAACCGCATCGCTGATTTATGCAGAAGTAAGGAGTATGGGCTGTTTTGGGTAATGGAAGAGGGTATTAGGGGGGCGTTTGCTCTGCGTGCTAATGATGAATTTTTAGACTATAAGCTCATTGAGATGCTACGATTGTTTGAAAAGGCTTTATATGAGAGTATCTTTAATCGCGTAGTGATTGAGTAGTGGGATTTAAAGGCTATGATAGGGGAAATTATTTTAGTCAATGACATACAAGAAGAAGTAGAGCATATTACTAACACACTAAATCCTAGCGATGTGCGCATTTATGAAGAGACAGAAATCCAAATCAAGCACATCCACGACATCATTGCAGAAGCCCATATTGCTACTGACTCGCTAAAGACCTTAATCATCGCGGCACACTCATTCCGCACAGAAGCACAAAACGCGCTACTAAAAACCCTAGAAGAGCCACCAGAAAAGATCAAGTTTATCCTAATCTCGCGCAATAAAACCGCCCTTATTCCTACCATTCGCTCGCGTTGCTTACTGACTGATAAGCGTGTAAGAGAGCTCATTACCCCCTTTACACTCACGCTATCCACCCTTAGCCTAGAATCTATCTACACCTACACAACCACCCTAGCCAAGGATAATGAAGATAACAAGATCCACGGCAGACAGCTCGTGGGCTCTATCTTGCACTCTGTAGCTAAAGAGGGTATTAAGCTTAGTGAAATGGAGCTAGCGATGTTTGATAGTGCGCTAGCCCAGCTAGAAAACTACCGCCCTAAGCACATTGTCTGCTTAAATCTCTTGCTAATGATCTACTACAAAACACATAAGCGAGTGCCTAATGCTCTGCTCTAGGATTGAGCCAAGGTTTTTCCCCGCGGTGCTAGAATCTATTGGGTCTGATCGCACGGGGGAAAAGATTATGCGCAAAAAGGGGGAAATCCTACTCTTTCTCCTTCGTGAGCTGCGACCAGCTGAGCTACATATTTTAAAGCAAGAGTTGCTTAGCGTAGGCGGTGATCTTGCCACGCCAAGAGATGCTCTACTTTGTGAAAAGCCCTCCTACAATGCCCTACTCATTGCCACAAGATCCCAGCTTGAGCGCGTTATCACAAAATGCAAGCACCAACCTTTCGCGCTAAAATCCCTTAGTCAAACTCTACAATCCCACCTAGAATCTAAGGCTTTAGATTCTAGCACCCTAGCAAGCAGTCCCCCTACCCCAGAAATTATGCCAATTATCAACCTAACACCAGATAGCTTCTATGCACCATCGCGCCACACAAGCGCACGCGCCATAGAATCCATACAAGAGCTACTCACCCAAGGTGCTAGGCTCATTGACATTGGCGCAGCAAGCTCTCGCCCGGGATCGCCACTAATTAACGCGCTTGATGAAATCGCACGCTTACAAGAAGTGTGTGATTTCATCAAGCGCGAGAATCTAGGTGCAAAGGCGTGCTTCTCCATTGACACCTACAATGCTAAAACCGCAGCATTTGCGCTAGAATCTGGCTTTCGTATAGTCAATGATGTAAGCGCACTAGGAGATAGGGCTATGCTAGCAGTGGTGAGAGACTTTGGCGCAGATTTTATCCTAATGCACACAAAAGGTACGCCAGAGACTATGGCAAGCCTAGCAAACTACAAACATCTACTAAGTGAGATTGATACATTTTTCACGCGCAAGCTTGAGCTACTAGAATCTAGCGGAGTAGGAGAGGTGATTTTAGACATTGGCTTTGGCTTTGCTAAAGATAGTGCGCAAAATCTAGCACTAATCCAACATTTACGGCATTTTAAGCACTTTGGTAAAAGGGTGCTTGTAGGAGCTAGTCAAAAGCGCACCATTGGAGATCTACTTAATGCACCACATCCAAACGACCGCTTAAGTGGCTCGCTGAGCCTGCATTTGCTTGCCTTGCAAAATGGCGCAGATATTATCCGCGCTCATCATTATAAAGAGCATAGCGATATGCTGAAAGTTTTTCTTAGCTTTAGCTCGGCTTGCTATGTAGAGCATTTATAATCTTATCTTTAAAGGAGTTTGTGTGAAAAAATTGCTACTTTGGCTACTTGGGATTCTTGGTATGCTTGTACTGCTTGTGTATATCTTTGTCTTTAGTCCTATTGGCAATGCGATCATTAAGCCCATAGCACAAACACAGATCAACAAATACTCACCCCTACCGCTCACGCTAGATAGATTCTCACTAGGGCTCACTAGCACGCATATCGTGCTAAAAAATGGGGAAAAGCTCATCATCGATCTAAGTGGTAGATACAATCTCTTCACACTAGGGGTGGATTTTGATTTGTTAGTCGATGCTAATGATATTTCACTCCTTGGAGAAATGGCAGGCATAGAGCTAGCAGGGGCGTTTGAAGTGCGTGCTAAGGCGGTGGGGAAAGTGCTTGATGAGCTAGTAGTTAGTGCTACAAGTAATATCGCACGCTCAACAAGCGCCTTCAATGCAACACTTTATGATCTTATGCCCACAAAAATCACTGCCAAAATCTCTGCTATGCGCATTGATGAGCTACTAGCAATGCTTGGGCAAAAGCCCTATATTAGCGGAGTTTTAGGATTACAAGCTGATATTACTGGCACGCAAGATAAGAGTCCAAACTTCAATGGACAAGCCACGCTAGCCATCACACAAGGAGGCTTCTCTAAAGAGCTTATACAAAAAGACTTTGACATAGAAATCCCACGCACTAGTTGGAGTGCAAACCTTAGCGCAATCTTTGATATGGATACCATTAAGCACAATCTTGCCTTTAATGCCAATGTAGGTAGAATCATCTCAAGTGGTGATACACAGCTCTCACCCCTACTTACTAAAAGCACTTATTCTATCAATCTTAGCGATATTAGTGCTTTCACACCACTTGTTGGGATGAAGATTAGGGGGGCGTTTCGCACTAATGGCGAGGTTATAGGCGGAGCTTCACAAATGAAAATTTCTGGCAAAAGCGATATAGCAGAATCTAATACTACCTACACTGCTTTGCTAGAATCTTTCTCTCCTAAAAAGATCGCCTTTGATAGCAAGAATTTAAAGCTCGAGCAAGTGTTCTTTATGCTCCATTTGCCTAAATACGCCACTGGACTAGAAGATACCAGCGGGGAAATTTGGGATTTAGATAAAGGCATAAGCGCACAAGTCATCTCTAGTCTAAAGGGTATGGTGATAGGTGATACAATCAAGCGCGAGTTTGATCTAGCTATGCCCAATACGCCATTTTCCTATAAAAGCAATGCCCGCTTGCAAAAAGGCGTAGGAGAAGCGGACTTCACACTAGAATCTAGTCTTGCAAATCTTGTGTTAAATCCCATTGCAATCGATCTTAATAGCACCACAATCACCACGCCCTATACCATCACAATCCCCAATCTAAAAGCCTTAAAATTCCTAACGGGGATTGAGCTTTTGGGCAAGATTGAAGCCAATGGTAAAGTCAAGATCGCACAATCCATAGAAGCAGACTTCCACACACAAAGCCTAGGCGGACAGCTTGATGTCAAGCTTAATGGCGATGACTTTAGTGCCAAGCTTAATGATCTTGATACACTCTCTTTGCTAAAAATGGCACAATATCCCCAAATCTTCAGTGCTAAGGCAAATGGCAAGCTCACCTATAATCTAGCAAGGCAGAGTGGGAATTTACGCGCAACGCTATCCCAAGGACACTTTATAAAAAATGACTTAAGTAATCTCTTGCAGCAGCATGTGCAGTTTGATCTAACGGGGCTTATGTTTAATAGTGTAGGCATAGAATCTCAAATCAACAAATTGCATCTAACTTCCACATTTAGCGCAAAAAGCGGGAACTTCTCTATGCAAGGAGACAGTATCCTAACAGATCTTGAAAAAAACTCAATCAAAGCCACGCTAAAGACTGCCATCAAGCAAGATTCTATCGATGTGCATATCAATGGCACACTAAGCGCACCGCAAATAGAAGTAGATTTTAGTGAGTTTGTGCGTAAAAAAGCGGAGCAAGTGATACAAAATGAGTTTGATAAGCATAAAGATAAAGCGATAGACGCGCTTAAAGGCTTATTTCAATGAGTCAAGGCGCGCACTCTAAGCTGCGAAGCATAGAATGCAAGCGACTTGTGATCAAAATCGGTAGCTCGATTTTGACACAACCACTAGACTCTAGTAGTGAAAGCACTTGCGTGCAAGTGGAGCGTATTAATGCCCTTTGTACGCAAATTGCCACGCTAAAAGCTAGCATTAGCGAGATTGTAATCGTCTCTTCAGGTGCAGTGGCAAGTGGCTTTAGCCTACTAGGCTTTCTGCAACGACCAAAGGATATTATTGACAAGCAAGCTTGTGCGGCAGTGGGACAAGCACGCTTACTTTGGCAGTATGAGCAAGCCTTTAGTAAACATTCTTTGCACATCGCTCAAATGCTACTCACTAAAGATGACCTCTCAAATCCTAAACGCTATCTCTACGCAAGTGCTGCGCTTAGGAGACTGCTAGAGCTGGGGACTATCCCTATCATTAATGAAAACGACCCAGTGCTAGTTGATGAGCTAAAATATATCGAAACCTTTGGAGATAATGACAATCTAGCTGCGCTTGTAGCAGGAATGATTGATGCAGATTTGCTACTTATACTCTCTGATGTTGATGGGCTTTATAGCGCAAATCCAGCTACAAACCCAAATGCCAAGCGCATTAGCGAAGTGCTCGAAATAAGTGAGCAAATCACCAACTTAGCGGAGCAGGATACAAATAGCGCGGTAGGCACAGGCGGTATGGCAAGCAAGCTAAAGGCTGCCAAAAAGGCAATGCAAACGGGCTGCAATGTCGCTATCATCAAAGGAGCAAATGCAGAGAATATTGCTAAGTTTTTCAATGGTGAAGATGTCGGTACTTATTTCCATCTCCCAGCAAATGCTATCAAAAAGCGTAAATTTTATATCAGCTATGTAGCAATCCCTAAAGGCAAGCTCTATATCGACTATGGAGCGCAAAAAGCCATAAAAGATGGTAAATCACTTCTACCAAAAGGTGTGTTAGAAGTACAAGGGAGCTTTGAAGCAGGCGATGTGGTGAGCATATATACCCCACAACACCAAGAAATCGCCAGAGGCAAAGCACGCTATAGTGGCTATGAATGCGCACAAATCATCGGCAGGGATTCTAAAGATATCGCTAAGATTCTAGGACAGAGCTATGGAGACTGCCTAATCCACTGTGATGATATGGCAATCTTAGAGTAAAGGATTTCTATGGAGTATGCAAGCACACTACAAGCATTACAGCAAGCAAGCAAGATCCTTGCCCACACCAGCGCGAAAATGCGCAACCACGCGCTAGAATGCCTAGTCAATGAGCTAGAATCTAGCCGCGCTATCTTGCAAGAAGAAAATGCCAAAGATATTGCAAATGCGCGTGAAAACGGGCTATCGCCCGCGATGATTGATCGCTTGCGCATTGATGATAGCGCGATTACGAGTATGATCCAAGCGGTCAAAGAGATCAAATCCCAGCCAGAAGTGCTAGGCGAGGTGGTTAGCGGTGGGGTACGCCCTAGTGGGATTACAATCACGCAAGTTAGGATTCCGCTAGGGGTGGTGTGTATCATCTATGAATCTCGCCCAAATGTAACAATTGACACCGCTGCCTTGTGTATAAAATCTGGCAATGCCATCTTACTAAAAGGAGGCAAAGAAGCCCATCACTCAAACACTGCCCTACTTGCTTGTATCACGCGCGCGCTAGATTCTAGCGCGCTCCCTAAAGAATGCGTGCAATCACTTGGGCTTGTTACTAGGGAAGACTTGGCTAGAATCTTACAAGAGCGGACATATATCGATGTAGTGATCCCGCGTGGTGGAGCGGGGCTTATAGAGTTTGTAACCACTCATAGCAAAATCCCTGTCATCTTTCACGATAAGGGTGTATGCCACGCATATATTGATAGCTCTGCCTCTAAGCAACACGCACTTGATATATGCCTAAATGCCAAAATTTCACGACCAAGCGCGTGTAATGCTATTGAGAGCATTCTAATCCACCGTGATAGTGTAGAGAAGATTTTGCCAGATTTAGTAACCGCACTGCTAGCAAACGGCGTAGAAGTGCGCGCGCAAGCAGAAGTGCTTGACCTGCTTGGGAAGAGAGATGGACTCAACCTAGCTAGTGCAAGCGACTTTGGCGTAGAATTTGGGGATAAAATCATCGCGCTAAAGATAGTAGAATCTATGCAACAAGCCTTAGAGCATATTGATAAATATGGCTCTAAGCATAGTGAGATCATCATCACACAATGCTTAGATTCTGCTAGGAAGTTTTGCGAATATGTCGATGCAAGTGCTGTGTTTGTGAATGCTTCTAGTCGTTTTAATGATGGTGGTGAGCTTGGGCTTGGCGCGGAAATGGGAATCTCTACACAAAAGTTGCATACAAGAGGTCCTATGGGCGCAGTACATTTAACTACGACAAAATACTTAATTTATGGCAATGGTAACATTAGGATCTAGCTCATAGGATTTAGCAGATTCTAAGCCAGTGTGGCTGGGTATTTTAGGATTCTCTTTGTAAAATCACGCTACACTTTGCGGTTTTAGAAGTTATACGCATAGATCTAGGTGCAAAGGATTAAAAGTGAAGAGTGGGTACTTTGGAGAGCACGGCGGGCAATTTGTCCCAGAGATTTTTATGAATGCCATTATCGAGCTAGAGCAAGCCTATACGCGCTATAAACTAGATCCTAGCTTTACACAAGAGCTAAAAGAACTGCTAGATAACTACGCTGGGCGACCATCGCGCCTATACTATGCTAAAAAGATGAGTCAAGATCTAGGAGCTAGAATCTACCTAAAGCGCGAAGACCTAAACCACACCGGCTCACATAAAATCAACAATGTCCTAGGACAGGCACTACTTGCCAAAAAAATGGGTAAATCTCGCATAATCGCCGAAACAGGTGCGGGGCAGCACGGCGTAGCAAGTGCCACAGGTGCGGCACTTTTGGGACTTGAGTGCGAGATATTTATGGGGCAAGAAGATGCCAAAAGACAGGCACTTAATGTTTATAGGATGCGCTTGCTTGGAGCAAAGGTGCATATCGTCTCAAGTGGGACTGCCACGCTAAAAGATGCAGTTTCACAAGCTCTGCGCGAGTGGAGTATGCGCATAGAAGATACACACTACCTACTAGGCTCTGCTGTTGGACCGCACCCTTTCCCTATGATTGTGCGAGACTTCCAAAGTGTCATCTCCCTAGAATCTAGGGCACAGATCTTGCAAGCAGAGGGAAAACTACCAGATATGGTGGTAGCGTGCGTGGGTGGCGGAAGCAATGCCATAGGAAGTTTTCATCACTTTGTCAAAGATTCTAGCGTGCGACTTATAGGCTGTGAAGCAGCGGGCAAGGGCATTGATACCAAAGAAACTGCTGCCACACTTACCACAGGTAAGATGGGGATTTTCCACGGAATGAAGAGCTACTTTTGCCAAGATGAGTGCGGACAAATCGCGCCTGTGTATAGCATATCTGCGGGGCTTGATTACCCCGGGGTAGGACCAGAGCACGCGTATTTGCACGATATAAAGCGTGCAGAGTTTGTCGCAATTACTGATGATGAAGCAGTAGGGGCATTTGAGTATCTATCGAAGATGGAGGGTATTATCCCCGCTATTGAAAGCTCCCACGCCATAGCCTATGTGCGCAAAGTCGCCAAAGATTTACCAAAAGACTCGCTCATCTTACTCACACTCTCTGGTAGAGGCGATAAGGACTGCGCCGCTATGGCTAGATACAAAGGGGAGGAGATTTATGAGTAATATCGCACAAGCCTTTAGCAAAAGGAAGGCATTTATCCCATTTATCACCTGTGGCGATCCTAGCTTAGATTTTAGTGAGAGGGCGATTTATACACTTATAGAAAATGGCGCGGATATTATCGAGCTAGGTATTCCATTTTCTGATCCTGTAGCAGAGGGTGATGTGATACAAAAAGCCACCGCGCGCGCGCTAAATTCTGCCACAAGCGCGACAGATGTCTTTGCGCTTGTGGCAAGAGTGCGTGCCAAAAGCAATATACCCCTTGTATTTATGACTTATGCCAATATTGTGTTTTCTTATGGAAGCAAAGAGTTTTTCACTAAAGCTAGAGAGCTTGGGGTAGATGGCGTGATTATCCCTGATGTGCCGTATGAAGAGAGAGATGAGTTTGCACGCTTCTCTCAAGGGCTAGATCTAATCCCCCTAATCGCGCCTACAAGTGATGAACGCATAGAAATGCTAGCCCAAAGTGCGCAAGGATTTATCTACTGCGTCTCTTCGCTGGGTGTTACGGGTGTGCGCAAGCATATAATAAGTAATGAGTCCATTGTTGCACGCATTAAGCAAGCAAGCCAAACCCCTGTGGCAGTGGGGTTTGGGATCTCCACTCCTACACAAGCAAAGGATATAGCCCGCTATGCTGATGGAGTGATTATAGGTAGTGCAGTGGTTAGTATTTGCGCACTTAGCGAGAGTGAAGAAACAAGGCTACAAAAGCTTGGCGAGTATGCAAGGGAGATTCGAACTGCACTAGATGATATGAGCTAGATTCTAGCATATCGCTTTACACCAAGAAACCCCAAGCGTGGATGCAGCTCTACACTTTTTCTGTCATTGCGAGACTTCCGCAGTGGATTGCCACACGGATAAATCCGCTTGCAATGACAAAATAAGCAGGGCGTAGCTTTTAAAAAAGCCGAGTCCTATCAGCAATTTCACGCATTTTTTGGCAGTCTTTGTGTCTGTTAGATTCTATCCCCTTAGAGAGATCAATCCCATAGGGCTTAAAGCTTATGGCTTTAGAGAGATTGCTAGCATTGATCCCACCCGCTAGGAAAAAATCTCGCTTAAAACCCTGCTCCCTTGCTTGCTGTATATACTCCCAGTCAAACTGCTCCCCACTCCCACCTTTGGCATTATCTAATAGTAGCATATCTGCTAGACTTTGCTCTTGGATAAGTATCGCGCGCACACTTGTAGTGGCGATGGCTTTAAAAATCTGGGCTTTTACGCGCGATCGTAAAAAGTGGATTTTGGCTTCTCTTTGATCAAAAATCTCTTCACTCTCACTCTCGCGCAAATGGCTATCGTGTAGCTGAATCACATCAATCACACCAGACTCCACAAGCTTGATAATCTGCCCCAAATCCATATCGACAAACACTCCTACTGCTTGGATTTGTGGGTGCAAGAGTGATTTTAGGTACTTTGCTTGTTCTTTACTTACTTGGCGTGGGCTTGGCGCAAATACAAAGCCGATATAATCGGGTATAAGTGCATTAGCACATGCTATATCCTCTTCTCTCCATAACCCACACATCTTAAGCTTTGTCATAGCTAGATCATATCATCTTGGGTGGGGGGCGATTTCTCTAAAGCAAAGCACTGCAAAATCCCCTGACACGCTCTCATACCAAAGAGCATAACCAGCCACGAGACATAAATCCATATCATTAAAAACAGCACGATAGACACCGAGCCATAGAGTGTGGAATATGTGGTATTAAGCGTTACATAATAGACAAAGAGATTTTTCATAGCAAACCAAATACTCCCAGAAACAAACGAGGAGACAAGCAGTGTCTTTTTATGCAGGGGCTTATTTGCCGAAATCCTAAAAAGCACTAAAAATAGCACGCAAGTAGCAAGCCAAGAAAAAATCTGTGAATACATCAATGACTTTGAGTGCATATCAAGGAGCTGCTGCGCGCTAAGACTTAGGTAAAATACTGCCACAGAAGCAAAGGGGAAGAGTGTAATCATCGTCCAATACATCATCAAAGAGTCAAAAAACTTACGAGGTTTTGAGTTGAACATCTTTGAAGTGATAAACTCATAGTTGCGGAAAAATAGCAGTGAAGTGATAAAGGCTGAAATCACCCCAACTATGCCCATTTTGCTACCATTTTCTAAAAATGTATTCATAAAGTTCATCACTACTTCCGCGTTTGTAGGGAGAATATTTGAGAGTATAAGTCGCTCAACATCGACAATTTTGTCTTGAAAATGCGAAAACACTGGCAAAACAGAAAAGGTGATAAACAGCATAGGGATAAGCGCGAAAATCATATAAAAACTAAGCGAAGAAGCATAGTAGAACATCTCTTGTCTATAGGTCAAAAACCGATACCAAAGCGCACAGGTATGTCGCAACTTTGCAAAGAGATTACCTAGATTTTCTCTCCACTCCTTATACCATTGTCGCTCTGCTTTCATCTCTCTTCCTATCTTGCAAACTAGTCGCTTATCCTAGCAGAAATTAAGCTTAAAATGCTACAATTACCCCAAGTCCAAGCCCAAAAGGAGTCCAAAATGTTCCACGAATATCGTGATGAAATCCACACGCTAAAAATGAATAACGCCCACTTTGAAAAAATCTTTGATGAGCACAACGAGCTTGATCAAAAGATCAAAAATGCTGAAAATGGTATAGAACATCTTAGTAACATAGAAATAGAAGTCTTAAAAAAACAAAAGCTTCGCCTGAAAGATGAAGTCTATGCAATGATCCTTGAATATCGTAAAACTACCAACAAATAACTCCGTGTGCGCAATACCCCTAGAATGGGCTAGATGAATTCTCCAAAACTTACAGCCACATTTACCGATATTGCGCGCGCTTATGAAAGTAAAGACTATCCCCTTTGCCTACAATTTGCCACACAATCCCTAGCCCAAGATCCAAATAGTGCGCAAGTATGGTTTATTTGCGCGATGAGCTTATATCATCTAGGTGATATTACACGATCCATCGATTATCTCAAAAACGCCCAAAAGCTCGCACCAAATGATGAGAGTATAGCCATAAATCTAGCTGAGCTTTTGCGTAAAGCTGGCTCTCTAAAAGACGCTGCCTTAACGCTCGCGCCATTTCTCCCAAGCACCAACCCAGACATATACTTCAACCTAGCTAGAATCCTAAGCCAAGCGGACGAGAGCCAAAGTGCCATTGCCGCCTACCAAGAAGTGCTAAAGCTATCACCCAATGACACCCAAGCCGCCTACAATCTCGCCAATCTCTATGCCAAAGTAGAAGCCTACCCCCAAGCAATCGCACTGTATAAAACCTGCCAAAGCCTTGAATCTCACTTTAATCTAGCGCATACTTATGTGATGATTGATGATTTAGATTCTGCGCTGGTGCTGTATAAAAATTTAGAGCCATACTTTGCTCCAAGGCTTAAAGAAATCGGTGAGAGTGAAGAGATCTACCACGCTTATAACATCTCGCGCGCGGATTTTTACTTCAACTATGCTAATGCCCTGCGCTATGCGGGTAAAAGTAGAGAAGCGGAGCGACTCTACCAAAAGTGCTATATGATCGTCCCAAAGTTTGAATATGTCATAAACTACGCGCATTTACTGCTTAGTGTAGGGGTGTTTGAGAGAGGTTTTGGCTATTACCAAGAGCGACTAAAGCTTGCCAAGCAGGAGATGGATAATACGCGGTTTTTCCAAAGCTCAAGGCATATTGCCATCTTGCCAGAGCCAGCGGCGATTAGAGAATGTATCAAAAATGCACGCGTGCTTGTCTTCCACGAGCAAGGATTTGGCGATAGTGTGATGTTTGCACGCTTTATTGATAGCCTAGAGTGCAAAGAGAAGTATGTCTTTGTGCAAGCTCCTTTGCGCAGGCTTTTTGCCAAGCGATTTACTATCGTGGAAGAAGATTTTAATGACTTTGATTATTGTATCTCCTTGCCTAGTTTGCCCTATGTGCTGGGGATTTCTCTACTTGAAGATTTTAGACATAATGCCGTGTATTTACGCGATGTATTTGCTAGCCCGCACGCCCAAGCAAGCCATAGCACGCTTGATGAGCTTGCTCTGCTAGATTCTGCTACACAAGCAATGAAAGATTCAAGGCTAGAGAGCATTGTAGAGAACTTCACTAGCCCTACGCCAAAGGACACCACTAAAACCTTGCGCATAGGGATATTCTTCCACTCAAACCCCAACTTCGCCTATGCCAAATACAAGTCAATCCCTCTTGAGAAGTTGCTTACTTGCTTCCAAGCCTGTGCGCAAAAGGGCTTGCGATTCTCCTTGCATTGTATCCAGCCTGAATCACTAGAATCCATTGTAGAAGCCCATACTCTAAACACACTCATCAAAGAGTCCAAAGCTTCCCTAAAAGACTTACACACAAAGGCTACAAACACACAAGATTCTATCTTGCACACCTATGCTTTGCACGATTTTGATGATACTGCACGCTTGATCAAAGCTATGGATTTGGTGATAAGTGTGGATTCTGTGGTAGCGCACTTAACCATAGCACTTGGCGTGCCGTGCGCGACTTTAGCATATAAGCGGTATGATTGGCGATGGGGTGAGATAGGCAAAAGCCGCTTTAGTGGATTTTGCGGTGGGGAAGTCTTTGCGCAAAATGTCTATGGGCAATGGGATCAAGTCCTACAAGAGCTAGAATCTTACTTACTGCGTATGCGCTAGCTAAAGTCTTGCCAGCTAAGCGGCGAGCCTTTCTCTAAATCTCTACTCGCTCTTTTACCCAAAACTTCAGGGAGAAATTTTGGCGATAGTCCGCCACTTGGTCGAATAGATCGAATATTGCTAGGCGTTAGAATCTGCCCCTTTTTTATATCTTCACAGATAAAAAGCGATCGGGCAAAGGCGCGCCCACTGGAGTTGGCATTAGATTCTAGCTTGCTATCTAAATCTTTGCTACCAAGTGCTAGGCGCGCGGATTTTAGCTTGCGTGCTAGAGCTTGAAACTCCCTAGCCTCCATACTAAACTCCGCATCAACGCCTCCCAAAGACCGCCTAATGATAAAGTGCTTTTCTATCATACTAGCCCCTAGCGCGCAAGCCAAAAGTGCGCATATATCGCCTTGCGTGTGATCGCTTAGCCCATATTTCACTCCATAGCGCGCAAGTGATGGCATAGATGCGATTTGAGCAGATTCTAATGGCGCAGGATAGGAGCTTGTGCAAAGCAAAAGCGTAATGTCATCATTGCCTGCATCATAGCAAGCTTGCAAAGCTTCTAGGATCTCTTGGTGTGTAGCAATGCCTGTGGAGATGATGATGGGCTTTTTGGTGCTAGCTATAAGCTTAATCAAGGGTGTGTCTGTGATTTCAAAGCTTGCGATTTTATACATTGGACACTCTAGGCTCTCTAATAGTTCTAAAGCTTTGGCAGAAAATGGCGAGCTAAACACACCCACACCAAGCCCTCTAGCATAGTCAAAAAGCTCCTTATGCCACGCAAAAGGTGTGTAAGCCTTTTGATACAAATCATAGAGACTCTCCCCATCCCAAAGCGTGCCAGAATCTATGCGGAAATGTGACCTAGTGCTATCAATGCTTAGGCACTCTGGCGTGTAGGTTTGTAGCTTGATAAAATCTGCGCCTGCGATTTTGGCAGCTTTTATGGTATGTTTAGCAAGGCGTAGGCTTTGATTGTGATTGGCTGAAATCTCTGCCACAAGTAGCAATTTTGCTAAACTTTGGGCTTTGCTGCTAGAATCCTGCGCAGACTTATTTACAATGGTGGCATTGCTGGAATCTACTTTTGCACTCTCTGTTTGTTTTTCTTTTTCGAGGGTTCTAGGCACTGCAACGAGGCTTTGTGGGGATTTTGGAGTAGGAGTTACTTTGTCGGTAATAACTACCCTAGAATCCAAAAAATCGTGCGAATGCTCACCTAAATCTAAATCCTCTTGCCTAGAATCTGCTTTTGTGAGCATTTTGCCATATATACACACATTGACAAAATCTGTGGTAGATTCTTGGGTTTGTTGCTTTGCTAATGTAAGCGAGTTTGCAGGCATATTAGCGCGGATAAACTCACGTAATCTCCCTTGCAAAATAAAGCCACTGCGCTCATAAAATGCCCTAGCGTGCGCGTTGGATTCTAGCACTTCAAGATAGAGCGCGTGTAGTCCTATCTGCTTGCCTGCTTGCTCTAGGGCTGCTAGTATCATCTCCCCCACACTGCTAAATGTGCTATCCTTACACAGCGCACTCCGCTGCTGCTTGCTCAAAAACGGATTTGTATAAACCCCAACATACGCGTGAGCATTGTGCAAAGAAATCCTACTCAAAGAGCCCACACCTAGCACCACACTCCCACACTTAAAAAGCCAATATTTAGAGCGTGGATTGTCCTTAAGCGAGTCGATAAATTCTCTATGCGCTTCTAGGCTGATAGATTGCACATACATAAAGCTTGCCACGCGTTTATCATTGCGCATAGCAAGCACGCACTGCACATCATCTTCACAAAGTGTGCTAAAGCTAAGTCCAATAATGCCAGCAGACTGGCTAGCTAGCGGATAATAAAGCTGCATAATATCCCCTTAATCAACTCTAGCAGGTGTGACACACAGCTACACATCGCACTTCCCCTTCTAAAAACACTTCCATATCGCCAGAGTAAGCATGAGATTCTAGATCATTAATGTGCTCTAGGGTTGGGATCTCACTCCTAGTAGAATCTACCTTGGGCATTAAACTTTCTTCTTCAAGGATTCTAAGATTTGCGGTGGGGCTTTGCAAGCTTTGAGAATTTTGTGAAAAGTTAGCGACTTTGGTAGTCGTGTCTTTCACACAATTCTCGATCTTGTCAAATTGCTCACCCGAAGCTAAATCCCCTTTTGCAAAAGGCTCACACCATAACTTGAGCCGATCACCACTTGGAGGGATTAAAGTTACACTAGAATCTAATCCATACATCCTATATCCCACAAGCAAAGTTGCAGCCATACCTGTCCCGCACGCAAGCGTAATATTCTCTACCCCTCGCTCATAAGTAGCTAGATAGACCTCATCACTACTTGTAGCATACGCTAGATTAACATTAGCATTAAAGCTCTTGCGTAGCTCTTGCATAAATACCTTTGTAGTCGTACTAGATTCTGTAACAAGAGCTAAATCCTGTACAAAGCACACCAAATGTGGCACACCTGTATCGATGTAAAACCACCTTGTAGCGTCTAGCAAGCTTATAGGCAAACAGGTAGAATCTAGTGTTTGCACTGCATTACTGGGCAGCGCGCGCAGAGCAAAAAAATTGCGATATAGCCCAAGATTGCTAGAAACGACTTTGCCATTTACACTCACTTTAATTACTTGCGCTTGCATACTAGAATGCGTGATGAAGCTATGATCCCTAGGGGCTAGCCCTAGACTATAAGCATAGTGCGCTGCACAACGCGAAGCATTACCACACATATTTGCGCGCGAGCCATCAGCATTGTAGAAGTCCCATTGGTAAGCGATCCCATCACCGCTAAATGGTAGTAAGGCTACAAGCCCATCTGCCCCAATGCCACTATGCCGATCGCACACTGCACGAGCCAGGTCTGCATAGTCCCCTTGCGTAAAGAGCGTGTGGAAGAGCAAAAAGTCATTGCCATTGGCACAATATTTGTAGAGAGTCATTGTTGCCCTTTAGTGTGGATTATCTCAAAAGCCTTTTAAGCAGAATCTAAACAAGACTTACACATAATTGTAGCAAATCCTACAAACGCGTAGATAAGGAGAACTAATGAAAGAAATCGTGCAACTACAAGCTACATACAACCAAGAAGCCAACAAAAAGATGATAAGTGTACTAGAAGAACTTGATGAAAATGTGCTAACCCAAGATATGGGGCTATACTATAAATCAATCCTTGGGACAATGGTGCATTATAGTGCTGGCGATGCGAGTTTTTTCAAGGAGTATTTTTCAGTATTTTGTGCCAAAGCTCCCAGCTCTTCAAAGATTGAAGCAATGCTTGCAGAGCCTTTTGTATTCAAGTCTCAAATCATCAACGATACAAGCAATCTCTTCGCCGCTAGAGAAGTGTTAGATAGCTATATCTTAGATATTGTTGAAAACATCAATGAAAGCGACTTTAAAGCCGTTAAAACTATCCACTTTCCGTGGGGTGCTATACAAAAGCCCGTATTTCAATTTGTCCTAGCTATACTAAACCACGCGACACACCATCGCGGAATGATCGCCTGCGCGCTTGATATACTCAAGGTTGATAATGACTTTAATGGAATGCTTGGGGTTTAGATTCTAGCAGAATCTAGGGGGATTAAGCTCAACAAGCTTTGATTGTGGAGAGTAGAATCTAAGCTCTTGCTACTTGAATAGCTACTAGCCTATAAGCGAAAGCTTAGGATCCTGGTGTATCACACTCCTCACACACACCTTTTACCACGACACTTTTGACCTTACCTTTAATGGGGGGCAGCTCGAAGTCTTTAATCTCCTTGCACACATCGCAGACAAAATGCGCCTTTGCCATATCGGCTAGCTCGTAAAAAAACTTTCCTTGCATTTCGCTCTTGCTTACAATCCCACTTTGCTCAAATAGCTCCATATTGCGATAGAAAGTCGTTTTGTTTGCCTGTATTGCAAAACTTTCAAAGCTTAATGGCTGCTTGGCTTGGAGTAGAATTTCAAGCATTTCTAAGCGCAAATCTGTGATATGGATATGATGTTCTCGCAGTAGTTGCACAGCGTCCATTACTCGCCTCGTGGTTTAAGATAAGGCATTATAGCCTAGAAGTAACAAATAAAATAACACTACGCTTCTTTGCAATGTAGATTCTATAACACAACTATATTTTTAAGATGCAACTAAGTTGTTTTAAGTAAAATTATTTGCAATTATCCATAAGCAAATCATCGATAAAGGATTGTTATGCGTCTATTTCCCTTACTAGCAGCAAGCTCTCTAGCCTACACGCTCCACGCCCAAGCTACACAGGAGCAAGTCCCATCAAAGCCCACAGAGCAAAAGACTCTTGACCCCATCTATGCCCAAGCTATTAGAGAGTCTGCAAGAGATCACGAATATGCTAACACCACCACCATTGATGCAAAAAGCCTGCAATCTCGCCAAGCCACAAGCTTGCGCGATGTGTTCGCGCTAGATTCTAGTATAAGCATAGGGGGGGCTACTACCACAGCACAAAAGGTCTACATAAGGGGATTTGAAGATAGACTTTATAGTGTCAATATCGATAACGCCAGCCAATATGGCAATCTCTTCCACCATCAAGGCAATATCACTATCGATCCTACGATGATCAAAGATATTTCCGTCCAAAAAGGTACACCAGATGCCTATATGGGAGTAGGTGCGCTAGCAGGGTCGATGAGCATCCGCACAAAAGATGCGCACGACTTCTTGCGATATGGACAGAAATATGGTACGCTAGTTGAGCTTGGTGGTTATAGCAACCAAGGCTTTAAGACACATTTGGCTGGGTTTTTTGCGCTAAAAAATACCGATGCGCTTCTATCGGTAAATTGGACAAATATCCTAGGCTTTTCTGCGGGTAATGGGCAGTGGGTGCAAGGCTCTGCCAATAACAACAAGAGCCTGCTTTTTAAGCTCAATCAGCAACTAAGCAAGCGCAATACCCTAACTCTCTCCTATAATGGGTTTAATGAAACCTCCACTGCGCCTTTTGCCACCAATTTAGCAGTAAAAAATGTAACGCTTTTTACCCATACTAACTACAACCACACTGCCACTTTAGGCTTCACACGCCAAGCTGATAGTGCTAAGCCAAGCTCCACGCAAATGCGCACTAATCTCTACTTCAACCAGCGATCTCTTTATCTTAAACCCCTATCTCTACCTCAAACCAGTGGCGAATACGACGAAGTCAGGGAGAAAAACATCGCCTTTAGTAATGTCGGCTACAATCTAGCCTTAAGTAATCAATTTAGCGTGCTTGACTTAGAGTATGGGCTAAACTATCAAGGCGTATTTGTTGCTGATACCGCCGCGCCAAAAGATACCATAAACCGCGCAAGAGAGAGCGGACATATCTATGGAGGTTTTATTAAAACAAGCTATGTGCCAAACGCACATTGGGTGCTAGGTGTGCAAAGTCGCTATGATATATTCAACTATTTTGATAAAAACAACCAAACCCACCTAACACAAGGCTTCTCACCAGCTGCTAGTATCACTTACTTCCCCATAAGCACACTAAGCTTCCGTGCAAGCTATGCCTATCTCACAAGAGGGGCTATGCCCGGTGATGCCACAATTTTAGGAAATAAAGAAGTGCTTATACACAAAGCTCTGCGCAAAGAGTCTATCCAAAATATCGAGCTAAATGTAGATTATAGTGGCAGTATCTTTTGCGCGCGTATGGCTGGGTATTATTCTAGGCTTGGTGATTTTATCAATAGCTATGCGCACGATCACGATCACGACAACCATGTCCATACAGGCCACGGCCACGACCACGGAGGTTTGCGACAGAATATGCAAGCCCCGATTGAAGTCTTTGGCTATGAAGGAGGTGTGGGCGCAGATTACAAAAACTTTAGCTCCTATGCCTCTATCGCACAGAGCTTCCCAACTTATAAGGGCTATTTACTGCAAGATACTTATGAGCTAGGTGCGGTATATGGGATTATTTATAATCTCTCTTTGCAGTATGAGTTTCCGCGGTATCATCTACGCTTTGCTTGGCTTAGTCAATTTACGCAGCGCATACAATACAAAGGTTATGATATTTACAACGACCAAACAGGCTTCATCGACAAAGCCGGATATAGCGTGCATAATCTCTACATAAATTGGGAGCCTTTGGGTGAAAAGAGGCTATCACTGCGTCTAAGTGTCAATAATATTTTTAATACCTTTTACATCGCCCAAACAAGCCCATTTAAAAATGAAGCAATGGAGAGTTTAGATTCTAGAGTGCGGGGTGCTATGCCAAATCCGGGGATTGATGTGCGCTTTGAAGTAGGCTATCAGTTCTAGGAGATAAATTTTAGCTTAAAATGGATATAAAAGTAGTATCGTGGCAGAGAGGAAGGGATTCGAACCCTCGAAGGCTTGCACCTTACACGCGTTCCAGGCGTGCTCCTTCAACCACTCGGACACCTCTCTATACACTAGTCATGTAAAGAAGCACGCATTGTAGCATATTTTGCAAATCTCTACCATAAACTCTGCGTATGTGCAATCCACTTGCCTAATACTAATGTAGTGTTTGTTATAATCTGCAATCCACTATGCCATATTGCCACAAAGGTTGGGAATGTTTCCTAGTTTAGATACCATACGAGCACAGAATCTAGCCAAGCAGGGCTACACGCACATCCCAGTAGCAAAAGAACTCTACGCAGATTTCATCACACCAATCCTTGCCCTGCGTGCGCTCAAAGCTCACTCTAAAGAAGTCTTTCTCTTAGAATCTATGCAAGATCCAAATAATCGTGGGCGATATAGCTTCCTAGGCTTTGAACCAAATGCGCAAGTGCGTGCCAATAGGGGAGAGATCATACTTACTACTAAAGACTTATCCTTACGCACTCTTGCCACAAGCCCTAGCGTGCAAAATGGCGACTCCACTACCTTTAAATGCGACCCTAAAACCATCTTGCGTGCCATCCTAGCGCACTACAAATCCCCAAAGCTCCCGGATATGCCACCCTTCACCGGTGGGCTTGTGGGGTATTTTGCCTATGAGTCTATCCGCTATATGGAGAGCAGTCTTGACTTCCCCGTGCAAAACAAGCCAGAATCTAGCAATGATTGGGGGCTAGATTCTAGTGATGATTTGCATCTTATGCTTTTTTTACACACTATAGTCTTTGACCATCTACGCCAAAAGCTCCTACTCATTACTAACATCAATCTAGCAGAGCTAGAATCTAGCTTCACGCAAGCCAAGCATAAGCTAGATTCTATCGCACACATCTTGTATCAGGCAAACAACGCTAGCAAGGCATTCACACCCTTTAAGTTAGAATCCCCACTTAAACACTACTTTAGCCAAAAGCAATTTAGTCGCAAAATCCACGCCGCCAAGCACTACATCAAGCAAGGAGACATTTTCCAAGTAGTGCTATCAAACCCTATGCAAGCACGAGCTAGTGGCTCACTCTTTGATGTTTATCGCGTGTTGCGCACAAGCAACCCATCTCCTTATATGTTCTATCTCTCTAGTAATGCACTAGAAATTACCGGTGCTTCCCCTGAGACACTTGTGCGCCTAGACTCTAACACGCTTTATACTTATCCGCTTGCAGGCTCGCGCCCACGCGGAGCAAATGAACAAGAAGATGCACACTTGGAGCAAGAGCTTTTAAACGATGAAAAAGAGCTTAGCGAACACAATATGCTAGTAGATCTCTCGCGTAATGATATGGGGCGTGTGGCGCAAATTGGTAGTGTCGAAGTCGCACAATATAAGCAAATTGTCAAATACTCTCACATTATGCATCTCTCTTCTACAATCCGCGCGCGCCTTGCTAGCGATCAAGACGCCCTAAGTGCACTTGAAGCGATTTTGCCAGCTGGCACACTCTCTGGCGCACCTAAAATCCGTGCATGTGAGATTATCTATGAGCTAGAAGAAATCGCTAAAGCTGGGGATCGTGGGATTTATGGTGGAGCGATAGGCTACCTAGATTTCTCTGGCAATATGGACACTTGTATCGCTATCCGCCTTGTATATAAAAGGGATAATAAAATCTTTGTGCGCTCTGGAGCCGGGATCGTCTATGAGAGTAATGAAAATGCCGAGTGGCAAGAGCTACAAAACAAAGCACAAGCTATTATCCAAGCCCTAGAACTAGCAAATGCTGGGCTTGACAAGGGGCTAAAGTGATCCTTTTACTTGATAATTACGATAGCTTCTCTTACAATCTCTACCAACTTCTTTGCTCACAAGGCGCACACATAGAAGTCTATCGCAACGACAAAATCTCCCTGCAAGATATACAAGCAAAATCTCCGCAAGCCATCATCATCTCCCCGGGTCCCAAAGCCCCTAAAGATGCTGGGATCTGCATTGATGCCATCCGCGCCTTTGCTCCGCATATCCCAATACTTGGCGTTTGCCTAGGACATCAGGCGATTTGCGAAGCCTTTGGTGGTAAGGTTGGGAGTGCATCAAAGCTTATGCACGGCAAACAAGACACTATAGAAATTGATACCACAAGCCCGCTTTTTGCCAATCTGCCTAGATATATTGAAGTAGCGCGCTACCACTCTTTATGCGCTTTAGAGCTAGGTAGTGAGCTTATCGCTCTTGGGAAAACGCTTGACACAATGGGTGAAGCGGATTCTATGCTTATGGCTCTGGCACATAAGCACTATCCTACCTATGGCGTGCAGTTCCACCCAGAATCCATCTTAACACCCAAGGGCGCAGTGATTATCCAAAACTTCCTAGCTATCGCACAAAAGGGGATATGATGATTAAAGACTCTATAATCGCTCTAGCCAAGGGGCAAACACTAACCTACACGCAAGCAAAGCAAGCGATGGATGAGATTATGAGCCAAGAGGCTAGTGACATTCAAATCGCTGCATTTCTTACTGCGCTAGCGTTAAAGGGTGAAAGTATCGATGAGATCACCGCTTGCGCAGAATCTTTGCGCGAGCACTGTGTGCGCTTACTGCACAATATGGAAGTGTTAGAGATTGTAGGCACAGGGGGCGATGGCTCAAACTCCTTTAACATCTCTACTGCTAGTGCCATTGTAAGTGCAGCAGGTGGGGCAAAAGTCGCCAAGCACGGCAACCGCTCCGCCTCTTCACAATGTGGCTCTGCTGATGTGCTAGAAGAGCTTGGAGTAAATATTATGCTTGATAAAGAAAGAGCACAAAGGCTTCTAGAAGAAATTGGGATTTGCTTTTTGTTCGCGCAAAATTATCATATCGCTATGCGCTATGTCGCTCCTGTGCGCAAGCAGCTGGGTATTCGCACGATTTTTAATATCCTAGGACCTTTGAGCAATCCAGCTGGAGCTAGCTTGCAACTTATGGGCGTGTATGATGAGAGTTTGTGCGAGCCATTAGCTTGCGTGATGAGAAACCTTGGTGTCAAGCGCGGAATGGTCGTCTATGGGCAAGATAGCCTTGATGAAATCTCTCTAAGCGCACCCACTAGAATCTGTGAAATCAATGAGAATACTATACGATCCTACATTTTTAGTCCTGAAGAGTTTGGGCTAGAGCTCTGCGATAAAATCGCGCTGCAAGGCGGGGATAAAGGCACAAATGCACGCATTATCGAAGAAATTTTTAGCGGGCTAGATAAAGGGGCTAGATACAACGCCACTTGCCTAAATGCCGGTGCAGCACTCTGCATTGCTAACAAAGCAGAATCTATGCGAGATGGATTCTACCTAGCACGCAAGCTAATCGACAAAAAAAGCGCGCAAGAAAAACTTAGCACCTTTATCGCCCACAGCCACAAGCTCACCTAAAGAACTCCAATGCTTTTTATAGCTCCTATCTCTTTATCTTTTGTAACCTTTCAGCAAATTGTGTTTTAGTAGATTACTACCACTTTGCAGCCGCACTCTTATAGAGAATCACTACTCGGCAACCCACTCACCTTAAGGAATTTTTTATCGTGGCATTTTTAGGGAGGAGAATGTATAAGGGATGTTTGTGGAGAGGTGGGGCTACTTAGATTTTGCAAACTTGTGAGAAGATGCACACTTTGAGAGAAAATATTTTTATACGCCATGGCTTTTATAAGCTACTAGTAGCCCCAAAGAAGCAGAATCTAATCACGCTTACAAGAAACAACAAACCCAAACAGATTCTAGCTCTAGGGGTTAAGCTTGCGGGTTAGAATCTAAGCGCATATATCTGCTAGAATCTAGCTACTCTAGCGCGCGTTCCCATATCGTGCCATCACTTGTATCACTAAGCACAATTCCCATAGATTCTAACTCAGTGCGGATTGCATCAGCTTTGGCAAAATCGCGCGCCTTTTTCGCCTGCGCGCGTATAGCGATTTGCTCTTGTATATACACTTTTTGCTCTTTGGTTACACCTTGTTGAAAATACTCCACACAATCCCCCCCGCCAATACCAAGCAGCTCCCATATAAAATCAAGGCTTGCCAAAATCCTTAGCTTTAGCTCCTTGTCCTTTGGGGTAGAATCTAGGCTTGTGTTTGCGCTGTGAATCATATCTTCTAGCACGCTTAGAGCTTTTGAGATATTCAAGTCATCGCGCATACTCTCTAAAATCTCATCGCAAAACTTGCACTCTAGCGTGATATTGCTCCCCTGCATAGCCACTCTAGCTCCACTTAGCCCGCCACCAAATCCACTTACCACACGCTGCTTTAGGCGGTAAATTTTGTCGAGTCGTTTTTTTGCTAGGAGTAGATCTTCTTCATTGAAGTGCAAAATCGCGCGATAATGTATCCCAAGCAGATAATTGCGCACGACTTCGCCACTATATTGCTTGAGCGCGTCTTTGATATAAAAGCTATTACCCAAGCTTTTACTCATCTTTTGCCCATCAATATTGACAAAACCATTGTGCATCCAATACTTTGCAAGCTCCCTACCTGTGGCACAGCGACTCTGGCAGGCTTCGTTTTCGTGGTGAGGGAAAAGCAGGTCTGCACCACCACCGTGAATATCTATGGCAAATTCTTTGTCTTGGTAGGCTAGCACTTCTTCAATCATCGCCGAGCACTCTATATGCCAGCCCGGTCGCCCAAACCCTAGCACACTCTCATAGCCAAAATCTTGCGCACCTTTGTAGCTCTTCCACAACGCAAAGTCTCGCACATCGTGCTTTTGCTCATCGTTATGAATTCTAGCTTGACTCTCATTATCAGCCCCACGCCCTGAAATCTCCCCATATTTCACATCTTTTGGGACATTGAGATAAATATCGCCATTAGGGAGCTTATAGGCTATATCTTTATCCAAAAGCTTAGTGATAAGAGTTGTCATAGCAGAAAGATTTTCCGTAGCTTTTGGCATAATATCTGGGCGACGCACAAGCAGAGCATCCATATCATTAAGGTATGCTTGGATATAAGATTCTGCAACTTCTGCGACACTTACACCAGATTCTTTAGCTTTTTTGATAATTTTGTCATCAATATCGGTGAAGTTTTTTACAAACAACACATCATAGTCGCTTGCCTTAAGTGTCCTACATAGCAAATCAAAGGCAATGGAGCTTCTAGCATGTCCTAAGTGCGCATCATCATACACTGTAGGTCCGCAGACATAGATCCTAACCGTCTTGTCTTTTATTGGAACAAACTCTAGCTTTTTCTTCGCTCTTGTATCATAGATTTTCATCATTATCCTTGCTTAATGTGGAATTTGTATATAATGTAGCCATAGTGCAAGTAGCAAAATCTCGCACACAAGCATAAAGCCGAGCAATAGTGCATAATTTCGCGCACAAATTATAACCCAAAACTCCCCAAACCCAAATGCCCTAATGGTCAAAACAAATAGTACAAACCCACTAAGACTCCCAGCAAGAGCCAATCCAAATGCCCCTAAAAACTGCATAAGCACTAGTGAAAAAACAACCCCCACAAGCAAGGAGATCGCAGAGATTTTCGCTGCTAAAGCTTGCTGGGAGCGCGAGTAGAGATAGAGAGAAAAAATCCTAGCACAGCCAAAAGGCACAAGTCCCACCATATAACCTGCAAATACCATCGCACACTCTAGCGTATCGGTGCGCTCAAACTTTCCGTGCTCATAAAGTAGCCAAACAATCTGCTCCCTAAGCATAATTCCCCCAACCGCGCAAAAAAGCAACATAAAGAGCAAAAACCAAAACGCCTTTTTCATCGCTATAAAGGCTTTTTGATGCTCATTGGCTTTAATCGCCTTTGCCACCATAGGAAACAATGCCGTAGAAATCGCAATGGCAAAAATAGCTAAAGGCAACTGGAAAATGCGATTAGCATAATAGAGGTAAGAAATCGCCCCACTCGCCAAAAATGATGCCAAAATCGTGTCAATAAAGCTAGCAATTTGTGCTGTAGAGCTGCCAAGCATAGCTGGCAAAAACTGCTTGAAAAACCGCCTAAGCTCGCTTCTAATAGTGCTAGCTAGCTTTGTGGCTTTGAGTTTAGAATCCAAGGCTTGCTTATGTAAATTCTGGGCTGTGGTAGAATCTACTTTTTTACCAAACAACACCCTAGTAAGCCCAGCCACATACAACTCCTGCACCCCACAAACAAAAAGCCGCATAAACCCAAATTTATAAAGTGGGTAGATATGCAGAGCGACTTGCGCTATGCCGCCAACTAACACACCATAACTAGCGATATACACGATAGCTAGCTCATCACTCCCCCTAGCAAAAAGTAGTGCGCAAATCATCGCGATATTAAGCAGCCCTGTGTTATACGCACTCACCCAAAAATGCTGCTTATACTGCAGAAGTGTGCTAAAAAATGTAACCAAAAACACCAAAAACAAATACCAAAAGTGAATAGCTACAATCGGGCTTGCTAGCTTGATTAGCTCATCATCAAAGCCTAGAGCCAGCACTTTAGTAAATGCTCCGCTAAAAGCCACCACAAGCAGGCTAAAGCCAACAAGGATGCAAGAAAAGAGCAAGAGCACTAGCACGCTAAATGCCCCCTTTTTACTACTTGCAATGAAACTCGGCAGGAAGCTTTGTGTAAACGCTCCCTCGCCAAAAATCCTGCGAAAAAGATTAGGGAACTTAAATGCGACAAAAAATATATCGCTATACACCCCAGCTCCCAAGATATTTGCCATACTCAAATCCCGCAAAAACCCCAATACCCTAGAGCATAAAATCCCACTACTATTTGTCAAAAACGCCTTTTTAAGCACAACAATCCTTTACAAAATATAGATTCTAGCATAATCCTTGCTGCCACACTTGTGGTGCCACTTGCCAAAGTGGAGATTTAAAATATTGTAGAGCATATCAAGGACACATAGATGGCTACTCAAATAGTTGGGTTCATAACTTTAAGACTGATGAGCGAGTGAAGTTTAAAATACAATGTCTGTTTTTTATCACACAAGTGCTAAATCGCACGATACTAGCAACAATATCCAGCAGCACAAAGCCATTGCTCAAGCCAAAGAGCAGCACCAACGAGAGTTACAGGAAAAGACCGCCAAAAGACTTAGATATGAATTTGCAAATGCGCTGCCAGCACCAAATTCCCACCCCTACCTAGAATCTAAGAAAATTAGTATGAAGCATATCAATGTCAAAGTAGATAGGTTTAATAATCTCCTAATCCCTCTGCGAGATGTCAATGGCAAAATGCAAAGCTTGCAGCGGATAATGCCAAATGGAAGCAAGATATATGGAGTCATCAAAACAGAGCAAGAAAGACAAAATAACGAGGAGTTTCTAGCAAAGAAAAAGGGGCTATTTTTCACACAACGCCCATTAGAAGAGCATAGCGAGTTTTTTGTATGCGAGGGATTTGCTTCAGCTATGAGTATGAGCGAGATTCTAGGTAAGCCTAGCGTTGCGGCTATGGATTGTGGGAATTTGCTCAATGTATGTGATGAGCTAGTATCTAAGTATCCACACAAGCAAATCACCATCTGTGCGGATAATGATGTAAAGAAAGAAGCACAGGGAAAAAGAAATGCTGGAATGGAAGCGGCTATGGCGTGTCAAGAGAAATATCCACAAATCCGTATCATCTATCCGCAGTGTAAATCAAGTGAAATGGGAAGCGTAAGCGATTTTAATGATTTGGTCAATCTGCGCGGCATTGAAGCAGTGAGAGTGGAAGTGGAAAGGCAATTAGGTGAAAGAATAATAGAAAGAATCCATAAATCAAAAAGCAAAGATGATTTTGAGCGGTAATGCTTACAAGGAGATTTTACTCGTTGTTTTCTAGTGTTGCAGTATATGCCATAACACAGAATCCAAGAATAATAGAGCCAAATACAAAAGCTTAAAGATAACATAAAAAAATGTAAAACAATATGTAACAAATACTGCACAATATTGATAAATATTTCTACATATTTCTATATTGCAACATCTTTGCTATACGGAAAAATCACTTATAGATAAGGTATTTCAACCCCGATTTTGCTAGCTCATAAACACGCAAAATTTTGGGAAAACATTGGGAAAACGGAAAAGCACGACAAACATCGTGCTACAGGACATTTGTAGCCTATATTTTGCAACACAATGCATATTTTGCTTAAATTTTTCTTAGGATTCTAAGCTGCTCTAGGCTTGCCTTTTCTCTCTCATAGGCAAATTTGATTTCATTATCTGTCTTGTGAGCTAAGGCAGATTCTATAACTTCATCGCTTATGCCCTTTTGTAGTAGCTCAGCTTTATGTAGTGAGCAAATCGTGCGAAATGTAGCGCGGAATCCGTGTGCAGTTACCCTGCCTTTATATTTGCCATTTGCTAACTTTTGCAATGCGGTGTTGAGTCTATCTCGGCTTAAGTGCCTAAGTGAATTAAACGCTGGGAATACAAATACACTCTGCAATTTAGCTGTGTCTTGCTTTTGGCGTTGTAAAATCACTAGTGCGTAGCTACTTAGTGCTATGGTGTGACTTGCTTGTGTTTTCATCTCTTTGGCTGGGATTATCCACAAAGCAGAATCTAGATCAATATGACTCCATTTAGCCATTGCGGTGTTTATGTAGGGTGAATTTAACTCCTATATTCATCAAAGCTGGTCTGCTCTTTTATTAGATTCTATTAGGCTTATGCAAACTCTGCGGTGTAATCAAAAAGCAACTAAGGCTTAGTGGTATTACTATAACCGATCTCATAGCACTTGTAGAGCTAAATCACTTAAAGAGAAGTTTGCTATACTTGCACGATTACCCTTTTTAAGGATTTGTGTGGAATTTGCACCATTTCTCCTACTAGATACAGATAGCCCCCTAGAATCTTTACAAAGCGAGTGCCACAAGCGCACGATCTCCACTGACGATGTGCAATGTCTCTTGCAAAAGCACCATATCACTCTAAGCGATCCAAATCTACCTAGCCACGCGCTTTTAGACGATACGCTTTACCACACAAACAGCTTCACACTGCGCCAGAGCTGCGATATTCTCGTGCGTCCAAAGCTTATTGATAGCACTTATACACTCACACTCTCACCAAATAAAGACAAGGTATTTATGCGCTGCTTTGATAGCTTTCTCGCACTTGATGAAATGGAGCAAGAACTATGCGCACAAGTGGGCGCGGATCTAGCTATATTAGGAGTAATCTTGCGCGATATACAGAGTCTGCACGCACGCTTGCAAGAGCTTTTGCAAGCCATTAAGCGTGAGCCAAAAATGCGTGAGCGAGAATTTTGTATTATGGAGAGTAGTGTTTATATCCCGCCTAGCCCTATGCGCTTTCGCTTTCTTCCGCAAGAAAGCTATCAAGCCTTGCACCAAACCCAAGCGCGAAGCTTTTTTAGCGATGAGAGTATTCCCCCACCTAGCAAGATTGAAGAAGCATTTTATGGTGTAGATTCTGGTGAGCTTGTGGGGGTGTATGAGTTTGGCGATGGTGGGGTAGCTGGACGCAATCTCTTAGGGGAGTACTGCGCGCCTAGTACCACAAAACCGCGGATAATCCCAAGCGAGCAAGAGCATATCACTCATAAAATCTACGATGATAGGATAGAATACTTCAGTCAAGTCCGGGGCTTCATCGCCTTGCATAATCAACTCACCGCCCCTTTTGCCCAAAAAAGTCGCAACACAAGCGAACAAGCGGATATTTTTTGCTTCTACACACCACCAAGCACTCCAATAAAATCAACCCAAACCCCACCCCTACTAGGAGGGATACAAGCCCACATTACACTAAGTATAGAATCTAGCGATAGTAGCATCGATGCCCTAGGTGATGGCGTGTATATCGAAGCGGAGCATATAGAAATTAACGGCGACCTAGGAAGCAACACCGCCATTAAAGCAAGGCATTTAGTCATCAATGGCTCAACACACAAAAGCTCTAAAATCCTAGCCCAAAATGCCAAAATCCTAACCCACAGGGGGCTTTTAATCGCCCAAGATTGCACGATTAAAAATGTAGATTCTGGTAAGATCTATGCTAAAAGTGCTAGAATCCAAGAAGCTAGAGCTAGTAGCATTTATGCAAAGTCTATCCATATAGATCGCCTGCGCTCTGCTAACTCCTGCCACTTTAGCACACAACTCCAAGTCCAAGAAATCCCCAAAAGCTACGGCGATGATAATGCCCTAATCTTTAGCCTACTAGGTTCTAGCGACTACCGCGACTATCTCTACAATGCTAGAACTTATCACCGCGATAAATCCCAAACCCTAGCGCGCATAGATTCTACCCTAAGTGCCCTGCTCCCTAAGCTTAGTGATGCGCAAGTCTTTTTGCAAAAACTCCAAGGCTTTACTAAAGAGCAGCAGGCAATCGCGCTAAAAGAAGTCAAATTTTCCCAAACTTATGCCAACTCCTTGCTTCTTATCAAGCTCTATAAAGCCACTCTAGCGCGCAAAAACGCCTTGCAAAAATCCTTACACATGCTAACGCACACCACAATCCCAGCCCTACAAACTAGACTCACAAATGCACGATTATGTATCAGCAATGTGCTGGGCTTTGAAAACTACGCACATATACAAAAGCTAGAGTTAGAGCCAAGTGAGATAATGAGCGAATCACTCTTACTTGAGTATAATAAAAGTGCGACAATCACTATCGCTAAAGTCAAAGAAGCTAGCCTAGAATCTAGCACAAGCTTAGATTCTAGCGAGGCAAGCCACGCCCCCCTAATCCACTTAAAGGTAGAGCAATGATCTGTGGTCTAATTGGTAAAATCCACAAGCTAGAGCCTATGCGTGTGGAGCTCAATGTCCAAGGCGTGATTTATGCCATTGCTATAAGTGTGCAAACAAGCGCGCATTTGCGCATCAAGCTAGAATCTAGCCCCGAGCCTAGTGCCATCCACCTGCACACTACGCATATCATTAGAGAAGATATGCAAGCGCTTTTTGGCTTTGTGGATACTTTAGAGCAAGAGACTTTTGAACGGTTGCTTAAAATCAATGGCGTAGGCACAAAAGTAGCCCTTACAATTCTTAGCACCTTTAGCGCGCAAAAATTCCTAGAAATCATCGCTAGCAAGGACATTAAGCTATTACAAAAGGTTCCGGGAGTGGGTGCAAAAAGTGCGGGCAAGATTCTATTAGATTTAGCGGGATTTTGCGAGCAAGTGCTAGAATCTAGCAAGCCTCAAGCACACATAGCAAGCAAGCACGACATCTCTAGTGCGCTAGAAGCCCTAGGCTATAAGGCAAGCGAGATTAAGCAAGTGTTGCCAAGCATCACTGCTACTGACACACAAAGCGCGATCAAAGAAGCCTTGCGCTTACTTGCACGCTAATGTATAATAGCCACCAACTAAACCAAGAAGAGAGTATGCAACACGACACAGCCACAAATACACCGCTCAAATGGAGTTCATTTGATACCCGCTGGATGCTATCACTTTTTGGCACGGCAGTGGGTGCTGGAATCTTGTATCTACCTATTAAAGCTGGAGGCGGGGGCTTTTGGCCTGTGGTGGCAATGTGCTTTGTCATCTTTCCTATGGTGTATTTGAGTCATAGAGCATTAAGTGTCTTTGTCTGCCAGGCAAATGGTGAGAATAGAGACATTACTTACTCGGCAGAAGAGTATTTTGGACGCAATGTGAGTGTGCTTATCTCTATCCTTTATTTCTTTGCGATTTTCCCCATTTGTTTGGCGTATTGTGTAGGGATTACAAACACATTTGAGAGCTTTATTTATAATCAATTTTTGCCCCTGTTAGATTCTAATGGTAGATTAGCTAGCTTCATCCAAAGTATTTATGAGCCTAGTATGCAGGGTAGCGTGGCGCATCTTTTGCCACTTTGGCGGGCGATTTTGGTGTTTTTGGGTGTAAGTGCATTTATGCTTATTATGCTTTTTAGCGAAGAGTTTATCACCAAAGTGTGTGAATGGCTTGTATATCCGCTATGTGCGATACTTTTCATCTTTTCACTCTATCTTATCCCGCATTGGAGTCTAGGCAGTCTAAGTGAAGCGCCTAATATCAAGGAGTTTTTGACAATCGTATGGCTTACTCTGCCTGTGCTTGTCTTTAGCTTTAATCACTCTCCGGCGATTTCTACATTTTCTTTAAGTGTGAAGCGAACTTATAAGGAATATTCCGTAGCAAAGGTAAATCAGATACTATTCCGCACGGCAACTATGCTTTTAATCTTTGTGATGTTTTTTGTCTTTTCTTGTGTGCTAAGTTTAAGCCCAGCAGAGCTTGCGGAAGCTAGGGCGCAAAATATCCCTGTGCTATCTTACTTTGCCAATAAGCTTAATAACCCTTTCATCTCTTATGGCGGTCCTTTGATAGCGTTTTTGGCAATTTCTAGCTCGTTTTTTGGGCATTATTTTGGCGCGCGTGAAGGAGCGTATGGAATCGTGCGTAAGTGCTGCAAAATCGCAGGAAATGAAAATCCAAACCTAAAAATCATAGCTATATCTTGCACAAGCGTGATGTATATAGTAATGCTTCTTGTAGCGTATATCAATCCTAGTGTGCTAGGTTTCATAGAAGACCTAGGCGGTCCAATCATCGCAGCAATCCTTTTCCTTATGCCAATCATCGCTATTTATAGCGTATCAAAGATGAAGCAGTTTAAAAACCTCGCCCTAGACGCCTTTGTGTTTATCACAGGGCTTTTGACAATCTTCACCGTGACTTACAAACTTATAGGGTAGCGCGTGAGCAATCTTAGCATTTGCAAAATTGGCATAGGTCCTTCATCATCGCATACGCTAGGACCACTCATTGCTGGCAATAGGTTTTGTGAGCAAATTGCCAGCAAGCTAGAATCTATCTCCACAATCACCATCACACTCTATGGCTCACTCTCACTCACAGGCAGGGGACATTTGAGTGATAAGGCGATTTTATGGGGACTAGAAAACTTACAGGCAAAGACCCTTACCAAAAATCTTCAAGCCACCACTCTAGCGCGTGTCTATGATACAAAACAGCTCAATCTCTGCGGGGCAAAACTTATAGATTTTGATAGTGAGCGTGACATCATCTTTAGCGATGAGTTCTTACCTCAGCACGAAAATGCCCTGTGTATAGAAGCCTTTGGTGCGCAAGGCGACAAGTTAGAATCTAGCACTTACTTCTCTATCGGCGGGGGCTTTGTCAAAAGTGCGCAAGAGCTAGAATCTATACAGGAGGAAAAGATGGATTCTAGCCTTTGGCAGATAGAAAACGCTACCAAAGCTCTCTATCTTTGCGATGAGAAGTCCTGCGACCTAGCTACACTCTCGCTAGAGTATGAGCTACAATTCCGCGATGAGAGGAGTATTAGAGCTTACTGCCTTGAAGTATGGGAGTGTATGCAAGAAGCCTACAAGCAAGGCACGCATCCAAGTGAAACCTATCTCCCGGGTAAGCTACATTTAAAACGCCGCGCTAAGGGCTTGTTTGAGCGCGTGCATACCACAAGCGACCCGCTAGGGATTATTGACTTTATCTCACTCTATGCCATTGCTATAGCGGAGGAGAATGCCAGTGGCTCGCGTGTGGTAACAGCTCCTACAAATGGTGCTTGTGCGGTGATCCCAGCGGTAATGCTTTATCTAAAAAACCACACTATAGGCTTTAGCGATGACAAAGCAGTAGAGTTTTTGCTAACAGCTATACTCATAGGCTCTTTCATTAAAAAAAATGCCAGCATAAGTGGCGCAGAAGCAGGCTGTCAAGCAGAGATCGGCTCGGCTAGCTCTATGGCAGCAGGAGCTATGGCTACCATACTAGGCGCAGATCCTAGGAAGACTTGCAATGCTGCGGAGATGGCTATGGAACACCACTTGGGGCTTACTTGCGACCCTGTGGGTGGACTTGTACAAATCCCCTGCATAGAGCGCAATGCCTTTGGTGCGATCAAGGCAATCTCCGCAGCCAGAATGGCAATGACGCGCAAAAGCACTCCCATAGTCAGTCTAGATGAAGTGATAAGGACAATGTATCAAACCGGCAAAGATATGAATGCCAAATACCGCGAAACCGCCCTAGGCGGTCTAGCCAAAACACTTTCAAGCGTTTGCTAACCTACCTCACATACAAGGAGATCTAATGAACCAAGAACCTAAAAGTCTAAAATCCCGCCTTAAAGAAAGCATTAAGCACAATCCCATCTACACAAGAGCGATTCGTCCGCTACGCGTGAAGCTAAACGCCCTAATAGAATCCACCCTAGATGATGAAGCTTACTTTATCCGCCGACATAAGAAAATCTTTGGCTACACTCCAGACTTCCGCAACCCACAGACTTTTAATGAGAAGATTATTCATCGCATTTTGTTTGATAGAAATCCTGTTTATACCGCGTTAGCCGATAAGCTAAAGGCTAGGATCTACATCGCTGCCACACTTTACCCACTCTATGAAAACGCGATAAGGGGGGGGGCAGAGTGCAAGGAGAATAGCCCAGAGCTTCAAGCAAGTCTAGATACTAGCGCGCAATCCACCATACAAGCCTTAGCCAAGCTCAATCTTCTAGAGCCTAGCTCCCCACTATTTACCCCCATAGACACACTAGGATCTACTCTATTTGCTACCAATATCTGCCCCTATCTCCCCAAGCTCTATGGGATTTACAAAAGCTTTGATGAGATAAACTTCGCCACTTTACCTTCTTCTTTTGCCATTAAAACTAACCACGATGGGGGTGGTGTAGTGCTTGTGCCAAATAAGCAGGAGTTTTTAAATGATCAAGCGCGCTTTGAAGCTGCTAGGAGTAAAATCCAGCAACACCTAGCCACAAACTTCTACACACTTTTCCGCGAATGGCATTACAAAGACATTGAGCCACGCGTGTTTATCGAGGAGCTTCTAGGAGCTTCTAGCCCCGCAAACGCTGCTCCTAATGCAGAAACCACGGACTCTACCACAAAGACATTTGAAAATAACGATTTTCATAACAAAATTGCCCAAAACCTAGAATCCTATAAAGCCCCAACAGACTATAAATGCCATATGTTTAATGGTACATTGAGTCATATAGAAGTGATTAGAGGGCGGTTTGTCCATCAAGAAGAAATCGC
>NZ_JAFVUX010000012.1 GCF_017502485.1 Helicobacter sp.
GGGGAATGGCTACTTTACAGCCATTTGGAATCCTAGAAATATCATAGAAGGCTCTGTCTTTGATGAGATTGAAAGAGAGATTAAACATATTGTTCCAGAGCTTGCTCGTGTGAGCAGCGGTAGCCAAAATGTCAAAAAATGGGAGGAGATCCTTGTCTCCACAGGAGATTTCACAGACTGCTTCTTTATGGAGTGTGATTATGTGGAGACTATGGATAAAGCTCGATATATGGGGGCTTGGCATTCTGTCAATGACATACAAGCGCAAGCTGGGCAAGATCGCTGGGATAAAATCATCACTATGATAGAGTCTAAAATCACCCATCTTAGCGTGCTTGAAGTCCCTTATAAAATCCGTGCGTGGAGTGTAAGAAAGGCATAGATTCTGTGCTTCTTGTGCTTTGCGCACATACGCGTAAAGCACAAGGAGAAATGATGAACACTTCCACACAGGATTCTACACAGCAAAAGATCGTAGAGAAAGTTTGGGACTATACTAAGCACGCCAAATTCTACGAATACCGCCCCAACTATGCCCCTGCAAGCATTGATATGCTTACCTTTCTAGTCAAGCAAAGTAGCAATACCGCCACCCCAAAAGTTGCCGATATAGGTGCTGGCACGGGGAATCTAAGCATTATGCTATTAGAGAGAGGGTGTAATGTAGTAGCAGTTGAACCAAATGATGCGATGCGAGCAATTGGCATAGATCGCACCAAAGAATGGGTGCAAAAGGAGCAAATTGAGTGGGTGCGTGCTAGCGGAGTGGATAGTACGCTGGCTAGTGGGGAGTTTGATTGGGTTACCTTTGGTAGTAGCTTTAATGTAATGGATAGACACAGCGCGCTTATAGAAGCGCACCGACTCCTACGGGGGGGGGGGGGATATTCTCTTGTATGTGGAATCATAGGGATTTAGATGACCCTATCCAAAACAAAGCAGAAGAGATTATCACAGAGTTTGTCCCAAACTACACAAGGGGGACTAGGCGAGAAGATCAGCGTGCTATCATAGAATCTAGGAAAGATCTCTTTGATAGTATATTGTATGTAGAAGAAGACTTCTACTTTCAGCAGAGTTTAGAGAACTATATCAACGCGTGGAAAAGCGTGAAAAACCCTTATTGGGATTTAGACTCTACTCAAGGAAGAGAACTCTTTGAAAACATCACACAAAAGATGAGAGCCACTCTGCCTAAAGAGCTTGATATCAAATACACCACTAGATGCTGGAGTGCTAGAAAAGTGTAGTAGAGCAAAGGTGTAGCGATAAGGCTAGCATAAGGAGAGTCGGCTAGATTCTATATTGTATTCAAAGGAGAATTATGCGACTCTATACACTTATGATTAGTCTAGTAAAAGGATCGGTGCGACTTATGCTAAGAGTTTGGACTGCTTTGGCGTGGAGGCTTCGCGCAAAGCTCCCTAAAAGCTATGATTTTTTCTATCTCTCAAGCCATGGCGTAGGGCATAATGCAATGCTAGGCTTTTTGCACCACTGTGGTGTGAAGATTAATTGGCATTTTGAAGAGTCAGGCAAGCAGCGATATGCCCATATCTATCAAATGCTCCTAAAAGCACAATGTGCAAAAATCGGGGGGGGGGGGGCGAGTGCTATGCCGTTGCCCTAAGTGAATGTGGTTTTGTGCAAAAGGAAGAGTTTTTTACTGCGTTTGCTAAGCGTGCGCCTGCGGTATGCTTGGTGCGCGATCCTATCGGTGTGATTAAGAGTATCTTGAATTTAGTCGGGCGAGATGGGGGAAGGATCTTCATTCTAGATACGCCCTATGAACAAATCACGCAAGTAGGCTTTGGCGACTTTACGAAAGCTCCTATTTCGTGGAGAGAGGCTAACCCACATCTAGCAAGTATCGCTACGATTGTGGAGGATTCTAGCGGGCATGTCTTTATCCAAAATTCTCTACAAGAGGCTTTGCAAAAAGTGATTACACAAACCCACTATATCGATATGCAGCAAATCACAAGCCAAAATGCTTATGCCACCTTGCTAGATCTAAGTCAAAAGCTTAACTTCAATCCCCCAGAGAAAGACTCTGTGATATGGACTACAAAAATGTTTGGTGAGATCAATGGCGTGCTACCCTTTAGCCTGCATATCCCCTGTGAATCAAGCAATGAAGCTAGTGAGCAAGTGCTAGAAGTGTCTATCACCCTAGAGCAGTATGCGATGTGGCAAAGGGGTATCATCTATCTCTTGCAAGATTTTATCAAATCAACACCCTTTACAAATATCGCTATCATAATCCCTAGCAACAAGGCAAAGCTGCTTAGTCCAGTAATTTTGCAACGCTTAGAGAACTTTATGCAAGGCTTTATAGAAGCACTGCAAAGAAGAGTGGAGTATATCAATGCGCATAAGATCACAGAAGAGCAAGTGCTAGACTTCTTGCGCGAGCATAAAGATGTGGCAAAGAAGCTAGAAGCAAAGCTTGATAGAGAGTTAGCGCATATTATGAGTAATCGAGCGGATATTGTGGAGAGTTGGGGGTATTACCAGCAGTTCAAAGCCCTATGCCACTAGTGGTTCAGCCTTGGTAATCATTTGCCTGTGTGTTGTATGTTGGACTAAAACGGCGATTTCTTCGACTTACTTTGTCGATGGACTTCAGGTTTATCTTCCTTGTGAGCTTTGAAAAGTGGCGTTTTTGTCTCCAAATACTGCCACGAAAGAAAGTAAGCAAAAAGCCACTTCTGCCCCTACAATGTGGGTAAAGCACGCAAAACTAGCAAGGCTACGCAAGCTTGGCACGCTAGTTCTTTAGAAAAACACTGCGTGCTTAGCATCCTTAAAAGGCAATCACGCTAGAATCTAAAAGCCTAGAATCTAGTAAAGAAGCGATTAGACGACTAGTTCCCCCCGCAAATTCATCATTATTAGCAATGATTCCACATTTGACTAAAATGGCTTTAATCAACTCTTGGTATTTTTCTATACTCATTTTTATGGTGTTATACTGCTCTTCTACTTTTTCACACTCGCTTACGATTTGCTTTTGGATTTCTAAAGGTGGCAAGGGGATTTTTAGATTTTTAAGTGTTGCAAGATTGATATGCTTAACGATTGGATTTGTTGCTGAATTTTCTAGTGTTTGTTTTGAAAGCCTTAAAATATAGACTAAATAGTGATTTATAATTTTTGAATTATCGCATATTAAGGCATTTATTTGTTGATTAGTGGTAAGTTCAATTTTATTGATAGCACATTTGCCGATCGTGGCTGTGCAAGTCAATAATACAGATTCTTTAGGGACGATTTTTACTTTTTTGTCTTGTAAAGCTTTTTTTGAAACAAATTGAGAAGTAGATTCTATAAAAATATTTTCTTTAAAATCTGGTGTTGTAAGCCAATGAATATCGTTGCTATTCCAATATTCTCTTACACTCTTTAATGGAGTAGAGCCATTGATAATTTCTATAACAACTTCCCCTAACTTTACAAGCTTATATGTACAATTTTCAAAAGGATTCTGTGGATTGCTCTCGCCTTGTGAATTTGTGGGATTTAAACTTATAGCCTTATTAAAATCCACCTTACTAAAATCTAGCATATCTATAAGGCGTGCTTTACAAGCATAGGGATTTAAAACTTGTGGGATAGTGATTTTGTCATTGCGAGAATTTGACTTGTCAAATTCGTGGCAAAACAAGGGATACCGCTCGGCGTTAGCCGATGTTTCTTTAGAATCCACACTAGAATCTGTTTGTTGATTGTGGATTGCTTCGGTCGCTTCGCTCTCTCGCAATGACGGAGAGGGGGTTTCGTCTTGCAGGGAAGAAGATTCTAAAAATGCTTGGCGGATAAGGTGGGCTAGCTTATTTGGATTATGCGGATTATCCCTTTCAAAAAGGGGGCTAAGGTAGGGGCTATGTAGCTCTTTTAAGCCTTCATCGCCTTTACGATTGCTCCACTCATAGCCTAAAAATCTTTTCTGCTCTTTGTTGTCATTTGGGGCTTTGATGATGATGGGGGCTTGGTTGAGAGCTAGAGAGAAATAGAGTAATTTATCTTTTTCTATCGCTCTTGCGTAGGCTAAAAAGGCGTTGTGTATCAAGGTGTCTTTGTCTTTAGAATCTTTATAGGCTTTGGATTCTACTAGCTTTTTTGTAGTCGCTTGTTTCTTTAAAGGCGGTGCGGTATTCTTTAAAGGTGTTTAGCTCTAAAAGTTGCGTTGTGCTTTTAGCGTTTTCAATATTTTTGCACCCTGTGTCTTTAGTTTCACTTGGCATTTTGCCTAAATTGTAGCTAGATTCTAAATTCTTGCCATTTGGCACCCCTGCATCCTGCGCCCACTCAAATAGTTGAGACGCTAAACTCCCATTCAAAAAGCTTTCATAATCTTTTTTATCAAAGCCCCTAAAATCACAATAAGCATTAAAGGCTTTTATATAGTCTTTATAAAGCTCATTTTGTGATAAATATCCGCTTTCTATGTAGTTTTTGATATTGCTATAATCTTGCGAAATG
Organism: Helicobacter sp.; assembly: GCF_017502485.1. Lineage (GTDB taxonomy): Bacteria > Campylobacterota > Campylobacteria > Campylobacterales > Helicobacteraceae > Helicobacter_B. The sequence goes on from NZ_JAFVUX010000012.1 coordinate 4,486, forward strand.
CTTGTATTTTCTGGCGTGAAATTTTCCTTTTTGCGTGTCCGGGACTAAGTAGCACACATAAACTTAAGCTCGTTTATGCGAGATTTTCTACGCTTTTTTTGAGCTCCTCAAAGCTATTTTGGATAGATAAAGATATGCCATGCACATTTTGAGAAGTTGTGAGATTATGTTTGGCAAAATCTAGGATTTTTTTCATATCTTCGTTTATGATTGTGAGATTTTTGCTCATCACATTGCTATGATCGATAAGCTTTTGGGTAGTTTCAAAGCTTTCATTAAAGATATTTTCAAAAGTATCAATCTTGGTGTTTGCATCGTTGGTGCGTGAGAGCAGACTTTCTACATTTTCTTTATTTTCTATGATGACTTGTTTGCTTTTATTGACATCTTGAGTCATTGCTTTGACATTATTATCGATTTCACCAAGGCTGTGTTGGGTATTTTCTGCTAGTTTTCTTACTTCATCAGCTACTACGGCAAAGCCTCTTCCATGCTCTCCTGCTCTTGCGGCCTCAATAGCGGCATTAAGCGCTAAAAGATTTGTTTGATCAGCAATCGAGCGCACGGCTTCAACGATATTGATGATTGTATTGGTATTGTTTTCTAGAGATTCAAAGTGCGAGATGAGATTAGCATTTTGGCTAAAGATATTTTCTACCAAATTATATACATCTTTAAGGAGTGCTCTAATTTCTTGCATAGCAGTAGACATCGATTCTTGCTCGGATTTGGTTTGCAAAATTTCTTCGTTAAAAGTTTGCAAAAGCGTGCTTGTAGAATCTGCTTTTGTGTTTGTAGATTCTACGATAACATTCATATCTTGTGTGAGGCTTTTAAGAGAATCTGCGATATTACCAAGTCCGTTGATATCTGTTTGACCACTTTTGACTTTTTCATGTATGGTTTCTACTACGGCTTGTATGCGCGCCTTAAAGTCATCAATAAGTGTGAGAATCTTGCCATTTTCTGTGCTATATGAAGTATTGATTTTGATTTTTGAAGCCAGTGTAATAGATTTTAATTCCTTAGCAATGATTTTTGTCATATTCACACCCCAAGTCTTTTCATCAATATCGTGCATGATAAGTGCGACCACGATCACAAATTGCACAATTTGCCCTATGAGATTCTCAGTAAAGAGCAAGGCATTGGTTGCGAGTATGATGATACCTAGAATGTGAATAATTCGCATACGAAAATAGAGTGATTTAAACATGATAATATCCTTTTTAAAAAAGTGCGCAATTTTAGCGTTAGAATTTTAATTTTTTATTAAAGCTTTCATCATAGATTTTACAAAGAAAGATATTTACAAGTTTATCAAAGGCATTTTCCTTGCCTGAAATGTTGTGTTTGCGTAAGATTTTGGCAAACTCGTGGTATTTGCCCTCTTCTTTTAGCTCTTGTAGATTAGAAAAAGTGGGGGTTAGCTCTAGAATCTTATAGGCATTGACTTGCTCTTCAAAAATGCCTTGTGTGAAAGATTGCAGCTCGTAGCTCTCTTTCCATACTGCAAAAAGTTCGGTGTTATTGCTTGCTTTTTTGTAAGAGTTTTCTAGCTCGTTTTCTTGCAAATATTCATCATTATCAAAGGCTTGGATAATGTAATTTTGATATTTGATACTTTTAGATTCTTGGTCGTGGTTTTCTAGATCGCTGGTGTAAAGGCATAGGAATTTTGTAGTCTTTTCTTGCTGAAAATAGCTAAAAAGCTGTCCGCCATTATTTTGCATTCTCTCCCATTCTTTGCTAAATTCGCTTTTACTATTTTCCCCTGCGGTTTTGCACTCTATGATGAGATAGGGGGCGTTTTTATTATCACGCACTAAAATATCAGCCTTTCCGCTTTTTGCTTCTCTGCCTAGCTGCCACTTTGGCTCTAACTCTAAAGATTCTGCTTTATAGCCTTTTTCTAGTAGTCTATGCACACATTCAAACACGACAAAATTTTCAGGGTGAGAGAAGTTTGAAGTCGTGGTGTCATTGATTTTTATGCTTTGTGGGTAGATAAGCTTTTGATTTGTAAAATCTACTTGCATTGTGTGGGAGCTTATGGTCTTTGTATAAATATTTGTGTGCTTAGAATCTAGCTTTTTAGATTCCCCCCC
>NZ_JAFVUX010000013.1 GCF_017502485.1 Helicobacter sp.
CTGGGTTGGCTTTGTGCTGGGATAGGGGGTAGAGATGTGTCATAGTGGAGCTCCTTTGGTTTGGTGTTAAACGATTTGGCTTTGGGCGTTGGCTTTTGCGCGCTTTTGCGGGAGTCTGCTCGGTGGGCTTGCTCATTACCGCTTTAGGTAAATCCCAAGTCTGCCCTTGCAAAGCCCCATTTTTATCACCAAAATCCTGCCGCCTAGTTGCGTTTGTAGAATTTGTGTGGTTTTTGTTAATCCTAGAATCCTGTGCCGTGCTGTCATTGCGAGACTTGCTTGGCAAGTCGTGGCAATCCACTTTTGCACTAGAATCTGCTTTGTCTTTATGGATTGCTTCGGTCGCTTCGCTCCCTCGCAATGACGATTGGGGTTGGATTGCTTCGTTGTGGCTATCGCCACTGCCTCGCAATGACGGAAAAAGGGCATTGTCATTGCGAGACTTGCTTGGCAAGTCGTGGCAATCCACTTTTTTCGCTTGCGATGGCAAAGAGCTAGAATCTAGGCTAAATAGACTCATAGACTCTTTGCCTTATAGTTTGCTAGCTCGCTAAAGTCTGGATTGACAAACAAAAATGCAATGAGTGTAAAGCGTCTTTTCTCAATGGAGTAGAGTCCGCTATCGCGCGCTTTTGTGCTAGCTCTCGCTTTGTTTTGGGATAGGATTTGCGCTTCTAGATCTTGGACTATGTCTTTGAAAATAGCTTGCAAGAAGGCGATGTTTTCATAATCTTGGCTTGCTTGCTCTAGGGAGCTAAACTCTGCCATATCAACTTGGCTTATGTTGGCAAAGTCTCTAAGCTGCGAGAGATTGCGGCTACAATCGCTATCGCTCACAGAGGGCAGGAGCTTCTTGCTGGCGCAGTTGTAGAGAGTGTAGTAGGTTTTCTTGCTCTCATCTTGCAAGGCGGCAAAGATTAGATTCTGGGCTAGGGTGCTTGCACTTGTGGGGCTTGATCTAGCGATGGAGAATATGCCATTTGGCAGGTGGCTTTGGTGTTTCTCACTTAGTATAGAGCCTAGCACAGAGCTTGGGGATAGGAGATAGTCTTTGGTCTCATCAAGCGCGTTTAGCTTGCTATCTAGGGCTTGGTAGGCTTCTTGTCTGGCTTGCTGGCTTGGCTCTTGCTCAAGGCTTGTGCCAAAGAAGTTTTTCTGCGTGGTGGTGGTGGCTGCTGCTTGGGTCTTGTGGGCTATGCGTGATTCTAGCTTGATGTAGGACTCTAGCGTAGTGTGTGGGAAAAAGTGGTAGATGTGTATCTGCGCGTGGCTACTACCGATACGATAGATCCGCCCTATGCGCTGGATCGCGCGCACTGGGTTAAAAGCTATATCCCAGTTGATGAGATTGGCGCAGTCTTGGAGATTCTGCCCCTCGCTAATGCAGTCGCTAGCCACTAGAATATCTATGGGCTTTTCACTGCTAGCTAGGGTATATCGCTGTGATTTGGGGGAGAAGAGTTGCTTGTTTGCATTAAACTCTTGGGCTTTGGTGTCGCCTGTGATACTAGCTATGCGTAGCTTAGGGTAGCTAGCTTGCAAGCTTTGCTTAATGCGCTCACAGGTGATGATGGACTCGCTAAAGATTAGGAGCTTTTGGCTGTGTATTTGCGCACCTAGGGAGTCTATGATCTTGCATACTTGGGTAAATTTCTCGCTTCTAGTAAAGTGCTTTTTCCAATTATAGGAGGCGATCCTCTCAAGGATAGATTCTAGCTTGGATAAATCTTGCTCGCATAGCTCCCTAAAGCGCGGCGATAGCTTAGTGATATAGCCAGCTTCATAGCATTTCCTTAGTCTTGTGGGGAAGATTGCAGAGTCTTCATCGAGCAAGTCATCTTGCTTAGATTCTAGCTCTTTGGCATAGAGGAAGCTACGATGGTAGGAGATGATCGTGTTTAGGATTTTGGAGAATGCATCTAGGGAGGATTCTAGGGCTTTTAGCAAGCTCATCGCTAGAAAACCTCTTGGCGTGGTGTAGTCGCCTAAATTTTCTAGCTGCTTGTCTTGCAAGCTCTCTCTAATGGAATCTGGGAGAAAAGGGTAGGGGTCATAGATGCTAAAGCTGATAGACTCGCTTGTCTTATCATCGCCAAGTCCAAGTATCTGCACAAGCTCTTCGTAGCTAAAGTCTATCCCGCTAGGCACACTTGATAGGAAGAGCTTGGGCGCAATCTGGGCTTGGGGGAGATTTTTACCCTGAAGTTTTAGCTGGGATTCTATCTCACTGCTTTGTGTGGTGTAGATAGTGTGGGTGAGCTTGTAGTAGTCTTTGGGGATTGGCGCGCTAGATTCTAGGGCTTTGTCTGCTTGAGCGCAAACTCTAGCTAGCTCTAGCGTGTCATCGCCTATGGTTATTTTAGGATTGATTAGGGCTAATTGATTGGATAAATCGGTGATTTTGTTGTTGATTGGAGTTGCGCTAAGAAGCAGCAGGCGTGCGGATTTGTTGAGATTTTGCTGGAGCTTTTCGTATTGGTTTTGGTGTGATTTTGCAGAGCCATTGCGGAGGTTGTGGCTCTCATCGATGATGATAAGGCTGGCGTGCTTAAGTAGTCTTTGTGCTTTTTCATCTGGGTTGGCGGCTTGGTGGTAGCTTATGATGTGGGTGCAGAAGCTAAGGTCTGCTATAAATGTCTCGTGTGGGCTTTGTGGGGCTTGACTAAAGTAGCTCTGCCACTGGGCACAGAGCTTTGGCGGGGCGATTATGACAATATTGCTATATGCGCTTAGTACGCCAAGGGCGGTGAGTGTTTTACCCGCACCCACAGAGTCTGCACATAGGGCTACTTTGTAAGTTTTAAGTCGCTTTTGCAGCTCTTTTGCCGCTTTTTGCTGGAAAGGATAGAGCCCAAATGCCTTGCTGCCTTGCTCTATGCGCGCATTTTCATCGCTATCTAGATCGGCTTCTGGGTGCTCTAGTAGGTCGTAGAGCTTGGAGAAAATATCTCTAGGGCTATGGTAGAAGAGAGTAGAGCTTAGAGCTTCTTGCACTTCTTTGGTGCTATCTTGGCAGCTTGCTTTCATCATTTCAAAATATGTCAGCGCATCTTCTGTGTCTCTTTGAGAATCGCAAAGGATATTTAGCTCTTTGTTGCTTTTGTTGCCATAGAGTCCTAGCCCGCTGGCTGTGAAGTTTGAGCTGCCGATGATGGCTGTTTGTCTATGCTGTTTGTTAGCAAGGTCGCAAAATACATAGAGTTTAGCGTGGATTAGGATACTACGCTCTTGTAGTGTGTAGATGTGGGTAGTAGAGCTTGTGATAAAGTGTAGTGCCCTGCGCGCTGTGCGCAAGTTTTCTAGCTGCTCGGCATACTCCACTATGCGCAAGTCAAATGGGTCTTGGAGAAAGAAGCGTAGCTGCTTAGAATCTGCTTGGCTTGGTGCTTGGGAGCCTAAGATAAGAGAGAGTGAGCGGATTTTATGTGCGTGGGCGGAGAGATACTCTAGGGCTTTGGCATTGAAGTAGCCGCTGATGATGGCGATGTCGCAGGAGCCATCAGGGAAGCTTTGTAAGAGTGCTTGGATTTTGTCGGCTAGGGTGTTTGATGGCTCATTGGTGATGAGATTAGATCGTATGAGATTGGCGGGGCTGTGTGATAGTGGGGTAGGGTCTAGATTTTGGCGTGTATGAAGTTTATGCCCCCCCCCCCATTGGATTATTTTGTGGCTTTAGCTTTTGCATTGTTGTTTCCTTGATTTGATGTGATTTAGATTTACCATTAAATACAAGTGGTCACTTAGGTAGGCTCTAGCTAGTAGCGTAGGGTTTGCTTAAGCAAAGGCTCTATTTGCACTTTATATCCAAGTAGTTCTTGGTAGATGATGTAGTTTGCAAGCACTTTCATACCATAGAATCTAGGCTCTTCATTAGCAATTAGCTCTAGAGAGAGCCACGGCTCGTATTTGCGGTTTTTTAGAAATAGCTGCTTTTTCTCCAAAGTCCTGCGCCAGAATCCCGGACCGCCATTATAAGCATAGGCGACAAAGAGAGGGTGTTTGAACTCATCGTTTAGCTCATCTAAAAACATTGTGCCAAAGGTATAGGCAACCTCTGGTTTAAATAAATCTTCTAAAGTGATTTTTTGCTTGACCCCAAGCTTTTTGGCAAAAGGCTCAAGATTGAAGGGCATAATCTGCATCATACCAAGCGCGTAAGAGCGCGAGACAAGAGCTGGGACAAAGTGGCTCTCCTGCCTAGCGATGGCTAGACTCATCGCCTTTTGCGTATCATCGCGCCAGCGCACTAAATCCACATAGGGCATAAGGTAGTAGTTTATGCTGTATTTGGTGATGCGATTGCTAAAGTGGGCTAGGTGTGGGGCACTATCTATGGTGTAAAAGCGATTGACTTCTTCTTCATAGCGCGCCATATCTTTAATGTTACCAATTCTATCGCGCTCAATCTGCCACGCAAATGGATCGCTAATGTTAATGGGGGAATTTTTTGCTATAAGTCCATCAAACCCAGAGACGATCTCATAATTAGGCTTAGTTTTTAGCTTTTGATTAGCATAGATAGAAAAAATATCGACAAATTTACTTGTCTGCAAATCGTGTAAGAACGCTTCGTTCCCACTTACAAGATACTGCCAAAATATCGCCCTATCTTTGAAGAACGGATCAATAGCCGCACCCCTTGATCGCTCAAAATACCGCAAGGCTTGTTGCTTGCTCCCATTAAGCAGCTCATTAATCCCTAGTAAAAAGAGCGTGTTGCTATCTGTGGTGGTGATATTTGCCCTAGTAATTGCGCGCTTAAACTCCGCAAAACTAGAATCTAAAATGATGTGTTGTAGCACGCGATTAAAGGCACTAGCATTTTGGTTGCCAAAGTTTTGGATCGCTCTGTGATCTAGGCCATGTGCAAAGATTTTTAGTTTTTGCTGGTAGGAGAGTGCGTTAAAAATCTCGGCAAATGTTTGGGCATTTGTAGCAAACATTGCTTTAGCAATGTCGTTGGAGCGCAGGATTTGGATTTTTTGCAGTAGCTTTGGGTTTTGGGTGAGCTTTTTGCGTAGGCTTGCTATTTGACTTGCTGACATTGTGGGAACTTGGGATAGCTTTAGCCCAAATGCTACGCACTCTTCATCTTGTTTTAAAAGCTCTGCGATAGAGAGCTTCGAGCAAGTGATATTCCTAGGTAGCTCTGGGTGGTAGCCTTTAGCTTGCAGGGCAGTCTTTAGCGTGGGGATTTCTCTATACACAAGCTTATAGGCTTGCAGTGATTGCTCTAGGGTTGTGTCTTTATCGCTGATAAATTCCCAAATGTAAAAATCCCTTACCACGCCTTTAGGCTTTGCTTGCAGCTCCTTTAGACTAAGCAGTGGCTTGGCATACACTCCAACCACACAGCAAATAATCAGTATATAACGATATGGCATTTTCTCTCCTTATCGCGCTAAAGCAAAGCCACTTGCATAATCACTTGATCTAAAATCTGTAGCCCAATAATCACTGCCAAGGGCGATAAATCTATGCCATTTATCACAAGAAAGCTTAACTTCCTGCGTGCAAAGTCCAGTGTTGGATAGCTTAGGCGGTAGATCACTTGCACGATAGGATTGTTAGGATCTGGGCGCACCCAGCTAAGAAAGACTGCGATAATTAGCATCCACATATACGCCCAAATCACCATATGTAACATATTGGCAATAGCCATAATGATAATACCCATTTTGTTCTCCTTAAGTTTGTTGGCTTAGCTTGAGGCTAGAAGTGAGATCTATATGCGCTTACACCATCCCTTGCTATTGCTGTTTGTTTGTGCTTGCTTGCTCATCAAGGCGCGCTAGAATCTACCTTGTCATTTGCCACTTTTACAATAGTTTGCAAATATGGGTGCAAGATCTCATAGAGCTTAGAGAGATCTGGTCCGTGGCTAGCACCTGTTAGTAAGATTCTAAGAGCTTTGAAAAAGCCCTTGCCTTTTAAATTGCTAGCTTGCATTGCTTGATTTTTGAAGCTCTCATACTCTAGCGGAGCATTGATAATAAGCTCTTGCAAGGATTTTGCTAGTAAGGCGCATTCCTTTGAGAAGTCTTGCCCCTCATAGAGCGCGTGAATGTCCTTTGGCACGAAGATTCTAGTGATTTTCTCTCGTAGTTCATTAAGCGTGCTAGCTTCTTCTAGGTAGATTCTGGCAAGCTTGCCCATAGACTCATCACTACTCTCTAGCAGCAGTGCCAAGTCTCCATCGCTAAGGAGCGATAAATGCGCGTGATTGACAAAGCGCAATCGCGCTAGATCAAAATGCACAGGAGATTTAGCGACTTTCTCAAGGCTAAACCACGCAATGGCATCTTCTAAGCTAAATATCTCACAAGGCGTGTGGTTTCCCATACTGATGAGATAGTTACAAATCGCGCTTGGCAAGAACCCCTGCTCCAAGAGCCACGCCACACTTGAAGCACTATCACGCTTACTCATTTTCTTGCCACTCTCACCTAGGATTATAGGCAAATGTGCGTATTCTATATGCTTTTCATAGCCTAATGCCCTATGTACTAGAATCTGCTTTGGTGTGTTGCTCGTGTGATCTTCTCCGCGCACAACCGCACTAATATCATAGAGCATATCATCACACGCGCAAGCGAAGTTGTAAGTAGGCACGCCATCTTCTCGCATAATTACAAAGCTATCTAACTCATTTGGTGCGAAGTGTAGCTCGCCTTTAATGCTATCATGATAGGCGATAGGCTCTGTACTTTTGCGTAGTCGCACCACAGGGGGCTTGCCAGAGTCTTTTTCTATCTCCGCCCAGCTATCGTCATAGCGGAATGCTTGCTTTGTTTCTATGGCTTTTTGCTTTTTAGATTCTAGGAAGTCTCTGGAGCAGTAGCAGTAGAATGCCTTGCCACTATCAAGTAGCTTTTGGGCTAGCTGATTATGGTAGGAGAAATTGGCACTTTGATAGACCAAATCATCCCATAGCAACCCAAAAAGTGTCAGAATCTGTAATATCTCTTTATCGCTTCCAGAGATATTGCGCGCTTGGTCGGTGTCTTCTATGCGGATTAAAAACCGCTCTTTGCGCTGCTTGGCAAGGATATAGTTAAAAATCGCAGCGCGCAAGTTCCCTATGTGCATATCGCCTGTGGGCGATGGGGCAAAACGAAGCATACTAAAGCCTTTTAGGAAAATTTCACACATTGTAGCATAATCTACCCAGATCCCTTAAGCTAGCCTGTATATCCCCGCTATTTTTGTGCCCAAACGCACATCTAAATTCTATGTTACCATTTGTTTGTATCGCTAAATAATGTGAAGACAGCTCACCCACACGCATTTGTAGCTTAACCTTAACATTGCTTGCATTGACGCTATGTATCGTGCCACTACCACTTATGTCATAGATATGTGTGTGCCATCGGTTTAAGTCACGCCTTTTGCTTTTCTAGCAGTGTGTTCTGCCATAATTTTGGCTTGTGAGAGAAAGTACTTGCATGGGCGTTTGCTTGGCTTAATACTTGAAATCAAAATTAGCTATATCGCATCGCTTCTTAACATATTCTTGTCTGTCTCTTGCTTACATCATATTCATTGAACAACTTTTGCAAACTCTCGCTATCAGCAAAAGCCATATGCGAAAATGCTATAAACGCTAGAGCTACTAGAATCTTAACCCTTATGTAAGCCTTAAACAATCTACAAAAACGCTCATAAATCTCTTACTTTGCCTTGTGCTTTGATTGGATACAAGGATTCTAGCACATAGAATAAATAGGATTCTAAGGCTGTATATCACTTGACTTTTTCCACACAATATGCCCATTGATATTATGCTTTTCATAAATGCTTAAAACCTCTTCTAAAAATGCCACAAGCTCACTCTCACCAGAATCTTTTGCAGATTCTAGCATTTGGATAAACATCTTTTTACCTGTTTCAGTTTGCTTTTAGATTTTTCTTTAAAAAATTATGCCTACTACACAAGGTTTGCCCATTTTCTAAAACCGCTTTTCCGCCTAAATCCTTTGGTTTTATATGGTCTATGTGAAGCTCAACTCCTTCTTTTTTACCCATTCCACATATCACACATTTATAATCATCTCGCTCTAAAATTTGTTTTTTTAAAGCTTGACTAAAATCCTCTAAATCTTGCCTTACATTGACAAAATCTGGGTCATAGCGATAAACTCCCTTTGCAATCTTTTGCAAATAGCCTTTTTGGTGCAAACTTCTAATACCTCTATCTGGGTCTCTAAAAACTTTCCCTGTGCGTTTTTGCCATTCTTTAACAACCCAATCCACCACTTCAGGGTGTTTAATATCTCGTTTTGGATTTGCCTTAAAAAACTCCATTATTAAATCAAGTTGAGAACTATTTTTCATCAAAAATTCCCCTTTCTTTTTCTATTGTTTCTAAAAATCGCTTTTTGCTTAGTTCGCAATATTCCTTATCTAGCTCAATGCCTATAAACTGCCGATTGTTAAGATAAGATTCTATCATTGTCGTGCCACTGCCACAAAATGGATCAAACACCACATCACCTACATAAGAAAATAGCTTAATGCACCGCTTCGGTAGCTCTCTAGGAAAAGGGGCTGGGTGTCCTATGCGTTTTTTAGACTCCCCATTAAAGCTCCATAATCCATTCGTCCAAGCCATAAACTCTTCCTTACTTATATCACTCTCCCCTTTATACTTTTTCTTCCAAACCCCTTTATAAAGCACGAGTATAAGCTCCACTGGTGCGATAACATAAGGGGACGATGCACTAAGCCAACTCCCCCACGCTGTGCGGCGTGAGATATTGCCCTCATTCCAAACAATTGTGCTATGATATTTCCAGCCAATTTGCTTTGCCAAAGTGGTTAAATCCGCCCCTACACTCTGGCTTCCACCCTTATTTTTATCAAGCGGGATATTAAGACAGAATCTTGCCCCATCTTTTGCCCAAAGGTAGCAATTTTCTATCCATTTTTGAGAAAATTCCAAATAGTTTTCATAAGAGTTAGAATCTTCATTGGAGTTGTATTCAATACCCACATTATAAGGTGGGGAAGTGATGATTAAATCAAGTGAATTTTCTTGCAAAATCGTTGTATCAAGGCAGGTGTGATGGAATAGCGTTGTGTTTTTGTGGTTAAAAGATGTATTATGTAATGGTATTGTCATTGTTGAAGCCCTATTAGGGATTTAAAATTATTGTTTTAATAATAGCATTGAAGTGTTTTATTTGATAAAATCCATACCAAGCAAGCCACAAATATCTCTTTGCAAACTTTGATTGTTTGCAATCTCATTTTGCAAGTCTTTTTCTTGTGTGAAGTTCATAGTCTATACCCCCACTTTATGTGTGCTTTTGGCAACTCTTTTTGAAATAAAAACCGCCATTATAGCAGATTATAGAATCTTTTTTTTTGCTCGCTATTTGGCTATACAAGATTCTTGCTCAAATACCTGCTTAAATCGTCAGCAAAGAGCGTTACAATGAGTTTGTTTTCCACCTTTTGTGCGAGTTTTAAACACGCTTGCAAGCACGCACCTGATGAAATTCCTACAAGCAGTCCCTCTTTTTTAGCCAAGATTCTAAGCCCTTTATATGCCTCTTCATCACTAATTTTTTGCACCATATCTATAAGGCTTGTATCCATAGTCTTTGGGATAAAGTTATTGCCAATGCCCTCAATATTCGCACAGCCTTCTTGTCCCCCACCAATCACAGATCCGATAGGATCACATAGCACAGCTTGTATCCTAGAATCCTGCTCTTTTAGATATTGTGCTACTCCGCTAAAGCTACCACCACTTCCAGCACCGCATACAAAGTAATCTAATACAGGTGTTAAACCCCTAACTCCACGCATTTGTGCATAAATCTCTTTGCCGCTTGTCTTATAATGAGCCTGCGGATTGAGCGGATTTTCAAATTGATGTAGGCTAAAGGAATGTGGGGTAGAATCTAGTAATTCTTGTGCTTTATCAATCGCCCCTTGTATGCCTAGCTCTTTTGGCGTGTTGATCACTTCTGCCCCTAAAGCGCGCATTAGAATCTGCTTTTCAGTAGAAAATTTATCTGGCACGATTAAAATTGCTTTTAGATTTAAATGCAGACATACAAAGGCTATGCCTAGCCCCGTATTTCCAGCAGTTGCCTCTATCACCACAGAATCTTTATGTAGCTTGCCCTCTTTCTTTGCCTTTTGTAAAATATGCAGGGCAACTCTATCTTTCACACCCCCAGCGGGATTATAGGATTCTAGCTTTGCAAAAATGCGGTTATTGTTTGGAATCTTTATGCGGGAGAGTTCTACAAGTGGCGTATTACCGATAAGCTCAAGGCTTGAGTGATAAAGCATTGGTATCCTTTTATTTTTAAAAATTACGAAATATGCTAAAATAGGCTTGGGTTTATGGTAAATGTTATTGTAACTTTTTTACTTATAATTTTTTGTTATTTATTACAAAACTCAATAAAAATATAGCATCTAGCTTTTGAAATAACAAGCCAAAAAGAGAGAAAAGGGAACTAAAATAATGCAAAAACTAGCCAACTCAAATCTCCACGATGCAAAGAAAAATAAAAAAGATGAGTTCTACACGCAACTAAGCGATATAGAAAACGGGCTAAAGCACATTTTAAAGATAAAATCGTGTATTGCAACTGCGATGACTCGCTACAAAGTGCCTTTTTTGAATACTTGTTCAAAAATTTCAAATGACTTGATTTAAAGGCTCTCATCACCACTTGCTATAACAGTCAAAATTATAGAGAAGCAAGCACAGAAGATTCTCCTAAAAAGTGTCTATGCGATAAAGATCCACAGAGATGATGTGATAAGAGATGAGCTTATCAGCCCACAAAAGCACTCCAATGATGATGTAGATAAAGTTTTATCCCAAATGCACCCACTACGAGAAGTGGAAGCCACTCTCTCTCGTTTTGGCATCTTTGCACTCCTTAAATTATTGTTTTATGCCTTGTAGATTTGGCTACTAGTTAAAAACACAAGAAGTTAGAATAGCTAAATATGAAGTGTAAGCGATGACACGCTTACACACGACTTTTCTCAATCGCTTGATGTATATCTTCAAGCAAATCCTTGCCATACTCAATGCCAACGGATAGGCGGATAAGATTCTCACTTATCCCCATAGATTCACGCAAGTCTTTGGGGATAGAGGCGTGAGTCATACTCGCAGGGTGGCAGAGCAAACTCTCCACGCCCCCTAAGCTTTCGGCTAACACGATGATGCGAGTGGATTTAAAAAAGATTCTATAGTCATACTCAGGTTTTAGAATAAAGCTTAGCATTCCCCCACCACCGCGTGCTTGAGAAATTTGTGCTTCATATTCACTATCGCTTTTTAGCCCCGGATAATATACTTTTTCTACCGCTTTATGTTCGCTTAAAGCTTCTGCTAGAAACAGGGCGTTTTCACAATGTCGTTGCATTCGTAAGCCCAAAGTTTTTATACCACGGATAAGCAAAAAGCTATCAAATGGAGCGAGCACTCCACCAATGCTATTTTGTAAAAAGCCTATCCGTTCAGCCAAACTCTCATCATCTACCACCACAAGTCCGGCTACAAGGTCGCTATGTCCGCCAAGATACTTTGTCGCAGAATGCACCACAATATCAATGCCAAGCTTCAAAGGCTGTTGTAGATAGGGCGTCATAAAGGTATTATCCACGATACTTAACACACCCTTTTTCTTGCAAAGCTCGGCAACTTTTGCTAAAGGTGTAACGCTTAGAAGTGGGTTGGCAGGGGTTTCAATTAGCACGGCTTTGACTTCAGGCGTGAGTGCGGAACTAAGCTTGTTTAAATCCCTTGTATCTACAATCTTATAGTTAATATTAAAGTTTTTAAAGACTTTATCTAAGATTCTAAAAGTCCCACCATAGACATTTTGTGAAATGATGATAGAATCTCCACTTTTAAATAGGCTCAAAATCGTGCCAAGGGCTGCCATACCAGAGGCAAAGGCAAAGCCATATTTCCCGCCCTCACATTCAGCAATAAGGCTTTCAATCCCATCTCTTGTAGGGTTTTTGGTGCGAGAGTATTCATAGCCTTTGTGTTTGCCTAACTCATCTTGTGCGTAGGTTGAGGTTTGGAAAATGGGTGTATTTACCGCTCCTGTGCGTGGATCTGCGGTAAGTCCCCCGTGGATTAGTGTGGTATCAAAGCTACTTTGCATTATGAGTCCTTAATAAATTAGAGTTAGATATATTGTAGCAAATTACCTTGACGCCCCTAAGTGTATCTGTCATTTTTATTTCAAAGTTGCTAGTTCAAGCAAAGGGCAAGAGTTTTAGATTCTACTCTTAGAAGAGCTTAAGTATTGATACGCTAGAATCCAAGCTTTAATCACCGCAAAGACTTTGAACTTTGAAAAGCAGTTAAGATCGCGTAGCTCAGTGGTAGAGCACTACCTTGACATGGTAGGGGTCGTTGGTTCAAGTCCAATCGTGATCACCATACTAGCCTTTAAATACTTTGGATTCTATCTTGTATGCTTCAAGGGGTGTTAGCTCAGCTGGGAGAGCGCAACGCTGGCAGCGTTGAGGTCAGGGGTTCGATCCCCCTACACTCCACCATAAATCTTGCATTTTATGAAGCACTACTACCTAATTACTCCCAATACTCCCAATCTGTGCAGATATCAACGCAACTCTGCTATGCAAATTCTAATAAAACACAGCAAAGCATGCATTGGAATCTACATTAACTAACCATTAGAATATAGAGTAGTATAGTTACTATATCCCACAATAAAGGAGTAACTATGAAATGTTTAATTCGTGCTATTTTCTTGCTACAAAGCATTGCGTACCCCATAGTGGCACAAGCACTAGAATCTAGCAAGCCCGCTCCTGTGGTGCAACACAAAGCCCAGTCGCCTAAGGATAGGTCATTGCAGGTTGTTACATCTAGAGACTACAAGCTTTGCTATGCTCCTACATTTTCACGATATGCAGCGCACTATTCTTACATCGGGCTTGTGGATTGCTCATCAAGAAGAGCAATCCCAGCTCGGTTTGATGTCTTTGGGAGAATCGGCTTTAATATAGGTAAGACTTGGCTCTGTCTCACTGCGCCAGATTCTGTATGGGCGTATGAGAAGACAAGCGACTATCTCTTCCTCTCTCCTTGTGTGATTAATCTCAAAGCACAACAGTGGAAAATCAAAAATGGACAGTTTTACTCACGCGAGGAATTTTATGGCATCAAAGATGATGGGAGCTACCTCTATGCTGCAAAACCAAGAGATAAGAAGCTTTATGCCCATAAACTTTCTCCAAGTATGACAGAATGGTCAAAGACAATTGCTGTGCCGGGAAATTTAAGCATTTTTATGTGGATCGGCTGGGATTTGATAGATCGCTATGGGCAATCACGCTACTTTTTACGCGATAATTATTCTAATAAAAACACGACAATTTTGTATTACAACCTTTTAAGCGGGCATATTGCTGAATACTATGAGCCAACAGGAAGGCTGTATTGTATGTATTCTGATACACGCAAACAGAATTGGGACTGGGTATGGTGGGCATTGTGCGATGATACAAAGCCTCCTAAAGAAAATCGCGCATATTTTAAGCCTATTCCTGTGGGGCAGAATCTCTACTCTTTTGAAGATAAAGATGGCAATATCTTGCGTGTAACGCGTTATGGATACTACTGGGGTGTGCCCTACACGGTTAATAAGCAATATATCGATAAAGACACGGGTAAAAGTCCTACTTCTGCTTTTGTGGTTAATGAATATATGAACTCGTGGCTACGCTTTATCTACGCTAATGCTGGGAGAAATTTACACAATTGCCCAGCTCCGGGGCATTGGCTAGGCACACACTCTAAGAAGGATAAAAATGTCCCACCCTTGTCGCCAAGCTTTAACCTAAGTGAGCAGTGGATACAAAGACTCTACAACATCAATTACAGCACAGATGCTACAACCCCTGCAAGTGGAATTTGTGGCGTGTGTCTGCTGCAAGCGTATCAAATGATCGCTGAGCTTTTGCACAGCACCACTCCACTATCAAGTGGGGGATATTTTTTTGATGTGGCTAGAGGGAGAAATCCATTTCCATCATTTCAAGCTAGAAACTCGATCTTGCATCAAACGCTAGAGGATATTCTAGGCTATTATAATTACCCTGTTGCAGGGCGTAGAGATGCGTTTTTGCGTAATGTGGAGAGAGCGTATGCAAGTAGTATTTCAATGTTGCCACAATATGATTGGACAATTCTTGGGCGGGGGGTGACACAAGCCGAAGTAGATAATCTTATGCAGCGTGTGATCAACTCTCCTGCTGGTAGCGTGTTTCTTTTTACAATGGCACGATTTGACCCAGATTTACACAGGCTTAGCGCACACGCTGTGCCTGCTTTGCGCTTGCAAAATGGCGTGGTAACAATCCCGGCAAACTCTCTTGTTAGTATGGAAGAGTATCGACATAGACTCGCACCTGCAAATAGCGTGAATGAGCTTAGGGAGCGACTAGGGCGATTTGCAGGGAGACATCTCAATGTCGTGGGGCTTGGGGTGTTTTCCATTGATAGATCTTATAGGAATGGCTTTGAGGGCGTTGTATCTGTAAATGATTGTAGTGGAGATGGGGCAGATAGGAGAGGTAATGGGCTTTTGCCCTTGCCAGAGCTGTTAAACCAGTGCATAAGCGGGCTATGTGAATACTAGAATCTAGTGTAAAGTCGTTTCGCGGGTAGGGTAGATTCTAGCTAGAGCTTACAGTGCGATCTTGTGCAAATAGCCACAAGCGCGCTAATATGTGCTAAAATTGCGCGAGTTTGAGCAGGGGAGAATCTATGCGAGAATCTACACAGCCTACCATACAGGAAAAAGATCCTACACAAGTTTCATTAGATTCTAGTGTGCAAGATCCCGCTCTGCAAGAAGAGCGCACAATAAAAATTATTCTAGGTGTAGGTTTAGCCCTTGTATTTGGCATTATCGCAGCAATTTTAGCAAGAGTGTATCTTGGGGCTTCTTTTAAGGTTTCAGCCTTGCTTGGCATTATTACCTTGCTTGTTACACTCTGGACTAATAAAGCCCTGCCACTAGGCGTTGTCTCACTTTTGCCTATTATCCTTTTTCCTAGCTTTGGCATACTTGATACCAAAAGTGCTACGGCAAATTATGCTAATCCTATCATCTATCTCTTTTTAGGTGGCTTTATGTTAGCCACTGCTACGGAAAAAATCGGGCTTCATAAAATCATTGCTAAAAAGTTTTTCTCCCTTTTTCCACAGAATCCAAAGGGTGTTATCTCCGCACTTGGACTAGCTTCTTGTGTGCTTGGCACTGCGTTATCAAACTCCACAACTGCTATTTTACTTTTGCCTATTGCCTTATCAATCACGCGGGATTATTTTCTTAAAATGCGCTTTTTACTCGCTGTGGCATTTGGAGCAAGTATCAGTGGGATTACAACGCCTATTGGCTCACCGCCTAATCTTATTTTTCTAGGATTCTTAGAAAAGCTTGGCTTTGAAAGTATAAGCTTTACCACTTGGATTTTTATGATGGCTCCGCTTACTTGCCTTATGCTTTATACGATGATTTATATACTCTCTTTTGGTACGCAGGGCTATAGCGTGGAGTTTAAGGCATTTGAAAATATACAGGTTCGCATTGAACACAAGCGATTATTATTTTTTATCGCTCTTTTACTTGTTGTGCTGTTTTTAAACTCCCCCATTAAGCCCATATATGATGGACTAGGATTAAATGAAAATATTATCCTACTTGCCTTTGGACTACTTATGTTTGTGCCAAAGCTTGGGTTTTTGGATTGGGATGATTCTAAGTCTATTCCTTATGAGTTGATATTTTTGTTTGGGGCGGGGTTTTGTATCGCTACTGCCTTTTCTCAATCTGAGCTTGGTGGAGTGTTTGAAAGCTATTTTATGCGTTTTTCACATTTGCCATTTTTTGTATTTTTACTTCTTGCTTGTGTATGTGCGATTATCGCCACAGGCTTTTTAAGCACAACGGCACTTATTGCTATTTTACTGCCTATCATTTACACTGCCACGCAGTCGTTTTTAGTAGCAGATGAGCCGACAATCACAATGCTTGCGATTACTATTTGTGCGAGTTTTTCTTTTATGATACCCATATCTACACCACCTAATGCCATAGTTTTTGAAAAAGGTGGCATCAAGGTATGGGATATGGTGCGGTTTGGTTTTTTACTTAGCATTGTGGGGATTATAGCTGTTAGTATCTTTGCCTTTGCGTATTGGCGGTGGTTTTTGTGATACACTCTAGCTAGAATCTAACTTTCTGTACTCTCCAAACTTATTTCATTTATTTATTTCGCTTCACGCTTTGTTTAGGATTCGTTTTTTTTTTTTTTTTGTAGGCTCGTGTTTAGTTTTAGACAAGGAGATACAATGCCTATACAATTTCTAAAAAAGCGTATTAAAAACCGCTATTTTTCTTTCTTAAGCTTAGAGCAAGCGCGTCGCATCACGCCTAAGCCCTACCTTGATAGCATAGGATTTGAGCTAGCTAGCCACTGCAACTTGCATTGTTATAGTTGCGATCACTTTTCCCAACTTAGTAAAAGTGGGTATTATGATTTGGAGCAGTTTGAGAGAGATTGCAAGCGACTTTATGAGCTATCTTCTGGTGTGATATCAAGTTTCACACTCTTTGGCGGTGAACCCTTGCTCAACAAGCAGTGTGCTAGCTACTTTGCCATACTGCGCCAAGTTTTCCCTAAAAGTACGATCTATGTCATCACTAATGGCACGCTGCTACTTAAGCAAAGCGATAGATTCTGGCAGAGTGCTAGAGAGAATCAAGTCGTACTACAAGCTACAAAATACCCCATAGAAATTGACTGGGAGCAGGTGAAAGAGAAATGCACTAAAGAGCAGGTGCAGTTTGTTTTCTTTAACGATGAGAAAGAAGAGAAGTTAAGCTTCAAGACCCAGCTTGACAAAGATGGGTGTAGCGATCCTTTTGTAAGCTTTGTGCATTGCCACAGGGCAAATGCCTGCACCCAGATTTACAATGGTAAAATCTACCCCTGTGCTGTGGCAGCAAATGTAAAAGCTTTCAACCAAACCTTTGGGCAAGATCTGCAAAGCTCGCCAAAAGATTATATTGATATTTATGATAGCCAGATGACTTATGAGAAGATTTTAGACTTCCTAGCGCGTCCGATACCATTTTGTCGTTACTGCAAAACAAAGGATATGATTTATAAGCCTTGGAGTGCGTCAAAAAGAAGTATCGATGAGTATTTTTAAGCTTATGTACCTTTGCGCCACTCGCTAAGCGCTATGCCAAGCAAAGTGAGCGCGACTCCAGCTACGCCCCAGAATCCTATGCGCTCATCTAGCAAAATCATCGCTACAAAGATTGTAATAATGGGAGTTAGATAGACATAGATATTTGTCTTTATCGCACCAATGAGCGTGGTAGCGCGATTCCACAGAATAAAGCAAAGCCCCGAGGCAAAGAGTGCTACTAGCGCAAGATTTAGCGAGACTTTTGGATCGCTTAGGGTTGCTAGATTTGGGCGAAAATCAAAGACCAAAAACCCCGGAAGCAAAAACACTATCCCATAAAAAATCATACGCCTTGTAACAAGTACCAAGTCATAATGCTTTCCCAAAATCCTAACAATTAGCACAGAGTATGCTCCCCAGCCAACCGCAGAGATAAGTGCTAGCACATCGCCCACAGGGTTAATGCTAAAACCTTCACTAAGTAGCACGACTCCAGAAATACATAGCACAAAGCCTAAGAAGAAGTTGGCATAAGGCTTTTCAATCTGCAAAATGAAGCTAAAAATCCCAGTAAATAGTGGCGCAGTAGCGATGATAATGCTTACATTTGACACGGCTGTCTGCTCCATAGCAAGGTTTAAAAACAAATTATATATGCTAATCCCACATAGCCCAGCGCAGGCGATCCTAAGCTCATCTTGAAGTGGCAAACGCAAGTATTTTGGGCGATAGAACAGGAGTATTACATATCCTAGAGCAAACTGCAAAATCAGCAGTTCAAAGGGTGAGAAAGATTCAAGCAGCACTTTTACACATACATAGAGTGCTGACCAAAAGAAAACGCTACTTAGTGCGAACATATGTCCCATTACTACAAGCTCCTTTGTGGTAATTTTCTCGGATGAGCAATGAGATAGCTTTGCTATTTTTACGAAAGGCGCGACCATTAAGGTTGCTAACTTTTCACAAAAATAGCAAAGGCTACCACAAGTCCCACCCGCAATGCTTAGCATTGTTTGAATAAAAAGGTGTCTAATACTAGAATCTATTTTTCACAAAAGCTAGATTCTAGGCTTTCAAGCTCTAGGAGATTATGCGAGAATCTAGCTAGATACATTCTCCCTAAGTCAATTCTACGATACGCCCAACCCCACAACGCCCAAATATAGTTCGCAAGTAGCGCACCGCAAAGCACATCTTCATAAGTGATGATTCTAGGAGAAGTTTTGTTATAAGCGTGCAGGAGAGCTAGAATCTGGCTTTTACTAAGCTCTAGCTCTGCAGCTAGATTCCCAAGCTCCAATTCTATACAAGCAAAGCCTGCGTATTCAAAGTCTATAAGCATAATGCGCTCTCCATTGTAAAGAATATTTGGTAGCTGCAAATCCCTATGGCATAGCACCATTTCTCGTGTATCAAGCTTTTTGGCTATGGAAGTGAGCCTTTTATGCTCTTGTGGGGTGGCTAGCTTGATTTGAGCTAGGGCTTCGTATTTGCTTATTTCATCACAGAGCAAAATAGGCTCAAATTGTGGGTATGCGGTGTGCTTTATACTATGGAGTGTTAGGAGCTTTGCTACGATTTGCTCTAAAGTCTCATTGCTAATTTGCGCAAAATCTAAGGCTTTATAGTCGCTTAGATAATCGCTCATTTTTATCCCACTGCCGTAGAATCTGGATGTTGGTGTGATATGTAGAGGCGCGATAATTTCTAAAATCTTTGCTTCTTTATCTCTGTCGATGATTCGCTCAGTGTGTAGTCCGGGGATTCGTATTACTTGGAGGGTGTTGTTGAAGCGTATAAGATAGTTGGTATTAGTGATGCCAGCAAGGCGCGTGGCTTTGCCATCATCAGCGCATTGCTGGGCGATTTCTTCTGGGGTTAGTAGGGCGTGGTAGAGCGCATCGCTAAAGCTATCGATTTCTGTGTAGAGATGATCGTGAAAAAATGCGTAGTAGTTGATCACTTGTAGCGTATTTAGCACTGCTTGCTCCCAATAGTCGTCTTTGTGGCACTGCTGCAAAGCATTGATAAAATGTTCTAGATCACGCTCATTATCAAAATACGCTATTCCATCGCCATAGCCTTCTTGTGCATTTGTATCGATGTCTAGGATTTTGTAGTTTTCATCGACTATGTAGCCCCAAGCACTTGTGTTTGGTGGGATTTTTTGCGCTAAGAATTGTGAAGCGTTTTTCTTAAACAAGTGGCAGAATTCTCGCGTGATATAAAGATCTCCATTTAGAATAATGCTCCCTTTGCATAAATAGTCTTTGGCAAAGAGCAGTGATTGTGAGCTGTTGCATAGCTCGTAGTCTAGGAAAGTTAGCTGTGTCAAACCCTGTTCTTTCACTATGGGGGCAAAAAGCTCGTGTTTATAGCCACTCACTAGGATAATGTCTTCCACACCGCTGTGTTTTAGGTGTGTGATCATATTCTCCAGCAAGCTCACGCCGCGTATTTCTAGCAGGGGTTTTGGCTTAGTGAGTGTAAGGGGCTTTAGCCTTGTGCCAAAGCCAGCAGCTAGGATTATGGCTCTCACCGCTTTGCTTCTAAGTTGGGATCTAGGATTGCTGAGTGTGCGGAGTTGTGTGTGCCACTTGATTGATTGATAGATTCTACTAGCGTAGAATCTGTGGATTGCTTATAGGATAAATCCTCTTGCAATGGCAGGGAGTCCTTAGATTCTAGCTTATGCCAATTCTTTAGCTCGTAGATATGACCTACAACTTTGGAGAAGTTATCAAGGACGAAGGCATTATCCTTGTGGTGTTCAAATCGCCAGCCCTTAGAGTCAAATGTTATGACTTCTTTGCGCGCAGGGTAGTTTTCTAAAATATTTGGCGCGACATTTGGGCAACCTTGCTTAAGATTAGCGCAGTAGATTCTAGGTATATCGTAGTTAGCTATAAGCCTAGAGTCTTGTATCATCTTGCCTTTAGCATTAAAGGGCTTGTAAAAAAGCGGGATATGATAGTTGCGATTTATGGGGAGATGCTTGCCCTGCGCGCCGTGATCGGCTGTGATGAAAATCTGTGTGTTGTCATACACACCTAGCTCTTTTAGGCGATCTAGCATTTGTGTGATCCATAAAATCGCACATTTTTCACTATTATAGTGCCCTTGTGGCAGTCCATAAAGCTCGTCATTTGGCGAGCTAAAGTCTGTGGCATCAAAACTGCATTTTTCATCTAGTGCGTAGGGATTGTGTGTGATAGAGTTGTGGATAAAGGTAAAGGTAGGAGCTGTTGCATTGGCAGTAGTGTGCTTAGCTAGGGCTCTTATCTCGCTAATTGAGCGAAGCGTTGACCAATTAGTATGTAAATGCGCTGAGATAAAGAGCCACTTCCCACCCTGATAAATATCGCGCCGTAGTTTGAAGGTTGATAGGCGGAAAATACCAAAGGAGAGAAGTTGACTGAGTGGGAGTGCTTGACTCTCTTGGGTGGTATATTGCCAGCGATATGGACTATCAAAGAGAATGTTTTGCGTGCTATCAAGGAGTGGGTAGAGATGGACTGGGTCTGTGGGGAAATCAAGCAGAGCACGCGTGTCAAAGCCTGCTTGGTGGAATCTATTGAGAATCCCAGCATAGCCGCGCGCGATCTCATTTTGGAGTGTGTCTTGTATATTACGGCTATTAATATTATAGGCAGTGTAGTGC
This sequence comes from Helicobacter sp., assembly GCF_017502485.1. Lineage (GTDB taxonomy): Bacteria > Campylobacterota > Campylobacteria > Campylobacterales > Helicobacteraceae > Helicobacter_B. Next base: position 20,889 of record NZ_JAFVUX010000013.1, read on the forward strand.
TCGCCTGCGATCACACTTGTAAGGGTGGGTAGTGTAGAGCCATTGCTACTTGTGGCGTTGGTAAAGTCGATAAACCCGCTAAAATGTGTCCTTTGCTCATCGCTTAATATCTGGTGCATCGTGTAGCCATCGGCGCGATCGAGTATTAGCACTAAGATATTGCTATGCTCTTTGGCAAAGTCTAGTAGATGGCTGTGGGCTGAGACATAGTGTTTAATGGTGTTGTGCTTTTGTAGGTATAGCACTGCTTTGCTTGCATAAATAAGTGCGCTAACTATTAGCACTATGCTTAGGATTTTGTTTGCCAAGATGATGGTGTGCTGGAATCTACTTAGCACAATAGCTAGGACAATGGCTAGTGGGATTGCGATGTAGTCGATGAGTTTTTGAGTGTCTGTGGCGATAACCGGGTGATCGAAGACAAAAAAGCTCATAGCTCCATAGTCTCCTACAAAGATAAAGGTATAGCTAAGGGCTAGTAGTAGCACTGCTAACAAAAGCGTGGCTAGAGTCTTTGTAATAAGTTTTGGGAGGGGGAAGATGTGGTTGCACACATAGACTAGCACAAAGCTGGCAAGCAGGCAGAATCCACACAGGCTGAGGAGTGTTGGGATAATCTCTGCAGGATCAAAGCTTCCCAAATCGCTTGTATAAAGCCCAAATGGTGTGAAAACACATGCGAGCAAGCAGAGATTACTAAGGATAAGCGCGATACTTGTACGCTGTGCTTGGATTGGTAGATGGCTTGACTTGGGTAAGCTAGTAGATTCTATGGTAGAATCTACTAGCGATGTTGCTTGCGCGTTAGAATCTATGCTGGATTTTGTGTTAGATTTTGTTTGCGATTTATAGACTTCTTTAAGTAGTGAAAATGCCATATTGCAAGTCCAATACAACACAAGCGAGCTAGGCATATCATAAAGCAGAAGCAAAAAGAGTAGGGCTATGCTTATGCCCTGAATCTTTGCGCTTAGGCTTTTTGCACTATATAGGGTATTGATAAGCGTTAGGAAAGTCATTAGCAGTGGCAAAATATGCATACTAAACCCAAAGATCTCCACGCTATCAGGTGCTTTCAAATCACCAATCCACAAGAAAGAGACCCCATCTAGGTAGCTAGCAGACTTGATGACCTCATACATTGCCCAGAAAAATGGTAGCTGCAGTCCCAAGCCCAAAAGCCCCCTTAGCGCGTAGATGGGGTGGTAACTATGCTGACGATAAAGGGTTCGTGTAAAGGCGTAGATCTTAGCTCTGCTATATACATGCTTCCATGCTTTGATCCTAGTATCTAGTAGATCTTTTAGTTCACTTTCTTCTTGTGCCTTTTGGTCGGTGTAAAGGAAGATCTTAAGTAAAAAGAGATTGACAAGTAGGCTTAGAGCAATAACGCTTAGTCCATAATTATGCGTAAGGACAAAGAGCCAATCTAACCCAAAATTAAGCACTTGCTGCAAAGGATAGATGAAGAGATAATACAAATACTCGCCTATCATCTGTGCTCCTTACTTATCGTGCTGACACACTTTTTGACTTTGGTATGCGGGGCGGGTAGAATCTAGGCTTGGCACAGCTAGAATCTCTTGTATCTTTAGGATTCTTTTGTGTAAGGGGAGCGATTTATCAAGGCTAGATTCTAGGATTTGACTCTCTATCTCAAGTAAGGCGCGAGCACTTTGCTCGCCGCCACTTCCTTGGAAGTGCCAAAGCTCTTGCTTTACTGCTTGCAGACTTGCTTGCATTGTGCTTTGCTCACTAAGCATAGATTCTAGGAGTGTGGGGAGATTTGAGATCTGCTCTGGGTGAAACTGCTTGCCTATGCGCTTTAGTGCGCCTTGCACCCACGGCGTATCATAGATGTCTTCTAGATCATAGCCTATGGTGCAAAAGTGAAGCTCTGGCGTTAGCACGGGCTTTTCAAACAAGCATATAAAGTCAAAGAGTACCCCAGAAAAATCTCCAATCATCACATCGGCAGAATCTAGGGCATAAATATTATCAGTGTGTGTATCCCACACGATGTTGCTGCAATACTTAGTGCGCTCTTGTAGCTCTTGCAAAATGGCAGACTCACTTATGTAGCTTTGAGGGTGGGGGCGGACAATGAGCTGGAATGTTGAGTTGATAAAAGGCTCGATGATAGCAAAGCCATATTTGCTAAGCAGGGCTTCACGCCCCCAAGAGGGAGCGATTAAGATGGTTTTGATCTGCTTGGCTTGAGTAGAATCTAGACTAGAGTTTTGGGTAGTGGAATTTTGATGTGGAAAAAAGGCGAATTTATTCTGCGACTGCTGGTAGGCTTGAAGTTTTGTGGCTAGGACATCTAGGTAAGTGCAGCCTGTGACGATCACTTGCTTTGCCTTAAGATTGCGTTTAGATTCTACTTGGCGGATAAAGGGCGTGTGGATCGGGGAGTTTGTCAAAACGCTATCAAAGTAATCTAGCGCGAAAATCTCATAAATATCAATATGTGGGAGTGAGTGGATAATATGGCAGTAATGCTTGACACTTTTGCTGCGCTTAATTTGCAACACATCTAGCTGAGGTGTGGTCATCACCACCAGATCAGCTCTTAGACTATTTAATCGCGCTATGGCAGAGCCACTATCACTATCGCCTATGTAGGCAAATGTGGCATTAGGATTGTTGTTTTGATGGTAGAGATCGTAGTCTTCTTGTGATGATGTGAGATAGGTGTATGGGTAGTGAAATCTATCTAAATGCGCAAGAATTGGAGCAAAAACATTGTGATATTGCTTGCCTTCGCTATAAAAGACAAGTGTATGGGAATCGTGCTTGCACAAGAGGGATTTTGTCCCCCCCCC
>NZ_JAFVUX010000014.1 GCF_017502485.1 Helicobacter sp.
AACTCTAGGGAAGTTTTAAGCATTTTTCTAATCTCTTCTCCTAGAGTATTAGTTACTACTTCTACTCTACCACTAGCATTACTTATTTCTGTGGTGAAGTCTAGGCGGGTATAAGAGTCAAAGACGCGGTTGATTTCATTGAGATTCTTGCCTACTTCCGTCATTAAGAGCTGAAGCAGTTGATTGACGGAATCTCTTAATTCATTTAATTGTGGATTATTACCTTTAGATTCTATAAGGCTATCAGCATATCCCTGCTTTGCTCTATCTATAGCTTGAAGAGATTGTGCTACGAGAGCTTTGTCGGATTCTAAGCCTAATTTAGTTTTTTCTATGCTTTCATTTATCTTGCTACCCATTTCACCTAATTCATCTTGAGCTACAATCCTTAAAGGATGAGGGGTATCTTGTCTTTGATGATTAAGGTATTTAAAAAATTCAAAGAGAGTGTGGGAGATACGATGAATGCGAGCTACTATTGTCATTCTCACATACATAAATACAAATAACGCTATCGTAACAATACACGCCATAACGCCTATGATATTCACATTCCTTATAAAATCCACAGACTCATACACAGAAGAATTTGGTGCAACGGTAATCACTCCCCACCATTGTCCCGTATTGCCTCGCCCCACTTCAAATGAAGCTAATCCCATAATACTATTCTCACCCCTCACATTTCTCACTCTATATACACCAGATTCGTGGGATTTGAGTGCATTAATCAAAGCTTGCAAACCTGGATTATCTTTGCTTGCATCAGTAAGATTCTTGCCTAATAGCTCACCATTTGGGTGAAGCACAAGCAATCCTTCACTTGTTGCAAGCACACGATAATCATTCTTAAAAATACTCCTACGCTCTGAAAAAAGAGATTCTCCAATTAAACCAAGATGAAGTGTGCTTCCAACAACACCCACAACATTCCCCCTATCATCTTTAATGGGATAGTTAAGTGTTGAGTGTCTTACTTGCTTATCTCCAAATGTGTGTTGCACAGGATTGCCAACACTAGGTTTCCCGCTACTTAGTGCTTTTTGCAAACCATCATCTTTTAATAATGACGCATCAGCAGGTAAAATCACTGCACCACCAGTCTCTTTTGGATTCTTATCGTGTGCAAGTATCATTACTCCACCATCATTCAGTCTATAATCACTTCCCACATCAGGTATCAATGCAGAATCTTTAAGGTAAATATAGCCATAATCTATCCATTGATTAGAATCTAAAAGTGCTATTAAAATATTTTTACTTACATATTCCCTTAGATTCCCACTATTGATGTATTGCGTAAGGTTTCCTTGCGAATAATTCAAGGCTACAAAGCTTTCATTAATATACCCCTCTATTGCATTTCCTGTCCGCTTTGCCGCATTCAGTGTAAGTTTATCAGCATCGCTAGTTTGGATATTTTGCGAAATACTTACCGAAATAACACAAAAAATCCCCATACACAATAGCAAAATTAAACCCACTGAAACAACAATCTTGCTTCCTAGACTTAGCTTGTTAAACATCGTTTCTTTCTCCTTATTTTCTATGACTTTAGATTCTAACATACAATTGGCGATTTTATAAAAGTAATGAAAAGATTATTTGGCAATTATGTAATGATTGTGTAAGATTTACTTACGAATATGCGAGCACCTTGGCGTTATGCAAGGCTCGCAAGCATCGCGCTAAAAGACTGCTTAAATGCTTCTAGTCCTTCTGCTAGCAGTGTGCTTTGCAGGAATTCTAGTGAATGTTTGCCTAAATCAAGCTCACTAATGGCACGCAGGGCTTCTTTTTTGTCAAGCCAGGGGATCACGCGCTCTTTTGGCGATTGTAAAAATGCTTCAATGGTCGCTAAAGGAGCGGTATTCACACTATGTGGAGCGATAAGATTAGTGATATAGTAGTCTGGATTTAACCCTTGGATTTTAGCTCCTGTTGAGGCAAAAAGTGGGCGAATCCTTGAGTTGCCAAGCTCATTTATCGCTCCATAGCATACCATTGCATTTAATATACCCAATCGTGGTTGCAGTGGCTCTGCTGGGGGGATATGAGAGTCGAATCGTGAGACAAAAATACTAATCACAGCGCGGGCATTTGTCTTGGAATTTTTATCAAGGATTCTCGCACATTGTGCGGCTTGCTTTTCTGAAAATACCAAAGTGGCATTTACATTAATCCCGTCTTTAAAAAGAGTGCCCATCACTTCATAGCCTGCTTGTGTGGCAGGAACTTTGATCATTACATTCTCATATCCTATGCTCTCATAAAGTCGCCTTCCTTCTTCTATGCTTGCTTTTGCATCATCACTCAAAGTGGGGTCGATTTCGATGCTAATATAGCCATAATCCCTATCGGCTTCATAGAGCCCTAAAAGTGCTTGTGCGGCAAGCTTTATATCTTCGATGGCTAGGGATTCATAGATGTCTTTTGGCAAGAGATTAGGCGCAGACTGCAGTTGTTCTAGCTGGGCTTTATAGGCATTAGAGTGTAAAATTGCGTTGGCAAAAATGCTTGGATTACTCGTAGCACCGACAAAATGTGCTTCTTGCAAATGTGTGGCAAAGTTGTGCTGCAAGAATCCACGCTCAATAAAATCGCACCATAGACTAAAATCTTTCACGCTATTTTTCATACAAATCCTTGAAAAACTTATTGGCTGGGAATTTTAGCAAATTAAGCCCTTTTACAACACATTTTTTTTATAATCGCGACTTTTATTAGCTTTATCTAAAGTTTTAGATCCATATTTTTAAGGATTATTTATGTGGCTTTGCTATAGATCGTGTTTGAGATTTCTTGCTTACATTTGCCTATTGTGCGTATGTGCTAATCTGGCTTATGCACAAGAGCTAAACCCAAGTAGCCCACAAAATCCGGTATTTGCCAAGCAAGATTCTACATTGCCCATATTTGCGTCAGAGTCGCTAGAATCTAATTTAGATCAGCACTCATTTTTCACTCATCGCTATACTACTCGCTTTGACAAGCAGCACGAGATTAGAGCGATGGGAGTCTATGGCGAGAGTAAAGTGGGGACAAATCTTTCGCGCTATGCTGGTGGAGCAATTTTGTATGACGGCATTATCGATCGCTATCCACTCGGGGCATTTATAGGCTATGTCTATGGGCAAGCACCTTTTCTAAGTCCTGCGCACACGCAAATGCTAACCTTAGGGGTATTTAGCGATGTGTTGCTACAAGCACATCGCATTCAGGTATTTGTAGCACAGAGTTTTCAAGCTTCAAAGGCTTTAAATGCGGAGCATTTGCGAATGTCTTGGGGTGATTGGGCGTTTGCTAGTTCGAGCAATGCTATATTATCTTATGGATATGTGTTTGCTCTAAATGGCGCTGGAAGCTTCATAGAACCTTATATTCGCTACAATTTGCACGCACTTTTCCCTATCAATACACAAGGTGCAGTAATATCATCTTATATGCTACGGACAAATATTGATCTTGGTATATTGTTTAAGCAGTTTATAGGGAGTCAGTTTATCGCCTCAATTTCACCATCTTTTCGTCAAGATGTGGGAGTGATTGGAGTTGATAGCTTCGCTCGCCCTTTGGTCATTGATCCAAATGGCGAGCTTATCATCGCCTTATCTGATAGAAAGTATCATAGCTATGGCTTGCTGTCTTTAGGGCTAGAGTGGCGAGCTGGGCATTCTTGCACAATAGCCTTTAAAGCACACGGAATCTACACGAGTACCGCTTATTTGTATAGTGGGAATCTAGGTGTAAATGTATTATTTTAGCTAGGAGTATATATGGAGCAGTTTGACTATTATGAAATTTTAGAAATCGAGCGCACAAGCGACAAAGAAGTTATCAAAAAAGCTTATCGTAAGCTCGCGCTTAAATACCACCCCGATAGAAACCCCGATGACAAAGGCGCAGAAGAGAGATTTAAGCAAATCAATGAAGCGTATGAGATTTTAAGCAATGATGAAAAGCGTCAAATCTATGACCGCTATGGTAAAGATGGACTAGAGCGTCAGGGTATGGGCTTTAGTGGGGATTTTTCTGGGTTTGGCTCAATCTTTGAGGATTTGTTTGGACAGGCATTTGGCTTTGGCGGCAGAAGGGGCTCTAGACCACAGGAGAAATATGAACTTGATTTTCTAATGCGACTTGACCTTAGCTTTAAGGAGGCGATATTTGGGTGTAAAAAGTCCATTACTATTGCTTACAAAACTTCGTGTAAGGAGTGTGATGGTAGCGGTAGCGCAGATAAAAGCTCGGCCACCTGCCCAGATTGTCGCGGCAAGGGGCAGGTGTTTGTCCAGCAAGGGTTTATGGCATTTGGGCAGACTTGTCCGCGTTGTCACGGATCTGGCAGTATCATCACGAAGCCCTGTCAAGCCTGTAAGGGAGAGGGTTTCACTACTGCAAGCGAGGAGGTAGAAGTCTCTGTCCCAGCGGGTGTGGATAATGAAATGCGTCTGCGCATAAGCGGCAAGGGCAATCAAGGTAAAAACGGGAGCAGAGGGGATTTGTATCTTGTGCTATATGTTCAAGATGATGTACATTTTATCCGCAATGGCAATGATATTTACATTGAAGTACCTGTGTTTTTTACGCAGATTCTACTGGGGGCTAAAATCAATATCCCTTCACTTAGTGGCGAGCCTATTGAGCTAAATCTTCCGCCAAATACAAAAGACAAGGAGCATTTTGTGTTCAACGGAGAGGGTGTGGCTGATGTTAATACAAAAGCTAAAGGACGCTTAATCGCACAAATTTCTATCACTTATCCAAAATCACTTAATACCGAGCAAAAAGAGCTAGTTCAAAAGCTAGATGATAGTTTTGGTGTACATAGCAAGCCGTATGAAAACATATTTCAAGAAGCGTTTGAAAAGATTAGAGGCTGGTTTAATGAAAAAAAGCACGATAAAAAGAAAAGATAGCATAGTACTGCCAACTTTCACATAAGCGGCTAATTGTGTTTGCCACTTTCTTGAAGAGCGGCTTGATATTTTTACTATGAGTTTTCATTCGTTGCTAAAATACACTTTCACGCTCTCTATTAACCCTCCTAGAAACTCGAGAGTTTATTTCTGCGTATGGGAAGAAGTATTCTGTCCCTACGCACTTTTGCTAAGAATAGGAATGTGCTTGTATTTGATGATGTTGCATCGCCACACTCTCATAAGGGTTTATCCTTAAAAAGTGTTTGCTTTTAACAATTATAAAAATGCTAGCACGCTTGGTGTATGCAGTAAAAAAGTCTCTTGATATTCTTAAAGGTGCTGACTATGGGCATATTAGCTAAGCAATCAAGAGATGATTTCTATCTATGGTAATGTGCCAGAAATCATCTCAGGGCGCGTGAAGCATACGCATAGTACGCTTAAGATGGCTTTGTTTAGGTAGAATCTATAACACCATCTTATTGATGAAGCAAGTGATCTAGAATATATAATGGACAAGATTAGGATTATGATAGAGCTTTACATTTTATCAAATAGCTATATAGCGGTAGGGTACCACCATATTGGCATGGGTGTGAATAGTGCGTAGGAAATGCTCTGCAAGCTAAAGTGCACACTAAGGGCGTGCAGACACAAGGTCTGCGCCACTAAATTGCTAGAGTCTTTGATTTGTTTTGTGTTAGATTCTAGGAGAAATTGTTCTTTTAAAGCACCAAGATATGCGTCAGCTATCTCATCACTTGTGCCATAGAGCATATCTCCACAAATGGGGTGTCCTATATGGGCGCAATGCAAGCGGATTTGATGGGTCCTACCTGTAATGGGCTTGGCGTGGATATAGGTGCAGTTGTGCTTAGTGTCAATATATATGGGTGTGAGAAGTGTGCTAGAATCTTTCCCTTGATCGCTAATACGGGAGCGGATAGAGAGATGTCCCCTTGCGTGCTTATGTGGTGTATGGATTGGGGCATTGACTAGGATTTCATTGTGCAATATGCCTTGGATTTTAGCCAGATAGAGCTTCTGCACTTTGTGGGTGGCTACAAGGTGTTTTAGGTCTTTTTCGCTCTGTTTGGTCTTAGCTACAAGGATTATGCCACTTGTCTCATAATCAAGCCGATGAATGGGCTGAGCATTTTGCCCATAGTATAATCGGATAGAATCTACAAGACTTTTATGGGTAAAAGTGCCTTTGGGGTGAGTAAGAAGCTTGCTTGGCTTATCAAACGCAGCAAAAGATTTTGTAGAAAAAAATGGGGTAAGTAACTCACTAGGTGGATAATAGTGATCCACAAAGCGTGTTAGCCACACTTCGCCACTTATGAGCTGGGATTTGTGGATAGGGATGTTGTTGGGGAGACGGAATCTAGCTTTATCGATAGTCTTTTGTGCAAGTTTGGGGGAGAATCCCAAAACTTTAACGAGAAACTGCGCTGATTTTATAGGAGTAGTTATAAAATGCTTTTCACGGATAAAGGGCATATAGGCTATGCCATAGCACTATTTGCATATTTTTCACCTAGCTCAAATGCCTTTTTATTTAGCTCTATGACTTTTGCTGGCACTTTTGAAATCATCGTTTCATAGACTAGATTTCTATCGACACATTGTGTAAAAGCGACTGTTACACCAAGTGCTACGACTGATTGGGTGACAACATTGCCCACCTCTTCTTTAGCGATGGTAATAATAGGTATTTCATAAATTTTAAAGCGTTTTCTATCATCATCACTTGGTATGACAAGATTTGGCTCAACAACGATGACTCCACCCTCTTTCACGCCATTTTTAAACTGGTCGTAGCTCACTTGCGCAGTAGAGAGCATAAAGTCAATATGCCCCTCATTAGCATACGGGTAGAGAATCTCCTTAGAATCTAGCAAAATATCTACTTTTGTAGGACCACCACGCACCTGAGATGTGTAAGTAGAAGCTTGGATACCATAGCCACCCGCACGGATTCTAGATTCCGCTAGAATCTCCCCTGCAAGCAAGACACCTTGCCCACCCACACCTGTAAATCGAAGTTCGGCTTCCATATTAATGTCCCCTTTTTTGTGCTTTTTCAATCACCCCATCATACGCACGACAATACTCAATTTTACTTGTATCGTGCTTTAAGATTCCTGTTGGAAACTTGCCCACTCTTTCTTCTTCACTTAATTCATCGTATTTGCGCTTGCTAATTGTGCGAGACTCTATCCATTTAAGTGTCTGTACTGCTTCGCCCATTTTATTTTTGCGTCCAAGATTGATGTGGCAGTTGCTATGTATATCAAAGAAACTAAACCCTTCGTGTTTAAAGCCTTCATAGAGCACTTTCTCAATCTTTTTAGGATCAAGAACAGATTCTCTAGCGACAAATGTCGCACCAGCAGCATCGACTAGCTTACAGGGGTCAAAGCTATTTTCAATATTGCCAAACTGCGCTGTTACAGTCCACATACCTTGTGGGGTCGTAGGAGAAGTTTGAGAGTTTGTAAGCCCATAGATAAAGTTATTAACAAGGATATAGTTTAAGTCAATGTTGCGCCTGCTAGCGTGGATCGTGTGATTTCCACCGATGGCTAGTGCATCACCATCGCCACTTACAACAATAACATGCTTTTTGGGGTTGGCAAGCTTAATGCCCGTGGCATATGCAAGAGCTCTGCCGTGAGTTGTATGTACAGTGTTGCAATTCACATACGAGCTCATACGCCCGCTACACCCAATCCCACTTACTAAACATACATCATCCATTTTCCAGCCAAGCGCATCAATAGTGCGGATAATCGATTTTAAGATAACTCCATCACCACAGCCCCAACACCAAAGTGTAGGCATTTTATCCACGCGTAAATATTCATCATAATTAAAAGCCATCTTACATCTCCTTGATTCTATCTATAATTTGTGCAGGTGATATGCTACGCCCATTTGCTTGCCCCATAAACTCCACTTTGCGCTCAAGCACGCGCTCAATTTCTTCTAAATACTGTCCTTTATTAAGCTCGATTACAAGAATCTTTTTGTAGATCTCGCCAAGTTGCTTAAGTCTTGTTTTAGGACTTGGCCAAAGTGTGATAGGACGGAACAAACCTACTTTTTTGCCCATTTTCTTTAGCTCAATCATCGCTTCCTTGACTGATAAGGCTGTAGAGCCATAAGCGATAATAGCGATTTCTGCACCCTCTAAATCAAGCTCTTCATTTTGGCAGATGTAGGACTCTTTAGATTCTATCTTATTAAACAAGCGATCGATCAAAGCCTGTCCCATTTTCGCATCTTCTGTGGGGAATCCAAGTGGTCCGTGATGAAGCCCTGTAATATGGTAGCGATAGCCTTGGAAAAATGGATTCAAAATCGCACCCTCATCTGGCTTAACATCATAAGGTTGGTAGTTTTTAGGATCGCCTGTAAAAGTGCGACGATTGATAACGCTCTTTTGTACTTCTTCTATATCTGGGATATAAGTCTTGCCATACATATGTCCAATTGTCTCATCCATTAGCAAAAATACCGGAGTCATTAGCTCTTCAGCTAGATTAAAAGCGCGGATTGTTTGCGTATAGGACTCTTCAAGATTCCCCGGAGCAATGGCGACAGACTTAAAGTCCCCGTGTGTAGGATGCTTCAAAAACCCAACATCACCTTGTGCCACGCGCGTGGGCATACCAGTAGATGGACCAGAGCGCATAACATCAGCGATTACCAAGGGGACTTCCGCCATAAAGCCAAGTCCTATTTGCTCAACCTTTAGTGAGATCCCAGGACCAGAGCTACCTGTCATAGACTTTACTCCGCTCATTGCTGCACCAAGCGCCGCGCAAATCCCGCTAATTTCATCTTCCATTTGGATAAAGTGTCCATTGTGCTTAGGGAGTAACACACTCATCTCGTGCATAATATCAGAAGATGGCGTGATAGGATAGCCACCATAAAACCGACAGCCCGCATCGATTGCTGCTTTTGCTACAAGCTCATTGCCACCAGAAATTACTTCTCGCATACTTACTTCCTTTGTGTATTGGTATCTAACATATAGTTGTTATCGCGCACCTTTTGCGCTCTCTCTTGCGCTTCAGGCGTAATCTTAGCAAACTTAAATTCCTTCCTATCTGCGACATAGATCGCAAAATCTGGGCAGTGTAGCTCACACTCTTGGCAACCTATACAGCTCTCAGGGTGTGCCACTTCAATCACTTTGCCAAGCACCTTGTGCGGGTCTAGGCGCATACCAAGCACGCCAGCTGGACATCGCGATACACAAATATCGCAAGCTTTACAGCGTGTTTCATTGACCCAAACAGGAGTTTGACTAGGGGCGACCATATTTGACATATTCTCTCCTTTCAAGGAAGCATTAGGGAACTTAAAGCAATATCTAGACCAAGCCTTACTAGAATCTTGCATTGCGTGCAAGTTTGATATAAAACAACTTAAATCTCCCTTTATTTTTTAGTATTGGTAAAGGAATTTTTTACTTCTACGATTTTAGGGTGGTGTAGGTGTTGTTGAGTGGGTTACAAACTTAGCGCGTAGTCTCTCATCGCTTCATCACACCATTGGCGCACTTCTTTATCAAGGGTGGCAATAGCAGTGTAAGATTCTAGCTCAGGGAGCTTTATTGTAAAAAATTCAAGCGCATTTTTGACAAGCTTATAAATCGCGCCAAACTTAATCTTATCTTGTAGAAAATGTGAGATAGCTTGCTCATTACAAGCATTAATAACCACGCCAAGCTTTGGATTCTCTAGCAGTGTATTCTTAAGCTCATAGAGCGGATAGCGATTAATATCAATAGGATCAAATGCGATAGCTAGAATCTGCGATAAATCCATAGAAGGAACAATGCTTGTTACAGAAGCTTTTTTGGGATTGATAGCATAGGCAATAGGCAGGCGCATATCTGGCAGAGCAAAGTGCGCAGTCGTGCTCCCATCAACGAACTCTATAAGTGCATGTACGCTTGAACTACGCTCTATAAGTGCTTCAATATCTTTGCAACCAAAGAGCCAATAAGCCTCTAAAATCTCAAAAATCTTATTCATCATACTTGCAGAATCTATAGTGATTTTTTGACCCATTTGCCAATTTGGATGGCGCAGTGCAGTAGCTTTTGTCTGATCTTTGATGGTATGGATAGGAGTATCGCGGAATGCTCCTCCACTAGCAGTGATAACAAGTCGCTTTATCGCGCGATTTGTACGCAAATACCATAAGCCAAAATGCTCGCTATCAATAGGCACGATCGCTTTTGTATTAAGAAGCCAGCCACCTGCTACAAGAGATTCTTTATTAGCAAGGGCTAGAGTTTTTTTGCAATATTGTGTATGAAGTGAGGGTTTAAGCCCAGCAAAGCCCACAATAGCATTTACCACTAGTGCAGAGCGCGCTACTTCTAGCATTTCACAAATACCATTCTCCCCTACAAACACCCTAGCCCCCCGCGCTTCTAAATGCTTTAAATCGCGCTCATCAGCGATAGCGACGAACTTTGGACGATAAGCTAGAATCTGCCGATTAAGTAGAGAAATATTACGCCCAGCAGCAAGTGCTTCTATCTTGTGAGAAAATAAGCTAGCGATCTCTAATGCAGCTACGCCAATAGAGCCAGTACTACCTAGGATAATCACAGTAAGCTCGCACCTAAAATCGAGCATCTAGTGCAGGCAAATTCATCAAAAAACATTAAGAAAAAGTGCATACCCACAGCCCCAAAAAGCACCGCATCAAACCGATCTAAAATCCCGCCGTGTCCGGGCAAGATAGAGCCAGAATCTTTCACTTCCGCTTTGCGCTTAAGATAGCTCTCATATAAATCTCCAAATACCCCAAACGCCGCGACTATCAAGCTTAGAATAATGGAAAACAAAAAGTGGGTATTAAGCATGAAGATTCCAGCGACACTACCTACGATAACCGCCACCGCTAGCCCGATGATCACGCCTTCTAGAGTTTTTTTAGGGCTTGTTGGGCTAAAGGATGTTTTTCCAAAGATTCTACCTCCAAAATACGCCCCTATATCACAGAGTGCTACAATCAAAATCAGCCATACTATGCGCAACACACCAAAATCCACATAGATACTATAAAGTGCTAAAAACGGCAAGGTTGGGTAGAGAAATGGCAGGATAGATTTTGAACTAAGTTTTTGTTTATATGCCACCACACTTGCTAGAATCACACAAGCTATAAAGGTAGCCTCTATAGGGCGTGTGCTGAAAAATGCTAGAATCCAAACTCCAAGAGCAAGGACATAGAGCCAGAGATTTGTGTTGATTCTATATAGAATGAGAGATTCTCTAAAGCCTAGCATAAACGCCACGCCAAGCACTACCCAAATTGCAATAGCATTGTTCCAGATAAACAAAACTCCAATGCCAACTATGAGAAGTGCAGCAGTGATATAGCGCGCACTCTCTCCTATAAATTTATCTTTAGCAGAATTAAAAAAGCCCGTGTTGAATCTAGTAGATTTTAGTGTGCTTGATTTATTTGCGTCAATGGTATCATTTTTTGGTGTGTTGTCTAACCGGGGTTGGCTTGCTTGCTGCTCCATAAATAGCTCCTTACACAATTGGGCTTAATAAACAACGCTAACTAAGATCGAGATAGCTGAAACCTAGCGTCATTTAAGTGAGTTCAGGGTATTATAGCAAAGACCTCTTTAGCTTATGCAAGATACCCATAGCTAAAATACAGATTCTACCTAGAATCTACTTTAGGAGAGCCTATGCCCAAGTCTGCGACTATCCCCATTTATGAAACCTATCTAAAGCACGCGACAAAATTTATCATCAAGCAAATGCGAGAAAAGCACGCGCAGAGACTTATTGTTGGACTTAGTGGCGGGTTAGATTCTGCTGTGGTGGCAAGACTCTGCCAAATTGCCTTGCAAGACTCTGCCAAAAATATTAATAGCAACAAAGATCGCTTGCTTTGTGTCTTTCTCCCAAGTTCTAAGACAAGCAAAAGTTCATTTGTTGATGTTAAAGCCCTTGTGGAGAGGTTTTCCCTGCCCTTTATCCAACATCCTATAGCCCAATACGATAGCTTATTTAGTGCGCAATTTGTAGATTCTAGCGCACTTGAAGTGGGTAATTTCTGTGCTAGAGTGAGAATGGCACTACTCTATCACTACTCAAGTATGCATAAAGGCATTGTCGTAGGCACAAGTAATCAATCTGAACTTCTACTAGGCTATGGCACGATTTTTGGTGATTTGGCGTGTGCGATCAACCCCATAGGCGCGCTGTTTAAAACACAGATTTTTACTCTAGCTAAATATTTGCAAATCCCAGAATCCATCATCATAAAGCCCCCAAGTGCCGATCTCTACCCCAATCAAAGCGATGAAAGCGAGCTGGGATTTAGCTATGCGAGTATTGATAGCCTGCTTCTAGCCATAGTGAAAAAGTCTGCTAAGTACCAAGAGACAAGACATCAGCTTGCCCACTACCTAATCCACCCCAAAGCCTTACATAAAAAGCATTATAAAAATTTTGATAAAAAGCTCGTATCTATGGTATTCTCCCGCATAGCGCGCAACCAGTTTAAGCGTGAAATGCCTACTATATTTCTACCAAAGTCCAAGCTTTTGCGCGATCTTTGCGCATATACATAATTATAAGGTGTATGAGTGGATTTACATTGCTATCACTACGCACCACATCTAGGGCATAAAATCATAAGCCTTTTGCTACTGCCTTTTAGCGCACTCTATGGGCTGATTGCTACGCTTAAAAGACTAGCACCTAGAATCTTATATGGCAAGCAAGGCAGGGATTTTGGAGTGCCAATCATATCAGTGGGTAATCTTATCGCCGGGGGTAGTGGGAAAACACCCTTTACCATAGCACTTTGCAAACATTTATGCGCCTTTGGGTATGAGCATATCACCATTGTCTCAAGAGGCTATAAGCGGCAGAGTAGAGGGCTTGTATGGGTAAGCAAGCAGGGTGTCGTGCTTGCAGGTGTTGCTGCAAGTGGCGATGAGCCTTATCTCATCGCCACTGCGCTAGCAGGGCAGAGCGTTAGTGTGCTTGTGTGTAAAAACCGCGCTAAAGCCATAGAAGAAGCTAAAGCCCAAGGCGCGAAGCTTGTGCTACTTGATGATGGGCTGCGCTTTTGCTTTAAAAAGTTTGATGTGATCTTACGCCAAGATTTAGAGCCGTTTTATCCCTATTTTCTACCAAGTGGTCTTTATAGAGAGTCCTACTCACTATACCGTAAGCTAGCTGACTCGCCGAGTGCTAAAATCGTGCGTGAAAACCGCGACTTCACTAGAGAAGTGCGACTCACAAACCCAAGCCCCAAGATGTTTCTCATAAGTGCCATAGCCAACCCCACGCGACTGCTAGCATTTCTCCCCCCTATTCTAGCGGATTCTAGTCTAGGATCTAGCGCACATAGCGCAGATGGGTCTAGGATTATTGGAAGCAGATTTTTCCCCGATCATCATCACTTTAGCCATAAGGAGATTTGCGCTATCTTAGAGTCCTATGCGCCCACTTCTTTGCTCACCACGCAAAAAGATGCCACTAAACTTCAAGACTTCTCCCAAATCTTAAGCATTATGGAGCTTACTCTCCATATCCACCCTAGTGTTTTATGTGTCTTGCGTGCGTATGTTAATGAGATAGATTCTAGCCAAAAGGCTAGAGAAAAAGGCGCGTGCATAGCTGATTATATCTACACACCCTTACACCAAAGCCCACAGAATCCAGCTAGCCAAAGTCCTTTGCAAGCTTTGCATACTATCGAGCAAAAGCTCTTTGCAAGTCTTACGCGCTTTACACATAAGCTAGATTCTAGCTATAAATCTAGCATTATAGATTCTAGCCCACAAGCCACACAGCCTTCCCTATATCACACATCTATTTTACTTGCGTGGGTGTGGCTACCTTGTGATTCTATATCGGTGCAAAGTGGCTTGCTTGATGAAGCCTTAGGCATATTGGAAAATGCCTTTTGTGATGGGCTAGTGGATTTCTGGCTTGATGATTGTCTGCATACAAATCTAAGCACCCAAGCTCCGCGCCAAAGCCTAGCGCAAAGCTTCCCGCATAAATCTAGTGCGTGGCATTATCTTTTTGACGCGTTGTTTTTGCCACTGCGCGCGTATTTCAAGGGGGATTCTAGCGGTCTTGCCAACTCCCTAGAGCTAGAATCTAGTGCACCAAATAAGCCGTTGGATTTAAGCTGGGATAGCCCAGAGCTATTCTCTCTCACTACGCTACGCATAGGCTTGACCAAAAGGGGCTGGGAGTATTGTGCGCATTTGATGCCAATCTACCCACGCACACTTGCAAGAGATTAACAATTCACTTTAAGTAAATATTTAGCTATCGTTGCTAAAATTCCGCCCTCGTTATTTTGTCGGTATAACATTAAATCAAGGAGTTTTTAGTATGGGCTTTTTAAATAAGTTTAGTATTGGGGCGAAGTTTATCATCTTTGTCTCTAGTGTGGTGATTGTAGGGATCGTAGCGCTGGCTGCTATTATCACAAGTTACACAAGTGATAATATGCGGCATAATGCAGAAGACATTGTGAAAAATGTGAGTGAAAAATACGCGGTTTATATCGGTGATGCGTTGGACAAGACATCTTCCGTGCTAGAATCTAGCTCAAAAACTTTAAACAACCTACTTGCCGTAAGCTCACTCCAAAACCCAGCCACTGCATATGTGTTTGAATCATCACTGAAAGCTTCTTTAGAAGTAGGTGGGTTTGCACGCTATGGCTTTATCTATTTGTTTGACACTCCCACAAGCTTCTCCACTAGAAACAAAGCCTACACAACAGAGAAAGGCAATGTTATCTTGCTCTATTCCAAAAATACAAATGGTGCAATTGAAGTTATGCAAGGGATGGATTCTGTCATCCAATTTCCAATCGTGCAAAAAATCTTAAAAACAGCCAAATACGGGGATCGCGCGTCTTTTGGTCGCCCTGCTAGGCTGACTCTGGATGGAAGCGAGTTCATTGGTATGAATATCGCTGTGCCATTGTTTGATAGCCAAAGGCAGTTTGTCGGGGTTATGGGCTTTGTGATTGACTTGACGGATATTGAACGCTTTATGCTAAACCCACAGGATAAAATTTGGCAAGAAGAGACAAAAGCGTTTATCGCACAAGATAGCACGATTGCCGTGCATAGCTCTCCAAACTTAGCTTTGAAAAAGCTCACTGATGTCAATAATCACCCGGTTACACAAGAGATAGTTAAGATCGTAGAATCTGGTGGGACAGGGCTTTTAGAGCATTATGTAACAAGTGGAGGGGTAGAGAGCTATGCAAGTGTGTCATCCTTTTCCACAAGCGATGGTGCTAGCTACTCTATCTTTGTCGCAGCTCCAAAAGCTGGTGTGTTAGAGCCTTTGCGTAAGCTACAAGGAATCATAACTATAGTTTCTCTAGTAACTCTACTAATCGTCATAGCGACCGTGTATCTCTTGGTTAATAGGATTCTCTCATCACGCTTGCCCATTATCTTAAAGACACTAGATCAGTTTTTTAGGTTTGTTAATCACGAGAGTAATGAAGTCCACCATATCCAAATCAAAGCCGCAGATGAGCTAGGTAAAATTGGGCAAATGATTAATGATAATGTTGATAAATCTCGCGCACACCTTGAACAAGACTCATCCTTAGTCAAAGAAGCATTAGAAGTGATCAACTTCACTAAGGAAGAGGGCAAGGCGATTAAGCGTATCAACTTAAAGGGCTCAAATCCACAGCTAAACGCGTTGAAAGATTCCGTCAATGATCTCTTAGAGCTTCTTGCTTCAGCAATAGGCAGAGATCTTGGAGAGCTAAACCGCGTCTTTGACTCTTATACCCGCCTAGACTTCACCACAGAAATAAGTAATGCTAGTGGTAGAGTAGAAGTAGTAACTAATACTCTAGGAGAAGAGATTAGAAAAATGCTTAAAACTTCCCTAGAGTTTGCCAACTCC
>NZ_JAFVUX010000015.1 GCF_017502485.1 Helicobacter sp.
CCCCCCGTTTTTAAGACACGAGCAAACTCTGGGAGAGATTTTGCAGGATTAGTCCAGTGAAACGAGCTAGCCATAATCACCCAATCCGCGCTACTAGATTCTAGCCCACTCTGCTCACCAGAACCTTTATGCCACGCAATATTTGCATAGTCCTTTGTGTGCTCTATACCTTTCTCCCGCATCGCGTCATTTGGCTCAACAGCACGCACTTGTAGCCCCATATCACCAAGCAGTGCGGTAAGCTTGCCTGTGCCAGCCCCTACTTCTACCACTTGCAAATCTTGTAACGGCTTGTGCCCATCATTGATACAAGCCACTAATTTTTGTAAAAGCATAGTGCTATATGCGGGGCGGTTGTGGTAGTGGGCGGCGACTTGTGTAAAATCTCCTTGCTTCATTAAAACTCCTTAGTAGTATGAAAGTGTATCTAGCTAGAATCTAGCGTTTAGGGACAAAAAGCCAGCTTACAAAGCGTCCTTCTGTTTTTGGCTCTTTCTCTGGTTGGGCGACTTCATCCATCATTTCTCTTACACGATTTAGCACCACTACACCAAGCTGCGGGTCGCTAGTCTCCCTACCCTTTAACACAACCTTAAAGCGCACATGCTTACCACTTGCGATAAACTCTTTGGCGTGCTTGACTTTGTAGTTGATGTCATTTTGCGCGATTTGGACAGAGAGCTTGATCTCTTTAATGTCTATTTGTTTTTGCTTTTTCTTAGCTTCCTTTTGCTTCTTTTCTAACTGGTAGCGGTATTTACCATAGTTCATAATCTTGCACACAG
The DNA here is from genome assembly GCF_017502485.1 of Helicobacter sp. Lineage (GTDB taxonomy): Bacteria > Campylobacterota > Campylobacteria > Campylobacterales > Helicobacteraceae > Helicobacter_B. Next base: position 786 of record NZ_JAFVUX010000015.1, read on the forward strand.
GGGGCTTGGCACTAGGCGAGATACATACCAAATCTAAGCCTTTCTCCCTTGCAAACTCCCTTGCCTCACTTGCTGAGATGATCCCGTAAGTAGAGCCATCATCATCAATACATCGAACCTCACTAAAGCGTATATCTTCATTTAGCAAAATTTCTTCTTTGCTCAAAAGCTCACCTCTTCTTTTTTGGATTCTATCATCGCTATAAACTCTCCTTCTGTAATATTGCTTTGCTCTTTAGCTCTCCTATCTCGCACTGCAAGCATTTTAGATTCCACTTCTTTTGCGCCGATGATTGCAATAATCGGCACACGCTGTTTCTCTGCACTACGCACGCGCTTACTAAGGGTCTCGTTTTTATCACTAATCTCAGCATACACACCCGCTTCTCGCAACACTAGCTGGATATGGCGCGCATACTCTTGCTGATCACTAGAAATGGGGATAATCACCACTTGCGTAGGCGCAATGGCAAAAGGAAACTCCCCGCCAAAATGCTCACACAAAATCGCACAAAATCGCTCAAAGCTCCCCAGTATCGCGCGATGTAGCATTACAGGTCGCTTGGCTTGGTTATTTTCATCAATGTATTCAAGCCCAAACCGCTCGGGCAAATTCATATCTACTTGGATTGTCCCACACTGCCACTTGCGCCCAATAGCATCAGTAATCTTAATATCAATCTTAGGTCCATAAAATGCCCCACCGCCTTCATCGATATTGTAAGGGATCTGGCTAGATTCTAGTGCGGATTGCAAGGCATTTGTAGCAATCTCCCACACCACATCATCACCGATAGATTTCTCCGGGCGTGTGGATAGCTCCATTTCATAGCTAAAGCCAAATGCCCCCATAATCCTTCTAGTAAAATCTAAGATACTATGCACCTCGCTCTCTATCTGGCTTGGCATACAAAAGATATGCGCATCATCTTGAGTAAATTCTCTCACGCGCAAAAGTCCGTGTAGCACGCCACTTTTCTCGTGTCTATGCACCACTCCATACTCATAAAATCTGAGAGGCAGCTCACGATAGCTACGCTTGCTATGCTGATAAACTTTGATATGCCCCACGCAGTTCATCGGCTTTATACCATACTCGACCTCATCGATAGTTGTGAAATACATATTTTCTTTGTAGTTGTCATAATGCCCACTGATTTTCCATACTTCACTTTTTAAAATCTCAGGGGCGCGTACAGGCTCATACTCGCGCATAATGAGTGCGCGAGTAAGTAGCTCTTCTATACGCCTACGCAATCTCGCCCCAGCAGGTAGCCAAATAGGTAGTCCAGCCCCTAGCTGCTCATCAAAGGTGAAAAGCCCCATTTCTTGCCCTAGCTTTCTGTGGTCGCGCTTTTTGGCTTCTTCTAATTGGTGCAAATACGCCTTTAGGCTCTCTTTATCCGCAAAGGCTATGCCATAGATTCTAATAAGCATTTCCGCACGCTCATCACCACCCAAATACGCCCCAGCAAGCTTGGTAAGACTAAAGCTATGCAAAAGCTTCGTGCTAGGCAAATGCGGTCCGCGACATAAATCGACAAAGTCCCCCTGCTCATAGATCCCAAAGCTATCACCTTGTATGCGACTCATCACCGCACACTTTAGCTCATCATTGCCAAATCGCTCCTGTGCTTGCGCGCGTGTGATCACGGACTTTTCTATCATATCGCCAGATTTTGCTAGCTCTTTCATACGCGCTTGGATTTTCTCTAAGTCTTCTTCACCGATTTTACTGCTTGTCTTAAAGTCGTAGTAAAATCCCTCATCAACCACCGGTCCTACGAAAAACTTCGCATCAGGGTAGAGCTGCTTGATTGCTTGAGCTAGAAGATGGGCGCAAGAGTGGCGGATAATCGCAAGTGCTAGAGCAGAATTATCAAAGTGGATCACCTCTCCATACGCACTTGTGTCAATCAAGTGCTTTTGTAGCTTTTCTCGCAATATCGCTAGCGACTCCCCACGCTCTAATGCTATGCTTTGCAGATCGATGATCTCTCCGCTTGCTTGCTTAAATCCTATGATCTCGCTCATTGCTCTCCTATAATCACTATTTTTAGGTTGTTACCTTGTGAAAGCGCGATACTAGCACACAATCGATTATTTTTCACTAAAACTAGTCCTTTGATACAGCTTGTATGTCGTATTTAGCAAGCTTATATTGCAAAATCTCCTCACTCATTCCTAGAATCTTGCTCGCCTTGGCTATGTCATTATCGCTATCTTGCAACACCTCGCATAAAAGCTGCTTTTCTAAAAACTCGATTTTGCTTGACTCGCGTGTTTTACGAGAATCTAAAAAGAGATCCTTTGGCGTAATTACCTCATCACTAAGAATTGCTGCACGCTCAATCACAGAGAGTAGCTCTCTAATATTGCCGTGCCATTCATAAGAAAGCAGAGCTTCTTTAGCTTCTTTGGTGAAAGTTTTTGGCGGGAGATTGTATTGAGCTAGGACTAGATCTAGTTTCCACTGCGCAATAGGTAGAATCTCTTCTATACGCTCTTTTAGCGGTGGGATTAGCACAGGGATTGTCTGCAAGCGGTAGAAAAGATCTTCGCGGAAGGCTTTTTGCGCGATTTTTTGCTCCAAGTTGGCATTAGTCGCGGAAACAAAGCGCACATCAAAGCTTATAGGCTTAGAGCCCCCAAGCCTTGTGGCTTCTTTTTCTTGGATTGCGCGCAGTAGCTTTGCTTGGAGCATTATGGGCATTTCGCCTATCTCATCTAAAAACAGCGTCCCACCATCTGCTAGCTCAAAAAGCCCCTGCTTTGTCGCTATGGCATCGGTAAATGCACCCTTCTCATAGCCAAAGAGCTCAGATTCTAGCAAATGCTCTGGGATTGCTGCCATATTGATAGCGATAAAGGGTTTCTTGCTTCTAGTGGAGTGCTCGTGAATAAAGCGCGCAAATACTTCTTTCCCCACGCCAGAAGCCCCCATAAGCAAAATACTAGAATCTGTAGGCGCGGCTTTTAGCACTTGTGCCTTTATAGACTCTAGCGATGGACTTATGGCGACAAAGGGATTGTGGCGGTTGATGGTAGTGCTTGCTTTGGTGGTGGTTTTGGTATGGGATTTTTGAAACTCTATGACCTTCTTGCTACGATAGATTGCCTCAAGCAATAACTCTGGCTCAAAGGGCTTTTGAAAAAAGTCTTTCACCCCAAGTCGTATAGAATCTATCGCAGAGTGTAGCGTGGCATTACCAGTGATGACAATCATTTCATAGCGATTATTGAGCTGCTTTAAAAACTCTAGTCCATTCATATGGGGCATATTCAAATCTGTGATAACAAGCTGATAGCTAGAATCTAGCTCTTTGAGCGCATCTTTTGGACTACGAAACGAGACGATATGTAAGTCCTTATGCTCGGCGAAAAACAGCTCTAAGCTCTTTCGCATATTAATGTCATCTTCTACGATTGCGATTTTCATCTCACTCCTTTAATACATCAATAACCACATAGCGATTATCCAAATAGGCTAGAATCCTTTGTGGCGAGAACGCAAAGGTGGTAGAGTCTTGCACGCGAGTATTGTGGCTTATAATCCCATCATAGCGCACTCTTGCGCGCCCCTTACGCAAGCACTCAAGCACTTCTTCTTGGTAGTGCGTTAGGATATATTTAATGGCATAGCTCTCATCATCGGTGATAAAATCGTTTATGGGGGTGTTAAGTGAGCAAGTGTAAGCGACTTTAAGTTTATGGGCTTTTAATGTGATGGGATCAGCTATGCTATATCGCTCGCCTGTGATTATGCCATCGTGGGTTTGGGCTTTGTAGGAGATGATAAACTCTAGCTTTTGCGGAGTGGATTCTAGGGAGTGTGGAGTAAGTGCTTGTGGAACTAGAATCTCTGTAGGTAAGGGTTGCTTATGTGGGCGCACTTGAGAGATTAAGTCTGCACGCAATAGTTGGACACTTAGCATAGCATAGCATACTGCTTTACAGCACTGCCTTACCCCTATCACACACATCACACGCTCCACATCGCCAAAGTTGCCTGCATTATAGCACAACGACTAAAAGAGTGTAATAAAGCTCACATACCAAAATGGTGTGCGAGTAATCACAATATCCTTCGATACTAAGGCTTCTCCATTAGAATAGCTAGCTGGAGATTCTAGCCCAAGTCGTAGCTCGCTAGGCAATCCAACCGCACTCATAGGGATTTTCGCACCAAAATCAAGCTTATAGCGCGAGGTAAGAGAAAAGCTTATCCCAAGGTTGAAGCCATAATCCACTTGCAACAAATAATTCCACAGCACATCTTTGCTAGTGTATCCATTTGTGTGCTTTACTAGATTCTCATTTGCTTGATCAAACAAAAGTAGCACGCCTATGCTTAAGCCCCCATACAATCCCACAGCCATATCTTTAAGCACGCGATTTTGCCCAGCAAACAAACTAAAAGGTAGCTCGGCTAGCACATCAACATTCATTCCCCCAAGCACATAGTAAAAGCTCCCCACTGACTGATTGTTAATATTCTCATTACCAGCACTTAGTAGTCCATCGCCATAAAGTCTACTGCCTAAATAAGGGTTAAAAAACTTTTGATACCCAAACCCTCCACCAAAGGCAAAGAGATTAGAGATAAACTCTATCCCCTGCTCTCCATTTCTAAACACCCCACTAGTCTTACACCCACTTTTATCTGTATCTGTGCAAACAACCCCTGCTGTGTCTTTAGGGACATTGTTTGTTTTGTTATAAAGCCCATCGGTGTAGATCTGCGTTAGGCGGCTAGCCCCTATCATCACGCTAGCAAATGCCCCACTTTTCTTATCCGCGCTAGCATAATACTTGCTTAAATGCGCCTTTGTACTAGAATCCGCTTTTGCAAAGCGTGCTTGTATATAATCCGCTGACTTATAGGGCATAGGTACTGGGGTGATGCCATTAGAGCGCAAAAGCTTCTCATAGTGCTCAATTTTCTCTTGTGTGTTTTTCCCCTGTAAATCGCGCTCCTTAGCCCGCAAAATCTCCGCCACATCAACACGCTTACTCTCCTGACCATCCAGCAAGCCTGCTAAAGTCTTTTTATCAAGCAAGAGTGTGTCGTTGTTTAAAGCATTAGAAGTATTTGCCCATAAGCACGCCATTATAAGCGGTGCGCTAGCTAACACCCTGCCAAAGCTCCTTACTAACACACCTCTATCTCCTAGCATACAAATCACCTTAAAAAAGATACTGATAACTCACAAGGTATATAAGCCTAAAGGCGAAGTTTTCATTTATCACACTTGGAGGGACTTTCACCCCAGCTTCTAGCCGATGATGGTAAGCCAAAGTCGCGGAAAGTCCAAGGTTTAGCACACTGCCTGCGATGATTTGATGCTGCTCATAGACATTCTTTAGACTTTGATCAAATATCGCCAGCCCTCCGCCCACACCTGCATACGCCCCCAAATAATAGCCATCATCAGCGATCGCTAAATCCCCAAACATATCAAGATTAAAGCTAAAAAGCTGCATAGTAACGCTATCTTGGATATTGTTTGAAGAATTCCACGCAGTAAGGTATTGCCCATAGAAGCGAATCCCTAGCGGTGCAGAATCGATAAAATGCATATATCCCCCACTAACTCCCACTGCAAAAGGACTGATTGAAGCACCATAGGGCTTGCCAAGTCTTTGAAGCGTGATGTCCATATTGCTAGCCCCTAGCACCACACCTACAAACGCACCATTTCTCGTGCGATTTTCTAGCGCACGGGCTTGGGATTTTAGATATTGGTAGTATTGAGCGCGCAAGAAATATAACTCTTTTTCTTTGTTGGTTTGGTCTATTTGGGCTTGGTTTAGTTTTGGCGTTGGCTTTTGGGCTAGAATCGCGGATTGTCGCGACGATTCTGTAGCTACATACGCTCTAGTATGCTCCCTTAAATCGCCTTGCAAAGCCACAATTCTATCTCCAAAATCCTGCCGCCTAGTTGCGTTTCTAGAATTGCTGCTTGTTAAAATGCCTGCGTTTTTATCAACCCTAAAATCCACAAAATCGTCGCCATGGTTACCCAAGACCAAATCCCTAGCTAAGGATACGCTCACCACCCCAAGCAACACCACTAACGCCACCCTAAAACACATAGCTATACCCCACCATAGTCGCCGCCCCAAACCAGTCCAGCTTATCGTTGATGATGAATTTTATCTCCGCTTCTGTACGATGCTTTGTATCTATAATAACATCAAAGCCTAGATTGATCATACCCCCAAGGCTTGCATCAGGCTTGTTGTCATAAGTCATACTAAAAAGCCCTAGCCCCATAATCGCGCCAGATTCTAACCCTTTTGCCACAGGAAGATCTATCAAAATATCCGCACTCACTCCAATCCCGCTAAAGCCAATATCCGAATAGCGAAGCTCCTTGGCATTACTACCTAAGTATTGCACATAGATTCTACTGCCTACGATATTTGGGATTGAGAGCGTATCATAAAGCGATGGATAAAAGCTTTGATACCCCGCTTTCGCGCCATAGGCAAAGGTACTACCCGAGAGATAGGCAGGGGCATTAGTAGCGTTGTGGAAAATCCAGCCTCCATAAGCCCCAATAAATATGCCTGTTTTTTGATTAGAAGCTTCAAGATTATTGACAAGATCGATAATCTCTTCATCTGTGGTAGCATTATAGGCAATAATATAGGGGTAGTAGGAGAGATCAAGGTTATTATAATCAAGCGGCTTACTTGGGTCTAAAAACGGAGCTTGTGCTAGTAGCGCACTTGGCAAACACGCTAGAACATAGAGCAAAGCTAGGGCGCGTAAAACACAGGCGTAAGCTAGCTTTATGCTACATTGTCTGCCATAGCTATGTTTCATCATACAGCCCTTATGTGATATAATCGCACACACCACTTTAGCGCACTATTATAGATTTATCAAAGTTATATAAAGTTTAAACTCATCGCACAAGGAGAAGCTATGAACACTATGCCAAGCAGTACAAAAAAGCTCACCCTAAAAGCCCTGCGAGACAAAAAAGGTAGAGAGAAAATCACCGCTATAACTGCTTATGATGCGCTCTTCGCTGGGATATTTGATGGAGAAGTTGATGTGATTTTAATAGGCGATAGCCTTAATATGAGCTTTGGCGGACAAAAAGATACCACAAGTCTAAACCTAGAGCATATCATCTACCACACCCAAGCAGTCTGTCGCAAGGTTAAAAGCTCATTTCTCATAGCAGATATGCCCTTTGGTACTTATAGCACGCGTGATAGCGCACTAAAAAACGCCACTAAGCTCATCAAAGCCACGCAAATTGATGCTTTGAAGCTAGAGCTTACAAGCAAAAAACTCCACATTGTAGAAGCTCTCATTAATGAAGGTATAGCTGTAATGCCTCACATTGGACTTATGCCCCAATATATCAAGGCAGAAGGTGGCTACAAGATTAAAGGTAGAGATGAGATAGAGAGTAGGGAGCTACTAGAATCTGCTTTAGCATTTGAGCAAGCAGGGGCGTTTGGCTTGCTACTTGAGGGCATTATAGCGCCTTGTGCTACTGCCATTACGCAAAAGCTACAAATCCCCACCATAGGCATAGGCTCTGGGGTTGGGTGTGATGGGCAGATTCTAGTGTGGAGTGATATGTTAGGGCTCTTTGATGACCTAAGCCCAAAATTTGTGCGCACCTATTTGCAAGGTGCTAGCATAATCAAGCAGGCAGTACGCGATTATGCTAGCGATGTCCGTAGCCAATCTTTCCCTAACGAGCAAGAAAGCTACTAGAAAAGCATTAGGAGCGCAAGGAGTTAGAGCATTATGGAAAAAATCTCGCTGGATTTTACACAAGATGATGAGAGAGATATCCGCGTGGTGGGCGTGGAGAAAATCAGCCTTGAAGAGCGCAGTGAAGTATCGCTAAGACCAAGTATCTGGGGGGATTATATCGGACAAGAGCAGGTGAAAAAAAACCTAGAAATAGCCATCTTAGGCGCGAAAAAACGCAGAGAATGTCTAATGCACACTCTGCTCTTTGGACCACCCGGACTTGGCAAAACTACCCTAAGCCACATCATTGCCAATGAAATGGGTGCACCCATCAAAGTTTCTGCTGCGCCGATGATTGAGCGCGCGGGCGATCTGGCCGCACTACTTACTAATCTACAAGAGGGTGAGATTTTGTTCATTGATGAGATCCACCGCCTAAGCCCAGCCATAGAAGAAATGCTCTACCCCGCTATGGAAGACTTTCGGCTTGATATTATCACGGGCTCTGGACCAGCGGCACAAACGATCAAAATCGATCTACCACGCTTTATGCTCATTGGCGCGACAACTAGGGCTGGTATGCTCTCTCACCCATTGCGGGATCGCTTTGGTATGGACTTTCGCTTGCAGTTTTATACCACAGATGAGCTAGCTCAAATCATAAAAAAAGCTGCAAAAAAACTCGATAAAGGCATAGAAGATTCTGCTAGTGCAGAAATCGCTAGCCGCTCGCGAGGCACACCTAGGATCGCTCTGCGACTATTGCGTAGGATACGCGATTTTGCTGATGTGAAAGATGAAGCGGTGATTAACCTAAACACAACCAAGCAAGCCTTACAAGAGCTAGGGGTTAATAAGCTTGGCTTTGACGCGCTAGATTTACGCTATTTAGATGCTATCGCGCAGGCTAAAAAGCCTATAGGGCTAAACACCATCGCTGCCATCATTAGCGAAGATGAAGATACGATTCAAGATGTGATTGAGCCATATTTGCTTGCGCAAGGATTTTTAGAGCGATCAGCTAGAGGGAGAATAGCCACGACAAAGACTTATGAGCTTTTGCGCTTACAAAGCCCAAGACTGCTGTAATGCCTTTATAGATGCATTTACTGCGCTTTATTGGGGTTCCACACTTATCTTTTACAGAGCAACAACTAGAATCTAAAATTGAAGAGAATTATGACTCATAGAGATTTTATTATCAATGGTATGACAAGTGGCTATGGTCGCTAGAATGGCACTTTTAGGGATTCTAGCTTAAAAACTCTGTGTGCAATATACTCGCCACTTTGTCAAAACCTTGTCGGTAGCGATGGTAATAGCTACTTCTTCGCCCACACCTTACGCGCCACGCGCTACTAGAGGGTACATTATCCACACTAGAGTAAATGATCCTCTTGCACTTACAAGAAATTTATGGGCAAGCGGAGTTTAGCAAGCACGATGCACCAAGCATCGCACTTAATCGCCAAGGACACTACTATACCCACAACTTACTTTTGACACTCCAAAGCAAAATCATTGGGACGAATCCTTACCGCACAGCAATAGGGCAGACAATGCGCACACTAAACCATCTTAAGCTAGATTCTAGCTAGAATCCAACCCCTAGCGTAACAAACACCGCGTGCGCACCAGAGCGAACCTTCATAGAATCTAACACCAAAATGCTTGAGTTCCTATACTCATAAATAGTCCCGGTATTATAGGCATAAGATTGATACATATACTGCACACCCACGCGCATAAACGCAAGCTCGCACCCTACACCCACGCCTACGCCAAGCACATTTTGTAATGGCACACTTACATTGCGAGAAATACGCGAAAAATTTGCCATATAATCCACTACACCATAAAACCGCCAGAGTTTATACTGCACGCCAGCTTGTACCCCAGAGCCAAAGAGTATCGCGGATACCTTGCCATCATCATTGTCATCATCTTGCTCTGTAGCAAACTCTTCTACATCAAAAAGCCCCTGCCAAACAAGCTCTATAAATGGTGCGGCATAGAAAGATAACGGCTGTCTAGCTGTGCTAATCTCCACACCAAATCTCCCCATACTCATAAATCCCATCGCACTATCATCGGTGATCCTATGCATACCTCTAATCTTAGGAAAGTCCATAGAGTGCGCCCCAAGTGCTAGCTCACCGACAATCTTTACTCTCTTAGGCTCTCTTGGCGTAAAAATTGATGCAATAGATTCTAGCTTTTTGCCTATTTGGCTTGCTTGGGGCTTCTTTTTAGCCTTATGTACCATAGTAGGGTATAGTTCACCATCTTCATCAATAATCGCATCAACTGCGCTAGATACCGCCACAGCAGTAGGCACACTCTCACTAGTAAAGCTTAGACATACACTCTCATTTTGGCATTTATTAGGGACTAGATCATAAAGCTTTTTGCAAGCACTCTCTTCATAAAAGAGATGGTTGCAACTTGCAGCATAGTAGTCTTGTGCGCGAGATTTATCGCTTGCTAGCAAAGTATCACCAAGTGCTTCACACGCTTTGGTGAAGTCATTTTGCACGCCGATTTCACAAGAGTGCGCAAGCAACTTTTCCCGAGTTTTAGGCTCTTTGGCTTGAAGACCTAGAAAGTAAGCCCCCTGTGCAGAGCCTAGCGCGAAAGCTTTTTGCAAAAGACTAGCATTCTGCTCACTCTGTCCCAAGTGTGCGCACGCACGAGCGTTATTGTGATTACAAAGCTTTTGCATACTTGATTTATCAAAGTCAGATTCTTCTAATAAAAGCACTGCGCCATCGCCGTATTGATTAAGCTGGGAAGATTGTTTATAAAGAGCTTTTGCTTTGGTGGCGTTTTTTTGCAAATTTGCCAAACCTAGCGCATATACTTCCCCAAGATAAGCGCAAGAGAGTGCATCATTAAGCCTACAACCTTGCGTATATAAATCTAGCTTCTTGCGCGCAGCTTCTTCTAGTCCAGCACTCTTAGCACAAGCTAATCCATAGCCATTTTCACACGCGTGCGCATAATACCACTGCGCACTTTTTTTGGACTCTTTAAGCGCGATTTCTCCCGCTAGCACACAACCCTCCAATGTCCCCATAAGACAGGCTTTTTTGTAGTATTTAAGGGCTAGTTTGTCGTTTTTAGCTAGCTCAAGCTCACCTTTGTGATACTTATCGCCCAAACTCACGCAGTAATAGCCATCAAGTGTAGAATCCTCACAAAGTCTCTCAAGGTTTTCTAGCTCTTTGAATTCTGGTGCTGGAGCTTCATCGACAAGCTTTTTACTAGGGTCATATTGGATTTTTACATACACATATCTTTTATCCTCATAGCGTGCTAGAATCTTGTAGCCGATATTATGCGCACCCGCATAGATTCTAACTCGCTCGCTCGCTATACTCTGCCCGCTTGTATCAGTGCTTTGCTCATACTCTGCTTGCACGCTTGTGTTAAGCGATAGTCGTAGCTCTTTGAGTGCGCGCGCTATCGCGCTTGTCTGCCCCTCTTGCTTGCTTGCTTGTCCTATGGCACAATATTGCTCCGCGCATATTTTAGATTCTACCCACTGAGGAGCTGTCTTTGCCTGCATAGCACTAAGCAAAGTCAATACACCAAACCACACCCATCTCATACAATCTCCTAGACTCTAGGCTTGTTGTCCATATTTCTTAAGAGTAAAAAGATGACAAAAGCACTCACGCTAACCACAATAATCGTGCTAAATGCCTCAAAATACCCAAATGGAGCGCTAAGGTCAAACACACGCATTCCAAAAATCTCAAACCCCATATTCCACCTTTATATTAGAGCTTCACGCGCGCGCTTAGAGCGCGAGAGAGCGAGAGCTGATCAATATTCTCAAGCCCTATCCCAGTAGGTACACCTTGAGCGATCTTACTAAAATGTAGCGGTAAGTCCTGTAGCCTATCTTCGATAAATAGCATCACTGCATCATTGGCAAGACTTGGAGAAAAGGCAAATATCACCTCTTCAATTCTCCTGCTTATAATGCGCCTGCGCACTTGGGTGAAGTCGATTTGCTCTAGCTCATTGGAGAGTACCCAATATTTGCCATTAAAATCGCCCATTTCTTCAATGGTAAAAATATCCTTAGGGTGGAGCACGACGCAAAGTTTCGTGTCGTCTCTACTATCATCAAGGCAGATTTCACAAACCTCATTTTCACTCACAGCCCCACACACTGAGCAAGTGCTGATATGTTGGATAGAGGTTTCTATGCAGTGGGCAAGCTTTAGGGCTAGGTATTTGTTCTCTATAGCAAGGAGATAGGCAATTTTCTGCGCACTTTTACGCCCAATGGTTGGGATCTGCTCTAAAGAATCTACAAGCGCGCTAAAGCGCGATAGAGACTTTTTGTAGAGATTCATTAGCGCGCCTTAAACTACTCTCAAAGTTACTGTATGTAAGCTATTTAGCGAAGTTTTCTATGGATTTTTGTAGAATCGCTACTGCTTGAGTGACATCGCCATAGTCTTTGACTTTAACCCACTTATTTGGCTCAAGCATTTTGTAAGTTTCAAAGAAGTTTCTAATCCTATCAAGTGTGATTTTTGGTAAGTCATTTAGCGATTTGATCCCATCATAGCGCGGGTCAATTTTACTAATAGGTACTGCAATTAGCTTCTCATCCATTCCGCTCTCATCTTCCATAATAAGCACACCAATTAAACGCACTTTAATCACACTTCCAGCCTGCAAAGGATATTCATTAATCACAAGAATATCCACAGGATCATCATCATCTGCTAGCGTGTGGGGGATAAAGCCATAATTCGCCGGATAAAACATCGCACTATACATTACCCTATCAACCACCACTGCGCCAGAATCCTTATCCACTTCATACTTCACACTTGAGCCATAAGGGATCTCGATAATAGCATTGATTTTATCAGGAATTTCTCCTATGGAGATTTTTTCTATATTCATTCTCTATCCTTTCACTTGAGATAATACATAGGTATTCATTTCTTCTACAATCTCTTCTATCGTGCGCTCACCATTGATAGTATGCAACAAACCCTTATCTCCATAAAATGCGCGCATCTCAGAAAGTGGCTCTAAGAATACTCGCATACGATTATTAAACACCTCTACATCATCATCAGCACCCCTTGCACGCCCTAGCACACGCTCTTTGGCTACTTGCTCACTCACTAATACCTCAATAACCTTTACAAGCTCTACTTCTTTCTGCTCGGCAAGCTTAGTGTGCAAAGCTTGCATTTGCTCTATGCTTCTAGGGTAGCCATCAATTAGCACAATATCTCTTGAAGCATTAGTAAGCGCACTTATAATTGTTTGGATGACAATATCTAGCGGGACTAAATCACCCTTAGCGATAATGCTACCAATAAGCTTGCCTCGCTCAGACCCACTTACCACCTCTTCGCGCAATAAATCTCCTGTGGAGTAATGCACAACTCTATCTGCATTGCGCTTGGCTATGGCTTGTGCATCTGTGGTCTTGCCAGATCCGGGGGCTCCAATGATAAGAAATAACTGCTTCATAAACACTCCTTACAAATAAATTATGATTGCTTGCGCAAGCGGATATGTAGCTCGCGCAATAGCTCTTCACCAACTGCACTTGGTGCTTCTGTAAGCGGGCAAGCAGCTCTCTGCGTCTTGGGGAAAGCAATCACATCACGGATACTTCCCGCCCCACTAATAAGCATAGCAAGCCGATCAAGCCCTATGGCAAAGCCCCCGTGTGGCGGCGCACCATAGCTTAGCGCATCAAGCAAGAATCCAAACTTCTCCCTTGCTTTTTGATCACTAATCCCAAGTAGCTCAAAGACTCGCTTTTGGATAGAATCCTTATGGATTCTCATACTCCCGCCACCTAACTCTACACCATTTAGCACCACATCATAGGCAATAGACTCTATACTTTCAATGTCATCTTGCTCTAAATTTTTAGGCATTGTGAAAGGGTGATGCAGTGCTGCGATAGAGCCATCATCACCGCGCTCAAACATAGGGAAATCCACCACCCACAAAAACGCCATTTTATCTTTATCAATTAGCCCCAAATCTTTAGCGATTTTCTGGCGCAAGCGTCCCATATAGTCCCATATCACGCGCTTATCCCCCGCACCAAAAAAGACTATATCCCCTTGCTGCGCGCCTGTACGTTCTAAGATTGTTTGAAGCCCACTTGGTGAGAGAAACTTCACAAGGGGACCTTTTGGCTCATCCTTAAGCTGGATATAGGCTAGCCCCTTTGCCCCAAAGCCTCGCACAAATTCTTCTGCCTCACTTAAACTCTTGCGAGTAAAGAGACTATCCCCACCCTTTATACACAGAGCCTTTATGCGCTTGTTTTGTGTATCTTTAGCAATTTGGGCAAAGATTTCATTGCTAGAATCTAAAAACGCATCACCCACTTCTACAAGCTCCAAGCTGTAGCGTAAATCTGGCTTATCGCTCCCGTATTTCTCCATAGCTTGCGCATAGGGCAGGCGCGCAAATGGTGTGGTAATCTGCACATCCACTGCCGCAAAAATATCTTGCAAAAGCACTTCGCAAGTATTCATTACATCCTCTTGCGTGCAAAAACTCATTTCAACATCAATTTGCGTAAATTCTGGCTGCCTATCTGCGCGCAAATCTTCATCACGGAAGCAGCGCGCAATTTGGAAATATCGATCAAATCCACTAATCATCAATAGTTGCTTAAAAAGCTGGGGGCTTTGAGGTAGGGCGAAAAAGCTACCATTATGCACGCGACTTGGCACTAGATAGTCCCTAGCTCCCTCTGGAGTCTGCTTTGTCAAAATAGGCGTCTCTACTTCTAAAAATCCCATTTTCTGCAAGCTATTTCTAGCCGCCATACTGATATCGCTACGCATTTTAAAAATATCATAAGACTTCTTCGCGCGTAAAGTTAGGTAGCGATACTTTAAGCGTAGCTCTTCACTCGTGTTTTCATCGCTTATGGAGATGGGTAGAGTCTTTGCTTTGTTTTCTATGGTGAGATGCTCTAACACGATCTCTACCTTGCCACTCTTTAGCTTTGGGTTCTCAAGTCCCGCCCCGCGTGCGCGCACCAGTCCAGAGGCAAGCAGCACAAATTCATCGCGCACAAGATTTGCCTGCTTGTATGCGCTAGATTCTGGATCACACACAAGCTGCACGATCCCACTATGATCGCGTAAGTCGATAAAGATCACACCTCCATGATCTCGGTAGGTATTACACCAGCCACACACTTTCACACTCTGCCCTATAAGCTCTTCACCAATCTCCGCACACAAATGTGTCCGCAACATTACTTAACTCCTAAAACCTAGCTTAAAAACTTTCGCAGCAAATCTTGCACTTGCAAAGGATCTGACTTTGAGATAAAACCATCTGCGTGCAAGCTTGAAGCCATTTCAATATTAGAGTCATTACTCATAGAAGAATTAACAATCACAGGGAGATTTCTAGACTCTGCTCGCCCTTTAATCTGCTTTAACACTTCAAAGCCAGAGAGTACGGGCATTTCAAGGTCGGTGATCACAGCCCCCACTTGCTCAAGTATCCCATCAGAGTAGAGATAATCCAGTAACGCCCGCCCATTGCTAAAGGAAATATAGCGGACATTAAGCTTCTCTAAAATCATCTCCAACGCCTTAGAAGCCGACTTAGAGTCCTCTGCCATAAGCACAAGCTTATCAGTATCAATAGTGCCAAGCACATCGACTTTAAGCTTCCTACTAAACTCATCATCGGGGAATGCATCTGCCACCATTCGCTCCACATCAAGGATTTGGATCACAGATCCATCATCGTATTTGGTCGTGGCAGTTACCTTGCTATCCCCATCAAAGCCAAACTCACTACCCACGACAATGTCGCTCCAATTTTTGTTGATAATGCGCTTGACACCTAGAATCTTTAGCCCGACATCTTGGTTTGAAAAGTTGCATATCACTACAAGACTCTTTGGCGAGTCGATAGAAAATGGACGGAGATCTTTTTTAGGATCTTGAGAATTATAGTAGAGCCATCGGCGCATATCAATGAGCGGCATAGACTCTCCGCGCACGGTCAAAAACCCCAGCACAAGCCCGTCATTCTCCCCAGCAGTCTCTGTCAAGTCCCCATCATAGTAAATGATCTCACGCACTTTAAAGACATTGATCGCATAAAGCTGCATACCAATATGCTCTCCGTGTAGCTCCACGGAGTCTGGGCTATCAAGCGTGAAGCACAAAAACTGCGCCTCGTTGTTTAAATGTAGGCTCGTGTTTCTATCAATATCTTTTATCACGCTTATGCTCCTTGTGCCAGAGAGTATTTCTTGGATTAGATCGCGCTAGAATGGCTTAAACTTAAAGATGTATAATTTTACATAGCTTATGTTAAAAAACACTTATAAAAGGACAAAAATGCCAATAAACAAGGAGCAATACCTTAGTGCACTAAAGACCCTACAAGACTACGCCTATGCCTACTATGTGCTTGATGATCCAATCGCTAGCGATGAAGAATATGACACACTCTACCACCAAGTCAAAGCTTATGAGACTAAAAACCCCCAAGACATACTGCCAGAGTCGCCAACGCAACGCGTAGGTGGTATTATCCTTGAAGGCTTTGGGAAGCGCGCGCACAAGCAAAGAATGTGGAGTCTTGATGATGTCTTTAGCCTACAAGAGTTAGAGGAGTGGGTAGCGCGCATTAGCAAAAGCTATCCAAACGCTAGCTTTGTATGCTCGCCTAAGTTTGATGGCGCATCGCTTAATCTCTGCTATGAAAATGGCGTGCTAGTTAGTGCTGCCACAAGAGGAGATGGACTCATCGGTGAAGAAGTGCTACAAAATGCCAAAACGCTCCCATCCATCCCGCTTACAATCCCCCATAAAGCCACAATTGAAATCCGTGGTGAAGTGGTTATTAAAAAGGATGATTTCGCCGCGCTTAATGCTACACGCGCAGAGCAAGGCTTACCACTCTTTGCCAATCCACGCAATGCCGCAGCAGGATCACTGCGCCAGCTAGATAGCACGATCACCGCGCAAAGAAAGCTACTCTTTATCCCATGGGGGATAGGCACAAGCATACAAGAGCTATCCCCTAGCTTTTATGCGATAATGCGCCTTATAGAATCCTTTGGATTCTACCCCATAATGCGCCATATCCGCCAGACCCAAAGTGCGCAAGAAATCCACACCTACTACGAGCAATTACAAAAAGATCGCAACAATTTTGCAATGATGCTAGATGGTATGGTAGTCCTACTAGATAGTCTTGCCCTGCAAAGTGAGCTTGGCTGGACGATTAAGTCTCCTCGCTTTGCTTGTGCGTATAAATTCCCCGCAGTTGAGAAAATCACGCAAATCCGTGCAATTACCAATCAAGTGGGACGCACAGGAGTCATCACGCCCGTAGCAGAGCTAGAACCTATAGAGATAGAAGGAGCAAGAGTCTCGCGCGCTAGCTTGTATAACTACAGCGACATCGAAAAGAAAGGTATTTATCTCAATGACTTTGTCATCATTATCCGCAGTGGCGATGTGATCCCTAAAATCGTTAAGCCCATAACTGCTAGGCGCGATGGCAATCAAACCCCAATACTTCCCCCCACAGCCTGCCCAGTGTGTAGCTCAGCACTCGTGCAAGAAGAAGTGATCTTGCGCTGTTGTAATCTCTCTTGCAAAGCACGCATACAAGAGTCTATCATCTACTTTGCGAGTAAAAAGGCATTAAACATCGATGGCTTAGGAGAAAAGCTAGTCTATCAGCTCTATAATGCTAAACTCATCACCTCTATCCTGGATCTTTACTCGCTCACTATGCAAAGTCTGCTTACTCTAGATGGCTTCAAAGACAAAAAGGCAAGCAAGCTCCTAACCGCCATTGCAGCGACAAAGCATATCGCGCTATGGCGGTTTATCAATGCACTGGGCATTACGCATATTGGCGAGTGGGCGAGCAAGGAGCTAGATAGGAGCTTCGGGCTTGACTGCTTTGATAAAAGCTATGGAGAGATTATTGCCATTAATGGATTTGGGCAGGAGATGGCACGCGCATTTGTGGAGTTTGTGCGCATAAATGGCGAGTTTATAAGCAAACTCCTAACACTCATTGAGCCTAGAGCACTAGAATCTAAACAATCTAGAGTCCAAGATTCTAAGCCTTTGGCAAATCTAAGCTTTGTCATCACTGGCACACTAAGCATAGCGCGTGATAAGATGAAGCAATATTTAGAAGAGCTAGGTGCGCGCGTAAGTGGAAGTGTGAGCAAGAAAACAGACTTTTTACTCTGTGGAGCAGATGCTGGAAGCAAGGAGCAAAGAGCCAGAGAGCTTGGCGTGCGCATTATCAGCGAAGCAGAGCTAGCAGCCCTGCTAGAATCTAAAAGCTAGACCCTAGCTCTTAATGCATTTGTGCTACAATGCAAATCAATCCTACACTTAAAGAGAAAAATATGCAGCCCACACCCAACACCACAAAAGAGAGAAGCGCCCTACACGCTACCATTTGGAAAGTTGCCAACGACTTGCGCGGAAGCGTCGATGGCTGGGATTTCAAAATGTATGTGCTAGGTATGCTCTTTTACCGCTTTATTAGCGAGAATCTAGCCGCCCATATCAATGCCAAGCAGGGGCTAGACCCTGCCACTACTCAAACGGGGGGGGGGGGAACACCCTAAAGCTTACGAAAATTTGAGTGATGAAGAGATAGATGAGAACAAAGAGAGCATTGCAAGCATTATCAAAGAAAAGGGCTTTTTCATCTACCCAAGCCAGCTTTTTTGCAATATCCTAAAATCCCACGCCCAAGACACCACCAATCTCAACGAAACTCTACGCACCACCTTTGACAAAATCGAAGCCTCCACCATAGGCACGACAAGTGAAAGCAAATTTAAAGGGCTTTTTAGCGACCTTGATGTCAATTCTAGTAAAAATCTAGGAGATACTCTCCTAAAGCGCAATGAAAAGCTCTACAAAGTGATGCAAGCCATAGAGCAGCTTGATTTGCATTATAGCGATAACACCATCGATGCCTTTGGCGATGCGTATGAATACCTTATGCGTATGTATGCAAGTAGCGCGGGTAAAAGTGGGGGCGAGTTTTTCACCCCGCAGGAAGTGAGCCACCTACTAGCAAGGCTAACAAGCTACGGCAAGCAAAGTGTCAATAAGGTCTATGACCCAGCTTGTGGAAGCGGCGCACTACTACTGCAATTTGCCAAAGTGCTAGGCAAAGCGAATGTCAAGCAAGGATTTTTCGGGCAAGAGATCAACCCAACTATTTACAATCTCTGCCGTATCAATATGCTTTTACACAATGTGGGCTTTGAGAATTTCGACATTGCCCTAGGTGATACACTCCTAGAGCCAAAGCACGCGGATGATGAGCCCTTTGATGCAATCGTGTCAAATCCCCCTTACTCTACCAAATGGATAGGCGATGATGACCCTAAGCTTATCAACGACCCGCGCTTCGCCCCTGCTGGTGTGCTAGCTCCTAAAGGCTATGCGGATCTAGCTTTCACTATGCATATGCTCTCTTGGCTCTCTCCTAGCGGCACTTGCGCCATAGTGGAATTCCCGGGGGTGCTTTACCGCGGAAGCAAGGAGAAGCAAATCCGCAAATACCTAATTGATCAAAACTTCATCGACACCATTATCCAGCTCCCAGATAATCTCTTTTTCGGCACAAATATTGCCACTTCTATCATCGTGCTAAAGAAAAACAAGCCAAATATGCATACCCTTTTCATCGATGCAAGCGAGCAATTTACCAAAGTTACAAAGAAAAATATCCTAGAGCCAAGCCACATCGACACTATAGTAAATGCCTATGCTAATCGCCAAGATATAGAGTATTTCTCCCGCTTAGTGAGTGTGGAAGAAATACGAGCTAATGACTACAACCTAAGCACCTCCACCTACATCACACCAAAAGATACAAGAGAAGCCATAGACATCACCACACTCAATGCACAAATCGCCCAAATCGTAGAGAAGCAAGCCACCCTAAGAGCACAGATAGATTCTATCATCAAAGACTTAGAGAGTGCTGGCTAATGCGAAGTTTAAAGCTACTTTTAGAGCATAGTGCTAGCTCTACCATAGCCGTAGAATTTACCCCAAACAAAAGAGTAGATTCTAGCTATCAAAGTGAAGCTTCTTTAGAAAGAGAGTTTATCGCCACCCTCAAAGCCCAAGGCTATGAACACGCCCATATCACCGATGAAAAAGCCCTAGAATCTAATCTACGCACAAAGCTAGAAGAGCTAAACTCCACCACCCTAAGTGAAACAGAATGGCAGAGATTTTTCAAGCAAGTGCTAGCTAGGGCAAATGCCTCCATTGTAGAAAAAAGCCAGCTAATTCAAGAGGACTACATCCAGCCACTAGAGCGCGATAATGGCAGTATTATCAACTTTAAGCTCATCGATAAAGCCGACATACATAAAAACTCATTGCAAGTTATCAATCAATATCAAGCGCAAAGCTCCACGCGCTCCCACCGCTATGATGTAACTATCCTAGTCAATGGGCTGCCCTTAGTGCATATCGAGCTAAAGCGGCGTGGTATAAGCCTTAAAGAAGCCTTTAGACAGATCAATCGCTACGGACGGGAAAGCTTTTTTAGCGGGAGTGGGCTCTTTGAGTTTGTGCAGATTTTTGTCATTAGCAACGGCACACAAAGTAAGTATTACTCTAACACCACGCGCGACTTTCATATCAAAACACAAAATGGCATAACAACGAGCAAAACTTCTAATAGCTTTGAATTTACCAGCTATTTTAGCGATGCGAAAAACAACATTATAAGCGACCTTATAGACTTTACTAAAAGCTTTTTTGCTAGGCATACACTGCTAAATATTCTTATGTCTTACTGCGTGCTTGATGTGGATAGAAAGCTTCTAGTCCTGCGCCCTTATCAAATCGCTGCGTGTGAGAAAATCCTGCAAAAAATCGCCATAAGCTACTTCAACAAATTCTACGAACAAGCGAGCGAGCAAAAAAGTGGCGGCTATATTTGGCACACCACAGGCAGTGGCAAAACTTTGACCAGCTTTAAAACCGCCCTGCTAGTAAGCAAAATCCCAGAAATCACTAAAGTGCTTTTTGTCGTGGATAGAAAAGATTTAGACTATCAAACGATGCGAGAATACGACCGCTTCCAAAAGGGTGCTGCCACCGGGAGTAAAAGCACCAAAGAGCTCCAAGCCAGACTCCATAGCAAGGATAAAGAGCATAAAATCATCATTACCACCATTCAAAAGCTCTCCCGCTTCATCGCGCAGGCTAAAGATAGCGAGATTTTTGATAAACATATTGTGATGATTTTTGATGAGTGCCATAGAAGCCAATTTGGACAAATGCAAAAAGACATCGCCAAAGCGTTCAAAAAGCTCTATCTCTTTGGCTTCACAGGCACACCCATTTTCGTCCAAAATGCCCAAGATGAGATTCAAACCACCCAGCAAGTCTTTGGAGAGTGCCTACATCGCTACACGATAATCCACGCCATACGCGATAATAATGTCCTACCCTTTCGCGTGAGCTACCACACCACAACTAAGCTAAAAGATGAGATTAAAAACAAGCAAGCCCCAGCCATAGACACAGAAGAAGTCCTGCTAGCTAGGGAGCGTATAGAGCATATCACTCGCTACATTCTAGAGCATTTTGCCACCCACACCAAGCGCACTAAATCCTACGCCCTAAATGGCAGGCATACGCTAGGCTTTAATGCCATCTTTGCTACCCAATCTATCCCTATGGCTATGCGCTATTATGAAGAGTTTCAAGCCCAGCAAGCAAACCTAAGCCAAGAAAAAGCCCTAAAAGTAGGCATTATCTACAGCTACGCGCCAAATGATGAGCAAGGAGAAGAAAACAGCGAGGATACTACCTCCCTGCCTAAATCTCAGCGCGATTTTTTGGACTCTGCAATAGCCGATTATAATGCAATGTTTAAGTGTAAGTTTGATAGCTCCTCGGATAACTTCCACAACTACTACAAGGACTTTTCCCTACGGCTTAAAAACCGCGAGCTAGATTTAGCCATCGTAGTTAATATGTTTCTAACAGGCTTTGATGCCACCACGCTAAACACTCTTTATGTCGATAAATCCTTGCGCTACCACGGGCTTTTACAGGCTTATTCGCGCACTAATAGAATCCTAAACTCCATCAAAAGCTTTGGCAACATCATAACCTTTAGAGACTTGCAGAAAAACACCGATGATACCCTAGCACTCTTTAGCGATGAGAATGCTAGGGGGATAGTGTTTCTAAGAAGCTTAGAAGAGTATCTACACGGCTACACTGATGACAAAGGCAAGCACAAAGGCTACAACGAGCTTTTGCAAAGCTTACAAACGCGCTTCCCCCTAAGTAACTTCCTAGACTCCACCCTAAAGCAAAGCGACAAAAGAGACTTCCTAGCACTCTTTGGTGAGATTTTAAAGCTCCGCAATATCCTTGAAGTCTTTGATGACTTTAGCGACCCGCTAAGCGAGCGCGACCGCCAAGACTATCAAAGCTACTACATCGACACCTATGAGAGCCTACGCACCAAAGACCAAGCAGAAAAACAAAGCGTGCTAGATAAAGTAGAGTTTGAAGTAGAGCTTTTAAAGCACATAGAAATAAGTATCGAGTATATCCTAGAGCTTATTGACAAATATCATAAGCACCAAGATAAGCAGAGCTATGAGGATATAGTGAAGCTGCTAGATTCTAGCCTAAGCCTACGGAGCAAAAAGGAGCTTTTACTGCGCTTCATAGAGTCCCTAAACCCGCAAAGCGATGTCGCCAAAGACTTTGGCACCTACATAGCCGCGCGCAAAGATGAGAGCCTAAGCTCTATCATCACCGAGCTAGATCTAAAGCCTGAAAAAACAAGGGCATTTATGCGCGATGCCTTTGAGCGAGGGGAGCTTAGAGACTATGGGCAAGCATTTGGCGAGATTTTGCCCCCTAGCCCACTCTTTGGCAAGGGTGCTAAGCAGACACACAAAATCCGTAGCCTTGCCCTGCAAAAGCTACAAGAGCTTTTTGAGCTTTTTAGGGGGCTAGAGCTAAGGCAGGAGCGATGAAATGGTATTACAAGAGAGCCAGAGCAAAGCACAGCAAGCAAGGCGCAGCAGCTCAATATGACAAATCCGCTATATCTGCGCTTAGATTTTAAACAAGGAAAGCAAGAATGAAGCCATATTTGTGCAATTTATCTCAAATAGAGCTTTTTTCGCAAAGCCGCTTAAATGGCTATACCAATCCACAAGAACACGAGCAAAACCTATATTTGATAGCCCATATCACGCATAAAATAGGAATCTTGGAAATTATCATAAGAAACAAAATAGACTTCTTGCTATCTCAAAAGGATTCGCAATGGCTTGAAAAGATTGTTTTGCAAAATCAAAGCAGAGATAGCCTCATCTCCGCTCAAAACTTAGGATTCTGGCTAAAAGTAGTGGATTTTTATAAAATCCATAATGCGATTTTTAAAACAGAATTTTTGGATACCTTAGATTTTAAGAAGTATTGTATAAAAAATCCACATTGTTTTTGTAGCACGAGCTTAATGCGACATCACAAAGCAAAAGCGATTTTATTGCTTCTGCGACTTATTCGCAATCGCGCCTTTCATTTTGAGAATCTCTATAAAATCGTAGGCAATGGCTATCCTAGATTAAATGTAAAAATCACAAATAAGCACAATGAAGCAATTTATAGAGCAATCCACCCAGACAAAATTGTAGGATTTTTAAACGATCTGTTAGGGAGCTTTCATAAGGACTTGGTGCATTATGGAGAAGTAAAGGTGGGGACAAGTGCCCCTAGATAGAACCGACATTGTAATGCAAAATTGTAAATTTAAGCTTAAAAGGACGAGTATGGATATAAAGGAGCTTTTAGGGTTCTTAGAATGTGGGAAAGTGGAGTTTAAGCCACTTTATGAACTCACTTTTTGGGACAAAAAATTTGCTGCAGTAGATAAAGCTTGGCAGCCAAAAACGCTAAAATTTACACACATTCTAGCCAAAGACTTACAAAATTTAATCGTCCCCAATGGCGACATTAAGCTACTAAGCACGGGAAAATTTGACGACTACACCGACATAAAAACCGCGCAAAATTTCATCAACGAAGGCGAGGTTCTAGCCATACCAAGCGGCGGCGAAGCAAACTTAAAATACTATAAAGGCAAATTTGTAGATAGTGGCAATATTTTAGCGACCGCAAGAGACAACACAAACAGCCTAAAATTTATCTACTATTACTTGCTAACAAGACAAAAAGATTTAGATTCTAGCTTTAGGGGCGGAAGCATTAAACACCCAGAAATGAAAAAAATTTTGCAAATCCCTATCCCCCTGCCACCCATAGCAATTCAGCAAAAAATCGTAGAGATTTTGGACGCCTTTACAGAGTTACAAGCAGAGTTACAAGCAGAGTTACACGCGCGCCGCAAGCAGTATGAGTATTATAGAAATGCATTATTAAGCTTTGAGAGCTTAGAGAAGCGCGCTAAAGCGATTGGGGGGGGGGCTTAAGCTTGTAAGCTTAGGCGAACTTTTCACTATCAAAAACGGCTACACGCCCAGTAAGGCAAAGGCGGAATTTTGGGAAGGTGGGACTATTCCTTGGTTTAGGATGGAGGATATACAAACAAATCGCAGAATCCTAAAAGATTCTATCCAACACATTACACCACAAGCGGTAAAAGGTAAGCTTTTCCCTGCAAATTCTATTATTATCAGCACTACCGCAACTATCGGCGAACACGCGTTAGTAATCGTTGATTACTTAAGTAATCAACAATTTACCTGCTTGATTCCGCAGGTAAATTGTTGCGATAGACTAAATATGCGATTTATGTTTTATTATGGCTTTATTTTGGGCGAGTGGTGCAGAAATAATGTCAATAAATCCGCCTTTCCATCTGTGAAAATGGAGCAATTTAAAAAAGTCAAAATCCCCCTACCACCTTTAGAAGTGCAAAATGACATAGTAGAGATTTTGGACGCCTTTGACGCGCTAGCAAATGACCTAAGCGCAGGACTCCCCGCCGAGATAGAAGCGAGACAAAAGCAGTATGAATACTATAGAGAAAGGCTATTAAGCTTTTAGCACGCTTTAGATTCTAGGGCTAGCATCTAAAAAGCTTGGCGAGTGTTTAGAGTGTGAAAGGCAAGGCAGTAGCTAATCTAACCCCTCAAAAGATTCTACCCCGCTAGAATCTAAAGGCAAAATTTTAACGCCGTCATTGCGAAGCCCTTTAAGAACTGAAGCAATCTACAAACTCCACGCAAAGCATAGCTAGATCTATAACCCCTCCCCAAACCCCAAGCGCACCTTAAGGACTTAAGGCATTAGAATTTCTTAGTATTAACATCCTTGATGATTTCTTCTGCGATGTCGCCGACTTTTTGCGTGATTGCGTTTGTGTTCCTAGCGATGGTGGCGTTTTCCTGTGTGGCACTCTCAATTTGCGCGATGGAGTCATTGATCTGGCTTAAGCCCTCTGTCTGCTCTTTGATAGACTCGCTCATTTCTACGATACTTTGAGAGAGTAGATTGACATTAGCTTCAATCTCCCCTAGGGATTTTGCGGTGCGCTCCGCTAACTTGCGCACTTCATCTGCCACGACTGCAAAGCCCCGCCCGTGCTCACCAGCGCGCGCTGCTTCAATGGCAGCGTTGAGGGCTAGGAGATTTGTTTGATCAGCGATGTCTTTGATAATACCCACGATATTGCGTATATCTTCTGCTTGTTGGGTTACTTCCTGAGCTTTGGTACTGACATTTTGCATAGAAGAGCTGATCTCTTCCACGGCGGAAGCACTCTGCCCCAGTGCGCTTGCTTGCTGGGAGCTAGAATCTGATAGTTGCTGCATAGAGTCTGCTAGCTCATTTTGCCGCTCATTGAGCAAGTTAGCAAAGCTCGCTGAAGAATTAAGCATTTCCTTAATCTCCCGTCCTAGCGTGTTTGTTACAAGCTCGACGCGTCCGCTTGCATCGGTGATCTCTGTAGTGAAATCAAGCTTTACAAAGCTATCAAAAACGCGCTGGATCTCGTTCATATCGCGCCCTATATGAGACTGCAAGACATCTAGCACAGTGTTTAGGACATTTTTTAGCTCGATTAGCTGAGGGTTGTGCGGTGTAGCAGTGATCCTAGCAGTAAGCTTACCAGACTCTATATCTTTGGCAGTTTGGGCGGATTGCTCTATGGCTTGCTTGTCTTGCTCTAAACCGCGCTGGATTTCAGTGATATTGTTATTAATGGCTAGTACCATACCACCTATCTCATCATTTGCCTTAGGAGCTACTATGGCTGGGGGCGTGCTTGTCTCGTGGCTTAGGTATTTGAAAAAGTTAGAGAGTAGCCCTGATACGACTTTAAGCCTAGAGATCACAGCCTTTTGGATATATAAAAACACGCACACAATGATCACAAGAGCAGAGATCACTATACAAACAATAATAAGCCCTCGTAGAGAATACACCGCCTCTAAGATAGAATCCATAGGTGCTACAACTATCGCACTCCAGTAAGTCCCTGTCTCATAAATCGGCATAGATGAAAGCCCTGCTAGGGCTTCTTGATTATCTGGTGTAACATAGTCATATACGCCTCTCTCGCGGTTTTTAGCCGCTTCTTTAAGGGCGTGGGCTTGAGGGCTTTTGTTTATCTCTGTGACGATTTGCCCTAAAGCATTGGTGTTTGGATGCACGACGACTAAGCCATCTTCTGTCATAATGAGACGATAGTCTCCCTCAAACACACTAAGCGAAGAATCTTGCAACCAAGAGCTGATCCTAATTGTATCTAATGCTAATCCTATGACCCCTATCACCACACCGCTAGTAGTTTTGATGGGGATATTAAGCCCTGTAATAAGCCTCTCCTGCTTGCCATCAAGATTTTGATAAGTTGGTGAGCCAATAGTGGGCTTGCCTGTGGCTAGGGCTTTTTGCACAGAGCCGAAGTTTAAGATATTTGTAGTGGGCGAGATCGCATAAATCCCGCCTTGGTTATCAATATCACTATCTCCTAGCAAAATCATAAACTCGCCATTTGGGAGAGTGTTTCTGGCTTTTGATGGCTTGTAGTTTTTGAGATACAAATACGCGAAAAACGCATTAGCGTCGCCATCTAGCAGACTTTGCATAAACGCTTCTAAATCATTTTCTGAAAATTTACCATTTTGCAATTCGGTTTCAATGGGTTTTGCAGTCCCATACAATAAACCAAAGGATTGGTTAATATGCGCTGTGAGTAGATTGCTTATGCGCAGTGAGACATTTTGTAAAAGCTTTTGCGCCTCTTTGTTTTGTATATTTGTAGCTGATTGTAAAACAATGAAAGTCAAGGCTGTCATACATACGATGATGATAACACCAAGCAACAACGACACTCTCGTGCCTAACTTTAGATTCTTAAGCATAAATCCCCCTAAGGTAACCGCAAGATTTTGGTAATACTTCTGTAAAACCAAGGTAAAAATTTAACAAACAAAAAAAAAAAAAACGCAATAAAATTAGCCATATTTTTCGCATTATTTACCATAAAGTAATATTTTGTAGCGTATTTTGTGTAAATTAAAGGCTAAGATAGAGTAAAGAGAACTCCAGCAGAGACTAGAATGGGGGGGTAGAGTAAGAGGGGGG
>NZ_JAFVUX010000016.1 GCF_017502485.1 Helicobacter sp.
ACCAAAAATAACAATATCGCGATCCAAACCACACTTTAAATTATGATAAAAGCTGGAATAAG
The DNA here is from genome assembly GCF_017502485.1 of Helicobacter sp. Classification (GTDB taxonomy): domain Bacteria; phylum Campylobacterota; class Campylobacteria; order Campylobacterales; family Helicobacteraceae; genus Helicobacter_B. The sequence continues at coordinate 63 of NZ_JAFVUX010000016.1, forward strand.
AAAGCTAAATGCTATGAAATTTTGGGAAGCAGAATATTATAGATTCATTACTTAAATGTTGCTGAAAGGGATTGGAAAACCAAGCATTTAAATCACTCGACCCAAATTGCCACTTGCTACTACCTGATCAGCAAGAAGTGGAGTAAGCAAAGTTCGTGCTAATATAATAGCGTAGCTTTTCTGCTAAATCTGACATGCCAACTATGCTAGCATAAAACAACGCAAGCTCTCTTAATGCCAAGCCGCGATGATATTTTGCTTGATGACTTACCCTGCTAGGGAAATTTAGCGTGTAGTGGGGTAGTTTGATAGGATATGCCTTGACATATACCTGCGCGCGCAGATCAACAATCGTTTCATCTACCTCTGTAGATAAGAACTCATCTATCTCTTCTTGTTGAGCTTGATAAAGCTTACGCAAAGACAAAGTGCTAGACTTGTAATTCTGATTGAGATGATAGAAGGGCAGTCTATCGCTAGCACGCACAAGTCCAAATAAATTACTTGTAATGAGCACAGAATCCAGTAAGAATCCTTGCGCACTAGAATCTAAGCTACAAAAATCCAAAGCCTTATACGCCACGCCATTATACAACTCTATGGCTTGGATTCTAGGGGAGTCTAAAATCTCACTACAAAGCCCCAAAGTCTCTAAGCTAAGCCTCTTGGTGCCAAACACTTTGCATAGCTCATCATCTAAAGCATTTTGCAATGTGGATAAATATGACTGTATATGCGCATTGCGCGCATTCTTACCACCCCACATCATATCATCTATCAAACACACACCACGCTCATTACACTTAATAATCTCAGCAGGATTTTGCTTACTCTCGCTTGGGCTTAAAAGTATTTTCATTGTAACTCTTTTAGTGTATGATTGCGCACATTATACTGCATTGTCTAAAGGAAGTCACTAATGAAAGTCTTTATCATCTGTATCACAGGTATTTATCTGCTTGCCTTGGGGATTATCATAGGTGGGATCATCGCGTGTGGTGCGCTTATTGCACCTGTAATATTTAACGCTTCGCAATATCTTGCCGCTATTGAGATAGCAAATCCATCGGGTATAACACGCTATGCTTCGGGGATTTTAATGACAGAGATTTTTGTGCGCTTCAACTATCTACTCAATGCTATGGCAATTTTTATCCTTATGTATGAGCTGCTTGTCTTTAATATCTCATCAAAAAAATCTTTGTTTCTCTTGGGAGTTGGGATGTTTAGCGTGGTACTTATCTTTCTTTGTACGATGTATTACACACCAGTAATCATCGCCGCACAAGCTGATGGTGCGGCGATGACTGCCACAGAAGAGTTTGAAAGTATCCACACCCAAAGCGAAATGATCTTTCAGATTCTACTTATCTCATTAAGTACTTCGTTTTTATGGCGCGTATATCTCCTGTGCTTTAACTTACCAACTACGCCAAAATCGCGCAGGAAATAAATCTGCTAGTTTAGAATCTACCTTATCCGCGCATTCTACACGCTCATTTCATAGAGCTTTTTTCTCTCGCTTGAACTAGCGATATTAAGCTGCTGGCGGTATTTAGTGATGGTGCGACGCACGATTTTTAGCCCAAACTTTTGCTCAATCATCGATAAAATCTTGAGATCACTTAAAGGCTTTTTTTTGTTTTCATTTTTAATGATTTCAAGCAAAAAGTCTTTGATAGAAGCATTACTCACATCACCATCGATCGCCGTGGTAAAGAAACTCTTAATCGCAAACACACCGCGCGAGCATTCCAGATATTTGTTTGAAATAGCGCGTGAAATTGTGCTTGGTGCGTAGCCCAGCTCTTGAGCGATGTCCCTAAGCTTCATAGGTTTTATCTCTCCACCAGTAAAAAAGTCGTATTGATAATCCACAATCATTAACCCTACTTTTTTAATCGTAGCTTTCCTCATCTCAAGTGCATCGATTAAATCCTTTGCTTCTTTGACCTTAGATTTTATGTAGCCCTGATCGTTTGCTTGCGGATCTTTCTCAAACTGCCTATGAAACTGGTGATACTCAATAGCTACTTTATCAAGCGTTATGATTGGATAGCATTCATCATTAGTATGTACGATAATGTTGTTGTCTTCTTCATAAATGTATAAATCTGGGATTTTGTAGGCTTCTTCGTGGGCAAAGTCTAAAGCAGGGGGGTTTTTAAAACTGCGGATAATATGCATTGCTTCGTTGTATTTAGCATGTTTTTTAAAGGTGTGGTGCGTATCAAGCTTGGTGATGATCTGCTCACACAGCGCATAAGTTTCATTATCAGCTTCACTTACCTCTAGTTGGAAAAAAAAACTCTCCACCACATCTCTTGCCCCCACTCCCCTTGGTTCTAAGAAGCAAAATCGCTTGCGCACACTCTCATACTCTTGCACACTAACTTCTAGTCTTCTAGCCGCCAGCTCGATGTCTTCTTGAAAGTAGCCTTCTGCGCTAATACCATCTATAATATCAAAGGCGATCATTCTACTAAGCTCTGTGGGGAAAAGTGGAGGACAAATCTGGCGGTAAAGATTTTCATATAAGCTTTCTCGTGCAATTGTGAGCTGCTCGATTTTATCGCTATTACCAGCTCTCATGCTAGGATTTTGTGGGAGTCTGCGAAATGCCGAGCCAAAATCCTTACTTAAAGGAGATTGCAGTGTGATGAAAGGATTTTCTTTCACATATTCTTTCAAAATATCTTCTACTTCAAACAAATCACTTTGCAAAATGGGAAGCCAACTTTTCAGTGTAGTAGAAAGCTTGCCCTTGATGTTTTGTCGAAGTCTTGTACCACCAGCCACTGCCACGCTCTATCCTACGCCTTAAAATGCTCGCCCAAATAATACTTTCTCACAAGCGCATTGTCATAAATCTCTTTAGCATTACCACTTGCAAGCAATGTTCCTGATTTTATCACATACGCGCGATCACATACAGAGAGAGTCTCCCGCACATTATGGTCAGTAATAAGCACTCCAATCCCCATATCTGTGAGCGTGGTAATGATTTTTTGTATATCGATTACTGCGATGGGATCAACACCAGCGAAAGGCTCATCCAGCAAGATAAATTTAGGTTCCTTGATAAGTGCGCGTGCAATCTCTACGCGTCTTCTCTCTCCACCAGATAAGCTAAGTCCCTTGCGGGCGCGAATAGGCTCAATATTAAAAGCCTCCAGCATTTGCTCAATCTTATGCTGCCTAGCCTTAGGGGAGTTGAAAGTCGCTTCTGCGGCGAGAGCTAGATTATCCTCCACACTTAAATCCTTAAAAATACTAGATTCTTGTGGTAAATAGCCTATGCCCATATTAGATCGTTTGTGTAAAGGCTGCTTGGCAAGGCTCTTGCCATCAAGCAGCACATCACCACTGCTTGGCTGCAATAATCCGCAAATCATATAAAAAGTCGTAGTTTTTCCCGCTCCGTTTGGTCCAAGTAGCCCAACTACTTCCCCACTTTTCACCATAATGGAAACATCATTGACGATTTTGGTCTTTTTGATATGTTTGGCAAGCTGTTTGGCTTCTAAGATGTGCTGCCCTTGTGCTATATCCTGTGTAGGCACATTTCCCCTTTATGTTTAGCTTGAGTATTGTATAGTCTCTTGACTTAAACTTCAAACCTGCGCATATATTTCATAGATTCTATCACTCTGTCTAGTTACTAGAATCTTCACTAGCATACAGGCAAAGCCAGAATCTAGCAGCAAAGGTAATAGCTCCTCCCCCCACTCAATGCAATGCACCCCACTCTCGCTAAGCCAATCTAAAAGCCCAAGCTGTAGCACTTCAGTACTTGTGCGCTGATATAAGTCATAGTGATACACTCCCCCATAATCGTGCATTAGCATAAAGGTTGGCGAAGTAGCTTGCGCACTAGAATCTGTTTTACTAGATTCTAGGCTAGAGTGCTTTATATTTGTGAGAAGTGCTTGCGTAAGAGCTGTTTTCCCACTGCCCACCAAACCACTTAAAATAATCACATCTATACCTAAGCTTAAAATCTCTTCTGCCACAGCTTGTAGCTCATCTTGTGTGGCGTGGATCTGTTTATAGAGCTTAAGAGTCATTGTGCGTAGGTGCTTCTACAATCATACTTGTTACACCAAAGTGCTGCTTAATCCCATCAATAAGCGCTTGGTTCTTGTCTTTAAAAGCTTGGGTCATATAGTCTTTTTGTGGTAGATTTGACACGCTTGGATTTAGCTCATTGAAGGCTTCTTGTGAAAGTGGATTCTGTGATCCCTGCGTAACGCCCTCTTCTTGCTCCATATTCCCACGATCCCAAGGCACTTCCTCATATACTGCATCACTAATACGATCTGGGTAGATCTCTTGTGTGCTATATAAAATCAAATCACTCGGCTTAAGTTTTTTAGATTCTATGGGTTGTGGCGGGGTAGAATCTGGAGAGAGCGACTGCGAGATAGTAGAATTTCCTAGGCTGGATTCTAGCGCATTAGGATCTTTTAAGCGAGAGTCCTTTGGGTTAGGATCTAGGGGGACTTTTGGTGCTTGTGTAGAAATGCTAATGGACTCTTGCAGCTGGCTTAGTCCTGTAGCTTTGGTCTGTGCAGACTCTATACTTGCATTAGTCTTGGAGGCTTGTGAGGTATTTTTAATCGTTATTTGGGATTGGCTATGTGGGGCGAAAACCTCTTGTACAAATTCCCTAATTAACCCAAAATGCTGACGCAATAGATCTTTATCCTGCTCATCTCCACTACTTTCCCAAAGCAGTGTTGCGCTCTGGCTAGGGCTTGGAGCCTGGATAAACTGCTTAAAAGTAATGGCACGCTTAAATGCCTCCCCAAGCTCATATGAGCGATCGGAAATTTTGCTTACAAGCTGGCTAAAAGTCTGCTCATAAATGTCCGTAGCTTTAAGGCTTTGAGTAGAATCTAGTGCCACTTCACTAAGCTCCTTGCTGGGCTGCTGCGCAGGGGTGGGTGCGACAGGAGAGCTTTGCTTAGGGCTTGAAATGCTTGGGGCTTGCGCGAGAGTGGATTCTAGCACACTAATGGCCTCGCTAATATCTTGTAGCTTCGTTGCCTCACGCATTTTTAAGCTCATTAGCAATAACACAAACGCACCATCAGGATTAAGATTTAATAGACTCTTTGCTTGACTTAAAATCCCCAAAAATCGATCAATCACAAGCAGAGAAAAATCCTTACTCCCGCTTAAAAGCATATCTTTGAGAAAAATTAACATCTCATCAATGATCATCTCGCATTCATACTCGCCCAAAATCTCCAAAGCGGAGACAATTCCTTGCTCATCATCGTGCATAATACTTGAGAAAAAATCGCGCAAATTCTTAGGATCGACAATGCCTAGCATTTGAGCCACTTGCTCTATAGTTAAATATTTATCGCAGTAGTTAATTGCCTGATCGGTAAGTGTAAGCGTATCTCGCAGGCTACCTCCACCGCTACGCGCAATAATATCAAGCGCGCCTATTTCATAGCCAACCTCCTCTTTTTGTAAGATCATCTCCAGATGTGCAATCACAGCTTTATGTGCAATCTTTTTAAAGCGAAAATGCTGAGTGCGACTTAGGATAGTTGCTGGAAGCTTAAGCGGATCAGTAGTAGCTAGGATAAACTTCACATACTCCGGTGGCTCTTCAAGTGTTTTTAGCAAGGCATTGAATGCTTCTTTTGTGAGCATATGCACTTCATCAATGATAAAAATCTTAAACCTAGACATTGTGGGGACATATTTTGTCTGCTCAATTAAATCGCGGACACTATCGATGCTACGATTTGAAGCAGCATCCATCTCGATAATATCAATATTTCTCCCATCTAGTGTAGCGAGACAGATCGCACACTCTCCACAAGGCGTACTCGTAGGTCCCTTTTCACATTCTAGTGCGCGCGCAAAGATTCTAGCTGAGCTTGTCTTGCCACTGCCACGCAAGCCGCTAAACAAATAAGCATGCACTATGCGATCCTTGTCCAATGCCATAGAGAGAGTTTGTGAAATAGTCTCTTGCCCAACCAAATCACTAAAGAGCTTTGGGCGATACTTCAGCGATAAAGCTAATGAACTCATAGTGCTCCTTATACTTATTTGGCAAATGTCTTATTGCGCGAAGTGATATAGAGATAGATGGCATTGATCTCTTCATCTGTTAAATTATATTTAGGCATTACACCGCTATCTTTACCTAGAGCGATTTTAAAGGCATCAAAGGCGAGATTATTGATCCGAGGAACAATGATATGTCGCTGCTTGCCTTTATGGACATAGGAAGCTAGCAAAGTTTCTTCACCATCTTTGCCATGGCATTTAATGCAACCTATCCCTCGTGGATTCTCATAGAGATTTGTGCCATACTCTTGGGGTGTGATGAAACTCTCTAAATCCTGACTAGATTCTTGGCTACTATCTTGTGGGCTAGATTCTACCTCTTGTATGACAGATTCTAAGGCGGTTCCTATCCCAGCAGCCCCTAAGCTAGAATCCGCTTGCGCTAGAGTATGCCAAGCTAGTAGCAGTACACAAGCGCGGTAGGACTTTTTCATAGTAATCATTCTGCCTTTAAGATTTTTCAAGTATAATAACATACTTTTTCAAATCCGCCGTTGCTGGCATACAAAGGCATTTAATGACCCTACTAGATGGTAAATCGCTCTCTACTCATATCCAAGCAACTATACAATCCCAAGTTATAACCCTACCCAGAGCACCAAAGCTTGTCGTAATCCTAGTAGGCGATGATGCCCCATCTATAGCATATGTTACGATGAAAGCAAAAGCCTGCAAAAATGCTGGGATTGATGGCAGTGTGTTAAAACTCCCAGAATCCACTCAAGAAAGTGAGTTGCTAGCATCTATTCACAAACTAAACATTGATGAGAATGTCGATGGGATCTTAGTGCAGCTCCCACTGCCAAAGCATATCAATACTGCCAAGATCCTAGAATCTATCACTCCAGAAAAGGATGTCGATGGATTCCACCCACTTAATGTCGGCAGAATCCAAACAAACACACAAGTAGATTCTAGCTTCGCTCCTGCGACTCCACTGGGAGTTATGAGGCTTTTGGAGCATTATCACATTAACCCCAAGGGCAAAAATGTCACAATCATTGGGGCAAGCAATATCGTAGGCAAGCCCCTAGCCACACTTATGCACAATGCGTGCGCGACTATCAGTCTCTGTCATATTTACACACAAGACATTAGCCTTTATACCAAAAATGCGGATATTGTGTGCGTGGGTGTGGGCAAGCCTAATCTCTTGCGTGCAGAAATGGTACAAGATGGCGTGGTGGTAGTTGATATAGGGATCAATCGCTTAGAATCTGGCAAACTCATAGGCGATGTTGATTTTGAAAATGTCGTAAAAAAGGCAAGTTTCATCACTCCTGTACCCGGAGGTGTAGGACCGATGACTATTGCAAGCCTACTAGAAAATACGCTGAAAGCCTATCGCTTACGCTCTCTATCTCAATAATGAAGGATCTACTACTATGAAAGCTTTTTTTGCTACTTTAGTGCGCTTTAGCTCTAGCTGGACAGGGACAATCGTCATTGTGCTATTGTTGATATTTTTTATCGCACAGGCTTTCACAATCCCATCTCGCTCAATGGTAGGGACATTGTATGAAGGAGATTTTTTGTTTGTAAAAAAGTTCAGCTATGGAGTCCCAATTCCTAGAATCCCTTGGATAGAGCTACCTGTATTCCCAGATCTTAAAGGCAATGGTCATATCATTGAGGGAGCTCGTCCGCAAAGAGGTGATATAGTTGTTTTTATCCCTCCACACAGCCCTAAGCAATATTATGTCAAACGCACCTTTGCTGTTGGTGGCGATGAAGTGGTATTCACACCCAAAGGGCTATATCTGCACCCAAGAGAGGGTAACGACTATGTACTAGAGCATTATAAAGACGAAAATCTCATAGAAGTAGGTGGCAAGATCTTTGTCTTTGACCCATATTTTGCCAAACACTTTGGCGTTAATAACCACGGCGGGCATTCGGCATTTTTTGAGATGAGCGCACTCTATCAGGGCACTTTGCTTGCTAATAAATCGCCATATCAATACACGCAAGAAAAGCGCGGAATCGCTATGGAGCCCATAATCCACAATGAGCAAATTGAGTTTTTCCGCACAAGAATCGCTGAAGATGAGTTTTTTATGATCGGGGATAATCGCAACAATAGCGAAGATTCTCGATTTTGGGGAAGTGTGCCCTATAAAAATATCATCGGTAAGCCGTGGTTTACTTACTTTAGTATGAATCTAGCTGGTAGTATAGAATCTGGTGCGACCCATGACACTAGACAGCGATATAGTGTCCGCTGGGAGAGAATGTTTAAGGGAATAGATGGATTGGAAGAGCTTGCTAGAATCCACGCAAATGATCATAACCAACCACCTATGTCAATCGCATCTGATACATCTAGGCAGATCTCTATGCGCACACTAGATTCTAAATAAGCTGCTAGATTCTAGATGAGTATGGATATTACACAATACACTTTGCAAATCTCTGTAATGATCCTAGCCTTGCTTATAAGCATCGTTGGACATGAGATTATGCATGGGCTTGTGGCTTACCACTATGGAGACTCTACTGCCAAGTATGCTGGACGACTTAGCATCAATCCTATCAAACACATTGATGTGGTAGGCTCTATCATCGTCCCTGCTGTGTTGTTTATCGCGCAAGCCCCATTTCTCTTTGGCTGGGCAAAGCCTGTGCCAATTGATATTCGTAGCATTATCCAGAATCGAGGCTATGGAGCTGCCATCGGTGTGGCTCTAGCGGGTGTGAGCTATAATCTAGCCCTAGCTCTCTTTGCATCATTACTACTCTTTAGCGGGGTGCTTGATCTTAGTATGCAAAGCCTTTTTAGCAGCATTGCCACATTGCTCTTGCTCTATCTTATTCAATACAATGTCATACTCTTTATCTTTAACCTCCTGCCGATCCCTCCGCTTGATGGATCACAAGCCCTACTCTTTGGTGCGCTTAAATTTAAACTCTATAAAGTTACTAGTTTCCTAGAATCTATCGCCCCTTATGGAATGCTCATTGTCTTTGTAATATTATTTATCCCAACTTTATCTAGCATTTTATTTTATCCTGCTACAATGCTTATGCGATTTTTACTACCACTTTAGAGAGAGATGATGATTTTTATAGCTTCTGATCACGCTGGATTCTCACTTAAGCACTTTGTCAAGCAGTGGCTTTTGCAAAATGGCTATGAGGTCTGCGATCTAGGCGTAGATAAACAAGAGCGAGTAGATTACCCTGATTATGCCAAGTTGCTTTGCGATCGTCTGCTTGAGATAGGCGAACAGGCAAAGGGGGTATTAATCTGTGGCAGTGGCATAGGTATGAGTATGAGTGCCAATAGATTTGCGGGCATTCGCGCTGCTCTTTGCACAAGTGCCTATATGGCACAGATCACGCGCAAGCATAATGACGCTAATGTCCTATGCCTTGGAGCGCGCATAAGTGGTGAGGGCGAGGTAGAATCTATGCTTGAAGCATTTTTTCACACAGATTTTGAAGGTGGGAGACATACCTGCCGCATAGGGAAACTCGATAGGAGCTAGTATGGATTTGGCATTAAAGTGGTTTGCTGGCACGATTTTTGTCTTGTTTGTCTTATATATGGTGTCCAAAACAATGTTTTATAAATCAGTGGCAAGAAAAGCTGAGCATAATGCCGCTGCGATGAAGCTCACGCTCCAAGAAGCGGAAATTCTTATCCAAAAACATCAACTACAACTACAGAGAGCATTAGGGAATATTGATATTCTCACCCAAGAGATGAATTCCTTGCGTAATGAGATAAAAACACTCAAGCAGCGCAACTCACAATACCGCGTAGAGACAGATAAATACCGCACGCGCATAAAAGACTTAGAGCAAAAAATCGAAGCCCTACTCTAATCTACACACAAAGGAACTCTATGTCAAACACACTCACACTGCAAGATATTAGCACACAAGTCCGTGATGCCCTGCGCGAGATCCCCGACTATCCAAAGCCCGGAATCTTATTTTATGACATTACCACCATCTTAGAAAATGCCAAATGCTTACACGATGTTATTGCCTTTTGGAAAGCACGCTATATTGATCAAAATATCACACATATTGTAGGGATAGAATCTAGGGGTTTTACCTTTGGCTCTGCACTAGCTTACGCGCTAGGAGTAGGCTTTATCCCCGTGAGAAAAAAGGGCAAGCTCCCATCTGCAACCTACTCGCAAGACTATGAACTAGAGTACGGCACCGATACACTTGAAATCCACGCTGATGCCTTTGCAAGCACACTAGATTCTGGCAAAAAGGCTCGTGTCGTGCTTGTAGATGACTTGCTAGCCACTGGTGGAACAGCTGCTGCTAGCATTAAGCTCATTGAAAAAACTGGTGGAGAATGCGTAGAAGCGTGTTTTTTAATCCGCTTAAGAGAACTAAATGGAGACAAAAAGCTCACAACTCCATTTATGAACATATTGGACTGCTAATGAAGCATATCAAAGAGCATTACAAAAGCATTCTTATTGGTAGTTTTATCCTAGCCTTAGTTGGTGGAGTAGCCTACTATATGATACACTCTAACTTCTCCTTAGAAGAAGTGATTGTCAGTCTTTGGAAAAGCTATGTAGCGGACTGGGGCTATGTGATTTTGTTTTGCTGGAGTATTTTAGAGGGCGAGCTTGGACTGATCTTTGCCGGGATTGCCAGCCACACTGGAGATTTAAATGTATGGCTTGCGATTTTTGTCGCAGGACTTGGTGGGTTTGTAGGGGATCAAATCTACTTTTACATTGGTCGTTTTAACAAGGGTTACATACAAGCACATCTGTCAAAGCAACGGCGCAAGCTGGCACTAGCACATTTACTTTTGCAAAAATACGGCTGGAGCATTATTTTTATCCAGCGATATATGTATGGTATGCGCACCATTATCCCTATAAGTATAGGGCTTACACGCTACTCTGCGCTAAAATTTGCCATCATCAATCTTATCAGTGCGTGGGTGTGGGCAGCCATTACTATTTTGCTTGCGTGGATATTTGGAGATAAGATTTTAGAATTTTTACAGCTATTTAAGGAGCACCCTTATATCTTTGTTATCTTTGCTTGCGCGTTGCTTGGCGGAGCTTGGTGGTTTCTCTCATCACGCACACACAAGATTGACAAAAAAATCGACAAACTCCAAAACCAAATTACCAAAACTACTCAAAAGGATCTGTAATGCTAAAAATTTCTGCGCATAAAGAGTCTTTTACACAGCTTAAAGCTGATGTTGCTATCGTGCTTGTTGTTAATAAAAAGACGAAGCACAAGTGGATTGATCAAGAGTTTTTACACGCGCTTGATTATCAAGCAAAATCTCCGCTCTATCATCAGCAGGCAAAAACACTCTACATTCCGCTAGAGTCACTTGATGTAGATTCGATGCGCGAAGCTGGGGCTACTACTACAAGAGTTCTTAAATCCTACCCATTTAAAAGTGCGAAAATTGGATTCTACACGCAAGATAGCAAGCACAATAGTGATGCTGTTATGCTTGCTTACGCGCTAGGCGCAATGCTTGGAAGTTATAGCTTTGACAAGTTTTTAAGCAAAAAGCAGCCAAGCGCACTGCGTGAGATTTTCATTAGCCTAGAATCTTACACCACGCATTCTACAAGTGCCACAAAGGAGCGTGCCCAGCAGTTTTCCAAACGACTTGATGAGATGAAAATTATCGCACACTCTGTGGATATAGCGCGTGATCTCGTCAATACCCCACCGCAAATTGCTACGCCAAAATACCTAGCCAACTACGCCCAAAATCTTACTAAAGATACCACCCTATCGTGCAAGATTCTAAAAAAACAGGAGCTAAAGAAGCAAAAAATGGGTGCATACCTAGCTGTGGCTAAAGCCTCAAGCAAATCCCCACGCCTAATTCACCTAAGCTACAAGCCCAAAAACCCAAAGAAAAAGGTCGTGCTAGTGGGCAAGGGGCTTACCTATGATAGCGGTGGACTAAGTCTCAAGCCAAGTGATTATATGGTAACGATGAAGGCTGATAAAAGTGGCGGTTGCGCGGTACTAGGTATTATGAATGCTGTGGCAAAGCTAGAGCTAGATATTGAGATACACGGCATTATCGGCGCATGTGAAAATATGATTGGTGGCAATGCCTATAAACCGGATGATGTGCTTATTTCACGAGAGGGCAAAAGCATAGAAATAGGCAATACTGATGCTGAAGGACGGCTTGTGCTAGCAGACTGCCTGAGCTATGCGCAAGACTTAGAGCCTGATGTACTCCTTGATTTTGCGACACTTACAGGAGCTTGTGTTGTGGGACTTGGAGAATATACAAGCGGTGTGATGGGCTACAATCAAAAGCTCCAGCTTGACTTTACCCAAAGTGCGCTAGATTCTGGTGAGCTAGTGGCTATCTTGCCCTTTAACCGCCATATCAAAAAACTTATGGAATCTAAAATCGCTGATGTGAGCAATGTTAGCTCATCGCGCTATGGCGGAGCGATTAGTGCAGGAATGTTTTTAGGTGAGTTTATCCGAGAATCCTACAAGGATAAGTGGCTGCATATCGACATCGCTGGACCGGCGTTTGTAACCAAAGAATGGGATATTAACCCCTATGGTGCAAGTGGGGCTGGTGTGCGTATGGGCATACAATTCCTTAGCGATTTAAGCCGAAGGAGTAAGTAAAATATGGGACTCTCTGTCGGTATTGTGGGCTTGCCTAATGTCGGCAAATCCACCACCTTTAATGCCCTAACTAAAGCCCAAAATGCTCAAGCGGCAAACTATCCTTTTTGCACCATAGAACCTAATAAGGCAATTGTGGAAGTACCAGACCCTAGGCTTTTGGAGCTTGCCAAAATCGTACAACCAAAGCGCATTATGCACTCTCAAGTGGAATTTGTTGATATTGCAGGGCTTGTGAGAGGGGCAAGCAAGGGAGAGGGCTTAGGGAATCAGTTTTTGTCCAATATCAAAGAAGCCGATGCGATCTTGCACATTGTGCGCTGCTTTGAAGATGATGATATAACTCATGTGGAAAACCGCATTGACCCTATCGCAGATATTGAGATTATCGAGCTAGAACTTGTATTAGCAGATATTGCGAGTGTGCAAAAGCGCATTGCCAAGCTCGAGAAAGAAAGCAAAGCCCAAAAAGGCGCGAATGCTATGCTAGAGCTAGCTAGATCGCTACTTGCCCACCTAGAATCTAACCAACTAGCTAGTAGCTTCTCGCAAAGAGAGTCCCAAGATTTTATCGCGCTTAATAAAGAGTTACGACTCCTTAGTGCTAAGCAAGTAATCTATGGTGCAAATGTCGATGAAAGTGCGCTAGATCAAGATAATGAGTTTGTAAAAAAAGTGCGAGAGTATGGTGCAAATAGGGGGGCTGGAGTGATTAAACTCTGCGCGAAGCTTGAAGAAGAAATGATAGGCTTGGAAGAGCAGGAGAAAGCAGAGTTGCTTGCATCACTTGGCTGTGTAGAATCTGGATTGGAGCAAATTATCCGCACAAGCTTTTATACACTGGGACTTATTAGCTACTTTACTGCTGGGGTGCAGGAAGTGCGCTCTTGGACAATTAGAAATGGTACTAAAGCCCCACAAGCGGCAGCTGTGATACATAATGACTTTGAAAAAGGCTTTATCCGCGCTGAGACAATCGCGTATGAAGACTTCGTGCGCTATGGTGGAGAAGCGAAGGCGAAAGAAGCAGGAGCTATGCGCGCTGAGGGCAAGGACTACATTGTCCAAGATGGCGATATTTTGCATTTTAGATTTAATGTCTAATTATGGAGAATTTACAGGATTTACTCCTTGAAAGCATTGTATTTGCTCTAATCTTCATAGGGTTACTTGTCTATCGCGCCACATTAAAAAAATAATTAAACAAAACTCTATGCATATAATACATAGAGTTTGAATACAATGTACCCTAAAACCTATCGAACAATTTGGTTATGTGGCAACACCTTATAGATATAATCGTGTATAGGTAGTTTAAATATATTAGCATTGTTATATAGAGATTCTCTAAGCATTTGCTTATGTCCAAATATCGCTTTAATAATAGGCTTAAGTCCTACATATGGTAACCCAAATGCACTGCTCTTATACACAAGCTCATATCTCTGCCCCATTTGCTTAAGATATGCAGAATCTACCATTTTACTTGTACTGGAATTAAGCACAATGTAATCTCCACTTGCAAGCTTAGATTCATCAAACAATATAGAAACATTATGGGTGTCATAAAGCTCCTTGAGATAAGTGTCAAAATAGCCCCAATACCAAGTCGCATACATCTTTCTATCTTCTCCATTTCCATCAAAATATAAACGCAGGCTGGGCTGCGCTTTAGCCTCTTTAGCAATAAATCCAAGTGCAGAGTGGAGCTTGACTCCCTCGCTTTTGAGGAAAGCAAAGGTATTAACGCCAATAGGGGCAGTATTGATTGCAAAAATGATTAAACAAATAAGACTTAAAAGCTTAAAAAAGAGTAATCTAATATAATTGCGTACAAGAAGAAAATACATCACCGCGCTAAAACTTATAATATAAAGAGGTATAAGATAGTAATTCTCAAAAAGCTTGAGCTTCAAAAATGTGCCTAAATATAGCAGTGCGCAAATCATCAAAACATCATAGGGTAGCACAATGGGCGATTTTCTATACACAATACGATAGATTCTATACAACACAAGCGATGGCAGTAAAACAAATAGCAAAATATCATTGCTAGCAAGGTTAAACAATCCCTTTAGTATAATAAACCACTCTTCTTGAGCATTATCAAATGTATTGCGACTATATATGCTAGTGATTTTTGGATAAATGGCAACAAAATAGATACACAAATACACTGCTGCACTTATGATAAGCGAGATATAATAAACTAGAATCCACTTTGCATATTGACGATACGCGCTTACAAATAAACCAAAGATTCCAAAGCAAGCTATCATCAAAAATGTCGGCTCTTTATAGTATATCGCGATATTTGCGCTTACAAAGCCCACGATCGCATACAAAACAGTAGGCTTAGTGCAAAATGCCAAACTAGATAAGACAAACAAGCTTAAAAATAGCATTTGCAATCGCTCTGGATAACAGATCCCAACCATTGTTGTAACAAATCCGGGGTGAAGCAAAATAAGCAGTAAAACAACAATCCTCGCCCACAGCGCACTTAAGCCTAAAACCATCTGCGAGATGCTCCACACCACAAAGCCTAATAACAACACCACAAGAGCATTAAATATAAAAAACAAATACGGATTTGTTGAAATTAGCATAAGGAGATTTAAGTCAAGCGATGCAAGAGGGAAGAATCGCCCAGATTCTGGACTATAACCATTAAAGATAGGGCGCAGATGATAAACATCAAGCCACATCCAAATATCATCTAAATTAAATGTGTAGCGCGCATAAATGATCATAAGGACACAATAAACAAAAAGAATGGAAAAATACAGAAAAAATACGCGCTTATATGTAGAGCTAGATTCTAGCTCCCCCCCCCCGTTTTACACAGAGCCTGCTTGTTGTGTTGTCCTGCATAGCCATCCTTTGTTTTTAAGCTTGGATTATAACACTTTGTGCCTTTGTCTTGCTAGATATGCAAGCTGCGCTAGCCAAAAATTTGTAAATTTGTTTTTAGCAAATACTCCACATCGGTGGTGCGCTACACTTATAACCCATTTTTGCAATACTCTAGTAGCTCAAATCGCCCACTAGCAAGTAGCTTAATACGCCACATTCTATGGATCGCTGCTGTTTTATAAATAGGGTTGCTTGCGTGGTAGCACGCCTTTGGCTTGCAGGGATTCTAGCCAAAAAACTTTCATTAGATTCTTGCACAAACTCTGCCACAAGCCCTAGCCTTACTAGATTCTAGTGCGCCAAAGCAAGCATTAGACTAGAAATTTTGAGGATTTTCTAGATAAATAGGTAGGAGTATATCTCCCTGTTTGTAAAACAAATAGCAACAGCTTCTCATACGAAGTGAAAAACTCCCCAAACTCATAGTGGCTCAGTACGCGCTAACAAGCTCGAAATTATGCACCATATCTTTGGTATGCACATTAAAATCTAGAGTTCAATGAGCAACGCCTTATACTCCAGATTTTCAATGATATGCTACATTTTGTAGCAGAATCTACACGCGCGCGGAGATGTTATCTTACACTTGCTCTTGTAACTTTGTGGCAAACTCAATTGCACGAACCATAAGCTCTTTGTGCTAATTTTTATCCAGAGATTGTATTGCCATTAGTATCCTTCTTGTTATCGCGTATGATTAGGGGGTTCAATGCTTGCATGCTAAGCTCGCCACATGCTTCTTGTGCGCGCTTTTTGGGTGTAATATCCAAAATCCCTCCGATAAAGATAGCGACAATTATGATAGGAATCCCATAGCGCACATAATAAAGCCAACCCTTTAATAGCCAGCGCGGTACTTTTGTGCCATTAGCTAGCTCTTGTAAAGCCTCTTCTCTTAGCACAAAACCCACAAAAACACTTGCTCCAAGCGCCGTAAGGACAAAAAAGACATTCCCACTAAGGAAGTCAAAGGTATCAAACACACTTCTACCCCAAAACACCACATCCACAAACGCTGATGAGCTTAATGCACAAGGAATATTCCCTAGCACAAACACGCCTAAAAGCGTGTAGTTTATAGCCTTATTGTGCGGAATATGAAAATTCTCTTCTAAAATACTAATAATAACTTGATAAATAGTAATAGAAGTTGTAAGTGCTGCTACAAGCAATAAAACAAAAAACATAATTGCAAAAATACTGCCAAAGTGCATGTAGGAAAATGCAACGGGCAAGACCTTAAACACAAGCGATGGACCAGAATCAGGTGCTAGATTTGCACTAAAGAGCGAGGGGAAAATCATAAACCCAGCCAACACAGCTATAAGGGTATTGATCACGCCGGTAAAAAGAGAAGTTTTCACCAAATCTTCTTGATTATCAAGGTGAGAAGAGAGCGTAATCATCACGCCAAAGCCTAAAGATAGCGCGAAAAACACCTGCCCTATCACATACAAAAAAAGTTCCGCACTAAGTGCGCTAAAATCTGGTACAAGGTAGAATCTAATTCCCTCCATCGCACCATCTAGCGTGAGATTACGCACCACCATTAGCACAAGACATAGCAACAAAAGTGGCATAAGATATTTGACTGATCGCTCAATCCCATCAATGACACCTTTGCGCAAAATAAGCCAATTAATCGCCACAAATACAAAAGTAAAAAAGCTGATTTGCCACGGGGCATTTTGTATATGTTTCTCATAAAATGCAATGGTTTGGGACTTTTGCAAAGGCACACTTACATCAAACCCCCCACTTGCTAGCCCCAAGGCTTGCAAAATCCCTTGCGCAATATGCACGATATATGAGAGTACCCAGCCACCAATCACCATATAATACGCTAAAATCCCAAACGCCCCAAGCGCGCTCATATAGCCCAAGACTCTCCAAAATCTTGCTACAGGCTTTTTAGATTCTAGCACACCACCGAAAGCATCGACACAATTAGTATGCGCGCGCCTGCCTATGACATTTTCTACCAAGATGATAGGTATCCCTACAAAAAGCATCGCTAGCACAAACACAGCCACATACGCCCCGCCACCATACTCACCCACAAGATAAGGGAAGCGCCAAGTTGCCCCAAAACCTATAGTAGCACCAGCCACTGTTAAAATATAAGTCAATCGACTTGACCAAATTTGCCGTTTCACTCTATGTTCCTTGCCACAACTATCGTGGCATTCTACTTGGTTTAAACTTTTATTTTTATTGTATCTGCGATATTCCAAATGCTATAATGCGCAAATCCACTACACCACAGAAGGCAATGTATGACCTACCCCCTGCAATCTCGCTCCACACTTTTGGGTAATTATGTCTTTTGGCTTGGGAAATTCTTTATCCATAAAATCACCACACTCTCTAATCGCCATATCCACGACTCAAGCACCCTAAGCAAGAGCCTAGATTCTATCCGCGATGCAACAAATCTCGATGATCTAACAGAATCTATAAAGCAAGCTAGAAATAGCGGTATGACAGGGATCAATACCTACGCTTTACCTCTCTTACGACTTGGGAGATTTTTGCAAGATTCTAGGGTGAGCGATTTAGAAGAGATTGATGAAGTCTTTTTAGCAGAGTTTATCACCCTAGGCACTGCAAAGCTCTCTAATGCCACTAAGCGCAACTATCGCATCGCTTTAATTGGATTCTTTGGTTTTATTGATAAGCACAATGAAGATGAAACTGGAAAGTCTTATATCTTTAATATTGAGTTAAAAAATCTAGCTGGCACTCGTGGCAAAAGCGGCATAAAACTCCCGACATTCTTAAAGACTGATGAGCTAGAGCAATTTTTACACTCTATTGACACTACGCCCCTGCCTGCTAAAACCCAAGCTAGAGATCGCTTGATTGTCAAATTTATCATCTACACTGGAATCCGTGTAAGCGAAGCAATCAATCTCCAAGCTCAAAAGGTAATCCAAGAAAATGATGTCTATATGCTCACCATTCAAGGTAAAGGTGATAAATACCGAGTGGTAATGATCAAAGCCTCCCATATCACGCAGCTTTTGCACTCGTGGCTTACCCTACGCGAAGAAATCCCAAATATCCAAAACAACCTGCTTTTTTGCAACAAAAATGGTAAGCCTCTAAGCCAGCCTTATGTCTATGGAATTGTGCGTAAAATCCTGCTAAACATCGGTATTAAAAAAGAAAAAATGGGCGCACATATGCTGCGACACTCCTTTGCTACCTTGCTCTACCAAAAACACAAAGACTTAGTCTTAGTCCAAGAAGCCCTAGGGCACGCGGATTTAAATACAAGTAGAATCTACACGCATTTTGACAAAGACAGGCTCATAAAAGCAGCAGACCTTATGGATTCCCTGCACTAGATTCTAGTAGGAGCAATGCCTGCTTCCTTACAAGCCCACCAGCGTAGCCTTTAAGCGAGCCATCTTTGCCTATAACCCTATGACAAGGAATAAAGATCGATAAAGGATTTTTGCCTATGGCTTTGGCGACTTGGCGCGTGAGATTACAAGCATTATGCTCTGTCTTAGCAAGTGTTTGAGCGATTTGGCTATATGAGCGCGTTTGTCCATAGGGGATTTGTATCAAAGCTTGATAGAGTCGTAGCGCAAAAGGACTACCATAGAGTGAAAATGGCGGTGCGCAAGGCAAAGGCTCTTTAGCAAAATAGCAGCGTAGGTAGTGGCTTGCTTGCATAAGGATAGCGCGTGGCTTGGTGGAGCTAGAATCTAGCCCAGAATCTGGATCCACACAATGCAAAGCGAAGCTATTGATCATAGCAAAATACGCTTGATTAGCAAACCACAGCCCACACAGCCCATTTTCATCACTGGCTAGTAGTATCTGCCCAAATGGCTCTGCCGCCATAAAGCGCGTACTAAAGTAGCGCATATTTACAGCGCTCCCCTAGAATCTAAGCATTGCTCTAATTGCGCACAAAGAGCTAGAATCTGTGTTTTCTTCGCATAAAAACTATTAGCATTGGCAACTAAATGCGCGCTTGAGTGTAAAATCGTCTCTACTTCAATGAGATTATTTTGACGCATTGTATCGCCTGTTTCTACAATATCAACTATCCCATCTGCTAGTCCCACAAGCGGAGCTAGCTCAATAGAGCCATAGAGCTTGATAATTTCAATGGGGATTGCCTTTTGTGAGAAGTGATTAAGTGTAATGTTAGGCATTTTTGTAGCGATTTTGATCTTTGGCTGGAGATAGTCAATGGGCGTATCCCTATGCTCACCGACAATGACGCGACATTTACCAATCCCCAAGTCAAGTAAACGCACAACATTGCAAGGCTGCTCTTGCAATACATCAAGTCCCGCAACCCCAATATCTGCTGCTTGGTGATAAACATAAGTAGCGACATCTTGCGAGCGCACTAACATAAAGCAAAACTCGCCTTTTTGCAAGATTAGCTTCCTATCATCAAAGGCAAATTCTTCACCAAATACTTTGGAGAAAACTTGCAAAGTATCTTTAGCTATACGACCTTTTGGTAGGGCTATGGTGATCACTTTTACTCCTTTGCCTGTATGCTTTGCTGCTCTTGTATGCTTTGCTGCTTACGCCGCTTTTGCAAAGCTTTTTCAATCGATATACGCATACCACGGAAAACAAGTGTCTCATCATAGATTGCTTGCGCAAAAAACTTCGCTAGATACTTGCCATCACCTCCAGTGAAATATGCCTTTTTACTACCAATGGTATTTTGTATAGTTAAAATTGTGCTTTTTAGCACACCATAGCCAATAGCATCTTTGGTGTTATTGGGCAAGACATTAGGTTCTAGCCCGAAGTTGATTTTCCCTCGCAAAGCTGGTGAGATTCTTGCGTAGGAGTTGATGATTTCATTAAACCCCGGGAGAATGTAGCCGCCTTGGTGCTTACCTCCACTCATTACATCAATGGTAATAGCACTGCCCACATCTATAACCACCCCATCATCAACACATAAGCACGCCGCCTTTCTATCCACACCTAAGCCATTATAGTGCGTGGGCAAATGAATAATAGATTCTAGGTCATAGGTTGTTTTAAAGGTCTTATTAAGCAGTTTTTCGTGCTGAGCATTAACACTAATGTAGTAGATCTCTTGGTTAAACATACTTTTGTGCAAGGATTTTGGCAAGATATGAGAAATTTTGCCATTATCCCAAAAGTGAAAATGCGTATTGCCAATATCACAAAGCAACATTAGCGCAATCTCCCAAAGTCATAGTAGTATTGATTGTAGTAAAATACGCTATTGCTATAAAAATTAAGCTTGTTGGGTGGTGTCCTGCCAAAGGTATCTTGCGTTTTATAGACTTTATGCGAGAAATCCCTAAGTCCTACAGCTATGACATAGCCCCCGTGTGTCTCAAAGGTATAAAGCGTGTCATTTGCTATGACTATGCCTTCTAGCTTGGCATAAGTAAATTTCTCTGTATTCATAGGTCGCAAGGTGTGATCAAGCTGGGCTAGCATACCATCTAGAGTAAGCACATACAAATAGCCCTTATAAAAAAGCGCATCTTTAATGGATTCATTGTAGCTAAACTCCTGCCCAGATACGATACTTATGAGCCTTTTGGGCGTAGCGGCAAAAATCCTCGAATCATCACCATAGAGATAAATGACATTATTAAAAAACTTTTCACTAGAGATGATGATATTGCGCTCTGGGGTGAAAGTTTTTGTGCTTACTACGAGCAATCTCCCATCAAGCGTAGGGAAGACCACAAGAGATTCTAGGAAAAGCGGTGCGGCAATTAGCTCATTCACCGCTAGCACCGATGAGCCTTTGTGTGAAAATTTGGGCTCTTGCGTTTGGGCGTTTATATCAAAAATACTCATAGAATTATCATTGCCAATAAGTGCCAAGAAACTGCCCTTAATGCTCCCACTCAGCGCACACATAGTCGTTTTTATCTCTAGCTCATCTTTGGTACAGGCTACATTTTGCTCTTTAATCGAGCAAGTTTGATTATCAAAGGCTTGCTCATCAAGCACACTTGTGCGCACAAGATACACACTCTCACACCCTTTGGCAAAGATATAATACCCACCAGACTCTCCAAGAAAACGCGATTTTTTTGGGATTTTAGCATTGTAGGGAATAATGCCACCTTGCGTAATAAGCGAGCCGTCTTTAAGCGTAGCACCATAGCGATTGCTGGTAGCAATGGGGCTAGAAAATGAGCGATCAAATATCAATATATCTTGCGCTTGTTTTGGAGTATAGTATTTCTTAGATCCGCACCCAAGCAGCAAAAAGCTCACCACACAAACGCAAATAAGCCATAGCACAAATCTATGTAAGATAGATAGCGCAGTCTTCTGTGTGAGCATTATTGAGCCTTGGGGGCGTTTGTAGAATCTACTTGAGAAGAATCAGCAGGAGATTGCACCTCTGTAATTGTAAGAGTGTCTGCTAATGGGTGGGCAACAATCCCATAATGCTTCATTTGCATAGCGATCCCATACAACCCAGAATCTGGCTTAATCACATCAAGATTAGCTCGTGCTTCTTGAATCTTATCTTCTTGCAAAAGCAAGTAGGCTTGCTGGATTGCAGCTAGGTCTGCTAGCTCTCCACTAACTTTATCAAGCCCTTGTTGCTTAAGGCTAGCTAGATCATAGCTAGCTAGCTCTTTGACCAAAGGATTTGAAGAGCTAGCTAGCTCTTGCAAAATAGATTCTACATCTTGTGTCAAATCTAGGCGAGAGAGTTGGTAAAGATCATAAAGCTCCCTTGCCTGCTCTTTTAGCTGCTTTTGTAAAAGCTCATTGTCTGGATTTTGCAAAAGCTCATCATAAAGCGCACTAGACTTTTGAGCGTGATTTTCTTGTATCGTGTCATAGATGGCAACATACCCAAGCCACACTAGCACCACTAGCACCAAGGTAACGAGATAATATTTATACTTCTTTACAAAATGCTCAAGTTTAAAGGCACTCTCTAAAAGCCTTTCATCTTGCTGAAATTCTTGCTTGATTGCTGTGAATATCTGCTTGTCATCGCCTTTTGCCATAGATTCTCCTTGTGGATTAGTGTTTGGTTTTTGCAATCCCACTTGAGCCAAAACCCTTTTCTCCACGCGTGGTTTGCGTGAGTGTGGCTACTTCATCAAATGCCACTTGCACAATGGGCACGACCACACCTTGTGCTATACGATCACCTTGATTGATAATGAAGTCTTCTTTAGCGTGGTTGATTAAAATCACCATAATTTCCCCACGATAATCGCTATCAATAGTGCCGGGCGTATTTAACACAGAAATACTATGCCTTAGTGCAAGCCCACTACGAGGGCGAACTTGCAACTCTAGTCCCTGCTCCATCTCCACGGCAATCCCCGTGCGCACCACCCCAACACCACCTGCTGGAATGGCACTAGATTCTAGTGCGTGGAAGTCAAACCCGGAAGATCCTGCACTTTGGTAGGCTGGGACTATGGCCTGTGGGTGGAGCTTTTGTATTTTTAGCGTTGTTTGTGGGGTCATTTCTATCCTTAGAAATTAATTAAGCTACGCTTCAAAAACAATTGGTTTGTAGTGAATTTTGATGATTTCAAACTCACACTCTCCACGCGGTAGGTTGATTAGCACTTCTTCGCCCTCTTCCTTGCCAATAAGTGCTTTTGCTATGGGTGAGCCATAGGAGATAAGCCCCTTTGATGTGTCGCTTTCAATGCTACCTACGATTGTATAAGTCAGTCGCTTTTGCGTATCTAGATCGATAATTTCAACCGTGCTACCAAAGCTGACTTTATCATGCGGCAAGACAGACGGGTCAATCACTTGAGCATTAGCAAGCATAGTGCTTAGATCCTTAATCCTTGCATCAATGAATAGCTGTCGCTCCTTTGCTGCGTGGTATTCGGCATTTTCTTTTAAATCGCCGTGCTCTCTAGCTATATCGATTTCTTTGACAATCTTTGGTCGCTCTACTTCTTTAAGCTGCTTTAGCTCTTTGGTAATCTTTTCATAACCATATTGACTGATAGGTTCCATATACACACTCCTAAAGCCACAATAATACCAAAAATTCCTTAAACTGCTTTTGTAGGCTACATCCACTCTAGAATCTTGCTGACTTCATCAGCTTCAAAGCATTTCACTCCCTCAAAATGGCTTTTTGGCTTTTTGGCTAGAATAACCTTATCAAACCCATAGCTTTGTAGCTCTTTGATACGCATATCAATATTGCCCACTTCTCGTATATCGCCCACAAGTGAGACTTCACCGATAAATGCTGTGCTAGCATTAAGCGCACGATTGCGGAAGCTTGAGATAATGCACGCTAGCACGCATAGATCTGCGCTAGGCTCACTGATTTTAATCCCACCTACCACATTGATAAATACATCATACCGCCCCAAAGGCAACTCTAGCTTACGCTCCAGCAAGGCTAGAAGCATATTTAAACGATTGGCTTCAAAGCCTGTGCTCTGCCTGCGTGGATTTCCATAGCTCTCACTCACAAGAGCTTGGATTTCTATCACTAAAGCACGCGAGCCTTCTAGCACCACGCTTACAGCACTACCTGCAACACTTGCGCGCTTTTGGAAGAAAATCTTTGAAGCATTTTTCGCACTATTTAATCCACTTTGACCCATCTCAAAAATCCCTATCTCACTTGTCGTGCCAAAGCGATTTTTAAACCCGCGCAAAATCCTAAGCTCCCTACTTGGATCACCTTCAAAATACAGCACGC
Source organism: Helicobacter sp. (assembly GCF_017502485.1). Taxonomy (GTDB): domain Bacteria; phylum Campylobacterota; class Campylobacteria; order Campylobacterales; family Helicobacteraceae; genus Helicobacter_B. The sequence goes on from NZ_JAFVUX010000016.1 coordinate 24,385, forward strand.
AATCAACCATATGCTCTAGGATTCTAGGTCCAGCAATCGCGCCATCTTTAGTAATATGCCCAATAATAATTATGGCGATGTTTTGCTCTTTAGCCAATCGCATAAGCTCAAAGGTAATCTCACGCACCTGACTTACAGAGCCCGGAGCTAAGGAGAGAGCTGGAGTATAGATGGTTTGGATAGAATCGATAATACACAAACGATAAGGGCTTGCGATAAGGGCTTGCTTGATTAGATCAAGATTGATTTCACTAAGCAAGAATAGTCTTTCACTTAGCGCGCCTAATCGCTCTGCGCGCAAGCGGATTTGCCCAGCACTTTCTTCACCGCTAACATACAGCACTTGCACACCATTTTGCGCTAAGGATCCAGCAACTTTAAGTAGCAAAGTCGATTTGCCAACACCCGGATTCCCACCGATGAGATAAAGCCCACCGGGCACAATCCCCCCACCTAGCACGATGTCAAGCTCTTCTTGATAGGAGCTAAAAAAGCTATGCTTATCAACAGCTACTTCTGTTATCGCGCGTGGGGTAGATTCTTTGCTTTTGCTAACTTGTTGTAGAATCTGCTTTTGCGTATCTGTTAGTTCAAGGAGACTATCCCAACTATTACACTCCGGGCATTTACCTAACCATTTTGTCGTAGTGTAGCCACAATGCTGGCATTCAAAAAGCTGGGATTTTTTCGCCATTATATATCACTTATGAAAAAACAATCGAGAAGATTTTGGACATACACATCATTATCAAATGGGATAAGATCACCCTGCTTTTCACCCACACCAAGATATAAGATAGGGATTTGCAAATAATGCGCGATGCTAAGGATTACGCCACCTTTGCTTGTACCATCAAGCTTAGTTACGATAACACCATGTATCTCCACACTTTGACTAAAGATTCTAGCTTGTGTTAGAGCTTGTGAGCCCTGTGTGCCATCAAGTATTAGGATTTTACGCACATTAGCATTCTGCGCGGCTTTAGCGCAGATCCGATCGATTTTCTCAAGCTCTTTTTGGAGATTGCTTTGGTTGTGCAATCGCCCTGCAGTATCGATGATGATATGCTGCACACCCCTAGCAAGCCCTGATTGGATCGCATCATAAGCTAGTGCGCTAGGATCGCTACCTTGCTGGGAGGCGATAATGGGGACTTGCAACTTTGTCGCCCAAAGTTGTAGCTGCTCAATCGCTGCTGCACGGAAAGTATCGCCAGCTCCTAGCAGTACTTTTTGTCCTTGCTGTAAATAATGATAAGCAAGCTTGGCTATAGTGGTAGTCTTGCCCGCACCATTTACGCCGATGATTAAGGTAATTTGCGGAAAAGTAGATTCTAGCGGGGCTTGTAGCATCGCAGTAGAATCTAGCGCAAAAAGCTTGGTGATCTGCTCTTGGACTTGAGTGCGACTAGGATATTTGGGGAGATGCGAGAGCATAAGCTCAATGAGATCATAGTCAATATCTGCTTCGATAAGGAGCTCTTCTAGTATGTCTTTATCAATTTTGTCGCTTTTATCAGCAAATATCGAAGCTAGATTCTGGGCAGTTTTAGCAAGATAAGAGAGCATTTTAGATCCTAATTAGTAAGCTGTGCAATATCGCTAGAAAATATCTCCTCTGGCACGATACCTTCATAGTCTTGATAAAATCGCTGCTCTGTATCATAGAGTACAAAATAAGGTAGCTTTGTAGAATCTAGCCTAGACTCCACGAAAGCTTCTTCTTTAGATTCTAGTGGAACTTCTAAACTAGAGTCTCTATTTTGCGCTACAAGCAGGGCATTTATACGCGCTTGCTTTTTCTCTAGTAGATTCTGCAACAAAGAGACTTTTGAGCTCTCTTGCAAAAGTGTAAAGGCAATACCGAGTCGATCTTTCATACTCGCTAGACTCTCTTCTTGCTTGGTAGATTCTACTTGAGATTGCTGCTCCTTTTCTAACACACCAAAAATTACTACATTATCTTCATTAGCCTGAAGATGATTTAAATGCTCGTAATACCCCTGACACGCTTGACACTCACTTGATATAAACACCAAGAGCACTGCAGAATCCACCTTACTACCATTGTGCTTAACAAGCATACTATCTTCGTGCAAAGTAATAGTATAGCTACTAAAGTCATCTGCTTGTAAACTATGCTCTTGCGATGGACTTTTATCATCACTAGGACAGCCCATAAAGAGCAAGCAGCTCATAAGTAAGCCATAAACCACAACAACGCGCTTTAAAACAATATTCTTCATAAATTCCCCTTAAGATGGATTTGTCTTTAAAGTATCAATGTGCAAACTCTACTGCACGCACTTCGCGTATCACGCTTACTTTAACCTCACCCGGATAATTTAGAGTCGATTGAATCTCTTGGGCGATTTCTTTTGCCAGCACAATACTTTGGGAATCACTCACAATATCTGCCCTCACAATCACTCGTAGCTCACGCCCAGCATTGATGGCATAAGCCTGCTTGACACCCAGCTTATCTTGGGCGATTTTCTCCAAATCTTGCATTCTAGTTAAAAAGCTCTCCAACACATCGCGCCTAGCTCCCGGGCGCGCAGCTGAGAGTGTATCTGCTGCGCACACTGCTGCTGCTTCTATACTCTCAAAAGGCTCATTGCCGTGGTGGGACATAATGGCATTAATAACCACAGGGTGCTCCTTATAGCGTGTACAAATCTCTGCCCCAAGGGCTACATGATTTCCACTGCCTTGATCAATCGTTAAAGCCTTGCCAATATCGTGCAAAAGCCCAGCGCGTTTTGCTAGCTTCTCATCACCGCCAAGCTGTGCAGCGATAACACCCGCTAGTTTAGCTGTTTGAATAGAGTGTCCAAGGGCATTTTGCCCAAAGCTAGCTCGATAGCGTAGCTTGCCAATGAGTCTGATGATTTCTGGATGGGGAAAATCAATCCCCAAGTCAATTAGGACATTTTTTCCTTCATCAAGGATCTCTTGCTCCATTTGCTCCTGCACGCGCACATAGACTTCTTCGATCCTAGCGGGGTGGATTCTACCATCTTCGATCAGAATATTAAGCGTCTTTAGCGCAATAGCACGGCGATAAAGATTAAAACTACTTAAGATGATAGTTGCTGGCGTATCATCAATGATCACATCAACCCCGCTAATCATCTCAAGCGTTTTGATATTTCGCCCTTCTTTGCCAATGATTCTGCCCTTCATCTCATCATCTGGGAGTGTTAAAACATTGATAAGCCGCTCCGCTGCAAACTCTCCTGCATACCTGCTTGTGGCAAGTGCTAAGATATGGTTAGCCGTTTTTTGTGCTTGATCTTTGGCTTCTTTCTCATAACGACGGATAAGATGGGCTTTTTCATCAATAAGCTCATTTTCTAAATTCTTTAGCACAATATCTTTAGCTTCTTGCTTAGTAAGCCCTGTATAGTGAATTAGCGTGTGATTAAGCTCATCAATTAGGCTGAGGTATTGCTTTTTGATATTTTGATGCTCTTGCTTGTGCATAAGCAACTCATGTTGCTCATTTTTGATTTGTACTTTTTGCTGATCAATTGCTGCTTGCTCACACTGGAGCCTATCTTGGAGATTTTGCTCTTTACGCTCTAGGGCGTGAAGCTTGTGTGTATATGTATCATAGAGCGCGCGCTCCTTTTCTTTATAACCCTGCTCCAAAGAGAGCTGCATATCTTTTAGCTCTAGCTGCTTTTTATGTAAGAGATTTTGTGCTTCTAGCTCGATTGCTTGGGCTTTTGCCTTTGCTTGTTCAAGCAAATGACTAGCATCAAGAGCGAAAAACTTTTTGCAAGCCAGATAGACGCTCAACCCTACAAGAAGCCCGAATCCTAGAAATCCTATGAGAAGAATCCACCACATTATAAAAACCTCTTAAATTATGCATCTTTAATGTATAGCTGATATATTCGTGTGCATTAATATCAAACCCTTGTGTTATATATGTGCTAGATATGTGGAGATTTTGACTGACAAATACCCTATACGGCGATGGTGACCTAGGTTTAAACGACCGATCATACACACCCTTCCCCATACCAACACGACCAAATGCCATATCAATCCCAAGACTAGGAATCAGCACGAAGTCAATTTTACGGGGGTGCTGACAGGATAGCTTTGGCTCAAAAATCCCCAAATGATTCTGCACTAAGGGCAGGCGATATGGTAGCATTTTTACCTTAAGACCTTGCATAGTTGGGAGAAAAACTTGCCTGCTTTTATGCTTTTTTAGCTTCTTTAGTAAGGGAATAATGTCTGGTTCATGAGCTAGCGGATAAAACAGCGCGATATGCCTGAAATCCCGTCGTGTGATTAAGGATTCTAGGTAAGCACAAAGCTTTAAGTTAGCATAGCGACTTTGTGTCTTGGCAGAAACAAGCGACTTGGCAACAAGACGGAAATCACACTTGCTAGCAAAAGCTCTAGAAGTATGTGCTGAGATGGGATAAATAGGCAATCTACCACACTTCCTAGAATCTAAGGACATAAACTAGGCTTCTTGATCCATCTTATGAGCTTTAAGTCGCTTGATCCTTGCACCATCCATTGCCAAAACACTAAACTCTAAAATACCTGTTTGTACAACATCACCCACTTCTGGAAGTCGCCCAAGCAAGCTAAAGACATAGCCACCTATGGTAACCTGCTCAAATTCTTTTGCAAATTCCACACCCATAAGTTCTTCTACACTCCCTAAATCAAGCATTCCATCAAGCTCATAGGTATCTGGGCTAATTTGCGTGAAATCCTGATTTTTACAATCGTGCTCATCGGTAATATCGCCCATCACTTCTTCAATAATATCCTCCATTGTTAAAAGCCCTGCCGTCCCACCATATTCATCGATGATTAGAGCAGTGTGAATCTGCTCCTTATTCATAGTTTTTAGGATTTCTACAATGCGTGCTGTCTCTGGAACAATGATCATCTTGCGGATAATTTGCTCAAAATTAATAGGTGAAAATGAGCTTGGACTCTTGTGCTGACTGATCCTACTTATGAGCAAGTCGCGTATATGAAGCATACCAATGATATTGTCTTTGTTGCCACTGCAGTATGGATAACGCGTAAAGTTTGTTTGAGTAACAATAGAAAGATTTTCTTCATAGCTATTATCAGCATAAAGACACACCATATCCTTGCGAGGAGTCATAATCTCTTTAGCAATCGTTTCAGAAAAATCGACAGCATTTTTGATAATCTCCCCTTCTAGAGAGTCGATAAAACCACCTTTTAGACTTTCACCTACGATGATTTTTAACTCCTCTTCAGAATGAGCGTTTTCCTCTTCACTTGCTGGCTGGATACCTATACGCCGTAGGACAAAATTTGCAAGTTTGTCAAACAAAACAATAATAGGATAAAAAATAACAGAAAAATAATAAAGTGGATAAGAAATAAGCAATGCAGACTTCTCTGTCTTAGCAATGGCGATAGACTTCGGGACAATCTCACCTAGCACAACATGAAAAAGCGTGATAAGTGTAAAAGCAATGATAATACTAATAGTATGGATAATAAGAGAGTCTTCGGGTAAAATACTTTCAAAAGGAATTGCCACAAGCTTAGCAAGCGCTGGCTCTCCAATCCACCCCAAGGCAAGCGAGCTTAGCGTAATCCCAAGCTGTGTAGCACTTAGATACGAATCTAGCCTCTTAGTGATAGAGAGAGTAAGCTTAGCAGTGTTATTGGTCTTAGATAATTCTTCAAGCTTAGAGCGACGCACCTTAACAATCGCAAATTCCGCGACAACAAAAAAGGCATTAAGTAGAACAAATAATAATGCAAGAAGTAGCATTACAACCGAGTGATACGGGTCCAATTTGACTCCTTAGGATAAAATTTAGAGTATAGCATATTTATCCTAAAATTTTTTGAATGGTAAAAAACGCAATCGCTCCAAGCATACCAGAAGCAGGCACCGTGATAATCCATGAAGCGATAATGCGATTAATCTCACTGCGTTTTACAAGCTCGTGCTTATAAAACTTCTTTAATTCTTTTTTCTCTTTTTTATTTAAGTAGAAATCATCACTTCGTGTTTTATCCTTAAGAAGCTCTAGCATCACGCTCTTTTGCTTGACATTGGCTTTAGCAAAATTTCTTAAGAAAGTCTCTATAGTCTTTTGATCTTTGCCTTTATGAGCTTTAATGATTTGCTCGCACATTTCAAAATACCTACCTTTAATATATTCGCGCAAAAAGCCCACACCGATAACAGCACCAATGGCAATATGTGTCGAGCTAACAGGAAGCCCCAAGGCACTTGCAAGAAGCACCGTAAGTGCAGCACTCATAGCGATACAAAATGCCCTCATTCTATCAAGCTCTGTAATTTCACTTCCCACAGTGCGAATAAGCCTTGGACCATAGAGTCCAAGCCCAAGTGAGATCCCAACTCCACCCACAAGCATAATCCAAAATGGCACATTTGCCTTAGCTATCCCACCTTCTGCAGATTCTGCTAGGGATTGATGGATAGCAGCAAGAGGTCCTATGGCATTAGCAACATCATTTGCTCCGTGCGCAAAGCTCAAAAGTGCTGCAGAAAAAATAAGCGGAATCGTAAAAAGTGTATTGATAGACTCTTTGGTATTGTCAAGCTGAGAGGCTTTTTTACGAATAATTGGTGTCGTGATAAAATATCCAGCTGCTGCCACAACAAAAGCTATACCAACTGCCTGCCACGCACTAAATGGATAAAGCTTAGAGAATCCCTTAAGCATAAGATAAACCCCAAATGCCCACACCATAACAAATACTAGAATCGGCACTATTTTTTTCGCAGCATCTTTTTTATCTTGTTTATAGGTGATTGTGCGCTTGATGAAAAACAAAAAAAGTACGGCGATAACTCCCCCAAGCACAGGGGAAAGCACCCAGCTTGAAGCGATCTTTCCAAGCACCCACCAATTCGCCACGCTAAAGCCACCAGCAGCAATCCCTGCACCAAGCACACCACCTACAATAGAGTGCGTGGTTGATACAGGCGCGCGCAATATGGTTGCAAGATGCACCCATATTGCTCCAGCAATCAAAGTAGCAAGCATAACAAACAAAAACACTTGCGAGTCGCTAATATTTTTAGGATCAATAATACCTGATTTAATGGTATTAACAACATCGCCCCCAGCCAAAATCGCCCCGCTTGCTTCACAAATAGCAGCAATAATAATCGCCCCTGTAAGTGTGATCGCTTGCGATCCAACAGCGGGTCCAACATTATTAGCCACATCATTTGCACCAATGCTCATTGCCATATAGCCACCAACTAGCGTAGCAAACGCAAGTAGTATAGGGGATGATCCACCACCAAAGTTTATAGCAATAATCGCAATAGCCACCATAAACAATACGACCGCCCCAATTTTAATCCGATCTATTTGGTTGTCTTTTGTATTGACACCTTGCTGAATCTTTTTTATGTCCTTAATATCCATATCACACTCTCCTTAAATAATAACCCCAATTAATTGTGTGGTAGCAAATAGCCTAGTAAAAGCAAGCATAAAGTAAAATAAAATATTAGGATATTTTTAAAAGGCATAGTCAAAGGGTGGCAAAAAGCAAGTAGAATCTAAAACTTTCATAACGCAACAAGGTGTGCCATAAGCACACCTATGCAATCAACCTATTGCTTAAGATTTAGTAGAGTATTTAGAATTTGATCGGAGGTTGTCACTGCTTTGGAGTTTGCTTGGAAGCCACGCTGCACGACAATAAGCTGTGTAAGCGAGCGACTCAAATCGACATTACTCATCTCAAGCTTAGAGCCAGAGACTCCTCCACGACGACCTGTATTTGCCGCACCAATCATCGCTTGCCCAGAGTTCCCAGTTGAGGAAAACACATTGCCACCTTCAGCTTGAAGCCCCGTGTTGTTGGCAAAGTTTGCTAGAGCAACTTGTGCAAGAGCCAGCGTGCGACCATTACTAAAAGACCCTAGCAATGATCCCACTGAGTCAAAGCGTATATCCACTAAATCCCCTGCCCCATAGCCATCTTGCTCAATAGCATAAGTTTCTGACTGCTTATCCACGCTAGTAAGTCCACCAAACCCACCGGTAGAGCCAAACGATAGGCTTAGTCGCTGTGGAGCTATGGAGCCGTTTTTAGGATCAAATTGTAAAATAGGTGGATTCATACCTGCCAAACTTCCATCACTATTAAAGCGCAATCGCCCACCCTCAAAGATATTTGGACGCGTAGCAGAAGCCCCATAGATGACAGAAGGCTCTGGAACGATTGCTCTAAAGCTCCACTCCGCAGAGCCTGTTTTGACAAACTCAAAGCGGATTGTGTGTTTAGATCCTAGAGAGTCAAATAGCTCAATGGTTGTCGTGTGTGTAGCGTGGCTTAAGCGCGTAGTTGATACGGAAGCCCCACCCTCTAGTAGCGATGCTGTGTTTAAGCCACGCATAGTGTTTCTAAATAGCACATTAGTAGAAACTTGATCTGACCCATAGGAAGCGACGAATATTGACATATTCTGCACTTCTTCATCACCATTATCCTGGTTTAGCATTTCAAACATACCAAACTTATTGATGGTAACAGACACAGAAGCAGTGGAGTCATTATATTCTTTATCTGGCTCCTTAATCATATTTGCATCATACTGCAAGAGCCTACGAAGCTCCTCTGTTGTCCTAAACTGCCCTGTTGACGAATCTGGAGACTCTGATCTAGTATAGCGATAGCGGAAAGAAGTGATGTCAGAATCCCCTTCGACAAAGTTTTCAAACGCACCCGTCCCACCTTTAGTAATAATGATATTCTTAGTCTTTTCATCACCATCCATTTCATTGCGATTGACAAGCTTTAGTAATTTACCCTCCATATACGCTTCTATCCCGGTCTTATCGCGCACACCATTGATAGCATTTTGTGCAGCTACAAGTGTAGACATCCCACTTAGTGCAGAATCATTGGAGAAAGAAATTTTTGCACCATTGATAGTGATAGAGCTATTTTCTTTAGTAGGAACTACGCTGTTAATCATTTGAGCATTCTTATAACTCACCCAAATCCCTTGATTTTCTGTAAGTCCAAAGGCATCGCCATCTTGGTTGAAAAGCGCGCCCATATCTTCTTGCATTTGCGTGAGATTTCCAGCAGAATCATAAAGTGGGTTGATCCCATCAGCGGGGGTCTTGCTTGTAGAATCTAACGCATAGATATTAGCATTTTGGTCAGTGTGTCGCCCAGCATTTAGATTGGCTCGGAGCCTGATATTGGTTGAGGATCGCGCAGGCATTACCATATTTGGGTCGATTTGGATATTGCGAATAGGTCCTGTGCTATCAATATGATAGAACTCTTGCTCGCTCATTTTTGAGGCATTCTTCAAGTCATCTTTAAGCCAACCTTGCACAACATAGCCACCTGTTGTTACAAGATTTCCATCTGCATCGAAGAGAAAGCTTCCATCTCGCGTATAATTAAGCGTGATCCCTTTATCTGGGGAGATGACGAAAAACCCTTCTCCTTCAATTGCCATATCCGTTTTGACATCGGTATTTTGCGTGCTTCCTTGTGAAAAAACCTTTGTCGTAGCATTAATACCAACACCTAGTCCCACAGAGAAGTCATTCTGACCTCCAAGCCCCGTTTTATAGGGAGCAGTAGCAATAAGCTTTGTTTGAGAAAGCATATCGACAAACGAAGCACGAGAGTATTTAAACCCAACCGTATTGACATTGGCAATATTGTTACTCTCAATATCCAAAGCAATTTGATGTGCCTGCATACCACTTACACCTGACCATAATGACCGTAGCATTTTCATCCTTTTTGGTGAATTTGCCAAATAAGAAAGCAAAAGTCATTCCAAAATGGAGTGGTATATCCACACACAATCACTCACTACCAAACCCCTAGGATCTAGGCGACAATCTACTCCATGCAAAGTCCTAGCCACTAGATTCTAGTAACTAGGACTTACTCCAAAAAGTAGCAGTAATTAGTGGTATCGCTATATATTTTAGCCTTTATAGTATAGTACATACTTTAGGTACAGTTCTTGGACAAAGCGATGAGTAGGGATATTGATATTGTGCAACAACAACGCCTGCCTTGACTCAAGATACCTAGTATGAAAAAATAAGCTTTTAATAAAAAGTTTAATATTAGTAAGCCAGCTATTATCCCTGCTAGGAAGCAAAAATATATACTCATAATACTTCATATACTGCGGATATGCTTGCGTAACGATCTCCATAATAGCCTGCTTATAGGCATACTCATCACGCAATATCGCATTAAGACTTTCCATACTCACACAAAGCCTACTAGAATCTATCTCCTCCAAACTTTCCCCTATCTGCTGGGAAAACACAAGCTCATAGCTAGCGATTTTACCCCTGTCAAACCTAAGCACAACACTTAGTCCCTGCAACTCTAGCGGATCGGTAATCACACGATTGTAGGAGAAAAAGAAATTCCCCAAGCTATAAAAAATCCTAGATTCTCGTCCATCTTTTGTCAAATAGTCTTCATAACCTTGGATAATATGGGGATGATGAGCCACCACACAATCTGCCCCCATATCGCAAAACATTTTATAAAGCTCTCTAAATTGCGGCAGTGGCTGGGCTGCATTCTCTAGACCGGCATGGATCACAGCAATAACCACATCAACCTCCTTTTTAAGTGCTTGCAAATGTGCGACAAACTCCCAGCCAAAACAATCAATATAGCCATACCCAGCTCCTAAAAATTCGCTACTAGAGTCCAGCATACCAAATTGCGACTCTGCGGCATTAACAAGGGCTATTTGTGTATCATTGATGGAATAAAAAAGTGTGGGGTTCTTAGAGTGTTTTGTAGTTTTGACGCCCGCATAAACAGCTTGAGATTCTAGGATTTGCTCTATACTTGCATCTATGCCAACTTCACCCCAATCTGCGATATGGTTATTTGCTAGCATAAAACCACTAAAGCCAGCTGCAACTAACTCGCTAATTGTTTCACCGTGTGTATGAAGCGATGGTCCGGCTTTAAGCGTTGGAGTTACCCCCCCCCCCCCGTTTTTGACAAAATCGGGGCTTCTAAATTACAAAAACTAATATTGCTCCTAAGCTTTTCTTGCAATGCTTTATCGATAATAAAGCTACCATTCATCGCTACTACATCACCACAAAACATCATACCCTGCATTTACTGCGCTCCTTAAAATCAATGGTAAGTATAAATTTTTTAGATTCTAGCTACCTAAATATTTGAGCTGGCATTATAATATTTTTAAGAGAGAAATTATAAAAGCTTAGCTACAATCGCGCCTGTCCTTTGTCAAGCCTTAATTAAACATAAGTGCTGTTCCAAAGAAATTCACACACGCCAATCCTTAATTTGTGTTGCAGATATTCTGTATAAGGGCGTGGAGGACAAACCAAAACTACAAGGAGACTCCAATGGTAACAATGAAAGACTTGCTTGAATGTGGCGTGCATTTTGGACACCAAACAAGACGATGGAATCCAAAAATGAAGCCTTTTATCTTTGGTGTGCGCAAAAATATCCACATCATTGATTTGCAAAAGACTATCCGCTACTTCCGCTACACTTATAATATCGTGCGCGATGCTGCAGCCGAGGGTAAGACAATCTTATTTGTCGGCACAAAAAAGCAAGCAAGCGAAACAATCAAAGAATGCGCAGAGAAAATCGGTGCACCCTATGTGAATTACCGCTGGTTAGGCGGTATGCTTACTAACTTTAGCACCATTAAGCGCTCCGTACGCAAGCTAGAAATTATCGAAGAAATGGAAGAAAGTGGGCAAATAGATCTGCTTACCAAGAAAGAAAAGCTTATGCTTTTGCGCAAGAAAGAAAAGCTTACACAATACCTTGGTGGTGTGCGACACTTGAAAAAAGTACCAGATATGCTCTTTGTCATTGATGTGGTGAAAGAAAAGATTGCCGTAGCTGAAGCCAGAAGACTTGGAATTCCCGTGGTTGCGCCACTTGATACAAACTGCGATCCAGATAAAGTGGATTACCCTGTGCCGGGCAATGATGATGCTATCCGCTCTATCCAGCTTTTTTGCAAAGAAATTGCAGAAGCTATCATTGAAGGGCGTGAAATGAATGATACACAAGAGAGTCAAGAAGCTCAAGAAGATACACAAGAATCAACAAGTGAAGTGGAAAAACAAGCCGTGATTAATGAAGCTATGCAAGAGTAAGAGTAGTCAAACATAGCATTAGCACTAAAGAAATATTAAGGTAAGGAGAAGATATGAGCGAGATTACTGCCCAGCTTGTCAAGCAGTTGCGCGAAATGACTGATGCAGGAATGATGGATTGCAAAAAAGCCCTAGTAGAAGTGCAAGGAGATTTGCAAAAAGCAGTAGAATATCTACGGGAAAAAGGCTTAAGCAAAGCTGCCAAAAAGGCAGATAGAATCGCTGCTGAAGGGATTATTTCCGTTAAGGTAGCAAGTGATTTTTCCCAAGCTTGTATGATTGAAGTCAATTCTGAAACAGACTTTGTCGCCAAAAACGATGGATTTAAGGATTTAGTAGTCAAAACTAGCGAGCTTGTATTTACACATAATATTAGCGAGATAAGCGCACTAGAATCCTTACATATAGAGAATCAAAGCTTTGATGAATACCTAAAAACACAAATCGCTAAGATCGGTGAAAACATTGTCGTGCGCAAAACCTATAGTATAAAAGCAAATCGAGGCACAATTGTCAATGGCTATGTCCATAGCAATGGGCGCGTGGGTGTAATTATCGCGCTAAGGGGTAACGAGACAAATACTCACAAGCTTGCCGAGCTTGCGCGCAATCTCTGCATGCACGCCGCTGCGATGAAGCCTGCACACATTGATTATAGTGGTTTTAGTGCAGACTTTTTGGAAAAGGAGCGCATAGCACTAATTGCTGAAGTGGAGAAAGATAACGAAGAGCTGAAGCGACTAGGCAAACCTCTAAGAAATGTCCCCAAATACATCTCTCGCGCCCAGCTTACAGAATCCGTGCTAACAGAGCAAGAGCAGATTTTAAAAGAAGAGCTAAAAAAACAAGGTAAGCCTGAAGCCATTTGGGATAAGATTATCCCCGGGCAGTTAGATCGATTTATCGCGGATAATACGCTTGTTGATCAAAGACTTACATTGCTTGGGCAGTTTTTTGTAATGGATGATAAAAAGACCATTGCCCAAGTGCTTGCAGAGAAATCTAAAGAATGGAACGACTCTATCGAGGTAGTAGAGTATGTGCGCTTCGAGCTTGGTGAGGGTATAGAGAAGAAGACTGAGGACTTTGCTGCCGAAGTCGCCGCCCAGATGCAATAAGCCCCAAGCTTCTGCAATAAGGGTTTAAAAGCTGAGGCATAGCCGATGATAAAGCTTGCGGTATTTGACTTTGACTCGACCTTGATGGATGGTGAGACAATCGACTTTTTAGCTAAGGAATATGGGGTTTGGCAGCAGGTTAGTAGCATTACTGAGCGTGCTATGAGTGGCGAGCTAGATTTCTTTGAGAGTTTAAATGAACGAGTGGCACTTTTAAAGGGTTTGCCACTTGAGCAAGCTAAGAGAGTTTGTCAAAATCTACCCCTTATGCAGGGCGCAGAAGAGTGTATAGAAGAGCTTAAAAATATGGGAGCAAAAGTCGTGTGTTTTAGTGGTGGATTTCACTTGGCCACGCGGTATTTTGCTAACAAGCTAGGGCTTCACGCTGATTTTAGCAACATTCTACACACAAATGGCGGTTTCCTTAGCGGCAGAGTTGGGGGGGATATGATGTTTAGTAACTCTAAAGGCGATATGCTTAGACGCCTCCAATCTCTGCTTAACACCACAAAGCAAGAAACAATTGCCATAGGTAATGGTGCGAATGATTGTAGTATGCTGGAGTGCGCAGGCTATGCAGTCGCCTTTTGTGCTAAGCCTATACTCAAGCAACACGCAAATATTATTATCGATGAAAAAGATTTACGCAAGATTCTCCCATATATTCACTAAGTAGCATATGAAAAAAATTTATATTGAGCTAAGTGATATTTGCCATCTTGCTTGCTCTTTTTGTCCAGCACAAAAGGGTGTGCGTGGCGCGATGTCACCCACAGTTTTTACACAAGCCCTGGATTATGCACTACCCTTATCGAATCGCATTGCCTTGCATATTTTAGGTGATCCTTGCGCACTGCCAAACCTTAGTCAATATCTTGCCATAACGCGTGAAAAAGGTGCGCAAGTCGAGCTGGTAACAAGCGGGGTATTTTCTCATAAACATAGTCCCCAAACACTTCTAAGCCCCCCGATCTACCAGCTCTCTACCTCTCTAGAAGCTGGCATAGATAATGCTATATCTAGCTATGGCACAAAACTTACACCCCTACTTACACAGCATTTGCATAATCCCAACTGCTTCCTAAATCTTAGAATCCAAGACTCTAGCCTTTATCAGCGCCAGTCAATCCTATGCGACCTACTACGCCAAATTCTCCCAGATTCCATCTCCACCCCCACACACAAAGCCTACCATCCAGCACTACACCACGCTTTAGCGTGCAATGATCTAAGCGCGCTTTTTGATGAGAAAGGGCGCATCCGCCTATGGAGTAGAGCATTTCTCATCAAAAAGACACATTTCACTTGGGCGGGATTTTGCAAAACATCTAGCACACAAAAATTCTGCCCAGCCCTAAAGGAGCAAATAGGCATTTTAAGTGATGGCACAATCGTACCCTGCTGTATGGATACTCAAGGCTCAATCAATCTTGGCAATATCGCGCATATAAATTTACAAGAAGCTCTACGCTCTCCTAAAGCAATAGCGATAAAAAATGGCTTTAAATATGGTAGAGCTATTGAGCCACTATGCCAACAGTGTGGCTTTACATCCTAGTCTGCTCCAGTCTATCTAGTAGCGCACTAAACAGTCCCCAACGACTTTTAAGCGATTTGCGCAAAGCTCTCCACCTTGGGCAATGCGCTCCTACAAGCTCCCAAAACTGCGCAGAATGATTGTTATGCACAATATGTGCTAGCTCGTGAATTACCACATAATCAATTTCTTCTTGCGGGGCAAATACTAACAGAAGTGAAAAGCTTAGGCGATCTTTCGTGCAGCTCCCAAGGCGCGACATTGACTTACGCACAGCAAGCTTGCTAAAGCGCACTCCCATAGCATTGGCAAGCACATCTGTGCGTTGCATTAGATAAGTGTGTAGCATAGCACGCAGCTCCATAAGTGGCACAACTGGCACCCATTTACCAAAGAGCAAAATCTCATCGCAATGCTTTTGCAGTATCTCTAAAGTCTCCATCCTAGCTTGCATTAAGCGTATACATACATTATCAATCCACTCCTTGTGTGCTTGCATAAATGCCAAAATCGCCTCATTTGTAGTGTGGGGTGGGCAAGTGAGCTTGATGATAGGCTGGCTAGATTCTAGGCTTGGACGGACATTTATGCGCATATACTTGCTGGGCTTTTGGCATACCATAATGGCTCGCCCATCAAACACAAGCGATCTATGCGAGACATTTAGCTTCATTTGCCACTCTTTAATATTGTTTAATCATATTCTAAGTGCTACAATGCACACAGATTATATCCAAAGGAATCCTATGAAAGTCTTATTGCTAGAAGATATCAAAGGACTTGGCAAAAAAGGTGAAATATGCGAAGTCAAAGATGGCTATGGGCAAAATTTCTTAATCGCTAAAAATAAGGCAAAGCACGCTACCAATGAAGTCATCAACAAATACAAAGCCCAGCAAAGACACCAAGCCGAGCTAGAAGCCTTAGAGCTAGAGCAGCGCAAGCAACTTGCCAAAAGTCTAGAATCTATTACGCTAACTTTGGAGAAAAAGGGCAATAATGGCGCGCTCTTTGGCTCCATTACTAAAGAAGAAGTAGCCACTGCCCTACAAGAAAAACACAAGCTCCACATCGACAAAAAAGAAATCGATATACAAACACCTATTAAGCATATTGGTGAGTTTGTGGTCATTGTCCGCCTTGGCTCTGGCATCACTGCCAATCTAGCCTTACAAGTTAAAGAGCTATAAGACTTATTTATGAGAGCTTTTGCTATTCTGTGTTTGTGCGCAGTGAGTGTATGTGCAGATACTATTGCTAGCTACACTATGCCAGCTCTCATCACACTTACCCCAAATGCTAGCAAAAAGGATACAACGCTCTCTCAGGCAGGCAATGGCGAACAAACATTTTTCCACGCTCAAAGCTTTAGTGTCAAAGGTGCGAGTAATGCCACCTATACCCTAAGTGCGAATGACAAAACTACGCACTTTCAAAATGTAGGACTACGGCTTACAAATGAGGCTAAAGTCGAGCTAATAGGTTACCACACTCTCTCTTTTGATAATGGCAATTCTCTTATATTAGATTCTAACTCAAACCTTTATGTAACCCTAAGCGATAAACCCCTAATCAATCCTCAAGCAAGCGAGTATGGTGGAGCATCTAAAGTGCGCTTTGGCGAGCATAGCAAGCTATTTTTAGCGCAAAACTCGCAAGCCAGCTTCACACAACTTCAATTCTTTATCCACGATGGGGAAATGCTTGTGGAAAATGGCGCGAGCCTTAGCATTGAAGCAGACAAGGCGATTAGATTCCAGCACAAGCTTCAAAACAATGGTGGCACACTCACGCTAAAGGGCAATATCTACAATGTCGGCAATACGCGCGGGCTTATACCAAATGACTACACTACCACAGCGCAATTTGTAAGCCACAATGGCACAATCATTATCGATGGAAATTTCTACAACGGTGGGCAAACAGATAAGGGTGTAGATAGCTCTGGGGGCAGCAGTGGGCTAAACCCATTTGATCCAGCCTTTGGTGGCGGAGGTGATATTATCCTTTATGGTAGCACAATGAGTGTTAGCGGGGAGCTTATCTCCCAGCAAGGAGGTGTTTTTATCATAGGGGGAGATTTGCTCAAGCCTAAAGATTCTAGCATTAAGCTCTATGGCAGCGTGCTAGAAGCGCAAAAAGGCATACAAAACAAACAAACAAGCACCATCATCTTTGGCGCATATAATGGCAAGCTTGGTCAAATCAAAGGCGATATTACCAACGATGGAGCAATCTTGGTAGATTTTAAAGGCTTAACTCTAGGCAAGCACACTTTCATACAAGGTACATCCACCAATCAAGGCACACTATCCCTCGCACAAGCTCAGCACGATTTCCTAACAGTCGCACTAATAGATTCTAACACTGCTCTTAACATCACGCGCAAGGAGGATGCTATCCGCGCCTTTCACAATACTCTAGGGGCAGATGCACCAATCTTGCAGGCATTAGATTCTGTATTTGAGAGAGCGGATATGGGGAGTATCTATACTTATGGTGGCAAAGAGTCTCTATCTGTGCTTGTTAGCGATACACAAGGACTCTTAGTAGCCCAGCAAACTATGCCACTAGCTACACTAGAATCCTTACAGGCTCTCCACATAACAGCAACACCCCTAGCTCCACATACCTTAGCTAAACTTAATGCTACACAGGCACACACGCGCCTTGCCTACAATAGCTCATCCTTGACGAGGCAGGTACCACACGCTGTGCCCAAAGTCTATGTCCCATATCAAAACGCTCTACTTGCGATGCCAAGCTATGCATACGCACCGCAAAGACGCGTAGCACTTGATATGCGCGCACTTGGTGGCGGAGTGTTTGGCAAATATGGAGCAGGTGGGCTTATGGGACTAGAAGCTGGGGCTAGCACGCAAATCTTTGGACACAATCTGCGACTAAGCGGAAGCTTTCTCTATAATACCTTAGGACAAAATCTTGCGAGTACTAGCACCAAAAACACAAGTTATGCCTTTGGACTCTCACTTAGCGATACGATTGCTTGGAGGTCTTTGGAGTTAGATCTAGGACTACTAGGATCTTTAGGGGCTTTTGAGGCGCAAAACTCCATTGCCATCTCTGGAGCTAGACTAGATTCTAGCTCAAGTTTCTTGGCAAGTCGCTTTATGGGCGAGATAGCACTTGGATATAGGTTTTTTATGGGGACTGCATTTTTTAAACCTTATGCAAGTGTACGGCAGTATCTACTCACGCAACATAGCGCAAGCACACAAGAAAGCACGATCCAAACAACCTTGCAAGCCTACACAGATTATATGATCAATATCAGCTTTGGGGCACAAAGCGGCGTGGCTTTTGCTGCATTTAGAGGTATTGGAATACTAACTGCACGAGTCGATTATGAGCCACATCTCTATAATACTAAGCAAGAATCTACCATCTCTCTAGGTAGCACAAGTATCCCAATCTCGCTGCCATATAGCGATCGCTTCGCCCTAGGCATCAATGCCCACTACCAACTACGCCGTAGCACGATGGGGTTTGAGCTATTCTATATGCGCGCCTTTGCCGGTGTGCATTCTCTAGGTGGAAGCGCAACAGTAGCATATAGATTCTAACTCCACCTAAACGCAAGGTAGAATCTAGCTCTGCAGGGTTTTAGATTTACCCACTTTTTACAAAAGTAGCTTGACACTTTACATTGGATTACTACCATTCTACTTGCATTCTAACTTTACCAAAGGAGTCTCTTATGAGAACATTTGCTTTTACACCGAGTTTAAAAAAATTTGTCCTAGCATTTAGTGTGTTTTCTGTAACACTTGCTAGTGCTGCACCTATTAGTCTTGTCTCCAGAGAAGAAGGCTCAGGCACAAGAGGGGCATTTGTAGAGATTTTTGATCTCTTGCAAAAGCAAGGCGATAAAAAAATCGATATGACCTCACCACGCGCAGAAATCACAAATTCTACTGCTGTTATGCTCACCACCATTGCGCGCAATAAAAACGCTATCGGTTATGTTTCACTCGGAGCACTTAATAATAGTGTCAAAGCACTCAATATCGATGGTATCGCCCCAAGTGTAGAAAATATCAAAAGCAAGAAATACACCATTTCTCGCCCATTTCTTGTCATCACAGCAAAGTCCAACCCACTTGCAGATGATTTTCTAGACTTCATTGGATCAGATAAAGTCCAAGAAGTCATCACAAAATCTGGCTATATCCCACTAGATGCCAAAGCCTATACCCCCAAGAATCCAGAGGGCAAAATCGTCATCGCCGGATCCAGCTCTGTAACCCCACTTATGGAGAAGCTAAAAGAACTCTACATTGCCCAGAATCCAAAGGCTACAATTGAAGTGCAGCAGTCAGATTCTACAACAGGCGTAAATGCTACGGTGCAGGGCATTGCTCATATTGGTATGGTAAGCCGAGAGCTCAAAGATAGCGAACTTGCAAAAGGTGTAAAACCTCGCGTGCTTGCTCTTGATGGTCTAGCAGTGATTGTCAATCCAAAAAATCCCCTTGATAACCTATCAAAAGATCAAGTTAAGGCAATCTTTAGTGGTAGTATAAAAGACTGGGATCTTGAATAACCAACGCAAGCCTTAAATCCTACGAACTTCTCGTAGCCTCTTAAGGCTACGATTGCCACTTTACCTTATTTTTATCAAGTTTTCCTTAGTATTTTGTTTTTCTTAATCTAGGATAGTCTATGCGACATATTCCCGTGCTTATAGAGCATATACGAGAGATTTTCGTGCCTTTACGCTCTTGCTCTAATGCTGTTTTTATCGACTGCACACTAGGGCTTGGCGGACATAGCAGGGAGATTTTGGAGCTATGTAGGGGTATCACACTTATTGGGATCGATAAAGATTCTAATGCCATTGCACTTGCTAGAGAGAATCTAGCTGATTTTAGCGATCGCATTGAAATTTTGCACGCAAATTTTGCACAAGGCTTTGCGCAAGCACTAGAGCTTGCACGCTCGCAAAATAAGCGCGTAGTAGGTGTGCTAGCAGATATTGGTGTAAGTTCCTTGCAACTTGATGATATGTCGCGTGGCTTTAGCTTCATAAGCGATAGGCTGGATATGCGAATGGACACGCGCCAAGCGCAGAGTGCGAGCTCCATCATCGCCGAATATTCCCAATATGCACTAGAAGAAATTTTGCGTAACTATGGACAAATCCCAGAATCTAAAAAAATGGCGCGACTTATCAAAGAATTTGCTAATACATACCCACGCGATGGAGGATTCTACAATGCACAGAGCTTAAGTGAGTTTATCTCTAAGCATTTCTCCAAGCATAGACCCCACTCTAAACTCCACGCCGCCACGCTTGCTTTCCAAGCATTGCGCATTGAAGTAAATAACGAGCTTGGCGTACTTAGGGCTCTGCTAGATTCTATTGAGCAAGCAAGTAGTGCGGATTTGCGTGGTGCGATTGTGGGAATCATTAGCTTTCACTCTTTGGAAGATAGGTTAGTAAAAGAGCGTTTTAAGCATTTTGCACGAGCATGCATTTGCCCAAGCGATGCTATTCGCTGTACGTGTGGGGCTAATCATAGCAAGGGCACAATACTTACAAAAAAACCTTTAGTAGCAAACCCCAAAGAAGTGTGCGCAAATCCAAGATCTCGCTCGGCAAAACTTCGTGCTTTTGCGCTACAATAATACCTTAAAGCATACTGCAAGGAGTATCTATGTCAACTTCTCATAAAAACTCTTATGGCGATATTCGCGTGGAAACAAGCGAGAAGGCAGCTTTGTATGAGGAAGAGCCTGCAAGCGGACTGCATATACGCTACTTGATTCTCCTATATAGTGCGCTTTTTCTCGCACTCTTTATCTCTATGCCTAAAATTTGGTTATCAAGCTCGATCTACTACATTAGTCGCGACATCAATAAGCTACAAACACAAAGCGACCTGCTTAAAGAAGAGCATAGGCGCTTGCAAAATGAGCGAGAATCCTTGCGCTACCAATATCTCAAAACCCAGTCCACCCCCAATACGCCAACTTCTAAGGAAATATAGAATTTTAAGAGAATTTAAGATAATTTTCGTTAGAAACACGCTTTATTCACTACAAACTAAGGGGAGAATATGAGCTTAATGATTAATGATGAATGTATCGCTTGCGATGCGTGCTTAGAAGAATGTCCAAATGAAGCGATTGTAGAGGGAGACCCTGTCTATGTAATTGATCCAGATTGCTGTACAGAGTGTGTAGGATATTATGATGAGCCAAGTTGCGTAAGTGTATGCCCAAAGGATGCCATTGTCCCAGATCCAGATAATAGAGAGAGTCTAGAAGAGCTAAAATACAAATTTGAGCAGCTTAACAAAGGCGAGTAATGGCAAAAATTACTGCAGTGATTGATATTGGCTCAAACTCTGCAAGAATGGCGATCTTTGAAAAGACAAGTCGATATGGATTTCGACTTATTTATGAGTGTAAGTCGCGCGTGCGGATTTCTCAAGGTTGTTATGAAAATGGTGGATTTTTGCAAGAAGCTCCCATAAGGCGTGCAATCAATGCGCTTAAAGAATTCCATGCCATCGCTAAAAAAAATTCCGCTAGAAAACTTTTATGCGTGGCGACTTCAGCTGTGCGTGATGCCCCTAATCGCGCAGATTTTCTCGCTAGAGCAAAAAAAGAAAGCGGTATAAGTATAAAAGTCATTGATGGAGCAAAGGAAGCGTGGTATGGTGGCTTGGCGTGCGCAAATCTATCGCACAAGAAAGATGGCATTACCATTGATATAGGTGGCGGTAGCACAGAGTGTGCAATCATTGAAAATGGCGACATTAAAGAAGTGATTTCTCTGCATTTAGGGACGATCCGCTTAAAAGAGCTATTTTTCGACCATAAAAACCTAGAGCAAGCAAAGCAGTTTATCAAGCAAGAATTGCAAAAAATCCCCACTCACTTTACACACCACAATGTATTTGGAATTGGCGGAACAATCCGCGCGCTTGCTAAAATCACCAGCAAACAGCGCAAATACCCAATAAAAACAATCCACGGCTATGAAATTGCTGTCAAAGAAGCAAGGTCGTTTATCCAAACAATCTACAAAACAAAAGAAGAGGATTTAGTAGGGTTTGGTGTCTCACCTGATCGGCGCGATAATATCCGCTCTGGTGCGCTAATATTTGCTATGCTACTTGATCACTTTGGGGCTAAATGCATCACGGCAAGTGGCGTGGGAGTGCGAGAGGGGGTGTTTCTTGCTGATATGCTACGCACGCAAAAATACCGCTTTCCGAGTGGGGTTTATCCATCGCTTATTGCTCTGCAAGATCGCTTTAAAGTTTCTACAAAATGGGGAAAATCAATCGCCAAAGAAGCAAATGCGATCTTTGATGTACTCGCTTGCGAGCATAAACTTGATGAAAGCAATAAAAGATATTTGCGTATTGTCTCCCAGCTGTGCGATGTAGGTGGATTTTTAAACTTCTATGGGCGTATGAACCACGGAGCATATTTCTTGCTACATGGACTTGACTATGGATTCTCCCATACTGATAGAGCGGTGCTATGCCTGCTACTTGAGTATATCAATAAGCGCATACCAAAAGATGATGCCATAGCACACATCACAGACATTATGCCACCTATTGAGAATCTTCAATGGCTTAGCTTTATTCTATCGCTCTCCTATGCGCTATGTATGAGTGGAGATCATTTGCTACAATATAGCTATGAACATAGCACATTATTTATCACGGCTGATTCTAAGCTTGTGCTAGCACGAGAATCTATTGCAGGCATTATCCCACCTACGCAAATCCGCATAGTCATCTCTTAAGTGTTTTTGATGAATATTGTCGGCGTGCTACTTAGAGTATTTGTCAATGTGCTTGGTGCTACTTTAGCAATTATGCCTAATCGTGTGTTTGTGCTGTGTGTGAAGGGACTTGGGTTTTTAATGTGCCTTTTGGACAACAAACGCCGCTACAACGATGCCCTAACAAATCTACACTTCATCTATGGAGACTCCCTAAATCTTGCACAAAAGCGTGCTATTATTAAGCGTTGCTATCAAAACTTCGCCTTTGTGATTTTAGAGAGTATTAGAATCCCAAAAATCCCCTACCATATCCATAAGCAGCGTTTTGATATTATTGATGAACATTATGTGTTAGATAGCTTGGAAAAAGATGGCAGTGTCGTGCTTATATCAGGGCATTTTGGATACTGGGAGGCACTGGCGACTTTTCTCCCACCTCGCCTAGAGCCTAATAAAATGGCAAGTCTAGGGAGACTCACAGGTATTGATAGCATCGATAAGCTTATTATTTCTCGCAGAGAGCTACAAGGCGTGCGCTTTATCGATAAAGCAGGGGCATTTAGAAACCTGCTCAAATTCTACACACAGGGGAATGCTGTAGCCGGGATTTTGGTCGATCAAAGCATCTCATCAAACCAGGGCGTGTGTGTGGAGTTTTTGGGCAAAAAGGCGAGTCATACGCCCATAGCTTCCGTCCTTTCACGCCGATTTAACATCGCCATTGTGCCGGTGTTTATTGATATAAACAAAGATTACTCACGCTTTGTTATGCGCTTTTTTCCACCCATTTATACTCCGCACACACAAGATCTAGCAAGTGATCTAGCGCAAGCCACCCAAGCACAAGCAGATATTACGAGCAAAGTAGTGCGTAGCAATCCTTCAAGCTGGTTTTGGTTTCATCGTAGATTCAAGGATTACTACCCAAATCTCTACGCTAAAAAGCCAAACCGCTAAACCCTCTCCTCTACCCCAACCGCGCTAGAATCTAGCCCACACTGCTTGACGCTTAGATTCCACCATTTTCTTGGAAGTCTCTTTGATCCTGCTCTAATTGCTCTAGCTTAGGCTCATCTCCGGGGATTTTTGCCACAGGCTTTGGCTTATCGTCATTACTAAAGGGTGGTCCTTTAGCGATGATTTTTGTAAGCTCTGCGGCGCGCTTAGCGTCCATTTTAGCTAGAATCTTTGCCATATCTGCTGCTGTGAGCGAAGAGAGAATCGTCGCTGCTTCTGCATCATCTAGCTCGGCGATTATAGGCGCGGCTTTAGAATCTTTCATACCAGAAAAGCTTTTTGCCACCTTGGAATTTGATGAAGTTTGAATCTCTTTAAGCAATGCTTCATTTCTAGCCACGAGGGCTTCTATAGCTTTTTGCTTGTCATCTTGGAGCTTTGCTACCTTTTGCGCTTCTTGTTTGGCTTCTTGGATTCTGGCATTTAAGGCTTCCTCTTGCTCTTTCAGCTTAGTTTGCTTTTGATCTAGGAGATTTTGTGTGGCATTTTTGTAGGCTTCAAGATTCTGTATTTTTTCATTTAAAGTGCGAAGATTCTGGGCTATCTCATCTTTGCGCGCTTCAAAAATCGCATTACACTGCAAAAGCGCATCGGGGTTTGGCTCTTTTTTATCCGCATACGATACGCACAATACCACAAGCAGTATCAATAAAGCTCTCATAATAACTCCTTTCTATGTAGTAGAATCGCCACTTCATCAAGCTCTCTACGCTCTTTTTGTTTGAGTGTTTTTATAAGATTCTCGCGCTCTATCTCGCGGATATGCTTGAGTTTTTCAAACTCAATGCAAAGCAGTCGATACTCCCGCTCTAACTCTTGTATCCGTGCTTTGTCCTTAGCGATTTGCTCTTGCAAAGAATCTATCTCAAAAACAAAAGCTCTTTTTTTAGCATTTGCTTGGAGAAGCACGCTAAAATCCCCAGCTTTTGGCAGACTCATCTGCGCTATTTGGCTAATAAGCCCATTAACTTGGCTTTGCTTTGCAGCTATGTCGTTGTTATAGCGGACAATGTGTTGCTCACATAAGGAGAGCTTTTGCTCTTGGGCTTTGATAAGCTTGTCAAATTGCGCAATCATAGCGATAAATAATCTCGCTTCTCTCTGCACCTGTGGAAATCATCACAATTTTTACCCCCACAAGCTCTTCTAAGCGCGCGACATATGCCTTTGCATTAGCGGGCAAGGCATCAAAACTTCTCACCCCCTTGCTTATCTCCCCAGTCCATCCCGGCAAAATCTCATAAATTGGCTTAGCATTTTCCAAATCACTTGGCACATAAGTAATTTTTCTGTCTTGATATTGATACGCCACACACACAGCGATTTCTTCAAACCCATCTAGCACATCAAGCTTCATTAATGCAATTTTATCACAGCCATTAAGCCTGCACGCATAGCGCGCAGCAAGTGCATCAAAGCCTCCACACCTGCGCTTGCGCCCCGTCGTTGTGCCAAACTCCGCACCCTTCTCACACAAGAGCGCGCCAAACTCCTTGCTATCTTCTGTAGGAAAAGGTCCATATCCTACACGCGTGCAGTAAGCTTTCATAATCCCAAGCACACTAGCAATATCACGCGGAGCTAGCCCGCTCCCAGCACAAGAACCAGCAGCAATGGTTGTTGAGCTTGTTACAAAGGGGTATGTGCCATGATCAATATCAAGCATACTGCCTTGTGCACCTTCTAGCAAGATTCTTTTCCCCTGTGCCTGCGCCTCCCAAAGAAGTGAAGTCGTATCAGTAATAAAAGGAGAGAGAATTGTATGAGCAGATTCTAGGGAGTTGATGCTTGCTTGCACCAGCTCTTCTAAGCTAGAATCTAGCGCGTTAGATTCTTTGAGCGTGCGCACTCGCCCCTGTAATCGTGCGATGATTTGCTCTCTTTGTGCTGGAAAGTTGCGCACATCACACGCCCTTAGCCCTATACGCGCGATTTTATCAGTATAGCAAGGTCCTATGCCCTTTTTGGTTGTGCCTATGGCATTTGCAGCGCGCTCAAGGCTAGAATCTAACTCTTGATGAAAGGGCAAGATAATGTGCGCCCTATCAGAGATAAACAGCCTACCGCGCAAGACTTGCTCCCCACCAAACTGCTGCATTTCTTCAATAAGCGCGGAAGGCTCAATGACCACGCCATTGCCAATAATATTGATACAATGAGAAGTAAGAATGCCTGATGGAATTAGATGTAAGGCGTATTTTTTATCGCCTACAACAATGGTATGCCCAGCATTATGCCCACCCTGATAGCGCACGATATAGTCATAATCTTTTGCTAGCACATCAACAATCTTGCCCTTGCCCTCATCGCCCCACTGAATCCCTACGATTAAATCCGCCATACACACTCCTTATTGATAACTCTTGCTAGACTCTCGCGCTAGAATATAGCTAATCACACTATCTGTATAAATCCCAAATCCACAGCACAAACACTCTTGTATATTGTATTTACCCCCAAGCATAAGCGTGTCATTCTCACTAAACACACGAAACACCACATCATCATAGTAATCCACAAGTGGTGGCTCAAGCGGAGAGATGAGAATTTGCTTAGACTCGCAAGCGTGCGCTTTATGCGATAATCGCTCTAATTCAAAGCGCAAAAACATCGGTGCTTTTGGTAAAAAGCTATCCAAGTCTTGCAAGGTATTTAAGCGCAAAAGCTCTTCAATAAATCGAGCTTTTTGTGCAAGGTCTCGCATGGACAGAGCCTTGTAAGTGTCTTTATCTATGCCAATTTCTGCTAGCACAAGAGCTAGAATCTTTACATTGCTAAACTGCAAGGTTGCCTTAACATCACAGCGCGAGAGAATCTCAAGCCCAATGTTAATCATCAAGTGCAAATTATCATCATAAATAGATTCTGCACCGATTTGGTAGATCTCATTGGTAGGGTAGCTAAAAACTGGCTGGACATAAAACCATTTCTTATGGCTAGTAGCTCGCTCCAAACGCTTGGTAATAGTGCGGATCGTATCGATTGTAGAGTCATAGCGTAAAGAAATTTGGTGATTGTTTTGGCTGCTTAGGCGAATTAGGTGGCGATTAGAAAAGTTTTGCTGATGTTCAAGGTAGGAGAAATATGGAGTAATCACCTCCTCAAAGCTATGGCTATAAAATATCTCGCACGCCACATTCTCAAGTACGCGCTTAATCCTAGCACTTCTGCCAAAATACAGCTTCGTCCCCTCTGGGATCTCGTGTTCAAAAACCATAGCCACTCTTTACATAAATAGTGAATTAACGCTTTCATTGTGGTAGATTCTACGCACAACTTCAGCAAACAATGGCGCAACATTAAGCACGGTGATTTTTTTGCACGCTTTGCACAAGGGGATAGAATTGCTCACAATCACTTCATCAAGTACGCTCTCTTCTATGCGCTCGATTGCTGGACCACTTAAAATCGCGTGCGTGCCTAGAGCCATCACAGAAGTAGCACCTTTATCTTTTAGAGCCTGTGCTGCTTTGCACATAGTCCCAGCAGTGTCGATCATATCATCGACTAAAATCACATCTTTACCTTGCACATCACCGATAACATTCATCACTTCACTCTCATTTGCCCGTTCTCTACGCTTATCGACAATAACCAAATCAAATCCAAGCTTTTGCCCAAAATACCTAGCCCTAGCCACTCCGCCAATATCTGGACTAGCGATAATGGGATTTGGGAGCTTTTTACTACGGATATGATCTTGAAAAATAATTGAGCCATAAAGATTATCTACTGGAATATCAAAAAAGCCTTGAATCTGCCCCGCGTGTAAATCCATAGTAATGACACGATCAATGCCCGCGTTTTGGATAAGGTTTGCCACAAGCTTGGCAGTGATTGGCACGCGTGGAGCAACTTTCCTATCTTGGCGCGCATAGCCAAAGTAAGGGATGATAGCAGTGATAGAGTTAGCAGAGCTACGCTTAAAGGCATCACTCATAATGAGCAACTCCATAAGGTTGTCATTAGTTGGCATACAAGTAGGCTGTATGATGAATACATCTTTCCCGCGCACAGATTCTTGGATTTGCACGCCTATTTCACCATCGCTAAAACGATTAATCATAATCTTGCTGAGCACTACATCTAAATGCTTGGCGAATTCCTGCCCAAACTCCTTATGTGCATTTCCACTAAATACCCTAAAACCTCGCATACTCACTCCTAGTTGATCTTCTAGCTTTATGGGCTGGATTATAGCACATTTTCCATTGCTTCATTTATGGCTTTAAGCCTACATTCTAGCTCATTTTCTTTATCAAAACTTGCACATTGTGCTAAGGCTTTTTGCATTTGTTGATCGCATAAGTTAGATTCTGTGATGATATATTCCCCAAGTGTCAAAAGCCCATATCTTGTATCGCCATCACCCTTTTTCTCCATAGAGCAAAGATTTTGGCGCGCTTTGACGGGTAGCAAAAGCGGGTGTATCGTGCGTAGCGACTTCTCTAAGCGATTATGTGCCACTAGCTCTGGCGGAGCATCTCTATGGAATCTAAAAAGCTTTTCTTCTCTATGTGCTTCATCACGCACACAGCCTAGAATCTCGCCCTTATGCTGGATGAAAAATAGTGAAGCGATCCGCCCGCCAATGACCATACTCGGATGGCTTAGAAGAATGTCTGCTTGCAAGGTATTAGGATCTAGCACAAAAGCTTCATAAAATAGTAACCCTTGTGTAACCATCGTATGCGTGCGCGCAAGTGGCACCCTGTACCCATCATTAAACACATCAAAATACCCTAGATATTCCACTAGCTCATCATTTTGAACAATGTCTTTTTGCCATTGTGTCAAAGCTCTCTTACTAGAATCCACCCCATAGCCCGCGCGCGCTAAATCACTAGCTAAGTGCTCCTGCCTATTTGTATCAAGTAGCTCTGCTGCATACAAGCAAATTTTAGGGCGATTTTTTTCCTCATACACTAAGGTGGCATAGCGTGGTAAGTCCTGCGTGGTTATGGGGCTTTGCACTAGGTAGATTCTACTGCCTGCGATGATATAAAGCTTTTCATCAAATGGCAATAGCAAAGGTTCATCGATAAAAGGCGGTAAGCAAAGCACAAAAGCCTTAGAATCTTGCGTGACAATTCCTACACACCCGCGTGCTCCTTGCGTAAAAGTGCGCACAAAGCTGTGGCTTTGACTATCTAGGGCTATAAACAAATTCGAGTGAAGCTGACTTGGATCGCGAAGTAGTGCAGGCAGAATCTGCACAAGGCTAGCAAAGATAGTCTGATCATTTAACAAAACAACAAGCAAAGGCGCAAGCTGGCTTGGAAGCTTATGTTCATCACCCCCAGCGTGCAAATATGCGCGAATATATGCCACTAAGGTGCGTAGATGGTAGAATCCATTTAGGCGATACTCCAGCATTGCTAGAGTTAGGTAAATCTCCTTATCATCACGCTTTGTTTGATCACTTCTCATTGCTTGAAATAGCACTGCTTGCGCTTGTAGCAATGTCTTCCTTGATGCAAGCTCTTTTTCAAAGGCTTTAGCATTAATGCGAAGTATTGTGCTTGGCGCAAATGCTAAAGACTCTGGACTTTTATCGTGGATAAATGATGCAAAGGGATTGTTAAAACCTTTGGCAAAGCTGCTAAAATCGGGCGCACTAGATTCTAGCTCTTTAGCAGTAGAATCTATAACAATAGGCGTGGGCGCAGGGGTAAAAAAGCGCGCAAAATCCCTAGCCCCCACAAAGCTAAACACCATATCATTAGAGTCTTTTACATTCTGTGCACCTATGCCTAGCACCATGAGCACAGCCCAAGATAGAGCGATCGCAAAAGCAAGCTTACTCATAGTCTAACTAGCTTCGCGCCATAGCCGCCCATATTTAGTGGGGCATCGCTAAAAGATACAACTTTAGGGTGATTTTGCAAAAAGTCTTTTACTACCGCTGATAATACTCCTGTACCAATACCGTGGTAAATTAGCACCTCATCAAATCCAGCAATTAGGCTATCACTAATAAAATCGCCAAGCTTTTCTAATGCTTCTTCTGCGCGCAAACCATGCAAGTCAAGCTTGACACTTGCTTTGTGCGTGTAAGACAGGGTTGTTTTTGTAGCATTGTGTGCATTTGTAAGCGTGCTTGCAAGAGTTTTTGAGAGTGGAGCAAGCGTGCTTTTTTCCACCTTTAGGCGCATACCAGAATCTAGCTCTATTAAACAATGATCCTTTTGAGCGCGCACAATATGCACGCTCTGACTCCCATAGCGCGCCAAATCTCCAGCCTTAAACTCCTTGCGCACTTGGTCTTTCTTGAAACTAGAATCTAGCTTGGGCTTGTGGCGCAAAATCTCGTGCGCGCGGTTTAGATTCCTATGTATGTCTTCTTGCGTGTTCGCCTGCGCTTTTAGGGCTTGCAAGGCATTGTTATAAGTAAATTCTAACTCTCGCTCCCTAGCCTTATATGCCCGCTCTAACTCATAGATTTTCTCACTATAAGTCTCTTTGGCATTGCGCGCTTTTTGGATACGCTTTTGTAGCTCTTGCGCTTTAGATTCTAGCTCTAGCGTGAGATTGCTACTATGCTCTATAAGGGCATTTAATCGCTCTTTATCACTGCCATAATGTTCTTTAGCTCGCGCGATAATATGCTTGGGTATGCCAAATTTCTGCGCAATCTCAAAAGCATAACTCTTCCCAATGCTGCCGTGCAAAAATGTATAAGTCGCGCTTGATCTCTCCGCATCAAACATCGCTGCTGCTAGCTGGATTCTAGAATCTTGTGCCATAAGGGCAGCTAGGCGTTTGTGGTGAGTAGTTACTACAAGCTTAGAATGTCTATCAAGCAAAAGCTCTAAAAGCACTTTATACAAGCTAGCTGCCTCATCAGCATCAGTGCCTAGCTCGATTTCATCAATGCCTAGAAGCAAGTCGTCTTTATCTAGCTGCTGGCTAAACTCTAGCACTCTCCCAGCAAAGGTACTTATATCATCTTTGGAGCTTTGGGGATTAGAGATAATGGCATAGATATGCTTGTAGTGGGGAATTTTACTTGCGTGGGGGTTGATTTTCATAGGAAGTAAAAGCTTGGCTAAAAATACTACGCTTAGGATTGATTTAAGCAGCATTGTCTTACCCCCAGCATTAACTCCTGTAAGTAGTAACAAGCCTTTATCAAAGGTAAGACTTATGGGCTTGGGGTTTTTTAAAATGGGGTGGCAGAAATCTTGTATAACTATGGCTTTTTGTCCTTTTGGGTGATTTGGCTTGGTTTTTGAGTATTGGCTTTTTGTGAAAAATCCTGCTACCTGTGGCTTGTTTAGAAGTTCTGCATTTTGGGTAAGCCCCATAGAATTATGCGCTTGCTCGTTTAGAGTTGTTACGCTGTTAGGAGAATCTAGCTTTTTACTAATTGCATTATTTTTGTCATTGCAAGCAGGCTTGCCTGCGTGGCAATCCATACCAGAATCTAATTTAGATTCTAGCTCTGTTTGCTCGCAATGGGAGTGATTTTTTTCTTCTAGGATTCTAAGATTGTGGTATTGCTTTGTCTGATTACCCAAAACCGAATCCTTTGTAGCGACAAACTCTAGCCCTAGATCTTTGGCAAACCTAACCCTAGCACAAAGCAAATCCACCAAATCAAACTGCTTATCCAAAAACTGCAAGAATCTAAACTCCCCTAGCATTATCTCACTAAGTGTAGTGCAAAGCTTTTGGATCTCTAAAGCGTAGAGATCACGCAGCTCTTGTTGCTTATCATAGAGCCTAGCAATCTCATTTGGCAGCACATAGAAGAAGCCACCTTGCGTACGATCAAGCACAGAGCCCTTAAGCACGCGCGAGTAGCCAGCCTTTAGCAAAAGAGCTTGTGCATCATAGAGCAAGTGGATTTGTTTATCGACAAGATAGGGGGCTAGATTCTCTCTTACTAACAAGGTATTAAGGGACTGCTTAATGGAGTCTTGCGTGCTAAAAATCTGCGTGCGCAGGTTATCAATATGGCTAAACCGACCTGCTTCTATCTCGCCTTTTTCATCAAAAATACAGAGTGCTTCACGCAAGTTAGCGGGGATAATGATCTTTGCCACAATGGTGTGGAGCTTGGATTCTGGGAGTGGGGCTAGGGCATTTTGTAGTGCCGTGAAAAACTCCAGCTCTCTAGCAAAACCCCAAATATCCTGCAAGCTTAGAGTGGCACGCTTTTTCAAACGCAAAAACGCGTGGGAGAAATTCTCAAGTGCTGGTAAAGTTGGCAGAGACATAGAATCCATCTCGCGCAACACTGCGTGGTAGAAATTCTTATCTCCTTGTAGATAGATGGGCTTAGGGCGTGCTAGATAGGTGCTAAAATGTGTGAGAAAATCATCTAAATCAAGGCTACTCACTAGCTGTAAATCTGCTTGAGAAACTAGCATTTAACCCACTTTGTGTGCTTTGTGGCTTGAAATAACTTAGCTAGCCACAGGCTTTTTACCAAAAAATCCCGCATCAAACCAAAGATAACATTTTCAAGGTTGCGCACTTGCGCGCGACCATTGATTTGATTGTATGTTGCTTGCGCAAAATCTACAGATTGCCATACCCCTGCTTTCGCAGTGTTTTGCAATGACGAATAAGGACTAGAATCTAGTTCAAAAGCTAAATCTCTACACTTACTCACCCTATCCTCTCCGCTTCTTGTAGCACCATTATAGGCTTCCCACTATATGAATCCATCTGCATAGTAAAACTCGCTAGAATCCAATCTCTCGCCTCAAACTTCTGTTCGCAAAAAAAGTAAATCCCCCCAATATCCGTGCCAAAAAAGCTAAATTTCCTATGCTGCTTAATGGATTGGATCTGGCGGATTTGCAACCTAGCCTGAAGAATTGGCTTAGGATTCCCCTGCCCATAAGGCTCAAACTCCTGCAATAGTGCAAAAAGCTCTTCATTAATATCACTTACATCAATGAGTAAAGCTCCCAGCTCTTCTTGCGTAGTTTGGCACTTAGGCAACACGCTAAGGCTATCTAAATATGCGCATAGTTCATCAAAGCTAGCAATCTCCACACTAAGCCCAGCTGCCTTGCTATGCCCACCAAACTCCCCTAGAATCTCATTAGCCCCAAGTAGCATACTCATCAAATCCACTTCACCAAATGACCTAGCACTCCCTTTTAGCATAGATTCTAGCCCCGGCTCTTTGGTGCGCGAGAGCACAAAGGCTGGTCGCTTATAGAAGTTTGCCATTTGCGCAGCAACAATACCCAACACTCCTTCGTGCCAATCATCTCCGCGCGCGATCACAGCATTTTCATACACGATGACACAAGCCTTTGCAGATTCTAGGACAGATTTTGCCGTATCTTTGCGGGCTTGATTGAGTGCTATTAATGCTTGTAGCCCAGAATCTAGCGCGCTAGCAAGGCTGCACGCTTTAAGACGATGCGCGCGATCATCTTGCGTGAGTGCAGATGAGAAGTTACCAGAATCTAAAAGTAGAAACTCACTTGCTATGCGCCCTTCCCCCATACGCCCCGCAGCATTAAGCAGTGGAGTAAGTGAAAAAGCAATATCCGTAGCAGTGATATAGCGTGTCTTTAGGTAGGTCTTGAGCTTTTGCAAGGCTGGATTTTGCGAAGTGGGTAGCTGCTTTAGCCCATAGAGCACGATACATTTGTTGATTTGGGTTAGTGGCATCATATCAGCTATGGTCGCTAACATCACAAGCTCTAAAAGTGGTACAAGAGATATATTAACCCCTAGAGCGATCTTTAACCCCGCGCAAAAATACCACGCCACAAGCGCGCCACATATTTCTTTTTGCGGGAAGGTGCAGTCTTTTTGCTGGGGGTTTATGATAAAATCTGCTTCAGGCAAGCTCTCTTTGGGGATATGATGATCAGTAATGATAAGCGTGATCCCCTGCTGCTTGCAGTAAGCAGCTGCTTCATAGGCGGTTGTGCCATTATCCACGGTGATAACTATATCGCTTGGATTAGCTTCAATGATAGCTTTTGACACGCCATAGCCGTCGCTAAAGCGACTTGGGATCACATAGCTAATATGCTCATACCCAAGCAAGGCAAAAAATTTCATCATAACCACACTTGCAATCACTCCATCAACATCATAATCCCCCACAACTAGAATCTTAGGCTTCTCGCGCATTTTTTGCGCTAGGAAGTGGGAGGCTTGCTCACAGGATTTTAACTGATAGGGGTGGGGAAGTGTTGATAGCGTGGGGAAGTCCCACTGCTTAGTGCGATTATGCAAAAGAGCGTAAATCTCACCTTTGCTCAATGTCTTATACGCTTGCTGGGGCATTATCGGCTCTTTTGAGTTGCACCCTTAGATTCTAGGCTCTTTTTTACAAAAGCTAAGATGATGGGATTTGGTGCTTGCAGGCGCGAAGTAAATTCTGGGTGAAACTGCACGCCGATAAAAAACGGGTGCCTCTCTAGCTCAATTGCTTCAATTAGCCCACTTGTGGACTCACCACTTATTTGCATACCATTTTCTTCCAGCAAAGCTCGGTAGGCTGGGTTAGCTTCGTAGCGGTGGCGGTGGCGTTCTTTGACCACCTTTGCGTGGCTATAGGCTACAGCAATCTTACTCTGTGGGCGCAGCACACACTCATACTCACCAAGCCGCATAGTCCCACCCATAGGGGACTTGATGGTGCGCACTTGAGATTTACCACACTGATCAATAAAATCTTCAATCAAGTAAATGAATGGACGGGAAGTATCGGGGGCAAACTCCGTAGAATCCGCATCTTCTATGCCTAGCACATTACGCGCAAACTCGATAATACTTAGCTGCATCCCCAAGCATATCCCCAAAAATGGCACTTTATGCTCCCTAGCATAGCGAATCGCTAGAATCTTCCCCCCTATACCGCGCGAGCCAAAGCCTCCGGGTATCAAAATCCCATCAACATCGCCTAGCTCCGCACCTTGCGTATGCTCTAGAGCTTCGCTATCGATCCACTTAATGCACACACGCGTGTCGATATTTGCCCCTGCGTGGATTAGAGCTTCGGTCAGGGACTTATAAGACTCTTTTAGATGGAGATACTTCCCTACAAAGGCGATTGTAATCTCATCTTTTGGGGAAATGATCTTTTTTACCAGCATATCCCACTCGCTCACATCTGGCTTAATGGTAGCAATAGCAAAATGCCTAGCAATGGGCGTTAAAATACCTTCTTTTAAAAAATTTAGCGGGCATTGATAGATACTCTTAGCATCAAGAGCTTCAATCACGCTATCATCGGCCACATCGCAACTCATCGCAAGCTTTTTTTTCAAATCCTTGCTTAAGGACTTTTCAGATCGTGCGATGATGATTTGTGGCGTAATCCCTATGCGCCGTAGCTCTTGGACAGAATGCTGTGTGGGCTTAGTTTTTAGCTCGCCTGCTGCTCTAATGAGCGGGATCAGTGTTACATGAATGCTTAGCACCTGTGTATTTGGCAGCTCGTGCTTAAGCTGGCGCATAGCTTCTAAAAATGGTAGTCCCTCAATGTCCCCCACCGTGCCACCTAGCTCAATGACTAAGAAGTCATATCCCTTACCCACGGCTTTTATGCGACTTTTAATCTCATCGACAATATGCGGGACAACCTGGATCGTTTTGCCCAAATAATTGCCCTTACGCTCATTTTCTATGACAGAGAGATAAACCTGCCCTGTGGTGAAATTATTATCCTTGCTAAGGTTTGTGTTTAAAAATCGCTCATAATGCCCTATATCCAAGTCCGTTTCTGCACCATCAGCTGTTACAAATACTTCTCCGTGCTCTAGCGGACTCATCGTGCCCGGATCAATATTGATATATGGATCGATTTTTAGGATATTGACTTTGTAGCCACTTTGCTTTAGTAAAGTGGCTAGCGATGAAGATGAAATCCCCTTGCCCAAAGAACTTAGCACTCCACCTGTAACAAATATGTATTTTGTATTTGACATCACTCAATCCTTGAAATATATTGCGTATGCGCTTGATCGCCTTGTGGTTATATTTGCAATCCTATACAAAAACCCCTTACAAAGTTATTATGTGTAGATTTAAATTTTTGTTTTACAATAAGTATCTAGATCACAACTAAGCAATTTTGTGGTTTAGCATTATATGTAAGGATAAGACATCATGATGACTTTCTGCCTTTGTTATGTGCTTTTTCTCACTCTCCCTAGCATTATCATAGACACATTGCAAATCCGCCACATTAAAGCCTTTGCCAAAAAGCAAGCGGTCATACTCCAGCCTAAAGACTATGCAATCTCTGCAGACTATTCTTTGGCAAACTTGCGCCTATCGATAATTAGTCATATTTTTGAAGCATTTGTTTTTATCGCGTGGGTGAGCTTTGCGCTTGCTAAGTGGCAGGACTTTTTGGCAGAAGAAGCAACACTTGGCTTCATTATATTTGTGCTAGGATTTGTGCTAATTAATGCATTTTTACAGCTCCCATTTAGTGCTTATAAGCAACTGCGACTAGATAAAACCTATGGATTCTCCAATGTAACTTGGCAAATCTTTTTTATCGACACACTAAAAATCTTCGCACTCATTGCGGTGTTTGGATTCTTGGTACTATGGCTACTGCTTGTCATTATGGACTATGCGTATTGGTGGTTAGCTGGATTTAGCGTGGTATTTTTACTTGTGGTGCTAATCAATGCTCTATATCCCACACTAATCGCACCCATTTTTAACACTTTTACCCCTCTTAATAACCAAAATCTCCAAGATAAAATCCAAGATCTTATGAACAAAGCCGGTTTTATGGTAAATGAGATTTTTGTAATAGATGCAAGCAGGAGAGATGGCAGGCTTAATGCATATTTTGGCGGCTTGGGAAGCGCGAAGCGCGTGGTACTCTTTGACACACTTTTGGAGAAGGTAAGCTCTGAAGGCTTGCTTACAATCCTAGCACACGAGCTTGGGCATTTTAAACACAAAGACATTTTGGTAAATCTTTTGCTTTCTGGCATAGTGCTATTTGCACTATTTTTTGTCGCCGGAAATCTCCCAGCAACATTTTTTGCCGCGCTAGGATTAGAAAATAACCACGCCACATCACTTACAATACTCCTACTTATTGCACCCATTGTATCATTCTGGGTGATGCCACTTATTGGCTACTTTAACCGAAAAGCAGAATACCGCGCTGATGCTTATAGCGCGCAGCTCACAAGTGCGCATTGTTTGAGAGAGGCTCTTATCCGCCTTGTCAATGAAAATAAAACTTTTCCATATTCCCACCCTCTTTATGTGTTTTTCCACTATACTCACCCACCGCTTTTAGATCGGCTAAGAGCTCTTGATAAGCTTAAGTAAGCACAATGGGCTTAAGTATAGATGCTGCCCTAAAGTGCGCTATAGCTATCCTAATAGATTGCCACTTCATCACTAGAGCGCGCTTAGAAGCGGAGATTCTGCTAGCCTTCGTGCTAAAAAAAGATCGCGTATGGCTACATACAAACAACAAGCAAAAGCTAGATTCTAGCGTGCAAGGGCAATTTTTCTCTCTCATCACCAAGCGCGTTCAAGGTTGCCCCATAGAGTATCTAACACATAAGGCAAGTTTTTTAGACTTCGAGTTATTTGTAGATTCTAGTGTGCTAATCCCGCGCCCTGAGAGCGAGATCCTTGTGCAAAAGGTATGTGAGATTCTAAGCCATAATCAACGCCCACATTTGATGCTTGTTGAAGTAGGTGTCGGCTCTGGCGCACTCAGTATAGCCTTAGCGCGCTCGCTACCACATATTTCAATCATTGCCACAGATATTAGCCTTGAAGCCCTAAAAACTGCTACGCGCAATATCGAATATTTTGGCTTACAAGAACGCATTACACTAAAGCACACTGCACTTTTTGACACAAATGATAAGGCGGATATGGTTGTTTCTAATCCGCCTTATATCGCTAGTTCATATCCCATAGACAAACCGCTTACTTATGAGCCTAGTAGTGCGCTTTTTGGCGGGATTAGGGGGAGCGAAATACTTGAGTGCCTAATCACCCAATGTAGTGCGCAGAAAGTCCCATACCTTGCGTGTGAAATGGGCTATGATCAAAGGCAGCATCTAGCAAAAGTACTAGAATCTAGCGGCTATAATGCGCAATTTTACAAAGACTTAGCTGGGCTTGATCGTGGGTTTGTCGCTAAGCTTCAAGTCTAATCCACGCATCCACAAACTATGGCTCAAGCTCAAGTGATGGCACAAGCTTAATACGGAATCCATTATCACCCACAAGCTCTACTAACTCATCATCACCTTGCACAATAAATCGCCCATAAAAATTCTTCGCAAAAATTGCTTCGATATTAGATTCTATGGTCGCACACATTTTTCTTGTCGAGTCCCCAACCCCCACTACAAGCACCTTGCCCCCACCTTGCGCCTGATAGGAAGCAAAGAACCTATTACAACCCACAATGCCACTTACCTGCGATCCAGCAAAGCTCAAAAACGCGTTTTCCACTTCATAGGGCACGACGATTTCATACTCACCAAGCCGCATAGATTCTACTTCAAATCGCCCCACCTTAGCGAGTGTATAAGCACTTACACCAAGCAAGTTTTCACCAGCATTTAGCACGCCATACATAAGTCCAAATAGCAGTACTCTAAGCACTCTACTTCTCTCCTTTAATACAATACTAAGCTCTTGCTATCATAGCTATAAATCCCAAACACCACGACATAGACCAATAGGGCAAAGATTAGATTCTCGCGCACTAAGCGTGGGGGCTCTATACACTTAGCGCGATAAAAAGCTAGATCAAATACTGCTAGAGCGAGAAACACCCACACAACCCCCTTGCTATACAACGCAAAAAGTAAGACATAGTTATGGTGGGCAATCATATCTAATGCCCCCAGCATATTGGAGTAGAATCCGGGCATAAGCGAACCATACTCCAAGCTAAGATACGCACAAAGCAAATAAAGTAAATATAGCAGCACATAATGCTGAAAAATCTTTAGCCTATCACTGAGTATAAGCGCGAAAAACAGCACCAAAATGCCTATAAAATTCTCCACATACAACCCAGTAAGCCCAATAAATGGCAGAAAAATCAAGTAAAAATACTGCGACCACCTAGATTCTAGTGAGTGATCAGTAGATGTGGTATCATAATTAGCAATTATCTCTAAAGAACTTGGTAGCATTGCAAAAAGCACTATCACATAGCCAAGAAACAACACAAACATCTTGGCATTATAACTGCTAGAAAACGCGTTAGACAGAATTCGCCTGCAAAAATTCAGCATTGTTATCTAAAGATTACTTCAAGCTCTCATCAATAAGCGCGTATAAGCGGTGGCTAAAGTCCTTAGCATTATCAAGCGTGCCAGATTCTAGGAGCTTGGCACTATCATAGAGTAAATGCGCAATTTCCTTCACCTTAGTAGAATCCGCTTGCAGCAACTTGTTAAAAATATTGTGATTGACATTGATTTGCACGCTTTTTTTGCCCTTTGGTAGCTCTTGCCCCATTTGGCGCATAAGATTTGCCATCATTGCATTATGTTCTTCACCCAAAAGCGCGATAGGGGATGAGAGACTGGCACTTAACTCCACATCATTAATCTCATCGCCCAAAGCATCCTTAAATGCCTGCACAATAGGCTCAAACTTCTTACTAGTGCTTTCATCGATATTTTCTTCGCCAAGCTCTTTTAGCGCCTCTTGACTTGTGGCATCTTTTAGTGGAATCTTGTCGTATTCTCCCACGCTTGGCATTACAAAGCTATCAACCTCATCGCTTAGTAGTAACACTTCAAAACCAAGCTTTGCGTATTTCTCTAATAGTGGCGATGCTTTTAGCAACTCTTTATTCTCGCCGATAATGTAGTAAATACTCTTTTGCTCTTTGGGCATTGCTTGCTTATAAGCCTTTAGGCTGACATTTTCCGCCTTACTAGAATCAAAGCGCAAAAGCTCTAAAATCTTCTCCTTATTTTCATAATCACTATATAGCCCTTCTTTTAGCACTCTACCGAACTGCTCATAAAAGCTCTTATATTTTTCGCCATCTTTGGTGAGTTTTTCTATCTCACTTAAAATTTTCTTGGTAGAAGCAGATTTGATATTAGCTAGAATCTTATTTTGCTGTAAAATCTCACGGCTCACATTAAGGGGCAAATCTTCACTATCAATCACACCACGCACAAAGCGCAAATACTGCGGTAGAAGCTCTTTATCATCATCGGTGATAAACACGCGCTTAACATAGAGCTTCACACCAGAGCGATAATCCACGCGGTAAAGATCAAATGGAGCAACACTTGGGATAAAAAAGAGTGTCGTATACTCCAAATTGCCCTCAACCTTTGTATGCACATAACTTAGTGGTTCGCTATTATCGTGGGCAAAACCTTTGTAAAATTCTTTATAATCCTGCTCTTTTAACTCATTTTTTGGGATTTTCCATAGAGCTTTAGCAGTGTTTAGCTGCTCGCATTTCTGTAGCACTTCATCTTTTTTACCCTCTTTTTTCTCTTCTTCTGTGGCGTATTTTGTTTCTTCATAATGCAGAAAAATAGGGAATCCAATATGATCAGAATATTTTTTGATAATGGATTCTATCTCCCAGCGACTTGCGAAGTGCTTTTCATCATCTTTCAAGTAAAGTGCGATCTGCGTGCCGTGCGACTCTTTCTTACACTTGGTGATTTCATACTCCCCACCGCCATCGCTCACCCAGCTAAAGGCTTGCTCTTGTGTAGCTTTTTTGGTCGTTACTACAACCTTTTGCGCCACCATAAATGCCGAGTAGAATCCCACGCCAAATTGCCCAATAAGCGCGGAGTCTTTTTTCTTATCTCCGCTTAAGGCATTAAGGAAACTTTTTGTACCGGATTTGGCAATTGTACCTAGATTTTCAATAAGTTCCTGCTCGCTCATACCAATACCAGAATCCGCTATTGTTAGCACACCTTTTTTTTCATCATAAGAAATATCAATGCGCGGCTCAAAGGCTATGCTTTTAAACTCATCATTACTAATAGTGAGATAATTTAACTTATCAAGCGCATCAGAGGCGTTGCTAACAAGCTCGCGCAAGAAAATCTCCTTGTTAGAGTAGAGCGAGTGGATCATTAGATCTAGTAGCTGTTTAATTTCTGTTTGGAAGGTCATTTTCTTTCCCATTGTATATCCTTTATAAAAATTTTAGCGATTATAGCAGTAAATTGATAAATATATAGAAACTTTATAGTAATGTTATAAAGTTTAGTCAGTCTAATAGACATAGATTTTATAATAACCTGCGCTAAACATAACCACTTATAACATCTTATGTGTTCTGCTCCACCCCATCGCTTCGCAGAGCTTGGATATACTCTCCATATCGCTTATCAAGGCGTGTTTTTAACTCCTGTATGGATTCTTGTGTTTGTATTGATCCATTATCTTGGCAATCCACATCTGTCGCACGCGCTTGCCTCTCTATAATCTCTATACGCTCTAAAAGATATAAAAACGCCTGCTTATTTATATCAGGGAGTGGGGCATTTGTCCCGCTGCTTTGGGCAAGACAGACAGACTCACTAGTCTGATTAACTTCTAGCTTGGTAGATTCTAGCTTGGGCGTGAGAATGCGCGCTGGTATGCCTACTGCTGTACATTCTCTTGGCACATCTTTGATGACAACAGAATTTGCACCAATTTTGGCATTCGTGCCAATGGTAATATTGCCTAAGATTTTTGCCCCAGCTCCCACAACTACACCAGATTCTAGTGTGGGGTGACGTTTCTCCTGTGCTAGGCTCACCCCCCCTAGACTCACGCCCTGATAGATTGTTACATCATCGCCGATGATTGCTGTCTCACCGATGACTACACCTATGCCATGGTCGATAAATACACGCCGTCCAATTTGCGCCGCTGGATGGATGTCGATGTTTGTTATAAACTGCACAAAGCCCATAATAATCCGCGCCAACACCTTAAACTCTCGCTTATATAAGCTATGTGCCAGCCGATAATGTGCTAACGCTATCACACCCGGATAGTTAAAAAACAGCTCGATTTTAGATTTTAGCGCAGGGTCTTTGCGCGCGGGTGTGGAGAAATCCTCTCGCAAAAGTGCAAAAAGGCTCATTGAATGCATAGCTATCCTTTGGGCTATTGCGAATCTTTGGTAATCGTACGCAAATAGCCATTTTCACTAAGCATTACATAGAGCATACCTAACACTTCCTTTTTGTCCTCATCACTAATGCCAGAATCATCAATGCGCTGCTTCAAAATCCGCTCAATTTCCTTGGTATCATAGTCTAAATCATCTAACACATCAAGGATGTTTTGTGCTTCTAGGAGATTTTCTATTGCGTAACCTTTATTTAAATCATCATCAAATACCACGCTAAACTCTGTGGGGTGGGTGAAGAGATTATGTCGCATACCTAGTACTTCTTGATATGCTCCCACTAAGAAAAATCCTAGGAAATACTCTTCTTCCATCACATCAACATCGTGGAGATATAAAGGCTTTTTAGCATTAAAGGCTATCTCGCCATCGCTATCGCAAGTAATATCCCAGAGACTTGCGCTGCGCGTGGGACGACAATTAAGCCTGTCTATGGGCATTACGGGGAAGTTTTGCCCAAGTCCCCAATAATCTGGCAAACTCTGGAAAAAGCTACAATTTAGCAAATATCGCTCTTGAACTTGCTCTTGGATTCTAATAATGTCGTTATGGTTTTTGTGTTTTAAGAGTTTGATGACTTTTTTGATGATTAAATGCACAAGGATTTCCGTGTTTGAACGATCAGTTAGATCGATATAGCCCAAATCAAAGAGTGTTAAAAGTGATTCCATATGATCTAGGCTATCATGCAAGTATTCAATGGCATTTTTTTCACTCACACTTTGATAAAGATCAAGCATTTCAGCAATTAGTGGAGGGTTGCTTTCCTTCAAACGCAGGGCTTTTTCATCATACTCTTGACTAAAAAGCTCTAGCACAGGCGCGACTAAAACAGCGTGGTTTGCCGAAACAAATCGCCCAGATTCTATAAAAATATCTGGCTCTTTTTCTTGCTTATTGCGCACAATTTCTTTAAGCGAGAATACCACATCGCCACTAAACTCGCTTAGCGTGTAGTTGCGATTATTTTCACCCTCGTGCTGGGTATATTCTACTGCTAGCCCACCACCAATATTGACACAAGTTAGATTTTTTGCCCCCATTTTGCGTAGCTCTGCGTAAATATTACCCACTTCTCGCAAGGCTTTTTTAAGTGGAGAAATATCGCTAATTTGACTACCTATGTGGAAGTGGATCATCGTAAATTGCGTTAGGAGCTTAGAGTCTTCAAGACGACGGATCGCTTCTAAAAGCTCAGTAGAAGTAAGTCCAAATTTTGCATTAATCCCACCTGATTTTCCCCACACGCCTGTACCTGTGCTATGTAGCCTAATACGCAAACCGATATTAGGATAGGGAGCACCAAGCTCCTTTGCTACTTCGATGATAGATTCTAGCTCATTGAGTCCCTCGATGGTTAAAGTAATATCGTGTCCCATTTTTGCTGCGATAAATCCTAGAGAAATCATCTCTTTATCTTTAAAACCATTAACCGTTATGGGAGCATTTTCATTGGTATAAGCCATAGCAACAATAAGCTCAGATTTGCTACCTGCCTCTAACCCATAGCACAACCCCTGCACACAATCCATAAGGGGGAGCACAAAATTTG
This sequence comes from Helicobacter sp., assembly GCF_017502485.1. GTDB lineage: Bacteria > Campylobacterota > Campylobacteria > Campylobacterales > Helicobacteraceae > Helicobacter_B. The sequence goes on from NZ_JAFVUX010000016.1 coordinate 67,674, forward strand.
GCATTTGATTAACCTTGAGGGGAAAAACAGCCTTAAAAGCACCTGTGTAGTGATATTCATCAATGGCAGTTTCAAACGCGCTAAAAAGCTGGCGCACTTGCTTATGGATTAAATGCGGAAAGCGCACAAGCAAGGGTCCTTTATAGCCTTTTTCTCTAATATCTTGCACAATCTCAAGCAAGGAGGGCTTATGTTGATAATTAACCTTGACAAGCCCATCTTCGATAATAAAATCATCGTTTGACCAATACTTGATCCCATAATCCACCATAGCGCACTCCTTTAGATTCTAGGGCTTTTAAGCATAGTGGCATTATACAATGTTTTATGCTTTGTGCGTGCTGCAAGCTACTTATCAGTATTAGCCATCTAATTGCTCTAAATCTAGCCAAGTCATACCACTTTGCCCTATGCGATAGAGAGCAAAATCATAGCGGATAGGGTCGTGCGCACAAAATCGTTTAAGACTAGCACTCACTTCTAGCACAGCTTTTCTATCATAGCTTTTGCGCTGCAAGAGCGTGAGCGCGCGGCTTATGCGCAAGGTGTGGGTATCAAGCGGGAGGAGCAAATCACTAGGAGATACAAGATCCTGCCATAGCCCTAGATCAATGTGGTCTTTACGCGTAAGCCAGCGCAAAAACATATTCCACCGCTTTAGCGGTGAGCTAGGCGACACACCTACAAGGAAGCTAAAGCCTTGGGAAAACTGCTTGCTAGCCAAGAAGTTAGCACGATAATCGTGGCTAAAAAATGGCGCGTATAAAGGGCTCGCTAGAATTCTACTTGCGTGAGAGCAAATGGCTTGGCTTATAGCACTAATGACAGCAAGCGGGGGTGCTTTGCGTGAAAAGCTAGATTCTAGTCCGCCTTGAGCGATAATACACGCTAGGCTTGCAAAGAGTAGTTTCACATCATCGCTAGTTTGGAAGCGGTAATAGGGGAAGGTGGTGTGCAAGATTCTTTCTAGTCTAAAGGATTCGGCTTTGCGCGATAAATGCGGGAGCGACGAAAAATCGCGGCAGTCATTACCATCTAGGTAGCTCCCTTGCGATTTTTCTTGCAACCCACATTTCTCATCGCAAATCCTAGAATCCCGCTCTTGCTTATTTATGGCTTGGGCTTGCTTACTAGAATCTACTTTCATACTAGATTCTAGCTTATTTGTATGGATTGCTTCGGCGATTGTATCGCCTCGCAATGACGGGGAAAGGCTAGAATCTAAGTTTTTGGATTCTAGCTCTGTCTGCTCGCGGCAGGATTTTTCACACTCGATGCAATTTGCTTCTTCAAGGATTCTAGGGGTTGCGGTGGGGCTGTGGGAGCTTTGCACTTTGTGGTAAAGGTTAGCGACCTTGGTGGTCGTGCCTTTGCCACAAAGTGCAACACTGCCGCATCGCTCACCCAAGACCGAATCCCCACCAAGCAAGCTAAAATCTAGCTTCCGTAAAAACCCCACAATAGCCCCCACATTCCCATAGGCAAAAAGTGCGCAAACAAGCGCGATAGCAGGGAGATTTGCGCGATGGGAATTTTCATAGACGACAAGTAGAGGGTCTAAGTTTTGCTCACTAATTGCCCCCACGCGATTATGCGCATAGTAGGCAGAATCTAGCAACTCCTGCAAACTAGCGTGATTCATCATATCCTCGCATATGTTGCATACAGCAAGTCCCTACTCCAATCAATCACTCCACCTACACCAAAGACACTAAAACCCATCACCACAATATCACACACCAAGCACACGCAAATTGCGTAAAATATGCCTGCACGCCAATGACGACAATTAGGCTATCCCAAGCAGCACGCCTTGCAAAAAGACATTCATCAATATCCATATCCTTATGAAAGTAGTGTATGCGCAAGATTTGCAATGGCAAAAGTGGATTCTAGCCTAAAATACACTATAATCCAAGCTTCATAGATTCTAGTTAAAGGGTACAAATGCGTAGAATACTGCTGATTGCGTGGGCGTGGCAAGTATGCACACTACTTATGCAAGCAGATTCTAGCCCTACTAGCGATAGCCTTGCCAAAGATAAGCTTGCTAAAGATAATTTGCCCACCAATACAAGCCCCACATACCAACTAAAGCAAGATAATCTCCCAGAATCGCTTCAAAACAATCTCTTGCTCCAAGCCCCAGCAGAGAAAAACGCCCCCATAAATCCAAAGACCAAATATATCCAGCTAGCAAATAACCTCCCTGTTTACATTCTCCCAGCCTATTACAGCTTCACACCGCCCTACTCTAGAAACGACATTCCTGTAGAAATGAAGTTCCAAGTGAGCTTTCGCGTGGTGTTTTTGGAGCAACTTGTGTGCAAATATTGCAACTTCGACTTTGCTTATACGCAGACACATTGGTTTCAAATCTACAACACAAAAGACTCCAAACCTATGCGCGATATAAACTTTAACCCTAGCTTTATGTTCAACTACTATAGGCAGCTACCTTTCCTGCGGGGCTATATCACAGGCATAAGCATAGGCTATACACACTTGAGCAATGGCGAGCGCAAGGATAATCTTGTCGTAGGAGAAGCAGATATTCGCAACCAAGGCTTAAGCAAAGATGATCCAAACTGGTTTCGACGATCAAAGTCTATCGATCGCTTTATCACCCAAATTGATTGGCAAAAAGGGCGATTTGAGCTATCTCTTCGGGCGTGGATACCAATAGGTAGGCATGTTATCAGCGACAAAGGCGATAATAACAATCTCACTTCCTACATCGGCTTTGGAGATATAGTATTTTCATACGAATACAAGAGACATTTGTTTGAACTTTATGTCAATAATATTTTAAATAACTACTTTAACAAGGACTATTGGGACTGGAAGGGACGCGTACAGCTTGGCTATACTTATCGCTTAAGCAAGCGCGTAGGCGTATATTTTCAGATGATCCACGGCTTTGGCGATAGCTTATATGAGTTTAATTATCCGCTCACACGCGCAGGATCAGGACTAAGGCTAAATTTTTAAGCTAGATTCTAGGTAACAAATGGCAAGTAAAAGTGGTGAGCGAGGCATTAATGTTGAAATATTTTGCGAGAGTGGCAAGAAAATAGGCTTAGGGCATTTGTATCGCTGCATAAAGCTTGCTAGAATCTGTGCGCAAGTGCAAGCGATTTCCACAATCACGCTCCACAATCGTGGCGACTTTATCCCAGAGCTTAGCAAGATCCTACCCAATGATCTACAAGCTAGAATCCACTATAACGCACACGAGTGGTTCTCTAGCAATGCACACAAAAGCAGTAAGAGTAGCAATACCCCTGTGCTTGCTATAATCGATAGTTATCTTGCCAGTATGGCATTGTACGCGCATATACAGGAGTGCAGCGACGCGCTAATCTGCCTAGATGATACCCTGCGCGATATTTACCCAGCACAAAGCTATATCCTAAACCCTAGCCCAGAGTCTTGTGCGTATTTTGCTACAAAGCCTTATCACCTTTGGTGTGGGGAGCAATATGCCATTATGCCTCAGGTGCGCGAAAGAGAATTATCACATAGAGTTTCTAGCCTACAGACAAGCTTGCAAGCAAAACATATCCTTGTAAGTTTTGGTGGGGTAGATTCTAAGAATCTCACACAAGCATTACTACAAGAACTCCACGCCTACCTAGAATCTAGCCCTTATACTTTATATTTTCACATCGTGCTAGGCGGAGGCTATACACACAAGCTTTACTCACCACTTTTGCAAGCACATAACAAGCACCATAGACACATCGCCATCTACCGCAATCTTAGCCCAGATATATTTCTCTCCCTAGCACAGGCGTGTGATTATGCCATTAGTGCAGGTGGTGGAAGTATGCTAGAGCTACTTGGGCTAAAAATCCCAAGCATTATCCTAGAATCCGCCTCCAACCAGCGCACCCAAATTGCGCACTTTAAAGAAATTGGCGCGATTAAGCAAGCAAAAGGCATACAAAACTCCCTAAACATTCTCACAAGTCTCTTAGAAAATGCAAGCCAAACACAAGCTATCCAAATCGTGCTTGAGAGTCTGCAGTTAGGCGATGCGCTAGAAGCAGCTCTACGAGATTTGGCAGAATCGTTACTATTTTCTACACTAAAACCCCTTGCGCCTATATGATCCCGCGCATAACGCGCACAAATCTACCCAACACATCTCACACGATCCACCGCCCTACCCAGCGCACCCCAACCAAACACCAAAGTAAAAAATCATTTACCTAGCGTAAAAAATAATGTAATATATTCACATATCTATATGAAAGGACACACAATGGGAACAATCACTTTTACCAACAACGAGACCAATCAAAGCTGGGATTTTGATCTCATAGAATGTACAAGAGGTCCAAAAGCGGTGAATTTTTCTAAACTTTTTGAGACAACGGGGATTTTCGCCTACGATCCAGGCTATGGCAGTACCGCAGGTTGTGAATCTACTATTAGCTATGTCAATGGTAAAGATGGCGAGTTACTCTACAAGGGTATCCCCATCCAAGATCTAATCGACAAATACAAATTTACTGACATTTGTAAGTTGCTTATTAGCGATGAGCTACCCAAAAATGAGCAAGAATCGCTAGATTTTGACTTAGAGTTGCGCCATAGAAGCTTTTTACACGAGCGACTAAAGGGTATCTTTAGCATATTTCCAGACTCTGCGCACCCTATGGCAACACTCTCCGCGCTTGTCTCTGTGCTAGCCACGCTCTACTATGATCATAAGGAAATGGACGATGAAGATGACTACCAGACAATGGCACGCAGAATCATCGCCAAAACCCCCACAATGATAGCCTTTTGCTATCGCAACTCAGTGGGCGCACCATTTATCGAGCCAGATGTCAATAAAAGCTATGTAGAAAACTTCTTATATATGCTCCGTGCCTATCCACACGGTAGGCTTAAACATACACTAAAAGGCGAGCAAGAAATCACTCCTCTTGAAGTAGAAGCGCTGGATAAAATCCTAAGTCTCCACGCAGACCACGGACAAAATGCTTCCACTACAACTGTGCGTAATGTTGCTTCCACAGGCGTGCATCCTTACGCAGCTATCGCCTCTGGTATCAACGCACTATGGGGTCCAGCACACGGAGGCGCAAATGAAGCGGTCTTGCGCCAGCTCAATGAGATTGGCGATGTAAAAAATGTCGCGCAGTTTGTAGAGAAAGCAAAAGACAAAAACGATCCATTTAGACTTATGGGATTTGGACATAGAGTGTATAAAAGCTATGACCCACGCGCTAAAGCAATCAAGACTCTCAAAAACGAGCTTGACAAAAAGGGGATCAAAATGGACCACCGCCTAAGCGACATTGCAGAAAAGCTTGAAGAAGTAGCCTTGCAAGATGATTACTTCAAAGCGCGCAATCTTTATCCTAATGTAGATTTCTACAGTGGTATTATCCTAAGCGCGCTTAAAATCCCCACAAAGCTTTTCACGCCAATTTTCGTGCTAGGAAGGATGCCGGGCTGGTGTGCGCAGCTTATAGAGCACTCCAAAAATACACGCGCTAGGATCACTCGCCCAAGACAAGTATATCTAGGTAAGTAAACCTTATAGCTAGTGGTACCTAAAGCCACTAGCTCAAATTATCGCATACATACAAGCCCATAAACTGCACAATAACCAAAAACCGACAGAGATAGAATCCAAAGTATTTAAAGAAGATAAGTCGCTAGAGCATAGCCCTAGCAAGTAGCACAGAACCTAAGCCTTTTTCTCGCTAACGATTTCTACGATATTATCGCCTACCATTACAGCAATTTTCTCCATAAACTCCGCTGGACTTGTAAAGCCTACACAAGAGCAGTTGATCTCACCTAGGACATACTTGTCCTTGCCATTTACATCAGTATCTAAGATAAAATCTGCCGTCCAAATCAATGGAAGATCATAGTTGCCAAGCTTAGTGCGGATCTCTGGGAGCTGCACTAAAAACCAATCAATTAGCGATTGCCAGTCTTTAGGCTCATCGTAGCGATATTTCGCGCCACTAAAGAGAGTCGCAGAGAAAGCATCGCCACCTTCAGCAGGCTTTTTATGCACGACATACACGGGTGTTTTATAGAGCATTAGGATTCTAATTTCGCCCTCTTTGATACGCGGCAAGAAAGTCATATCTACAAGCATTCCATTATCACCGATGATATATTGCTCGCAGAAGTCCATAAACTCTCCAAGCTTTCTTGTCTCTGTGTGATTATCTTTAGCCTCTGTACAGATGATTGTAGTATCAAGTGGGAGAGATTCTACCTTGCCATAATCGCTTGTAGATTCTAGGCGCACACGCCAAATCCCCTCTCCTGTGGAGCCACGATTTTGCTTCAAAACTCGCTCACCTTTTGCTAGGCTTTTTGGAAAAGTCTTTTTGAAAGTCTCAACATCATAGTAGGCATAAGTATCATCTGGCACAAGATCTGTAGAAGCTAGCTTTGTGAGCGCATCTTTAGCACCATAGCCGACCATCGCATCTGGGTGAGACATACCTACAAGCCCATCATTACAAAGCTTCCGTAGCACATCAAAGTATAGCTTCTCTTCTTTCAAATTCCCCGGATTGACGCGCGATACATAGCCATCTGCACTATCTCTAACGCGTTCATAGATTTTATTACGCTCGCTCTCATTGCGCAAAATATCATCGGTGAAAAACACCACTTCTGCACTCCAGCCTTGAGCCTTTAGGGCATTGACCATTGGCATCGTGTCTTTTCTGTATCCATCGGGACCTTTGTCGCTACCACCTTTTGCCTCAAAAAACACAATGTTCTTTTTCATTGACAACTCCTTAAATGATTAAAAATGGATTCTAGGATACCACAAATACACCATAAAGTAAAATATCTCCTAGAGTCTAGTCTAAAATCTAAAATACAATTTGTAGATTCTGCATATCTTTGTATTCTTTACTTACATCACTAAAGCGTTGATGAAAATGCTTATAGTGGTTAGCTAGCTCCGTGGCTAGCTCTTGGAATCTTGGGCGTGGAAGCTCGCTTGCCGCATCAAGGCATACATTTGTGAAATGCTGGTCATCTGGATCGTGTAAGGCAGCCTTAAAACGCTCGAAGTAGTGGTTTGCTAAGGCTTTTTGCGCAATTTCTTCTTGCTCCTTTTCTTCTAGCTCTTGCAAAGTTTCTTGTAGCTCTTTAATGGACATACTCAGCAATGCACCTTTGCTATACGCAGCTGTTAGGGCTAGAATACCTTGGATAATTGAGAGCTTTTCTGGGCTATGATCATAAAAGCTCTTATAGTTAGATTCTAACTCATCTGGCATATACTCTTGGATCATTGAGAGCTTGATATGAGCAATGTCACAAATCTCATCGATATAGGCTTGATCCTTGGACTTTTGGTAAATGTCCCTTAGCATAGGCAAATCGTCTTTATGCGCTAGATAATACTCCATAAGCGTATCGCGCTCTTCTTCAGGGAGCAAGCCTAGATTGTCCTTTAGCTCAAGAAGCCAAATTTCTTGGAGCTCGCGGATTTTTATACGCACCATTTTTTCCACCTTGGCAAGCTTCACTCCGGGCAGGGCAGAGAGTAGGATATTGGCTAGCTCACGCACAGAGTAGAGATCAATATAGTTATCTATCTCTTCATAGACCTTAGTAATATCTTGCCCAATTAGTGCTATGGTCTCTGGCATAATCATCGTGCTCTTCTTGCGTAGATTCTCGTGCTCCTCGCTTGTCTCTAGCACATCTTGAGCATGCAAGATGAAGTCTCTTGTAGTATCTTGGTAAAGCTTTAATATACGCTCATCGCTCATCGCTACAAGCTCTTCTTGGGTATAACCTTTGTTTTTAAGATATTGCAACATTAGCGCCACATCAAACTGCGCATACATTCTAGCTTCCACCTTTTTACGATATTTTTATGAAAAATACTATATTATCACATTTGCCTACAAAATAGCGTTGCAAGCTTATTTCTAAGGATCACTATGCTACAAAAACCTGCCCCCATAACACTGCAAGTAGAATCTACAAAGATTCTAGATTCTACCGCTTATATCCGCCCGCGTCGCTTGCGCTATAAGCCTGCTATGCGCGCACTTGTACGACAAACACGCTTGCACAAAAGCGACTTTCTTTTGCCTCTTTTTGTCTGCGAAGGAGAGAATATTAAGCGTGAGATTAGCTCTATGCCCGGTGTGTATCAAATGAGTATTGATACACTTGTGCAAGAGTGCGATGAGGTAGCCAAGCTTGGGATTTTGGGCGTGGTGCTCTTTGGCATCCCTAACGAAAAAGATCCGCAAGGTAGCCATGCATTACAGCCAAATAGCATTGTCTGTCGCGCCATTGCCGCTATCAAAAATGCCTGTCCAGAGCTGCTTGTAGTGGTGGATTTATGCTTTTGTGAGTACACAAGCCACGGGCATTGTGGCACCCTTAATGAAAAGCTAGGTAGCGTGGATAATGATGCAACCTTGCAGATTCTAGCTAAACAAGCAGTTATCCTAGCCCAAGCAGGCGCAGATATGATCGCACCTAGCGCTTCTATGGATATGATGGTGCGCACTTTACGCGTAGCACTAGATTCTAGTGGGTTTGCACATATCCCAATTATGAGCTACTCGACCAAGTTTGCTAGCGCGTATTATGGACCATTTCGCGATGTGGCAGAATCTGCTCCAAGCTTTGGTGATCGCAAAAGCTATCAGCAAGATATAGCCAATAGCAGAGAAGCACTGCTTGAGAGCCTGCTAGATGCGCAAGAAGGCGCAGATATTTTAATGGTCAAGCCCGCGCTAGCGTTTTTGGATATCGTGCGCGATATAGCGCAATCCACTTTAATCCCCCTTGCCATTTATAATGTCAGCGGAGAATATGCGATGTTAAAGCTTGCGCAACAAGCTGGGATTATTGATTATAAGCGTGTGCTAGAAGAAAATCTCCTAAGCTTCAAGCGCGCAGGGGGGGATATTATCATAAGCTACCACGCTAAAGAAGCGATCACCCTAGGCTTATGCGACTGAATATCTTTATTGCACATAATAGCGCGCGATCACGCAGAGAAGCAGACGCCCTAATCATCCAAGGGCGCGTGCGTATAAATCGCCAAGTAGCACAGCTTGGGGCAGTGCTAGGCGAAGGCGATAGAGTCTTTATCGATGGCAAGCAACTAAAGCCTAAAAAGGAAGATGACTACACTTTCATCATCTATCATAAACCCAAAGGCGAGCTAGTAAGCAAGTACGATGATCGTCAAAGACGCACGATTTATGATAGCCTAGAATCTAAATTTCGCGCATTTATCCCTGTGGGGCGATTAGATTTTGCAAGTGAGGGACTGCTGATCATAGGGGATTCTAAGAGCATTGCTAGCACGCTTATGCATAGCAATTTAGAGCGAGAATATATCATTAAAATCGATAAACCCATAACTCAAGCAATGCTAGAAGCTATGGAAAATGGCTTACACGCTAGCAACGCCAAGCGTGGTGGGCATAAGCATAGCCAGATTGTGGAGATGGAGTTCGCGCCATTTGTATCGTGGCAGATTATCAAAAGCACGCAGCGATTTTCAAAGCTTAAGGTAGTGATCCAAGAAGGGCGCAACAGAGAGCTTCGGCGATTTTTTGGCTACTTTAAGGCAGGCGTGCTAGATTTACGCCGCGTGCGCTATGGCTTTACTAGCCTTAACGCCCTACCCGTAGGCAAATGGCGGTATTTTAGTAAAGAAGAGTATAGGAATTTGCGCAAGTTTTTACAAGAAGCACACAATCGCTAGTGACAAGTGCGTGGGCTTTATGGTTTTTTTAATTTTTTGGTGTTAGAATCTCGCCCTAATTTCCACAAAGGATCTACACAATGAAAAAAGGCATACACCCAGAATATATCCCTTGTAAAGTAACTTGTGTAACAAGCGGTAAGGAAATCGAAGTCCTTAGCACAAAAAAAGAACTTCGCATTGATATTTCAAGCTTTTGTCATCCATTTTACACAGGAAGCGATAAAATCGCTGATGCGACAGGAAGAGTTGAAAAATTCCGCCAAAAATATAATCTAAAATAGCCAGTGCTGTTACTTGTCCCCACTCCCATAGGGAATCTTGGTGACATTACCATAAGAAGTCTGCTAGCACTTGCTAGCGCAGAGATCGTGCTATGTGAAGACACAAGAGTAGCTAAAAGGCTTTATCATTTGCTTAATGATCGTTTTGCTCTGCTACTTCCACTCCTAAGCGGTCGTACAGATACTACACTGGATTCTACAAAGAGACAATTTATTCCCTTACACTCTCATAATCAAGCGCAGTTTATTGCCACACTTGATCCGGAATTTTTCTGTGATGCAGTGGTATATATAAGCGATGCTGGAATGCCTAGTATCTGCGACCCAGGAGCAGAGCTTGTGCGTTACTGCTTAGAGCATAGACTCCCCTATGATGTGCTGCCTGGGGCTTGCGCGCTTGTAACAGGCTTTGCACATAGTGGGATTAGCTCACAAGAATTTGTCTTTGGTGGATTTCTTGCGCATAAAAAGCAGGATAAAAAACAACAGATTCTGCGCCTACTAGAATCTGGTGCGCCAATCATCTTCTATGAGAGTCCGCATAGAGTGCTAGAATCTGTGCGAGATATTGCAGAGTTTATGCCTAATGCGTTTATGGTCGCCATTAAGGAGATAAGCAAACTCCACCAATCACGCATACAAGGCACACCACAAGAAGTGTTACAAGCTTTGGAGCACACTAATATACAAGGTGAGTGGATTCTAATCCTGCAAGCTAACGCTCTACCTAGAATCTCCCTTTATGAAAGTGATGTGCTATCCTTACCCCTAGCACCAAAGCATAAAGCCAAGCTACTATCGCGCTTAAATGGCATAGATACTAAAACGCTCTATGAGCAAATAATACGCGATCAAGGTGGGTGATGATTATCTATGGCAAGCAAATCATACTCTATGCATTAGAGCATCATAGTGATAAAATCTGTGAGCTTTATCTCGCCAAAGATATAGAGCCAAAGCTTTTTGTCAAGATGAAGTCCTGCCACAAGCCCATATTGCGCTTAGATAACAAAAAAGCTCAAGCCCTAGCCCGCGGTGGCAATCATCAAGGCATATTAGCGCGTATCACTCCGCTAGAATCTACACCGATTGCTTCTATCAAGCAGCACCACAAAATCCTTGTGCTATGTGGGATTAGCGATATGGGCAATATTGGTGGGATTTTCCGTAGTGCCTATGCGCTAGGGGTTCAAGCGATCATCATCGCGCAAATCAAATCTCCAAAAATCGAGCAAATCCTGCGCGCTTCATCTGGTGCAGCGTTTGCCTTGCCATTTTGCGTGGTGGCAAACACACTTGATTGTATCAATGAGTTAAAAATGGCTGGATTCTCTCTGTATGGAGCGGATATGAGTGGGGAGAATGTCGCTCACTTTACTCCTACGCAAAAGTGGGCACTATTCCTAGGCGATGAATCGCAAGGATTGTATGATAAAATTGCCAAAAAACTCGATAGAATGCTATCTATACAAATGCATAATGGCTTTGACTCACTTAATGTAAGCGTGGCTGCTGGCATTATGATGGCGTATTTAGATTCTAATAAAGGCTAGAATATGGAAGAAAACTTAGAGAAACTTCGCAAAATAGGCGTAAAAGAAATCGCCAAGCAGACCAAAATCTCTACTTCAAGAATTCAAGGCATTCTCGATAAGCAGTTTGAACATACTCAAAGAGTCCATTTGGTTGGATTTTTGCAAATACTAGAGCGAGAATATAAGCTTGATTTATCTTCGGTATTAAAAGCATATGACGAGTATCACAGCGCTCATATTGCCACTGAAGAGCCTATGGAAAAAAGTGTGCAAGTGCAGGACTTAAGCCTAGATACACAAAAGCAACGCTACGATGCTATTGATGAGCGCAAGAAGCAAGCAAGCTCCAAGCAGAAATTCTATCTCACGCTTGTAAGTGTGGCTATTGTTATATTTACCTATCTTATCTACCAAAATATCGCAAGCAAATACAAAAACCAGCCAAACACCGCCACGGGGACGGAGACAAGCACGCAAGAAAATGCGCTAGAATCCACACAAGCTAGCGATGAGTTAGACACAGAATCTACAGACATCTCTGTATCCCAAGAGCCATATCAAGAGGAAGAGTACGCAGAAGATCGAAGCACCCAAGATGACACATCAACTCAAGGAGCCTCACTAACCCCACCCCAGCTCTCCATACAAGAAGAACCAGAATCTACGCATACACAAGCCACCCGAACCCAAAGCAACGCAATGGTACTAAATACCGATATAGACTTGTGGTTTGATATTGTTGATCTTGATACAAATCGTCGCAAATATCAAGGCGTAACAAGCAACACCTATACTATAAAAACCGACAACCACCGCTGGCTACTTGCTTTTGGACATAGTAACTTTACACTTACAATGAACGGCAAGCCATTTGCTTTCACCAAGAGCAACTATCCACTCTATTTCATCTATGAGCCAGACAATGGATTCCGCAAGATTGATCCCCAAACCTACAAACGCCTAGCTGAACAGGTGCGATAATGAGTGCTATGCGCAAGCTCGTAGCTACTCTTTTGTGCCTTATCAGCTATACTAGCACAATATCTGCCGATGCGCTTGATGACAAAATCCAAGAACTTATTGGCACAGCAACCTACTCGCAAAACAAAAACTTCATTGATATAATATTTGCCAATAAAACTAGGTTCTACTTAGAAAATGGCAAGCTAAATATTAGCAACATCGTTTATGAGCTCAAAAATAACGGCTTGTTAATGCTAAAATTTCCAAAGCCTATGGAGTTGCTAATTTCCTTTGAGTCAAAGACTTCTCTCATCGCCCTAAGCTACACGCTAAACGGCTTGCTTTCTTCTATGGGGTATTCGTATTTTATGGTTTCGCAAGCCAGTAGGGTGCAAGGTGTCTCAAATATAGCATTTTCTTTGGTTACAGAGCACGCACTTGATCCAATCATTTTATATAGAGAGTTACAAAAGCGTGGATTCTACTTACAAAATATCTCACGCAAAGACATAAACCAATGGAGCTACACAATCCAAGCCCAAAGCGTGCAAATCTTCAATGCCAAGCCACTAAGCCCAAACACGCCACTAATTTTGCGAGAAGTAAGCGGGCAGTATTGGCTTAGTATAGCTCAATCAGGATCATTGCAAATCACTGCAAATCCAAAATGGACCCCTAGAATCATCTGCTATGATAAAAACCTAGAAATTACGCAAATAATCATTGATAAAAATCAACGATCTTCACTCTCGATACGACCGGATTCTTCAACTGCGTTTATAATGATAACCGATGCGCAAAATCCAGATGTAATCAAACAAATTGAAGTAAGACTAGGAGCATAATTAGTTACATTAGAAAGGAAAAGCTATGTTCGATGAAATAACTTTCGACAAAATTAAGCGACTGCCAAAGTATGTGTTTGCCTCGATTAATGAAATCAAGCTCTCTATGCGTCAAAATGGTGAAGATGTGATCGACTTTTCTATGGGCAATCCAGATGGACCTACCCCAGAGCATATTGTCAATAAGCTTTGTGAGGCTGCTAAGAAACCCAAAAATCACGGCTACTCTGTAAGCAGAGGCATCTTTAAGCTTCGCTTGGCAATTTGCGATTGGTATAAGCGCAAGTATGGTGTAGATCTTAATCCAAATACGCAAGCTTGCGTAACTATGGGGAGCAAGGAAGGCTATGTGCATCTCGTGCAAGCAATCACCAATCCAGGTGATACTGCCGTAGTTCCAGATCCAGCCTATCCTATCCATTACTACGCTTTTATCCTTAGTGGGGCAAATGTCGCTAGATTCCCCTTGGAGTGGAATGAAAATAGTGAGCTTTGCTATGAAAGATTTTTTGATAATCTTACGCGCGTTTTGAGAGAATCTATCCCAAAACCTAAGTTTGTTGTGGTAAATTTTCCACATAATCCTACAGCCGTGGTCGTGCATAAAGATTTTTATGAGCGGTTAGTGGCTATGGCAAAACAGGAGAGATTTTATATTATCAGCGATATTGCCTATGCGGATTTAAGCTTTGATACTTACAAGACTCCATCCATCTTTGAAGTTGATGGGGCTGTTGATGTGGCTGTGGAGACTTACACCCTAAGCAAGAGTTACAATATGGCTGGCTGGCGCGTAGGCTTTGTCGTGGGGAACAATAAAATGATCGATGCTTTACAAAAGATAAAAAGCTGGCTTGACTATGGGATTTATACTCCTATGCAAGTAGCTGCGACAATCGCGCTAAACTCTTCACAAAAATGTGTCCAAGATATTACAAATACCTACAAAAAGCGTATGGATATTCTTGTACAGACATTTTGTGAAGCTGGCTGGGAGATCCAGCCAAGTCGCGCAAGTATGTTTGTGTGGGCGCGCTTACCCAAGCAATGCGAACATTTAGGAAGTATGGAGTTTTCTAAAAGGCTTTTGCAAGAAGCGAAAATCGCCGTGAGCCCGGGGGTAGGTTTTGGTGAAAATGGTGAAGGGTATGTGCGCATAGCTCTTATAGAAAATGAGAAGAGGATCCGCCAAGCAGCCAAGAATCTCAAGGTGTTTTTGAAACAATTTTAATGCAATAATCAAGGGCTTTTATGCTATGATGGCCCAAAAATTTCACAAGGGACTCGTATGTCGAATCTATCTCAAGTCGATCAGGTTACCAATCTTCATAAAAACAATGAGCTTCAGCTGCTGTGTTTTCGCCTTGAAAAAGGTAGGGATCTCTATGCGGTCAATGTTTTTAAAATCCGTGAAGTTGTGAAATATCGAGGGGTGATAACAATTGTAAGCCACGAGCCAAGCTCCCTTGTAGAAGGACTTATCACAATCCGTGAGCTTACTATCCCACTCATTGATATGCGTAAATGGTTTTTCTATGATAGCACAAACAAAACAAAAGATCTTCGCCCCTATAAAATCCAGCAAGATGGTAGCGATGATATTGTGATGATTTGTGAGTTTTCCCGCTGGACAATCGGAGTGCGAGTGTATGAAGCAGATAGAATCCTAAGTAAGAAATGGACAGAAATTGAGCAGAGCACTGGGGCAGTTGGGGGGAACCCAACCAGCAAACTAGTAAGTCGCACTCGCTATTTTGATGGGCGCTTGGTGCAAGTTGTTGATATAGAAAAAATGCTTGTTGATGTCTTCCCTTGGATAGAGAAGGAAAAAGAAGAAGACTTGCAAAAAGTCTCCCGTATCTATACAAATAAGGAAGTATTGCTTGCCGATGATAGTCCAAGCGTGTTAAAAACAATGCGCATTATTCTTGACCGTATCGGTGTAACACACCACGATTTCTTAAATGGTAAAAAACTCTTGGATCATCTTTTTGCCCCTACAACAAATGTCAATAACATAGGACTTATTATCACAGACTTGGAAATGCCAGAGGCAAGTGGCTTTGAGGTCATCAAGCAAGTCAAGGCAGACTCCCAGACAGCGCATATCCCAATTGTCGTCAATTCATCAATGAGTGGTAGCAGCAATGAAGAAATGGCAATGTCTCTTAAGGCGAATGACTTCATCTCTAAGTCTAATCCTCTTGATGTAGAGCGTGTTATCAAAAACTTTATGATTAAATAATGCAACATTTCAATTATTTTTCTATCCCCTCGCCCTGCTATGTCTTAGAATCTAGTAAGCTAGATTCTAATCTCGCCACACTTGAAAAAGTCCAAAAAGAAAGCGGTACAAAGATTCTACTTGCACTCAAAGGCTATGCCTTTTGGCGCAGATTCCACAATGTCCGCCAAACTTTAAGTGGCAGTGCCGCAAGTGGAATCTATGAAGCGAGACTTGGGTTTGAAGAAATCGGTGGTAGAGAGAGCCAAAAAGAAGTGTGCGTTTTCTCCCCTGCATTCAAACCTAAGGAAATAGCCGCCTTACTTCCCATAGCTACGCATATTATCTTTAACTCTTTTGCACAATACCAAACATTTAAGCCAACAATCCAAGAGAAAAACAAGCAACTCCAGTCATTAGGACTAACACCCATTTCAATGGGGCTTCGAATCAATCCACTTTATAGTGAAGTAACCCCGCCTATCTATAATCCCTGCGCACCCAAAAGCAGACTTGGCATCGTGCCAGAAGCATTTGCAAAAGGCGTAGAATCTTACGGACTTGCTGACATTGATGGCTTGCATTTTCATACACATTGCGAGCAAGACTCTTACGCCCTAGAGCGCACACTCACACATATACAAAAACATTTTGGCGCATATATCCCGCAAATGCGATGGATCAATTTTGGTGGCGGACATCACATTACACGAGCGGACTATGACACAAATCATCTCATCGCACTCTTAAATGATTTTCGTCAAAAACATCATCAAATCGAGGTCTTTTTAGAGCCGGGAGAAGCGATTGGGTGGCAATGTGGATTCTTACTTGCAGAAGTAGTGGATATCGTGCAAAATGATGGTTCCATTGCGATTTTAGATGTAAGCGCATCTGCGCATATGCCTGATTGCCTAGAGATGCCCTACCGCCCACAATGTGCCAAAATCAGCAAAGACAATGGCGAGCTTGAGGGAGATCTAGGCGAGACCCAAGGTGCATATCATTATAGATTTGGTGGTCCTACTTGTTTATCTGGCGATATAATTGGTGATTTTAGCTTCAATACACCCTTGCATCTCGGTGATAGAATCCTGTTTTTTGATATGTTGCATTACACCATTGTGAAAAACACCACCTTTAATGGTGTGCCACTCCCTAGTCTTGGTGTCATAGAAAATGGAGGCTTCACACTACTAAAGTCCTTTACTTATACTGACTACAAAGAACGCAACTAATGGAGGTAAGCAATGAAACTTTATAGTATCGCTATTATCGGTGCAACCGGCGCAGTAGGTGAAGAAATTATCAATATACTAGAGGAAGAGCAATTCCCCATAGCATCGATCCTACCACTTGCTAGTGCCAATAGTTTGGGTAAGGTTGTGGAGATTTCTGGCAAAGAGGTCCCTGTATTAGCCACTAGTGATGAAGTCTTTACACAGCACAAAATCGATATAGCATTTTTCTCCGCTGGTGGAAGTGTAAGTGAGCGGTTTGCTCGTGTAGCGGCAGATTCTGGTGCGCTTGTGATTGATAATACAAGCTTTTTCCGTATGTGTGATGATGTGCCCTTGGTTGTCCCAGAAGTTAATCCCAGCGATATTACACACGCTCCGCGCAATATCATCGCTAATCCCAATTGCTCAACAATCCAAATGGTGCAAGTGCTAGCACCTTTGCATAAAGCATTTGGCATAGAAAGAGTAGATGTAAGCACTTATCAAGCAGCAAGTGGGGCAGGTAAGCGAGGTATGGAAGAGCTAATTGTGCAAATGCAAAAGTTCTTCTCTTTTGAGCTAGAATCCTGTGTACCAGAAGTCTTCGCTCATCGCCTAGCCCTTAATGCAATCCCCCATATTGATGTGTTTTTGGATAATGATTACACAAAAGAAGAGATGAAGATGATTAAAGAAACACATAAGATTATGCACGCGGACTTTCCTATTAGTGCGACTTGTGTGCGTGTGCCTGTTTTGCGTAGTCATAGTGAGTCTATCACCATACGATTTACGCAAAAGGTCGATGTCAAGCAAGCAAGGGAGATTTTAGAGTCTGCGCCAAATATTGTTGTGCTAGATGATCCTAGTGCGCATTCCTACCCTATGCCCTCCATTGCCACAGATACCAACCACACCTATGTCGGTAGAATCCGTAAAGACAATTTCGATGATACTATCTTGCATTTATGGTGTGTAGCCGATCAAATCCGTGTAGGTGCTGCCACCAATGCTGTGCGTATCGCACAAAAATGGATTGAGCTAACACAAAACTCTTAAGTCAAGTATTAGAATCTGCCTGCTACAATCGCGTCCATGGGGTCGATTTGGCTTCGACAAGATTCGTATCCCTTGAGTGCATGTCGGCTCGGTAAGCCGTAAAACTGCCATACAAATAAACGCAAACAATGCAAACTTCGCTCCAGCTTACGCAAAAGCAGCATAAGCCTAACTAATTCCGGAGCCGATTGCTTAAGCGAGACTAGCGCGCTTATGTGATCGTTACTTATGCTAGTTGCCCCTAGATTCTGCTCAATATCTAGGGAAAGATGAGAGCTTTTTGCGCAAGTAAAGTTTAAGGTCTTTTTGCGTAAGAATCTAAAACCTTAGCCATTTAAGCATGTCGAGTCTCTTGTTGGTCGCGTATTTTGGACTGGGGTTCAACTCCCCACGACTCCACCATTTTCACTTCTCCGCAAATATCCATAGCCTCTTTAGGATCTAAGTTAAATTATTTGCAATAAGGATTTTGCTAATTGTCTATTATCGATCACGCGACGCAAATTGGCATAAGCCTATTAGAATCTAGCCTAGATTCTAGGTAGAAGGTAGCTAGTAGAATCTAACTACTGGGTATATTGATACGATAGACCTTGTTACGGATTTTGCTAAGTAGTCCTACTTCCATAAGCTGGTGGAATGTCTTTACAATCGTGGGCTTACTTACATTAAGCTGCTCGATAATATCCTCATAAGAGCCATAAAACATATTATCCTTATCACAATGCGTGAAAAGAAATTGGATAATCTCAATCTTTTTACCACCCACAAATGTCGCAATCGCTCCAAGCAAGAGATTTTTATCGTGGATTTCTTGCGCCTGTAGGCGAGGTAAAATCGCCTTGCGCAGCGTAGAGAGTAGTTCCTTTACATCAATGGGCTTTAAGATATAGCCATCTACTTGCAAGCTTATAGCATCAAGCAAATAGCCCACTTCTGTATGAGCAGTAGCGATGATAATGGGACACTTCGCATTGTGCGAGCCTTGTCGCACGAGTCTCGCAAACTCTATGCCACTCATTTTTGGCATAAGAATATCAGTCAAAATAATATCAATATTGTGAGTGTTAAATATTTCTAAAGCCTGTGTGCCATTTTTAGCAAGTAGCACCCTGCCCA
>NZ_JAFVUX010000017.1 GCF_017502485.1 Helicobacter sp.
ACATTCCTTATGATATCAATTATGATTTTGTTAAAAAAGTCCTCTCTCAAAGTGCTTTAAGCAAAGCGCAACAAGAGAAATTCTTTGAAGTAAGATTTGGCAGTGTGTTTGTGCCTATGGAGATTGAGTTTGAGTGGTATAATGTGCATTGGGATCCTTACCCAGAATCTAGCATTGAAAAGAATATTCTATTTCCAAAATACGATCCATATCTTAATTTTAAGTTTATTGATGAGCCACTTGCTTATCTTTGTCTTGGCATTATTAAATCTTATCAAGTCCTACCTACAAACACTCCACTAAACTTTTCTGATTCTATTGAAGATTGGGGTTACGTTTTCATGGATGGAAGCTTTTCTTACTCCGAAATCTTCACCCCTTTCCCTACTGCTGCTTTAGCATTCACGCAAACCAACATTGGAGATTATCTTGTGAATGTGAGAGATAAACCAGATTCTAAAGAGGGTAAAATTGTGGCACAACTCCTAACACAAGAAACAAAACTTCCTTCTGATTTCTGTCTGAGTTATGGTGACCATGATTGTGATGAAGCCAATCCCTTGTATCAAAAAATGGCTCAACAAGGAGGCACATGGTTTAACGAAGATCATGAGTATATAACTACAGGCATAACAGGAGGTTTTTTATACTACAACGACAAAACCAAACAAGCCTATTATGAAAAAGAAAAATCCAAACTCATTAATCCCTTAGATGAGTATCTTATCTTAGTATGGAATATAGAATCTAATAATTGGGCAAAGGTGTGGGTATTAAGACTACCGGATAAAAAGAGTGTTAATTCAGAAGGAAAAACATTTGAAAAATTAGCACAAGAAGAAGATATAGATTATAGTGTTGAAGCGGTTATTACTAACTACAATAAAGATGTTTTAGAATCTCCTTCTAAGTTTAAGCTCTATGAAGGCTATATTCATTGCAGTGGTTTGGAATATTTTACACCTTTTACACAAAATTATATCAAACGCTAATCTCATTCCCCAAGGACTCCTATGCTCCATCCACTCTTAGAATCTGATAAGCTTGAGTGTATCCATAAAGGTAAAGTATTATTACAATCTAGTATAAGTCATCTACTCTCAATCAATAATGCAGGAGCGATTACTCTGCAAGATTTAAGATTTGTGTTTGTTTATTTGAGAGCTTATGATGAAGTGTGTCAAGTTTTGTGGCAGAGCGTGCCAAAATACTGTGTGACTCTTGCCTACTTACTTAAAAAGAAAGAGTTTAAATCTTTCTTTTTAGAATCTAGGATACTATTATACAATAATAAATAATCAAACAAGGTGATCTAAAAACAAGCAAAATATTTCTCGTAAAACAGATATTGGGTTGTCATAATTGATAGTATAAATGAAGTGATATTTTCTTTATATAGTAAATTTAGCAATACAATAACCCACATAAATACAAACAAGAAAAATGATTGTAAAACATAAAGATAAAAATCCACCATGCTATTGTGCAGTTTATTGACATAATCAATAAAAAAGCTATATAAGTAATCCCAAAACTACACACAAACCACGCAATCCGCTCGCTTGTAATAGAATCCAACCCTTTGGATTCTAATTTTGAATAAGAGAGATTTTCAAGCTACTTGTCTGTTAATAACTATAAATATTCTTATCTTGAATGATTTTACTCGTTAAATTTATCTAATGACCCTTTTTAAACGGCAAAAGATTTTGAAGTTAAGAATGTAAAAACTCATTCATATATTTTTATGCGCATTAGATGATATTTTTTCTTAAAATTTCCCAATGCTAACCCCCAACCAAGTTTTGCCACATTTTCATCACCTAGAATAAAATTCATTTTTTCATTGTGATTAATGCGTAAATATAAGTCAATGCAAAATTGATGATTTGTAAGAAACAATATGCTTTCTTTTAGTGCTTTATGCTTGCTTTGATTGGGTAAGTACTCCAAAGCTCTATAATATTCTATATCTTCAATATAAATACCTATCTTGCTTTGATATGAAAGAAATTTACTACCCAAAATAAAATTTTTACCCAAAATACCATTTTTAATGCCTAATTTATTTTTTTGCGATGGGGCAATGAAAATTTGATGGGGTAGATTTTCTATGAGACAGAGTTTATTATGTAGGTTAAAATTGCTTTGTAGGACTTTTTCTATATAATATTTGGGGCGAGAGGAGCTTAAAAGCAAAGGTGCGAAAGGGAGATAATTCTTAGCAATTTCTCTATCATTAATACCTAGTATAGAAAATAGAATCTGCGAGATAGGATCGCTAAAGTCTCTTTTAAAGCTTCTAGGATAATTTTTTAAATTTGCATTTTCAAAAAGAAGCCAAAGGATATGGTTATTAAAAAAATCAAAAAATAAGCTCCAGCCAGAGCCACCATCTTCGTTTCTTGAAAGCTTATCAAGCATATAAGATGGCAGTTGTGATGTATTGCCTTGTAGCCCCATAAAATTTACCATTATTTCGATTAAAAATTCTTTGTTTTCTTGAATATACTCAATTTCTCTATGAGGGTGTTTTAAACTTTTATTTGTTCTCAAAAAAATATCACTTTTTTTATGTTGTTTAAGAAGAGTATGAAGAAGTTTATGAAAAGAAAAATGAGCCGTATTATTCATAGAGAAACTTTTTTCCCACGGGCAGCCGGATAATACAAAATATCTTTGCTATCAAGACATTTTATTTTTAGTTCAGAAAAGGAATTGATACTAACAAAAGAAGTAAAAAATTTAGAGATAACAAGCCCCAATTTATGCACTTCCCCTAAAGAATAAAAATTAGAATCTTTAATGCTTACTATACAAAGTGTCCCTTTTTTCGTAATATGCTCATCAATGAGGTAGGTAGATTTAGATTCTATATGCACGATAGATTTTTTTAAAAGCTTATAGACTTCTTCATTTTCCTTGTCATTGATAAAGCTATAACTTTCTAATACTCTAAAAAATGAATCTATATCAAGGATATTTCTATAATTAAAAGAAAGTATGGATACAAATCTCCAAAGTAAATGCCCATCAATATTGTATTCTCTCATTACGCTTGGGATTTTAATATTTTTGGTAGATACATCTTCAATATTGACATATCTTATATCGCCTATTTTAAGTTTAGATGGGAGATTCTTATTGCAACACAAGGCATCAATGGTAATTATCTCATTATAAGCATAATCTGAAAAGAAAGAAATTTCCTTGTAAGTTTCACCTTTAGAATTTTTATTAATACTAACACTATAAAACTCACTTTGATTATCTCGCAAAAATTCAAAACGCTCAAAACTCTTATAATTTTTAAGAATCCTTCTCCCATTTTGACTATTGTGAGCTTTGACTTGGTTGATTTTGATAATTTCATAAGAATCTAAATGCGCCCTATCAATAAAAATCCTATATCCATCTTTGGTATGGTCATTAATGATTGATTCTGCACTTTTGGAAAAAATATTTACAATAGGCGTAACACCCAAAGAGAATAAGTCTACTCTCACAACACAATTTTTTGGAAATATCTTGTTAAATTTAAACTGAATGCTTAGATTCTCACCTTGGCAATCTTTTAAAATATCTAAGCCTTTTATTTTTACAAAGTTAAATTTTTCTGGGATAAAAAAATATTCTCTCAACAAAGAAAAGGCCTCAAAACCTAAATCATCGTTATTTAAACAGCTTTCATTTGCTTCAAGTCCCATCACTTGGATATTGTGGGGATTTAGTCTAAATGCTTCTTGGGTATCAAGGGAGATAATTTTAATCTCTTCTAAATAAAGATGGAGAAATAAAAGTAGGGTTGCAGAGGTGTAAATATCATCACCTAAGTATAAATTGAAATAATCTAGCTCTATATCGCAAATTTTTACATTGGGTTTATTGATTTTTAGTCGCAAATCCATTGTGCAGTGTTGTTTTTCACCATTTATAAATACTTCATCGATCTCTAAGGGATAGAGATAAACATCATAAATTGTTTTAAATTCACATTCAGTTTGTTCTATGGCAATAGAGTGAAGAGAACTTCCCTTTGGAATAGTGAGTTTGTTTTGTCTGCTATCTGTATTTAAAAAAAATTCTTGCAAACATAAAGAGGGCAGCGAGTTAGTATAATTCGGAGCAATTACATTCAGTAAAGATTCTGCTATGTGGGGGATATTTTGCTCCATTTCTTGACGAATTTTGGAAGTTAAAATAGCAAAATTTTCAATTATTCTTTCGACATCTGGATCTTTACTATCAAGAGCTAAAAATGGTGCAAGTTTTGGAAATTTTTTAACAAAAAAATCCCTTTTTTTATAAAGATAAGCAAGTTCTTTTTGATAGTAGAATACATCTTCATTATTCACTAAATAACCTCGCAATACCTATCATTTCTAAAAACAATTTTCAAGCTAAATTCCTTGAAGTGATCTCTAAAAAAATTACATTGTAAAAAAAATAAAATTTGCCAAGGAGACAGGGAGTTATCATAATGAATCGATAAGATTCTAATTCTTTGTTCATACTTGCCTATAAGGGTATGAATCTCTTCAGCCATTTTGATGCATAAATCACTTGAATTTAAATTAAAGTCAATAATATTTGATAAGCCTAAATCATTAGTCGTCATACAATCATCTAGCTTGGTATTGAGTAAAACTTGAATATTATCTCTAATGTCATCAAATTCATTTTGATAAAAAGGAATATTTTGACACTGGTCATCTAGGTGATGAATAATTTTACCAAGTAATGACATTCCTACTCTTTATCTAGCTTACCTACTAATGAAAGTTCAAAATTTCCGCCCATATATTTAAAATGAGGACGAACGCTAAGTCCTATTTCATACCAGCCCGGCTCTCCATCTACATTGTTAACTACAATCTGAGCACCTCTAAATGGTCTTCTACTGCGCACTTCAGCTGGAGGATTCTCTTGGTCTGAGACATATTGTCTTACCCACTCATTTAACCCATTTTCAATATCACTTCTTTCTCTCCAGCTACCTATTTCTTCCCGCTGTAAAACTTTGAGATAATGCGCCAACCTTGATATAAGGAATATGTAAGGAAGCTGAGTGCCTAGACGATAGTTTGTCTCGGCTTCTTTGCCCTCGGGCGTGTTGGGGAATACTTTAGGTTTTAAGGCAGAATTTGCAGAGAAAAATGCAGCATTATTGCTATCTCTTCTTAAAGTGAGCGTGATAAATCCTGCTTCGGCAAGCTCATATTCCCTTCTGTCTGTGATGAGTACTTCAGTTGGAATCTTAGACTGCATAGTGCCAAAGCTTTCATAGACATAAGTAGGTAAATCCTTGACGCTTCCTCCGCTTTTTGGACCTATGATATTCCCGCACCAGCGGTACTTAGCAAAACTTTCTGTCAATCTTGTGGCAAATGCATAAACTGAATTGCCCCATAATAAGTGGTTGTGAGAATTATGGACATTTTCTGTGTAATTAAAACTTTTAACGGGATTTTCTTCAGGACTATATGGGGAGCGAACTAAAAATCTTGTAACCATAAGTCCTGTATATTTTGCATCTTCATTTTCTCTAAATGTTCTCCATCGCATATATTGGGGACCTTGGAGCAATCCACCCAAATCCTGGATGGTGGCTAATTCTGCATAATTTTCTAGTCCAAAAAAGCTGGGAGCGCAAGATGTTAAAAATGGCGAATGGCTCATAGCTGCAATGCTTGCCATTTTGTTTAAAAAGGTCATATCTGGGCCACTTGTGCTTAGTTGATAGTCTCCTATAATAGCCCCAACAGGCTCTCCACCAAATTGCCCATATTCCGCAGAATAAATATTTTTATAAATAACACTTTGAGTAATGTCAGGATTATTTTCAAAATCTTCTAGGGCTTCTTCTTTGGTTACATCAAATAGATCAATTTTGATATTCTCATTGAAATTTGTTCGTTCTACTAAAAAGTATAAACCTCTCCGAACGGATTCTAATTGTTGAAACTCCTCGTTATGTAGGATTTCGTCCATTTGATTAGATACCAAAGAGTCAATATGTGCTATCATCTCATCTAGAGCGAATTTATTGATTTTATCTTCTACATCATCGCTCTTAACAATAGCAGCGATAAACTCAGCAACACCTCTTTTGGCTATGCTATAACTTTCATCATTTTTCGAATACTTGCTTTTCTCCATAATGCTTTCAATAATGGGCGTATCAATTGCCTGGGTGTTTGACATTTTTTCTCCTTTATTCCTTGGATTCTGCTTTAATTTCTAAAAGTAACTTCTCTTTTGTTTTTTCATCTTTCAAGGCGGACAAAACAGCTTTTCTAAAATCTGGGATATTACCCATAGGACCCTTAAGAGCCATTAGAGCTTCTCTCAACTGCAAAAGCTTGTTGAGTTCGGGAACCTGTTTTGCTATGTTGTCTGGGGAAAAGTCCTTCATACTAGAGATACTAAGATTAATGTCCAGCTCCTCTGCTCCTGTGCCTAAGACATTTTTAACGCTAAACTTAGAGCCAATGTTTAACTTTTGCATGACTTGGTCAAAATTTATCTTATTAATCTGCAGAGACTCCCGCTCCTCCAAAGGAGATTTGCGAGAATCTCCTGTCAAATTTGCCATCACCATTAACTTTAGTGGCAATTCAACATCCGCCCCCTGTCCATTTGTCTTTGCTTTGTAGGTTATGTTTATGCGCTCTTTTGGAGCATTGGAACCATCAGACATTATTCAATCCTTTTTTAAATTTCACTGCAGGCGAGATTCTAGCTAAAATATACAAGATTTACCTAGATTTTTTCACTTTTTATTTTAATTTTTGAATAATCTTCCAGTAAATAATCTTTTAGTAGTGTTTTTTCCATCAAGTCTTTTAGTTGTGTATAAAGCATTTTTGCATTATTGTGCATATTTTTCTCCTCAAAAAGTTTTGCCATTTCAATTAAGGCACTTATATGTGCAGCAAGAGAGTTATTGTTTTGGTTATTTATGTTCAATAAAATATCATCTATGGTGTTGTTCTGTTTATTTTTCTCTGCTTGGGGTTTGATGTAGTTAGAATCTGTGCCCTGTGTATCTTGTTTGAAAAAATAATTTAGAATCTGTGTTGAGCACATAGATTCCCCATTATTAAATTTAAGATGAGAAATTTCTTCAAATCGAGTAAGAAACTCTCTTGTTAGAGTGCTGAGCAATTTGAAGACATTTATTTTATTGTGCCTGTATAAAAAATCACAAAAAAACTTTAATCCTTCTATCCAAAAAGGATTTAATGCGAGATTTGACATAAAGCATTTAATATGTTCTAACTCACTATGATTATCTTGAAGTAAGATTTGTATAAGGTTTTTATCTGGATATGTAATTTCAGTGATATACTCCCTATGAGTGGGAAGCATTTTGATTCTCCCCCACATTGCTTCAGTAAATATAGCGTAGGCATTAAGATTATCCTGATTGTTTTCCAAAAGCTCAAAAGCTAAATTGTTAAAAAATATTCTATATTCTCTATCATTTAGGGAAGTAGTATCTAGATTTTGAGCATGAAACTGAGTTTGTTTGATATTTGAAGTTGGTGATGTAGCTTCTTTTTTTTGTATTTTTTGTTTTATTTGAATCTCTTTGAGCTCACACTCTAAAATTTTCCCCAATGTCCCAAATATACGGTTCAAATCCTTTGCAGTTTGAGAAGAGCATGACAAATTAAGTCTATTGGCTTCCATTATGAAATGCTCAATAGTATTTCTTAGTCTTTTGCTTTGGGCATTTAAGTTGTTGGCATCATCTGTCTTTTGAGAGGAGTTTTGCAAAATATCAGCTAAGAATTCAAATAACCTACATAGTGTCCTAAAAGATTCTTCATTGTTTAATGCTATGCAAGATAAAACAAAATAGTTGCAGATTCTCGCATCTATAGAGTATTCTTGTAAAATACCCAAAGAATATTCATAGACCTTGTTCCACTTTATATTTTTGTGGTTGAGTGTTTTGTATTTTGCCATTTCATCTTCAAGGAAATGATAAATCTCTAAGCTATCCAAACTATCACTCAAATGACTTGCAAACCTCATAGCCCCCATTCCTTTCGAGATTTTATGAAAAATTTAGCAATTAAATAATAAAATGATATGTTACCACAAGGTTGGGAAAAATTAGAAGAGAAAGATGTCTGCAACTAATGTATCAAAGAGCATTGATTTTAATTTTGTGTTTTTTATTTACTGCTTGTTCAAACACCGTTAGTGTAAGGGTAAGTAATATTGAGAAATCAAATCTTAACAATAGACTTGATGATGTTCCAGTTACTCTTATTATTTATAAACTTAAGAATATTGAGAAATTTAAAGAGGCTAGTGAGAAGGACTTGATCACAAGGGAAGATGGTGTTCTTGGCAAGGATAAGATAGATTCAATCAAGTTACAAATTGCCCCAAAAAATGAGATTTTAGCCCTGAAGCTTCAAGATAAAGAGATTCCCTATCTTGGTATTTTGACTTTATTTACCAATAATACAAGCAGAACAACCAAGATTTGGGTTAAGACCAAAGATGCAAGTGGATTTTGGAGTGGCTTATTGAGAAAAAAAACTTTGACATTTGAGATTACTCAAGAGGGTATTAAGAGAATTTAGTAAGTCCAAGGAGTGAATATGGCAAATCAGCTAAAAGTTGCTTGGTTTAACGGCTTAAATATTGATAAAATTCACTTTGAGCAGCAAGAGAGATATTTCCAAAGAAATATAGATGCAAAAACTATTAAAGTGTCAAATAATCTTTATGGAGTTGTTGATCTAAAATTTTCTGATGAAATGCTTGCAGAAGGTAAAGTAGTACTGGAGAGAGTTTCTGGAATAGCCAAGGATGGAAGTATTTTCAATGCCCCAGAGCAAGACTTGCTCCCAAAGGCGCTAGAGATTAATTACGAATCGCTAGAAAACTCCATTATTACATTGAAAATCTCTTTGGGTGGTGCTAGCATTGCTGATATATCCCTGCAAAATAATCTCCCCCATTCCAAATATCTAACCCTAAGAAGTGTTATTGCTTCAAGAATATATGATGATGATTGTAGTTTGTCTCCGCAAAAAGAGTTAGGGGATGAAAAAGAGCTGCAAGATATAACTTTTACTCAAGAAAAGGCTAGTCTTACTCTCGCGAGTTTGAGACTGAAGCTTGGTATTTTAGGGAGTGCAACACCTGATGAACTTGAAATTCCTATTGCTAAAATCAAGAGCATAGATTCAAACAAAAGAATAGAGCTTGAGGAGAGTTTTATTCCAACCTGTCTCAATATTAGTAAAATTTCCATTGTTAAATCTTTTTTAGAGGGAACACTATATTCCATTAAACAACATAAAGAGATACTTGGTGAGATTTTTAAAGGGATCGATCAAACAAAAAATACCCTAGATTTTAGCACTTATTTGTCACTGAATCTTCTCAAGAAATGGTTTTTGATTTTTTCTTATCTTACGCACAAAGACAAGCTACACCCTGAGTATTTATACGAAAAGCTTGTTGAGTTTCAAGGGGAGCTTGGAGCTTTTGGCGTTGAGAGTGCTTTTTTGGAATTTATTCCTTATAATCATAATAATTTGAATGAAACCTTTTTGCCTTTGATCAATAACATAAAGATTCTGTTTGCTAAAATTACTTCTCCAAAGTATTCAATGGCAAAACTTGTGAATAATGGCAATGGTTTTTATGATTTGTTGTTTGACAATGCTGGAATCTTAGAAGAAGCTAGGCTTTTCTTAGCTATTAATGCCGATGTGAGCTATGAATATTTACTAAAAAATTTTAAAGCACAGAGCAAGATTTATACACAGAGTAAAATCAAAAATATAGTAGCCACACAGCTTAAAGGGCTAAATCTCATTCAGATTCCAAATGTTCCTTCAGCTATCCCTTACTTAAATGGTTATGTTTATTATGAGTTGGATAAAAAAGATGAATTATTTGAGCATTTTAAGGGAGAAAATACCATAAGCATCTACCTTACTAACAATATCAAAAATCCCGATATAAAAATGTGGGCGGTATTTTAGGAAAATAAAATGGAAAAAAAACAATCAAATATAGAGACACAAGAATTTGGCTTGCTTTTAAGCTCTGATTTAAGCGGTTTAAAAAACAATAAAGTTGTTGATTATTGTTTAGAGCTCCTTTTGCTCTCTTTTAGATTATCTAAGGTAACCTCGCTTGATGCGAGTGCTATAGAATCCTTTAGGGAGCAAATCATTAACGATATTTTGACTTGGAGTTCTAAGCTTAGTGCATTAAAAGAATATGACGAAAAAGATATCATTAGGCTTAGATATTGCCTTTGTGTTTTTATCGATGAGATACTTATGACAAATGAGCTTTTTATTAATAGTTTTTGGGCAAGTAATACCTTAACAGTGCGTTTGTTTGATGAGACTTTAGGGGGAGATAATTTTTACAACATAACATCTTCTTGGCTTAATAACCCTGCCAAAAACAAAGATTTTTTAGAATTTATTTATGCATGTCTTGTGTTAGGTTACAAAGGTAAATATTCAAACAATAACGATGAGGAAGAGCGAATTTTACTCTTGTGTAATAATATTGCTTCTTCTCTTGCTCCATTATATGATGTTGACGACAAAATAGCCTTTACAAAAGCTTATAGTGGAATCGTTAAAGAGAGTTTCTGGCAAAAGATTCAAAGAATTTATCTCAAAAAAATCTTAATTTTATCTCCCTTATGTATTGTTGTGGGGTTTTTTATCTATTCTGTATTTGATATTGAGATCAACAATAAGCGAATACAGAATAGCGTGAAAAATCTCACTCAAAATGACTAAATGAGATTTTCTCAATTCCAAAGATATGGAATTTCACTTATATTGAGTAGATAATTTACTAAGATTGGACAAGAGTAGGCAAACACCTTTCAGAATCTAAAATTGCACAAGCACTCTCTCTTAGAATTCTTCTTTGTCTATTCTTGAGAATTAAACATCTGTTTTGCTCTTCTTGCTCTTGTATTGGTTGTGATATTATTTTCAACACAAAATTCAGCAAATCTAGCTGGACTAATACTTACACCATAAACTTCTTTGATTATTTTAATAATCTTGGGATTTGAAGCTCCACTCTGAACCGCTTGTTTAATTTCTAATTTAATATTAGAAAGAAATAATTTCAATTCTTCATTTTTTTTAGGTTTTCTATCTTTCTTAATCTTTTGAAGAAACTCACTTTTTTTTGCTTTAATTTCTTCAAGTGTTGGATAAGTCTGCATTTTATCTCCCTGTTATGTGAAATTGCAAACCTGATTATACACAATTTTAAGATTTTTTATTTGTAACTATCTTTTAAATTACTGCGTTTTTAAATCTAAAAGGAAATACAATGAGAAAAATAAATTTGTAATCAGCGCAATAGTCTTAATTGTTTTTTGCCCACAATTTGACAGCAATTTTCAAATCTCACAATAAAATCATAAATAAGCGATGAATAATGTCTCACAAAATAGAAATATTCTTACAAATTTTTGGATGGCTAAGAAGTTGAAGAAAAAATATTGAAGCCAATCAGTGATGCTAATAGATTGAGAATTGAGCGCATTGCAATAGAATCTGTTGTCAAATCAAAAAGCCAATTAAGGAAACGAGATAAGATGAGCAAGAGCAATAGAGTGTGGAATGCTTTGCCGTGGGGCTTTATTTGTATTGCTTAATTCAAGGGTTAATTTTATCTAGTTCTTAGCTAAAAGCTCTAGGACTAGATTCGCTTGATGAGCAGCGCAGATATTGACCCTAGGCGACATTAGCCCTCGCCCCACTTGCGCCGCGCTTACTTGATCGCCACAGATGTAGAGATAGGGTGCGAATTGTTTAGTTTGGATCGCATTGCTATTGCCATAGCCTGCTAGCCCAGAAGCACAGATAAGGAAGGTGTGGGGATAGTGCTTGTGGAAGTTTTGTGCAAGCATTGCCTTGGCTAGGGGATTGTCAAATGCTTCGCACACAATGCGTGCATCGCCAAAGAGCGTAGGGAGATTATATTCATCAATCTTTAGCGTGTGGATATGGGTGGTTGTGTAGGGGTTGATTTGGCGGATATGTTCTTGTAAAGCGCTGGTTTTATACTTACCCAAGTCGCTAATAGCATAGGCTTGACGGTTTAGGTTGCTAGGCTCTACCACATCAAAATCTATAAGTATAAGCTCGCCTACTCCACTTCTAGCAAGCATTATGGCTATGTGAGAGCCAAGCCCACCAAGCCCACATATAGCGACTTTTGCTTGCTTTAGTTTGTTATGTAGCTTTGGTGTGTGTCGCGCTCTCATCATAGAATCTAGCGCGTCCTGTGGTGGTAGCACGCCCTTTGGTATGCAAAATAGCTCATCACCATTTTGCAGTGCGACAGGCTCTTTTGTAGCAAATCCATTGACAATCCACACATCACTATCCTTGCCATTAAGACTTTGGAAAAACTCTAGGCTATCGCGCGCTTGCGTAGCTAATGGCACACCATTTAGCGTGATATATAGTGCTTGGCTTGACATTACCCCCCTCCTACAAAGCTTACGATTTCTACGACATCGCCTTGCTTGAAAACAAGTGTGGCAAGCTCATCTTTAGGTACGATCTTACCATTAAGCTCCAGGGCTATGTGTGTGATTCGCAGATCGCACTGCTTAAGGTAGTCAAGAAGCGATAGTGAGTTTTGTGTGAATTTTTTTCCATTTATTGTCATGGTATTCCTTTACGATGGGTTTATAAAGCTTTAAAGTATAGCTTCTAGTCAAAGCAACCTACTAGAATCCATCAAGGCTTTATCACCTAAGTGTTTTGGGTATGCCTGTAGCTAGCTTGGGCGTAAGTACAAAGTGATTGCGCTTATAGGCAATTGATACAACCCCGCCATTATCAAGCTCTCCATTGATGATAATATCACTTAAGGCGGATTTTATGTGCGTATTTATGATTTTTTTAATCTCTCTAGCTCCAAGCGCACTCTCAAAACTTTGGTTGATAATGGCATTAAGCGCGCTAGATTCTAGTTTGAGTGTGATATTGCGCGCACATAACTGGGCGTTCATATCACTAAGCACTTTTTGTGCGATTTGCTTAAAAGCTACTTTATCTAAAGGCTTAAAATGCACAATTGCATCGAGCCTGCCTCGGAATTCTGGGCTGAATATGTCTTTTAATGCGGTATCTTGGCGCAAGGAGTTGTCTTTGGCAAAACCTATAGTATTACCCTCCTTGCTTCCAGCATTAGAAGTAAGGATTAAGATTGTGTGCTCAAAATGCGCGACATTACCCATATTATCGGTGAGTGTGGCATTATCCATAACTTGCAATAAAATATTATAAATATCACTATGAGCTTTTTCTATCTCATCTAGCACAAGCACGCAGTGGGGATTTTTGCGCACTTTATCCACTAGAATCCCTCCATTTTCATAGCCCACATAGCCAGCAGGCGCACCAATAAGCGTGGCTACACTATGGGCTTGCGAATACTCACTCATATCAAATCGCTCAAAGTGCATTCCTAAATGCTTGGCAAGCTCTTTTGCTAACTCTGTTTTGCCCACACCACTAGAACCACTAAAAAGAAAGCTACCAATGGGGCGGTTAGATTCTGTCAGATTTGCTTTGGCGATTTTTATTGCGCGTACAAGCTCGCTCACTGCATTATCTTGAGCAAAAATACGCTTTTTCAATTTGGATTCTAGTGTTTTGACTTGCGTCCGCTCGCTAGCATTTATCTGGGATTTTGGGATATGGTAGGTTTTGGCTATGACGCACTCGACCTCTTTTTTTGTAATAATATGTTTAGCAGGTGTGTTAAGCGTTAAGCTAGCTCCTACCTCATCAAGTAGATCAATTGCCTTATCCGGGAGAAATTTGTCATTGATATACCGGTGGGATAGATCAAGGCAGGCTTGCAGTGCGCTCTCATCATAGCAAACATTGTGGTAGCTTTCATATAATGGTTTAAGAGCACGCAGAATCTCAAGGCAAGCTGATAGGCTTGGCTCTTTGACATCAATGGTGCAAAATCGTCTTGAGAGAGCTTTGTCTTTGCCAAAGGAGCTTTTATATTCGCTAAAAGTGCTGGCGCCAATGCACTTAAATGTCCCATTTGCCAAAGCAGGCTTAAGCAAATTTGCCGCATCCATTGTGCTACCCATAGTCCCACCAGCCCCTACAAGTGTGTGGATTTCATCGATAAATATAATCACATTAGACAAGCTCTCTAGCTCAGTCAACACACTCTTTAGCCGTTTTTCAAAATCTCCCCTATATTTGCTCCCAGCCACAAGCGCACCTAAATCAAGTGCGTACACTTGTGCATTGGCAAGTTTTTTAGGCACGCGATTTTGTGTAATAGCAAGAGCTAGTCCCTCTACTATGGCAGTCTTACCAACCCCGGGCTCACCTAGCAAGATGGGGTTATTTTTTTTCCTACGGCAGAGAATTTCACACATTCTTGTAAGCTCATCATCACGCCCAATGAGAGGGTCGATTTTTCCTGCAAGAGCTAGGGCATTTAAATCCTTAGCAAATGTCTCTAAAGACTTTTGGCGTCTGGGGGCAATGTCTTGGCTAGACGGAGTGCTATTTGGGATATTTTGTAAAATATCAAGGCGTGTGATATTGATGGCTTTAAGTAGTTTGGCACAATAGCTGTCCTTTTCTTCAATGGCAAATGCCAAGAAGTCCCATAGCTCTATGTGCTCATCTCCAGAGGAGCGTGCGTGATGTAACATCGCTTCAAACACACGATGTAGGGCTAGAGTTTCTTTAGGCAGAGAAATATTGGCATTGGTTGGGATATGGTGGGCTAGGTAAGCGCGCAGGGGCTTTGTCAGCTCATTTGTGTTAATCTCACAAAAGGACTGTAAAAATTCCTTGCCACTGGGGTGCTCTAATAAGCTTAGAAATATATGCTCAATTGTCAAATACTCGTGTTGCAACTCTCTAGCAATCTCCACAGCACGATTTATAATGTCTTTAAAAACAGGGCTTGTCATTAGCTAGATAGATTCTGTGAATATTTTAAGCGGATAGGAAGCTTTTTTAGCAGCTTGGATTGTCTCTTGCGCTTTGGTCTCACCGATGTCATAAGGGTAGATTCCGCACACACCTTTGCCGCTGTTATGTACTTCAAGCATAATCTGCTGTGCTTCTGCTAGGCTTTTATCAAAAATACTTTGCAAAATTTCTACGACAAAATTCTGTGTTGTGTAATTGTCGTTGAGTAGCACCACACGCACCATTTTTGGTGGCTCTAACTCAATATTGGTGAAAGTATTGCAAGCTTGCTGCGCGTTTGCTTCTGGCATTGGGCGATCCTTTTGTGATTTTGGGACTAATTGTAGCTAAAAAGTAGCACAAACTATGCTTAATTACTTAGAATCTATTTTTGAAAAGTGTGGTTAAGGCATCTCGCAAAATAAATAAGTCTCTAGCGATATGTATCCATCAATAGGCTTGTATAAGTGGAATTCATAGCCCAGATTCCACGACTCTAGCAAAGGCTTAATGGCAAAAAAGTCGCTTGCTTGGTGGTAAATGCTTATGAGCATTGTAGGTTTTTGTGTGCAAATTGTATGCTTTGCACCTTTGAGGAACTCCATCTCAAAGCCTTCTATGTCGACTTTGATAAATCCTACTTGGATATTGTGCTGTTGCACATAAGCATCTAGTGTGATGACTTCTACTTCTTCACTTCCTAAAGATATGGGAGCAAATACAAGGCTAGAGGCACCGCCATAGAGATTGAGTGTAAGTGTTTCTTTTTTCGCGCCTAGAGCTTTGTTAACAGGGATAATGCGTGTGGTGTTGTTTAAGTGCAGGGTGGTAAGTAGTTTTTGATAAGTGTTTTTACTGGCTTCAAAGCAGTGGATAGATTGTTGTGTATAGTCTTGGAAAATTAGTGCGCTATCGCCGATATACCCACCTACATCAATGATGTCCTTATTGCTTAGTCTATCAAGATTGCGCAAGGTATGGAGTCCGTGTTTGTAGAAAAATACAGAGCACTCAAGGTGTTTTTCTGGGAGAAAGTAGCCGTTGTAGTAGCAAAGATTAGGAGCTAGAGATAGAATCTTTGCATAAAAATTATGCGCGAGTGTCTCTAGGGCTGTGAGCTCTTCTTGTGTCAAGGCATAGTATCGTTGCAAAGGATTGTGATAGGCTTGTAGCTCTCTTGATACAATAGTGTAGGCTAAATCCCTACTTGCTTGGGGCATATTTTTAGTCAAAGATTCTAGTTTGTGAAGCAAATTGGATTCTGCTAGGAGCGTTGGGAGCAAAAGATCGTTTGCCTTAAGGCTTGGGTAGGTGGCTAGGTATTTGTATCGGCGTGTTTGGTAGCATAAAATCCCGCAAAATCTCAACGCGTAATCAACAATTTCAATCCCCCCCCCCCATAGATATTTTTAGTCGTATAGCGTCTTCTTTGCAAAAGCGGGAGATCTAGAAATAAAAGTGTAAGTGTGTCGCGTTTTTTGACAAGCTTAAAGCCTAGTGCTTTGCACTTTATATCGGTGTTTTTGTAATCCCAGAATCCAAATAATTTCATAATTGCTCCTTGTGGTGTTGTAGATTGTAATTATAGTCGATCTTGTGCGCACTCGCGCAAGATTTTACCGAGGAGCTTGTCCCTAGATTCTACTTGCGCATTTTGGAATTTAGCACGGATATAGGTGGCTTGGCGTTTGGCTAGTTGGCGTGTATGGGTGATGATAAGCGGCTCTAGCTCGCTAGATTCTAGCTCTCCATCAAAATAGCGTAGGCACTCTTTTAGTCCTATGGCTTTAAAGGGCTCAATGGTGCGCCCATAGTGAGCTAGCAAATATCTTGCTTCATCAAGTAAGCCAGAATCTAGCATAGCCTTTGTGCGTGCTTCTATGCGCGCGTGTAGTTCAGGCTTGGGCGTATGTATGGTATAGATTCTAGGCTTTTGGATTAGGGGAGACTTGGTGTGGGTGGAAAAATATGTACTAGGTGCGATGTATGTAGCAAAGTAGAGAGATAGTAGCTTTTGCACTCTATAAGTATCAGTGGGTGCTATGCGTAGCGCACTTTGTGGGTCGATGTTTGTTAAAAAAGCGTAAGGGTCAGGCAGGGCTTCTATGCGCTTTTGTATATCGCTTCGCTCTTCTTGGCTTAAGCTGGGCATAGCAGATAACCCTTCATATAGGCAGGTTAAGTAGAATCCACTTCCACCTACAATGAGCAAAAATTCTTTTTTACACACTTGTAAGGCTTGTGCAAAAAGCGTGCGGAAGACTTCGGCATTGCAGTGTTCGTTAGGAGAGAGTATATTGATAGCGTGATGATGGACTGCCTGCAAGGCGCCTTTGCTAGGCTTAGCAGAGGCGATATTGATTTCTTTATAAATACTTAGAGAGTCGATGGAGAAAATTTCTGCGTTTAAGGTGGTGGCAAGCTCTAGGGCGAGATCTGTTTTACCGCTTGCGGTGGGCGCGACTAGAGCCAGAATCTTAGGCTTATGTGCCAAGCTAGATTCTACTAGCTTGGCAGATGGACTTGGGGGTGTGGGCATAGGCTAGGATTTTTGATACTGGGCTTTTTGGCTAATGCTTAGTATAAGCCCTATGGCAAGGCAGTTTGCTAGCATAGAACTGCCCCCATAGCTAAGGAAAGGCACAGCAATACCTTTTAGTGGGATAAGCCCAGCTATTCCTAGCGCGTTTATGATAAAGCTTAGCCCTATAAGCATAGCCACTCCTATACAAAAGAGATAATACACATCATTTTGGACACGATTGGCGATTTTAAGCACACGAAAGACCACAAGTATAAGTAATCCCACGCACACACTAAGTCCTAGAAATCCCAGCTCTTCAGTGATCCCAGCTAGCACCATATCTGTATGTACTTCGCTTAAAAACCCAAGCTTGATTGTGCCATTGCCTAGTCCTTGTCCTAGTAGTCCGCCATTATGTATGGCATTGGTAGCGTGGTAGATTTGATAGGGTTCTGGGAGATTCTCCACACGCAAATATTGCTCAAATCCTTGGGGCAAAATCGCTAGTACAGAGTCTTGGGCATTTGCCCACCAAAGCTTTAGGCGCAAGATTCTATGTGGCGATATAGCGACAAAAATGCTAGCAAGAGCCGAGCTTATTAGTAGCAAGATCCCAAATAGCCCCACACTTCCACCAGCTGCGATAAGCATTACCACAAGTGTAAGAGCTAGTAGCACTACTTGCCCTAAGTCATTTTGTAGCACAGCAAGTAGTAGTACGGCGATGAGAAATACGGCTACATAGGGCAAAATCACTAGAATCTCTTGTGCTATGGTGCGCTTGTGGTTATCGACAAATTTACGCGAGAAGCTCCACGCTAAGAAAAAAACAAAGCCAATCTTAAAAAACTCACTTGGCGCAATAGAAATAAATGGTAGCCGTATCCACCGCTTCGCACCCCCAGCAGAAGTTGCTAGACTCTCTGGGAGAAATGGCATAAGTAGCATAAGGACAAAAGCAACAAAAAAGAGCAAGAATCCAAATTTTAAGAAGTATTTTTCTGGGGCAATTTGGGCGATCATCCACATTAGCAAAATCCCGAGCGTAGCGCTTGCAAACTCTCTTTGGAAAAAGTGTAGTTCGCTATAACGATAGGCAAGCGTGGTATAAGTAGGTAGAGAGTAGCTCATCACCACGCCAATGATAATCAAAGCCCCGGCATAGAAAAATAGCTTAGAATCCGCGCGCAAATCCATAGATAAATCCTAGTGAAAAGTAAAAGTGGATTCTAGCACAATCCATTCTTTTTGCACCTGTGCTTTTGCATTTTGCGTGTTTGCTAGATTCTAGCTACAGAGCCTGTGGGGCGGGCGCTCTGGTGCTGCTAGCGTGAAGTGAGTGTGGCTTGTAGCTTATAGTTAAAGCTACAAAATTTAATAAAAAGTTCGATGTAATGGAGTCTAAGCGTAGTTAGAAAGATAAAGGATTTGTATGCAACACCCAAATATTCGAGCATTGATATTGTATATATGGATAGTATTTATGCTACTAGGGATAACAGCGAGTATAGTAAGTGCGTTTGGTCTAGCGCAGCCTAAACCCCAAGATCTCACAGCACCTGCAAGCTGGTGTGCCAAGGGCGATGGAGTCGCGTGCTTCTATGTCGCGCAAAATCTTCTGTTTGCCGATAAAAAGGCGAGTGATATTGTGCGCGCCCGGGCGTTTTACTACAGGGCTTGTGCGCTCAAAGTGGCTAATGCCTGCTATGAGCTTAGCAAGCTTCAAGCACATCCTTCTAGAATGTATGCAAGCTATTGGCGACTATGGGAGCGTGAGACGCTAGGTGCGTGGGAATGATGATGCAGCTAAGTATTACCTAAACACTAAGATAGAATCTAATTGGCTAGGCGTAGATGAGAAGAACATTGTCGCCCCCTTATTGTTTGTTGAAGCTTACTTTATATTTACTTAGGCTTATGTCATCGAAGCTCCTTGCGTAAGTTTGTAAAGTTTTCTACAAGAAATACAGCAAACACGCTAATCATAATGCTACAAATAATCATAAATACCCAGATTTTATTGCTATTAAGGCTTTGGTGATTTTTGATGATTTCTGTGGAGATTATACTATAGCCTTTTTGGGCAAGCCTGTTTTTATCCAAGTGGATGTAGTGTTTGTTGATTGGGGGTTTTGATGGATCTTCTATATATGGTATCTCTTCATCAATGATGCTAAAAAATCCATTTTCTATAACCATTTTTGCATAAGCTGCTTCATCTTTTTCAAGGCTTGATAGGATAAATTTAAGCATTGTTTTAACTTCTTGTGTCGCTGGGTTAGATTCTAGGGATTTAGTGATTAGTTTGATTGGGTTATCTGCCGTGTAGAATATGGCATAGGTGGTGAAAAATGGTGTGTCAATAGCTTTGCGGAAATCGCTAATAATGTCCTTTTGATAAAAGTCTAGGAGTATGTTTTGAACGATTTGCTCAGATAGAGATACATTGCCATATCTGTTATATTGTATGAAGCCTATTTTGGGCATTTCGCTACTTGGGTTTGCCTGTTTTGCGTGGTAGGATATTTGCTCTTGTTGTAGGGCTTTTACTTGCTTATGTGTCCAAAATGATCCTAGAATCAAGCAAGCACACAAAGAGATGAGAAATAACTTTTTGCGCTTGATGAAGAGAGAGATAATTGCTAAGTCATTATAAGGCTTCATAGTAATGCTCCTCGGAAAAAGTAGTAGAATGGATATAGGCTAGATTCTGGGAATGAGAAAAATAGCTCCAATGCCCGAGTCTCTGGGTGATCGCCAGATGTTAGTAGCCCATACATTAGCTTAAGAAAATAGGGGAAAAAGAATAGTAGCGTTAGGGAGAAAAAGTGCCTAAATACAACAAATATGATAAAGTAAAATAGCGTATCACCTATGAGCATCACTACTCTACCCGGAATAATGTTGGTTATATAGATAGCAAAAGCTACAAGAATCAATACCCTAAATCGCTTAACTAGCTTGTCGTTCGCATTAATCACAAACAAAGAAAATACAATGCAGCACATAATAATGTTTTTTATTATATTTGTATAAATGAGATAGTAGGGGTTGTATCCATTGGCACTTACATAATAGAGTATATAGGAAGTTACTCTATTTGGAAAAATACCATTAAGAAGATTTGCCCCATCGACTAAATGCGAGTTAATAAGAGTAGAGCTTATTAAAAAGGCACTAAAAAACCCCATAAAGACCACTAGGCTAAATCTTGGGAAATAGTATAAAACATAACACGCTAAAACAATGGGGATTGAGCTTAAGTGAAAGCTAGTGGCAATAAGAAAAAAGACAAGTTTCAAATAGGGCGACTTGACAAAAAATACATAGAGTAGAAAAATGCTTGCAAGTGCCTGTCGAGTAAGCCCAAGAGTAGATAGAAACACAATGATACATAAGCTAAAAGCAATTAACGCAGATTTTTGAGAGTTTTTCACAAATTTTGAGCCATATTTTTCAAGCCATATATACATCAAAAGAGTTGCAAATAATGCCGTGTAGAATAAAACATATTGCGGCGGAAGTTTGGGCAAAAAGATTGCAAGCAGTTTGTAGAATACAGGTAGCCCTATTTCATATCCGCCACCCCATTGTGTCATTGCTTGTGGGAGATTATCATACACATCAAGATAGTTTTGGTAATAGCGCGAAAAGTCATCATCAAAATCTGGAGCAAGATTAAAGTAGAGACGACTTGAGAAAATGATTGCGATGGATAGACAGAGTGTCAGCCCAAGTAGGATTCTAAAAGATTTTGGTATATATGTAGAAAAACAAATCATAATAAATACGCCCACCATATAGGCATAAAAAGGTGAAAATGGCAGCAAGACAACAGGGAGCAAATAAATCGCGCTAAAGTAGGGAGAAAATGGGTGGTGATGGAGTGAGATATGATTGGATGGGCAAGCGGCTACTCGCTTAGCGTGTGTAGTATCCCCCCCCCCCCCAATATTTACATAATTGATTTAGTAGGGTATTTAAGGTCATTTGGAGTTCTCATCAAAGTTTTTTAAGTGAAATTACATTATATCTATGATAGAAGTGGCGGAGCGGACGGGGCTCGAACCCGCGACCCCCTGCGTGACAGGCAGGTATTCTAACCAGCTGAACTACCGCTCCAAAATTTACTTAAGTAGCATTTAACTCGCCATATCAATGGTGGTCGCTACAAGACTCGAACTTGTGACATCCACCTTGTAAGGGTGGCGCTCTACCAACTGAGCTAAGCGACCAAACATCAACACAATTCTAGAAAATCATAAAGAAGGAAAAAGTGGTGACCCCTAGGGGATTCGAACCCCTGTAGCCACCGTGAAAGGGTGGTATCCTAACCGTTAGATGAAGGGGCCACTACTTGATCACAATATGGTGACCCGCGTTGGATTCGAACCAACGGCCCATTCCTTAAAAGGGAATTGCTCTACCAGCTGAGCTAGCGGGTCAAATATAAAAGTGAGATTGTAAAGTTTTTATTATCTTTTGTCAAGAGTGGTAAATCTTAGGATTCATTTATCGTTTAGATATTTAATAAGCATTTCTATGGCTTTAGTAGAAGCTTCAAGCTGAATATACTCTCTAGCGGTGATATTGTAGGAAAGTGTGGCTGAGGCATAATCTATGGGTTGGTGATGCTTGGCTGGTGTGTTTAGATTGCTTGTGGGGAAGAAGTGCTGCTCAACCATAGGAGAACTATCAGCAGCTTGCACTCCTATAAAGACTGATCCTACCGGCTTTTGCCTACTTCCACCACTAGGTCCTGCGATACCTGAGCTAGCGATAGCGACATCTGCCCCAAACCTTTTCAATGCCCCATGTAGCATTTGTTCTACTATAGGCTTGCTAACTGCGCCAAAGTCTTGCAGGCTGTTTTTTGATACTTCTAGAATTTGTTCTTTGATTGTATTAGCATAGCTAATAACTCCGCCCATAAAGACACTAGAAGCTCCACTAATGCGTGTAAATCGATAGCCTATAAGCCCACCAGTACAACTCTCAGCAGTCGCTAGGGTTAGCTCTCGTGCTTTAAGCTTTTCTAGTGCGATAGATTCTATACACTCCCCAAGGACAACTTCTTGTTTAAAAAACTCACACGCCCATAACTCAAAATTATCTATTTGCCTCTGTGTGCCTTGTATGCGTGCATAAGAATCTTTATTTTCCCAGCAAATGCCACATTTAACCACCATTTCCGCACAAAGCACTCCGGCAGAATCTATATCCATGTTAAGAAAAATAATCACTTTGCTTACATTGTTTGTCATAGTAGTTTCTCCTTAAGTCTTACATTATTAGTGGCATCAAGGTATGTTTAGTTGGCTAGATTCTAGCAAATTTGTTTAGGAAATTTTAAAGTACCTTTCAAGTTAATCCCGTATAATACCTGACCAGTATCTTGTCAGGAGTGGCTATGCAGGGTAAAAAAGAGACAAAAAAGGCGATTACATTGCGACCAGAAGCAGATAAATCGCGCACAGAAGAAATCTACAAGAAGAAAAATGGGCGTTTGCGAGATGAATTTTATCTCAAGGAGATAGAGAAGCTTCAAGTTGAGCTACTGAAGTTACAAAATTGGGTCAAAAAAACCAATCAAAAAATTGTCATCATCTTAGAAGGGCGAGATGCAGCGGGTAAAGGTGGGACAATCAAGGCACTCACAGAGCATTTAAACCAGCGCGGATTTCGCATTGTAGCACTGCCAAAGCCCACAGAGATTGAAAAAACGCAATGGTATTTCACGCGCTATATTAGCACTTTACCAAGTGGCGGGGAAATTGTGTTTTTTGATCGTAGTTGGTATAACCGCGCAGGTGTAGAGCGTGTGATGGGATTTTGCACACAAGAGGAATACAAGCAGTTTATCTATCAAGTAAGTAATCTTGAGCAAATGCTTATTTCAAGTGGGACGATGATTTTTAAATACTTCCTTGATGTTGGGCAGGATGAGCAAAAGCGCAGAATCAAGCGTAGAAAAACTGATCCACTTAGAATGTGGAAGCTAAGTCCCATTGACTCCAAATCTCTTGATTTATGGGATGAGTACACATCCGTGTTTGAAAAGATGTTTTCACGCACACACACCCCATATGCACCTTGGATTATCGTGGATTCTAATGATAAAAAGGCTGCTAGGCTCAATATCGCGCGTGATCTGTTAAGTAAAATTGACTACGAAGGCAAAGATCCATCTGCAGTGTGTCTCTTGCCAGACCCCGCGATTTTGCACTCGTATTCTCAATCGCCACAAGTATAATTATTTTTATCGATGCATCTGTGCAGAGCCAATGTGGCAGAGAATGTTTAGACTAAGCGCTTGGCTTTGTTTGGCTAGATCTAGTTATCTTCCATTTCTTGTGGCACTTTTGGCTCTTCATATTTATGTAGAGACACTGTGACGCCATTGCTCATATTTTTAAACAAAACGCCCTTGGCAGTGCGATGATAGTAGATAATCTCACTATTTTTTTGGAATCTCTGCACTATCGCACCACTAGGCTCTATGACCTTGCCTATCCCACCAAAAATATCTCTCTGGAAAAATATATCATCAAATAAATCTCCATAGCTCACTTTTCCGAAAAACTCTTTAGCAGTGGGCCACTTGCGTACGCAATCTTTTAGGATGCAGATTCTATGCTTGCTTACCTCTAGTGTGCCAATTGCCTTTCCGCCAGTAAAAAGCTCAATAAATATTTCTTGCTTCTTGTTGACAGCAAAGGTTGCATAATCGTAGTAGTTAAAAATACGGGATTTGATGTAGAGCACACGCTTGCCGACTTCTTTTGTTGGGGCGTTTTCTTGCTTTTGTTGGTTGTATTGTGAGAGAGCATCCTTGCTCACAGGTTTATCAGAAAATAGATCTAAAATCCCCAAATTTGTGCATCCACCAAAAACAATGGCAGATAGCGTAGCAGCACATAGAGATATAGCAAGAGATTTCACTCTACTTATCGCCCACCAAGCGCACGATACCACACGCGACCATCAAGTTTAAGTTCCATTGTTACTTGGCATAATCCAGATTTACAATCGACATTGACGACATCTGCACCCCGCACAAGGGCTTGGACTTTGGATTTTACAGTGGAGCTTGTGATCGCCATATTTTCCACAGTGTCTTGACCATTGAGTTTTACCCCATACATTTTTTCACCAAGGAGCTTGTATGCATCAATCATAGCTGCGCGCTTGGCTAGAGCTGTGGATTGCGCTGGGGAGATGGAGTTCTGCGGAGCGACACCAGTACCCGTTACTTGCAATTCGATAATATTGCTTGGAGTAAGGTTCGGGTTATTTTGGATGATAGGCTCATTGCCACCTTTTGATGGGGCGATTTCATCATCACCTTCCCCTACCATAG
Source organism: Helicobacter sp. (assembly GCF_017502485.1). GTDB lineage: Bacteria > Campylobacterota > Campylobacteria > Campylobacterales > Helicobacteraceae > Helicobacter_B. Next base: position 24,875 of record NZ_JAFVUX010000017.1, read on the forward strand.
GGTTATTACCGATAATGGGGCTTGGGAGTGGGTTTGCTAAAGGAGGATTTATCATTGATGGTGGATTTATTCCGCCAAATCCTGGATTCTCAATTCCTGTGGGGTGAAAATCTGCACTTGGTGGCGTAAGTCCCACGCTCTCTTGAGTCCCCATACAAGCAACGAGATTAAGTGTTGCGATTGTAGTAACTGACATCGTCTTGATTCTCTGTGTGATACTTGTCATCAAACATCCTTTTTTTGAAAGTTAGTAAGACCTAAGCAAAATGCGTGCCAATTCTAGTCGTTTCCCTAGCGTGTTTGTATTCAAGTGTTTTGCGTGGGTTCATCGACATCGATGATTTTTGTGTGCATTAGGCTATCGTGGAGACATTGATGAGACTTTGAAATAAAAGGCACGATAAACCCAATTGCAATCGCGTAAGAAAAAGCCCAGACAAACATCCGCACAAATGCACGCCAAAATCCAACTTGTGGGTTTGTGGTAGATTTTGGTAGGAAGCTTTGATCAACAAGTTTTAATCGCACATAGCGCAAGCCCGGTGTTTGCCCACTTTTAGCTATAAAGAGTGCGCAAATCCCAGCATAAGCTCCAAAGCATAAGGCAATAGCGAGCTGGCTTTGTCGAAACTCTTGCGCACCTCCTAGAATCCAATATGTGCAATATAAAATAGGTGTGTAAATCATAAATATATCAACAAGCAGTGCTTTAAGCCTGCGCGCTACAAAGATTTCTCTAGCGATTGTGTTATAGGTGCTTGGGCGTTGTTCTGGGTTTAGGGCTTGAGACTGCTTATAAAGCTTTTTAATTGTGCGGAATCTTGGCTTGCTAGACACAGGTTTGTTTGGCATAGGAGGGTTAGTTGCCCCTAGAGCCGGGCTTAATAGCTTTGGAGTGATTTTGCGCACATAGTGGGCAGTCTTCTGGGTCATACATTGTGAAGATGAAGTCTTCTAGGGCAAAGAGCGGAGTAGAATCTGGCAGGCGACATTCTGGTTTTTTGCTAGCTAAATTGCTATTAGCGCGCACGCAAAACCCTCGATTAGCTAGTCCTGCATAGGCTACAACCTTTGCTCCAAGGAACTCCACGCACCGAGCGGACTCTAGTGCAGAGCCGCCCGTGGTGATAATATCCTCACAGATAATCACTCTTTCGCCACTTGCTACTTCAAAGCCACGGCGAAGTTGCATTACTCCATCGACTCGCTCTGTAAAGATAAAGCGCACGCCAAGAGCACGCGCTAGTTCATAGCCTGCTAGAATTCCACCAAGAGCTGGGGAACAAATCGTATCAGCTTCTATGTGAGCTTCTTTGATTTGTGTGGCAAGCGCACAACCTAGCTTACTTGCTATTTGTGGGTTTTCAAGCACTTTGGCAGATTGGAGATAATGGGTAGAGTGATTTCCGCTACTTAGGAGAAAATGTCCCTTTAAAAGTGCGTGAGCATCTTTGTAGATTTGTTCGATGTTAAGTGCTTGCATTAGATTTTCATAACCTCTTCTTCTTTGTGCTTGACCATTTCATCGATTTTTTTAACAAACTCATCAGTGAGCTTTTGCACATCATCTTGCGTTTTTTTGCTTATATCTTCTGTGATTTGCTTGTCTTTTTCAAGCTTTTTAATGTGATTATTGCCATCTTGGCGGATATTGCGCACGGCGATTTTTGCCTTTTCGCCCATAGCTTTCGCTTCCTTGGCTATGTCTTTGCGTTGCTCTTGGGTCATTGGCGGGAAAAATAGCTTGACGCATTCGCTATCGGAGTTTGGATTAACCCCAATATTTGCTTCTTGGATCGCCTTTTCTATATCTTTTAGTAAGGATTTTTCCCATGGCGTGATGACAATCGTACTTGCATCTTGAGCAATGACAGAGCCTACTTGATTGAGTGGAGTAGGGATGTCATAGTAATTTATACGAATATTATCTAGCACGCTTACAGAGACTTTGCCACTACGCAAGGTGCTAAAATCCTTGCGTAAAGATTCTAGCGATTTTTCCATATGGGATTTGGTGCGTGCAATGATGTCTTGTGTCATACTTTATCCTTAGAAGTTGATTATTGTTCTGGTTGGGTTAGCGTGCCTTGCAGGGGCTGATTAAGCCCAGAATCTAGCGGGGCGTTTAATGGGGCATTAAGCGGTGTGGATTCTACCGGCTTTGCTGTGTCAAAGACACTTTTTTGCTGCTGTGTATTGAGCTGATAGCCTAGAAAAATTGTATTTGCCAAAAACAATAGTCCTAGGACAATGGTCAATTTCGCTAGAAACCCTGCTGGACCTTTCGCGCCAAAGAGCGATTCGTTACTCCCGCTGTATGCTCCAAGTCCAAGTGAGCTTGATTTTTGTAGCAAGACAACGCCCACAATAATGACTGCTAAAAGAATTTCAATGGTGATAAAAAGCACACTCATAACAACTCCTACCTAAGATCTAAGACTTTCTCGCAAGCTGGGATTCTACCATAAAATTACTAGGAGTAAAACAACACCATAAGAAGCATTGTGCTACAATCGCAAACTTACCCTAGTGCTTTAAAGCCATTTTACTATTTAAGGATACTAAATGTCAGCCCATCATACTGCGCCTAACCTAAATCGGGGGGGGGGGGAAGCTA
>NZ_JAFVUX010000018.1 GCF_017502485.1 Helicobacter sp.
AGCCCCTAAAACACATACCTTACCCCTAGGTTTGCTGTTAGGTTAATATCCTTATAGCTTAGTCCTATTTTTGTCCCTAAAGCAAAATTGACAAATGTTTGTTTGCCTAGTAGCACTTCTCCACCTGCTGTACCTAGTAGATGGGTATTAAGCTCATCGTGACCACGATAGCTTAGAGAATTATTCCCTACAAATCGTGCCCTATCTAATCGCACTCTATCAAAAATCGACATTTCTCCATTGCCATTAGAACTATAAAGATCTTTTTGCGCACCAATGTTGATGAACCAATAGCTAGTCTGAGAGAAATACTGCCTTGTTTCTAAAGCTAGCATTAAGGCTAGTAAGTGTCTTTGTGTATAGGGGCTTGCTATACCGATATTGCTAGAATCTGGCGTGCGGGTGGATTGTGTATGGGGAGTAATGTGCCTATTACCACCATTTAGCTCACCGACATTAATAGCATAGTAGCTAAGCCCACCCATAGGCTTAAAGACCAATGATTTATTGTTCGTGCCAAAGATGTAGCCATAGTTGGCATTTATGTTGATTGTATGAGTATTGTAGCCATAGCTTTGCGCTAGAGATTGTAAAAATGGATTTTCTCTTGCAATAATATCTTCGTTATTAATCCCTAGTGTGTAGTTAGCAGTGAAGTCTATTTCGTGATTAGCAACAAAGGCTCTAGAGTAGAATCCTACATTTGTATTATGACTATTGTTTTTGAGCAAATCTGCATTATAAATCCCATAGCCATAAGAAGTAGAGCCCCCAAGGATTAGCCCACTCTCTCCTAGGGGGATAAATCGGTCATAGCCTACATTGATCCCATAGAGTGTGGCTTGCCCATTTTTGACAAAGCTTGTGCTACCAATGGCTGTCGCCCATATATTGTTCATAAAATCGTGGCGATTACTAAACTTATACAAAAAAGCAGGATTTTTCCTAGGAGATGCATCACTTGCTATGTTGCTAGATTCTGCATAGTGGGGGAGCTTAGCTAGGGACTTAGCTCCTAGGGCTGCAAAGGTATTGCTAGTATTACCACCACTAAAGTTTGAGAGCTTAACTAAGCGATTTGATCTTGCAATATCAGCAGCAAGCCTTGTAGAAGCAGCAGCAGAAGCCTTTCTATCAACAGAAGTGATTTGATCTAGGGTGTTATTAAGCTGAGTAGCTGTGTGTAAGAAAAAGTCTAAGTCATAGTTTAAGACATTTGCCCCTGTCCAAGTGATACCTTTATCATAGATAGAAAGAAAGTTTAGCCAGTCAAAAATATCAGACTCTATATATGTGGCATTAACTTGGGTTATATCCTTGCTTACCTTATTGAGTGTTTTGCACGCGCTTGTGTCAGTAGATTGGCAAAAGATTTTATTAAGTGTGCCTTTGTCGTCTTTGTATTCATATACATAGACTTGATTGCCATCACCATCAAGCTGTGTTTGTGCGCCTTGAGTGATTGTAGCAGTGCTAGAGATAGAGCCTATCTTCTCCACACATTCTTGCCCACATTTTCGGTAGAGATAGTAGCGGATATCGTCGATTTGATAGGGGTTATCAGCATTATTGGAGCTTAATTTAATACCAATGTAATTATAACCAAGCACCTTTTCATACTTAAGCCCTATGGCAGAGAGATCTAATCGCCGTGTAGTATAGTTAGAATCATTGATTGTTGGCGCACTGTCTGCATAGATTGCTATACGATCTTTAATGCTCTCGCATTTTTCTCTTTCACTCCCATCACAATGGATCACAGAAGTTTGTCCATTAGAATCCACAAAGTTATACTTGATCTCTCCTGCATCAACAAACCGCTTCACTTCTCCGGGCTTAAAGTCGATGTTTTGTAGGGTATCCCCAGCATTAGTGATAGCTAGCAGTGGTTTGCCATAGCCATTGTGTAAGCCAGAATCTTTAATCGACACGCCCAGCTCTAGCACTCCTACTTCATCTCCGTGCTTCTCCAAAACTAGCTTGGCATTGTTAGCATCCATTGTGATTTGTCCGCCCGGAGTTATGGTGAGATGGTGGAATGATGCGGTGGAG